>NZ_JAEDOV010000003.1:0-512026 GCF_017872535.1 Ruegeria sp. HKCCSP351 | reverse complement strand
GCTCGTCAGGCTCATAACCTGAAGGTCGCAGGTTCAAATCCTGCTCCCGCAACCAGCGTCAGAAAACCCCAACACTGCCCGTTCAGACCACAAGTGATCCCCCGGATCTTTTGCTTAACCTCTTAACCTCGTCAGCATCATAACCTCAACCGCAGAGGATCAAATCCTCTCACCGCAACCAAATATAACACACAATATCAGATTGTTACGAACCGCCTCAGGGCGGTGTTTCTATTTGCGCCAATACCGCCGGAAGTACTCTGGAAGCAGATGTGGCGAAGTCGATGTGTAGCAATCCAGCACAAACTATTTACACAAGTCCACGCAAGAAGTCCCGATGGGCCCAAAAGCTGCCGATGATCACACTTCAGTCTTTCGGTTGTAGCCCTTGGGCGGCGAGTTTACTGCCGAAAGCTGAACGCGGCTTCAATTATGTCATTGAGGCACTGATTGTTTTGGTAGCTGGGTTGGCGTTTCTTTGGCAGTTCGCAGCAAATAATGTAGAGCGAAATGCGCATCATCTGCCGGGGAATGTAACAACGGGAAACGAGAGTAACTTGCTCAGCGCGGGATAGGTCCAGACATTGGGGGCAGCTCAAACAAGAAAATCACTCAGTACCTTGTTGAATAGCTCGGCTTTTTCCAGATGCGTCGCATGAGCAGATTCTGGTATCACCGCAAGATTTGCGTTTGGAATAGACTGCCATAACTTTTCTGTTTGGCTCCAGGGGTAGGTACGATCACGATCCCCCCAGATAACCAGCGTCTTGGTTGTGATAACGGGCAGGAGTTCGGTACCGCTCCAGCAATGCATGGCATCCAAACCTGTAAGTATGGCTTGCAGGCTGCTCAACTCGGCGATTGAAGCACATTCTTCGTAAGCTTCAGCTTTTTCCCGCTCAAGGAACCAGGTTGCTGCAATTCGCCGACCGGTCGCTTGCGGGCCGTCAATGCAAGCCCGTCGCTTTGTGGTGTCAATCGTTTCGAACCGCCCTGGCAAAACACCTACGGACCCTGTGCCATAAAGCACCAAGTGGTCAATCCGCTCGGGTGCGCGAGCTATCATTTCCTGTACAACCATCCCGCCCATCGAGTGGCCAACCAGGTGAAATTTCTCAATGCTACACGTCTTCAGCTCATTCAGGGCCCATTCAGCAAAATCTGAAATGCTGCCGAGAGCTTCGAGCTGTGCATTTTCGCCAAAACCCGGCAAGTCAAGCGTGATGATCTTGTGGCCTGCCATTGCCTCAACCTGCCCCTGCCACTGCCGACTGCCGCCCAAAAATCCATGAACAAATACAATGGGTGTCATTTCCGACCGCCCTGCACAATCCGATCCAGGATCATGGCGCAGAACAGGATTGAGAACCCGGCAAGGATACCCTGGCCGACGTTTGCGTATTGCAACGCTTCCAAAACGTCCTCACCCAGCCCTTTGGCTCCGATCAGCGAGGCGACGACAACCATCGCCAGCGACAGCATGATAGTCTGGTTGATCCCGGCCCGGATCGATGGGCTTGCCAGTGGCAGGTCTACCTTGGTCAGCAAATACCACTTATTGGCGCCGAAACTGATCGCTGCTTCTCGAACGCTTTCGGGTACGCCACGCAAGCCCAGCACAGTCAGGCGCACCACGGGTGTGCCACCAAAGATCATGGTGACCACGACGGCTGCGGGTTTGCCGACACCGAAGAACGCGATTACCGGCACCATGAAAACAAAGGCTGGCATGGTTTGCATGAAATCCATGATAGGCTGGATAAAAGCATAGAACCTTGGGCGACGCGCAGCGAACATGCCCAGTGGAATCCCGATGACGATCGACAGACAGGCCGCCGTCCCAAGTAATGCCAGTGTGGTCATGGCGCCTTCCCAGAAGCCCAAAAGGCCCATATAGGCCAGAAACGCCCCGGAATAGATCGCCGTGCTGATACCCGCAGTCAGCCAGGTCAGCAGAATGATCAGGCTTGCGATCACGATCCATGGTGTTTGCACCAGAATAACTTCAAGCGCGTCCAGCAGCGTTCGTATGCCGAAGGTCAGCCCGTCAAAGAAGGCCACACTGTTGCGCACGCACCAGGCGATGAAGTTTTCGACCCATGTGATACTGGTCAGCCGGATGTTTGGATCTGTCGGAAATTGGCTGAGGATCGAAAATCGGCCCGGGAAACTGTAGTGCATCATCGCCGCCGCGACGATCAAAACCATGAAGATCGCACTGAATACGATCTGAGACACTGGCATGGCGGACCGAATGGAACGGTCTGACAACCATTCCGAGAAGCGCGCCTCAAGCGCCCAATTCGCCACCTGCGACTGGATAAGCTTGACGATAATCAGAATGGCCAGACCGGTCAGAACGATGTAAGGCCCTTCAGCGGCCATTGCTTCGGCTTCGGCCCGGATGCCGCCAATGTTTTCCTCAAGCGAGTCTACAGTACGTTGATAGACATCAATCTTGTCTGAGTTGTTTTCGATGGCTGCGGCCAGCTGTTGACGCCGCAGTTCAAGCGTTCCTTCAATCGAAGCGATACGTTCCATTGCATCGGCGGCCAGGTCACCGAACAACCCTCGGGCAATCTGCACGTAGGCTATCGTTTCGAGGATCAAAAACGGTAACGCCCATGTCCACAGGCCCCGCGCACCGAACCAGACCGGGCCAAATAACCCGGCCATGAAGTTGAAGGTTGGCGTAAAACGGGATGACGCCCCGATCTTGTCGAAATTTCGTATGTAGTAGTCCGGGCTGGTGCGAACGAATGTCCGAATGTTTTCGCGCCGCTCTTCGGCATAGGCCAGGGCCGCTTCGCTTTCGGTGTCTTCCAGCGGATTCACATCTGAGGTGCTCATGACACTTCGGTCCCTTCGATCACGGTGCGCAGCAGGTCGGCACGGGTTATGACGCCAACATCCACGCCGCCGTCCTCGACCAGGATTGCGCTGCTGTTGTCGATTGCCAAATTGATCAGGGTGCTGAGATTTTCGCTCTCATTCACCCGTGGGGCGTCAGCCGGCAGAGGCCCGTCAACCGCGACGTGTTCAGGTATCGGTCGCATAACCGCATGGGCCCGCACCACTTTAAGCCGTGAAATACCGGCGACAAAATCGGCCACATAGTCATCTGCAGGGTTCATGACGATGTCTTCGGCCGTTCCGATCTGTACCACCTTGCCGTCGCGCATGATCGCGATCCGATTGCCAATGCGAACAGCTTCATCCAGATCGTGGGTGATGAAAATGGTGGTCTTCTTAAGGATCTTGCTGAGCCGGATGAATTCATCCTGCAATTGTCGCCGGATCAAAGGATCGAGTGCCGAAAAAGGTTCATCCATCAAAAGCACATCCGGGTTGGCTGCCAGTGCCCGAGCCAAGCCTACACGTTGCTGCATACCACCTGACAGCTCGTGCGCGAATTTCGATCCCCAAGCGCCAAGCTCAACGATGTCGAGAATGGCCGCGGCCTGGCGCATGCGTTCATTCTTGCTGACTTGGCGAATTTCCAACGGCATTGCCACGTTATCCAGCACTGACCTGTGCGGCATCAGCGCAAAGTTCTGAAATACCATGCCTATCTTGCTGTTGCGAAACTGCTGAAGCTCCTTTGGCCCTAAAGCCATGACATCGGTACCTTCGATTTCGATCTTGCCAGCGGTCGGTTCCAGCAGCCGGTTGAAGTGGCGAACCAAAGTGGATTTCCCACTGCCGGACAGGCCCATGATGCAAAAAATCTCGCCCCGATTGACCGACAGGCTGACATCAGCGACGCCGACGACGCAATTGTATTCTGCCAGCACTTGCGCCTTGTTCAGCCCGCGGTCGCGGATCGCTTGCAGCGCAACTTCCGGCCTGCTCCCGAATATCTTCCAGACATTCGAGATTTCAATAACGGTATCTTCGCTCATGGGTCCCCCAGAGGTCTGCACTTGGGTGGCGCCACCACCTGCCGCCACCCTGTTTCCTGCGTGAGATCAGAGGCCCAGCCACGCGTCGACGCGATCCGGGTTTGCTTCGACCCATTCGCGGGCAACTTCTGCCGGATCACGGCCCTTGCCGCTGATTTCATAGGCAAACCCGCTGACATCATCCGCTGTCAACGCGAAATTAGCAAAGAAGTCGGCAATAGCTGGCGAACGTTCTGGCAGGGAATTGGACCATGCGATCTGCACGTTCTTGAGAGCGTCCTTTGTCGCGACCGTGGATTTGTTGTACCAATCCGGATCGTCGGAAGGCTGGATCATCACGTATTTTGCAGGATCGAATGTCGGCTCGGTCAACATCTGCACGTCGAACATGTACCAAACCGCGTGCGGCTTGTAGCAGTAAAAGGCGTACCCTTCACCCTTGGCGATGCTGTCCTTGATCCGCGCGGTCTTCACGCTTTCCTCGGCACGGATCGGTTCGATGAAATCAAGCAGGCCATAATCCCTTGTCTTGACCTCATTTACATTGGCCGAGGCCCAACCCGGTGCGCCAATCCACATCTCACCTTTGCCATTGCCGTCACTGTCCATCAGGGCAGCCACATCCGGGCGACCCAGGTCGGCGATGTCGGTGATGTTGTTGGCTTCACCAAAATCCTTGCTGACGCAGAACCCCTGATTGCCTTCATAGGGATTTGAAGACAGAGTCACAGTACCCGCCTCGTCGACGTATTTTTTGGTAAAGCTTTCCTGATTGGGCAGCCATACGTCGGGATGTACGTCGATATCGCCCTTGCCCTGATCCATCGCCTGAAAGATCGTGGCGTTGTTGCCAGGCACATATTCCACTTTGCCACCGATGCGCATTTCCACGACCGCGCCCAGCAGATGAGCAATGGCTTGGGCGCCGGTCCATGACGGGACACCGATTTTTACCTCTTCAGCCGCGAAAGCGGGCATCGCGAAGATGCCAGCCGCAGCCACCAGGCTTATTGTGTTCAACTTGGTTCTCATGGTCTTCTCCTCTGTTGATATGCGCCGTGTTTTTGGTGTCGTATTCTCTGTCGTTCCACTTTCCCATCGCGCAATAGGGTCGTGCCAACTTTTCTTTGGCCGCAACTTCGGACGGAAGGCTGACAATAAGTCCTGCCGCCGGACCCTGTTCAGAAGTCTAGATCAAGAGCTTTTCTCAGAGCCAATTCGAACATTTCATCAAACTATTCGTATTCTGCATAATTTGAATTATGCTTGGAGAATACGTTCATTAACACGCAGGAACACCCGTTGGATCTGAATTGGTTACGTGACTTTGAATGCCTTGCCCGGACCCTGAACTTCACGCGCGCTTCTGATGAGCGAAACATTACGCAATCCGCATTTAGTCGCAGAATCAAAGCGTTGGAGAGCTGGGTCGGGTTGCCTCTGGTCAATCGGGCCACGTATCCTGTACAGCTGACGGAAGCGGGTAAGCAGTTTTTACCCGTTGCCCTGACAGCGATCTCACAACTGTCAGAAACACGCCAGTCCTTGCGGGATGCGGACCGGGGCGATAGCCGGTTCATCCGATTTTCGGTGCTTCACACCATTGCGGTTAATTTTTTGGCAACCCGAATAGAAGAGTTGCAGAAGCAGATCCCAGATTTGCGCACTCGCGTCCTGTCTGATTCCTTAAGCACCTGTTGTGACCTTTTGGTCGAAGGCGTGGTGGATATCCTGCTGTGCTACAATCACCACTCAGTGTCACCCATGATCAATGAAGCTGCATTCGAGCGTAAGGACCTGTTGAAGGACCGGCTGGTGCCCGTGGCGGCCGTTGAACCGGTGCGCGCCTTGGGATGGGATCTCGGCAGACAGGACGGTCCGCCTATCCCTTATCTGTCCTATGACCGATCATCGTTTTTGGGCATGGTCGTCGAAAATACTGTTGATCGGAAACCCCAGAATACCGAGACCATCTATGTCGATAGTCTGGTGGAAACGATCAAACGGCGACTGATGACGGGCAGCGGTTTTGCCTGGATGCCCGAGACAGCTATTTCTTCGGAACTGGATCAGGGGTTGCTGGTCCCAATTGGTGATGAGGCATGGTGCGCCACATTGACGATTTCTGCCTTTTCCAATCCCGCGGCCTTTGACCAGACCGCACGACAGCTATGGGAACTGTTGTGACGGTGTTGGTCGTCACCTTCGAACCTATTTGAAGTATTTCGCTCGCCTGCAACGCTATTCGCAAGGATGCGCGACGCGTCACGGGCCAGACAAGCTTGCCCACACTGCGACGAAGGGCGCATCGCAGGACAAGCCAGGTTCAGGATTATTTGTCCCGTTTGTCTGAAAGAATTTCAGAGTTCTTCTTCAACCCGGACATTCGGCCGGAAAATCATCAGACCTAAGCCCGATGTAGCGCAGCAAGGCCCGGGATATTCTGACCCCAATACAGGAAAACGCCTCGAACAGGATTGGAGACGAAAATGAAGATCCAGAAAAGAACCGGTCAGCTTCTAAGCACTGCAGCGCTTGCCTCGCTGATTGTGATGACACCTTATGTGCCGACCTTCGACGCAGAGGGCCATCTGCGTTTGGAACCCGCTTACGCGTTTGCAAAAAGTGGGAAGGGGAGTGATGGTGACGGCGGTGATGATGATCGTGACGGCAACTCCGGGTCAGGCAGTGGCGGTGATCGTGATGATGACCGGGATGACAGTTCCGGATCGGGCAAAGGTGGTCGCGACAGCGATGATGACGACGATGATGACGATGATGACGACGGCTCGTCACGCTCAGGCCGGGGCAGCGGCAGCGGTAAGACGGACCGCTCTCAGTCTGGAGGGCGACCATCTGGTTCAGCCGGAATAACAAAGGTCGAAACAAGCGCGAGCGGCATTGAAGTACGCTATGCCGACGGTACCAAGGAAGAGATCGAAAACGGTCGATACGAAAGAAAGAATGCGCAGAACCGAACCGTCGAGGAACGACCTGCAACCGGTGCCGACGTTTCGCGCCTTCGGTCGATGGCAAACGGCATCTCAATCGATAGCGTGCGTTCGCAAGGGCAGAGCGGTGGCGCCGGAAGTCGTCCTGCAAAAATCGAGATTCAGGGCAACAATATCGAAGTCAGCTACACGAACGGCTGGAAGGAAGAGATCGAGGGCGGACGATACGAGTTGAAAGACCCGTTCAACCGGACCGTTGTTGAAAGAAACGCAACTGCAGCGGACCGCCAAAGGCTTCAGTCGGTCGCCAACTGAGCAACGAACTTTGACGAATGTGCGGGGCGGTTTCTTTTCTTGAGAGACCGCCCCGGTCATTGAGCGCCTGACCCTTGGTCGTTCTTGTTCCAGGCCTCATGCGCGATAAGAGCGGCCTCTACCCGGTTTCGCGCATGAAGCTTGGACAGGATCGCCGTCATGTAATGCTTAACGGTTTTCTCTTGTATTCCCAACTCATCGGCTATTTCCCGATTGCTTAGCCCTTTGGCGACGCGCCGAAGAATCTCCTCTTCGCGATGGGTAAGATCATCTATGGCGTCAGCTTCTTGCTGCGACCCGTTTCTGCGATTGATCTGAAGCAGCATACGCGAAGCAAGACCCGGCGAGACGAACCCTTCGCCCGAGGCGATACTGCGCAGCGAAGCTGTCAATTCGCGTGCTGTCACGCCCTTGACGATATAGCCAATGGCACCCGCCTCCAAAGCGTCTGCGACGTCACTGCTGTTTTCAGAGACCGTCAATATCGCGATGAAAGGCGGGTTCGCCATTTCAGCAATTCTGCGGGTCGCGCTTATGCCGCCACCGGGCATCGACAGATCGAGGATGACGATGTCAGGTTGATGGGTTCGGACAAGGGAAACGGCCTCATCCGCGTTTGATCCGGCGGCAAGAACCTTGAAGCCGTCGGCCTCCTCCAAAGTGCGGTGCAAACCGTCCCTGAAAATCGGGTGATCATCTGCGATAACGACTGAAGTTGTCATGATGCACTCATCTTTCTGGGAAGCAACGTCATAGCAACAGTGGTGCCCTTGCCTGGGGTTGACCTCACCTCGAACCGACCGCCAATGCTTTCGACCCGGTCACGCAAGCCGACAAGGCCCTGGCCCCCGTCCTCACGCAGAACCGTCTCGCCGGAGGGGGCGAACCCGGGGCCGTCGTCGCTGACCTGAACGGTAATGCGATCATCTTGTACGTCGCAGGTGGCAGTGCACTGGGACGCGGGCGCATATCTTGCGGCATTGGAAAGCGTTTCTTGCAGGAACCGGAAAACGCACAACTTGCCCGAGATTGACAAATTTGGCGACGGATTGCCCTGAAAGGAAATACCGGGGCGAAAAGGGCTGTGTTCGGAATGGTCCTCGACAGCTCTTTTCACGACATCAACGAGCGCCAGGTTTTCGATGTCCGGCGCGAACAATCCCCGAGAAAGAGCGCGAATTTCTGCCAAAGACTTCTGCAACGACTGTTGAATTTCTTCGGCCTCGGTGGGCATCTCCGGCCTGTCGCCGAATGCGGCCTCCAGTCGAAGGGCGGCAAGTGACAGGTATTGGGCGGGGCCGTCGTGCAGTTCCGCGCCGAGTTTCCTGAGGAACCTGTCTGTTTGCGCGGCATATCTTTCCGATGCATCAATGACGCGCGACCGCAGCATGGCATTCTGCGCGGCCATCTTTTCACTTTCGGCAAGACGGTCGTTCAGAAGGCGTCCTTGCCTTCGAATAGTGTTGTCGCCGATTGCGACAATGGAAAACAGAACAACCGTGCTTGCTGCAAAGGCCGAGCCAACGATCAACCAGCTTGTTCTTCGGGCTCTGGCCATGTCCAGTTCCAGCTGATCGGCCTTTTCATAAAACTCGGCGACAGCGATGATTTTCCCCGACCAGATTTCGCGAATGGGGCTGTAGACTTCCAGCAATGGAATGCCAAGCGCAGCCTCTGCCGCGCTTTCTTCGTCGTCCAGCTCTTCAAATGAGCCCGAGATTTCTCCGTTCCACGCACGTTTCAGGTCATCTGTCGGCTCGAACCGGCGACCGATGATGGCGGGATCCGATGCGTAGGCAATCTCGCCCTCCTGTTTCCAGAACTTGTACGAGGCAATGCGTTCGCGCATCGGCTGGGTCATGAAGATCTCGTCCAGCGCCCGGCTGGCCTGTTCGGACAGTCGATCTCCATGCGCCAGCTCCTGGCTGAGTGGGGACAAAATGCTTTCCATGTACAATGCCGCAGAGTTGGCGGAATTTTGTACAACCGCGTTTTCGATCCGGTTCGATACCCAGTGACCAACAAACACCGTTGCAGTCCCCATGACCGCAACGCTCGCCGCGAGAAAAACGCGCGACAAAGACCAGTTGCCAATTGTCAGGTCAGTAATTTTGGGTCTCATTTCGCAATCGACTATGAACGACAATTGCTTGACGCGCTACAGACCATGGTCTGATGCACTTCTCAAGTGTACCAAACCTGATGCGCAGATCGGGACTTGGCCCTTTTGGGTGCACCCCGGCAGGTTCCCGCGTCCCGATCCCAATCCCGGCTCAACGGGTTTTCAAACACTCCGCCAGGGTTTGCGCCATGTTGCGAATGACTTGCGGGTACAAAGACGGCCCGGGTTCCAGAGCCGAGCCCAGCGGATCGATCACACCGGATTGCGCCGATGTTCCATCCAGCACGGTTTCGACGATGCCCGGATTGAACTGTGGTTCGGACAATACGCAATTGATGCCTTCTGCGTGAATGCGACCTTGAATGGCGGCAATTCGCGCGGGGCTTGGGTCGGACGCGTCGCTCAGGGAAATCGCGCCGGATGCAGGGAAACCGAACGCGACCTCAAAATACTGGTATGCATCATGAAACACGATGAAGCTGCCGCCGCGAACCGGTTCAAGCAACTCTTCCACTTCTGCGGAAAGCACGGTCATTTCTTCGCGCGCCGCTTCGGCATTTGCCACATACGCAGCGGCGTTGTTGGGATCCGCTGACGACAGTTGATCCGCGATCAGGGTCAGCCAGGCTTTGGCATTCGTTGGCGACAGCCAGGCATGTGGGTCATGAGAGTCATGATCATCATGGCCTTCGTGATCGCCATGGTCGTCATGGTCTTCGTGACCCGCATCGTCCGCGTGATCATGCGCTTCAAACAATGCGTCTTCCCGGAACTCAAGAAGCCCCGTACCCTTTGCGTCCAATAGGGCTGTGGCGGTCGCACCTTGGGCAAGAGTTTCTATCGCACTTTCCAGCCAGGGTGTCAGGTCTTCTCCTACCCAGAACACCAGATCGGCGTTTTGCAACGCGGCTGCCTCGGACGGGCGCAGATTGTATTCATGCGGCGAGGCACCCGGTGCGACGATCAGGGCAGGTGTTCCCACACCCTCCATGACACGGGCCACCAGCGAATGAACCGGGGCAATGTCCGCGGCAACGTTTGGCGCATCTGCGCGGGCCGGTCCACCCAGCAGTGCAACTGTGATAGATAATGGAAGAAGAAGCGTTCTGGACATCGGGCCCTCTGTGTGATTTTATAACATTCCAAGCGGCAATACATGATATGAAATAACATGACAAGTGATGCGCACCCAGTTATTGGCAAAGACGCGGCCCCGGTCGGGTTTCAGGAACATGACCACCAGAGCTGCGTCGCAACGGCTCTGACATCCGCCGAAGTCCGGTGCAAAGCGGAAGGGCTGCGGCTGACGCCGGTTCGGCGCAAGGTTCTTGAGATGTTATTGCAGGAACATCGCGCCCTTGGAGCCTATGCAATCCTTGATCGGTTGCGCGACGAAGGGTTCGGGTCGCAGCCTCCGGTCGCTTATCGGGCGCTGGAGTTTCTTGTACAAAACGGATTTGTCCACAAGATCGAGCGGCTGAACGCATTTGTCGCCTGCTCTCATCCCGGCGCTGCACATTCACCTGCTTTCATGATCTGCCGAAAATGCGACGCCGTAGCCGAGGCGCAATCTGCCCCGTCCAAAGGTGTTCTTGGTGCTGCCGCGCGCGCGGCGGGTTTCGAGATCGAGCGAACGGTTGTAGAGGCTGAAGGTCTCTGCCCCGACTGCACCGAAAAGGCATAAAGATGGCGCTGATCACTGTCGAGAAACTCAGCGTCCGCTATGGCGCGCATACCGTACTGCATCATGTGGACATGGTCATTGAGCCGGGTGAAATCGTAACCATCGTTGGCCCGAACGGATCAGGAAAGACCAGCCTGCTGCGCGCCATTATCGGTGCGACACGGCCTTGTGCCGGTCAAGTGTCACTGAAGCCCGGATTGAAAATCGGCTATGTGCCGCAGAAGTTGCATGTCGATCCGACATTGCCGATTTCTGTCGAACGGTTCATGCGTCTGACCGATCCTGTGTCGCGCAGGCAATGTGTCGAGGCGCTTGAATCGGCGGGTGTGCCGGATTTGTTGAAACGCCAGATGTCGCAACTGTCCGGTGGACAGTTCCAGCGGGTGCTGCTGGCTCGGGCTTTGATCAACCGCCCGGATATTCTGTTGCTGGACGAAGCGACACAGGGGTTGGACCAACGGGGGTCGGCCAGCTTTTACCAGCAGATCGAGGCTGTCCGGCGCGAGACCGGAAGCGCCATTCTGATGATCAGCCACGAACTGCACGTGGTCATGAGCGCGTCGGACCGGGTGATATGCCTCAATGGGCATGTCTGTTGCGAAGGATCGCCGGCTGTGGTCGCCTCGGCGCCCGAATATCGGGCCTTGTTCGGAACCGGAACTGGCGGTGCGCTTGCCCTTTATCGTCATGAACATGATCACCATCATGATCATGACCATGATGCGAGTACACAGGAAGCGGCGGAATAATGCTGGATGATTTCATGATGCGGGCAACGCTCGCCGGTATTGGCGTGGCGTTTGCCGCGGCCCCCCTTGGGTGTTTTGTCGTATGGCGTCGCATGGCGTATTTTGGCGACGCAACCGCACATGCCGCGATTTTGGGCGTGGCCCTGTCCCTGACGTTTCAGATGTCGATCTTCACGGGCGCCCTGGCTGTCGCTTTGGTCATGGCGCTGACCGTTTCGCTTTTGGCCGGTCGCGGCTATGCGATGGACACGCTGCTGGGGGTCCTGGCGCATTCTGCGTTGGCCTTTGGGCTGGTTGCAGTTTCATTCCTGTCCGGTGTCCGGATTGACCTTATGGCGTATCTGTTTGGGGATATTCTGGCGGTCTCCCGTTCTGATCTGGTCGTGATCTGGGGCGGTGCGGCGCTTGTCGTGGCGCTGATTGTCTGGCGTTGGTCGCAACTTCTGACCGCGACATTGAACGAAGAACTGGCCTATGCCAGCGGCTTCGATCCAAGGCGAGAGCAACTGATCCTGACCCTGTCTCTTGCCGTGACCGTGGCGGTGGCGATCAAGGTTGTGGGTGTATTGCTGATCGCCGCAATGCTGATCATTCCGGCGGCAGCGGCGCGTAACCTTGCGCGGTCACCAGAAACGATGGCCTTGATCGCGGCGGGAATAGGCGCGCTTTCAGCCATCACGGGGTTAAGGGCTGCGTATGTTTTCGACACTCCGGCAGGGCCTTCGATCGTCTGCGTTGCCGCGATCGTGTTTGCGTGCCTTAGCCTGATTGGATGGCGAACACAGGATAGGGCTTAAAGGTTCCGTAGGTCTTCGCGGCCGTAGCATCCCGGTCATCCGGTAATGTGACCAAAGCGAAAACGCCACGAAAAAAGGCCCGCAAACCTGCGGGCCTTGATGCATTTCTACCCGCGTCGTTTACTGCGGGATATCGCCTTCCAGCCCTTCAACATAGAAGTTCATGCCAGCCAGCGTACCGTCGTCGGCCACTTCGCCCTCGGCCAGCCAGTCGCTGCCGTCCTGCTTCTTCAGCGGTCCGGTAAAGGCATGATAGCTGCCATCGGCCAGCGCCGCTTTCAGGGCCAGTGCCTCTTCCTTGATGTCCGCCGGAACCGCGTCCGAAATCTCACCGATTTCTACCATGCCCGGCCCGATACCGTCCCAGGTGTTGGACGAGGTCCAGGTGCCGTCCATCACAGCTCGCGTGCGCGCAATGTAATAGGGTCCCCAGTTGTCGATGATCGAGGAAACACGCGGTTTGGGGGCGTATTCGCTCATATCCGAAGCCTGACCGAAGGTGATCACGTTACCCGCCTCTTGTGCAGCGGCCTGCGGAGCGGTCGAGTCAGTGTGCTGCAGGATCACGTCGGCGCCCTGTTCGATCAGAACCGAGGCGGCGTCAGCCTCTTTTGCCGGGTCGAACCAGGTATAGGCCCAGACGATCTTGAACTGGACATCCGGGTTTGCCTTCTTGGCGTGGATATAGGCCGAGTTGATACCGCGGATCACCTCGGGGATCGGATAAGACCCGATATAGCCGATGATGTTCGATTCGGTCATTCTACCCGCGATATGCCCCTGAACCGCACGACCTTCGTAGAAACGCGCCGAATAGACCGAGACGTTGTCGGCCATCTTGTAGCCGGTCGCGTGCTCGAACTTCACGTTCGGGAATTTCTTGGCCACATTGATGGTTGGATCCATATAGCCAAATGAGGTGGTAAAGATCAGATCCGCGCCTTCCAGCGCCATCTGGGTCATCACGCGTTCGGCGTCCGGGCCTTCCGGCACCGATTCAACGAATACAGTCTCGACCTTGTCGCCGAACTCTTCTTCGATTGCCAGACGGCCTTTGTTGTGTTCATAGGTCCAGCCACCGTCGCCGACAGGGCCGACATAGACAAAACCGACCTTGGTCTTGTCTTGCGCCACTGCGCCGGTCGCAAGACCAAGCGCTATCGCGGCAGTTGTCAGAAGTGATTTGAATTTCATGTAGTTACTCCCCAAGTTGGTTCAGTTGGCCCCTAGTGTGAGGCATGGAAGGTCCGGCCCAGTGAGGCAGGTGCGCTGCTCTTGTCGGCCGAAAGGATCACAAGCACAAGGATCGTGATGAGATAGGGTGACATTGCCAGATACTCGACGGGAATGGCAACGCCCGCTGCCTGCAAATTAAGCTGCAAGACGGTAATGCCGCCGAACAAATATGCACCCAGCAGGACCCGCCATGGTTTCCAGCTGGCAAACACCACCAGTGCCAGCGCGATCCAGCCCACACCCGCGGTCATGCCCTCGGTCCACTGCGGCACACGGATCAGGCTGATGTAAGCCCCACCCAGGCCGGCGCAGGCCCCGCCGAACAGGATCGCCATGATGCGGATCTTGATGACCTTGTAGCCAAGCGCATGGGCGGCATCATGGTTTTCACCAACCGCCCGCAGGATCAACCCGACGCGGGTGTACTTCAGGACGGCCCAGACCACAGCGGTCAGCGCAATGCCCAGATAAAGGATGGGGTCGTGCCGAAACAGGATAGGGCCGATGACCGGAATATCGCTGATCAAAGGGATGTGGATATCGCCCATGCTGGGGGGTTTCACGCCCACATAGCTTTGCCCCATCAAGGCGCTGAACCCCAGTCCAAACAGGGTCAGCGCAAGGCCGCTGGCAACCTGGTTGGCCAACGCAAACTGTGTCAGCAGGACGAACAGCAGCGACAGCACGGCCCCGCCAATGGCGGCAGCAACAAAGCCCAGCCAGGGCGAGCCGGTTTCGACCGAGATCGCAAAACCGCTGATCGCGCCAACGATCATCATGCCCTCGACACCAAGGTTCAGAACGCCTGCCTTTTCCACGACAAGCTCTCCGATCGCGGCCAGCAGAAGGGGGGTTGCCGCCACCATAAGCGAGGCAACCAGAAGAACGGGATTGATTTGACCAAGGTCCATGATCACGCCACCTCGCTACGCGCCGCACGGATGCGGAAGTTTGTCAGAAGATCGAAGGCCAGCAGGAAAAACAGCAGCATTCCCTGAAACACCTGAATGGCTGCGGCAGGCAGCCCCAGCTGCGATTGTGCGATTTCGCCGCCAATATAGGTCAGCGCCATCAGGCCCCCGGCCAACAGGATACCCACCGGATGCAGGCGGCCCAGAAAGGCGACGATGATCGCGGTAAAGCCATAGCCCACATTGAAATCGATGCTGATCTGACCGGACGGGCCGGACACCTCGAACATCCCGGCCAGCCCGGCCAAGGCGCCCGATATCCCAAGGCAGAACAGGATCAGGCGCGCCGGGTTCACACCTGCAAACTTTGCGGCGCGGGGGGCCTCACCCGTCAGACGGATATGGAAGCCCAGCATGTGACGGTTCAGCAATACATAGGCAAAGATCACCGCGATGAATGCCGCGACAACACCCCAATGCATCCCGGAACCGGCAATCAGCTCGGCATTATGCGCGCTTTCATAGGATTGCAGGTTGCGCGATCCGGGAAAGCCGAACCCTTCGGGGTTCTTGAGAAGACCCAGCGAGACCGAGGCCAGCATCTGCTCGGCCACGTAGACCAGCATTAGCGACACAAGGATTTCGTTGGTGCCGAAACGCACCTTCAGCAAGGCCGGGATCGTTGCCCACAGCCACCCGCCAAATGCGCCTGCAACCACCATGATCGGGAAGATGTACAAAGCGTCAAGCGGATAGAAGGCCAGACCTGCGCCCGCGCCAAAAATAGCGCCCATGATGTATTGCCCTTCGGCCCCGATATTCCAGATACCGGCCCGAAAACCCAGCGACAATCCGATTGCGATCAGCACTAGGGGCGCGCCTTTGACCAGCAATTGAGGGCGGTAATAAAACGCGAACTCGCCAAACAACGGCTCCCAGAAGATGGTGCCGATGGCTTGGACCGGGTTTTTTCCCAAGATGGCAAACAGCAACCCGCCAAACACCATTGTCGCCAGCACCGCCACAAGGGGGGTCGCGTAAGACCAGGCCCTGGACGGCTGTGGCCGTTTCTCCAACACTATCATCTGCTCATCCCCCCAGATGTTTCATCTTTTCGCAAATACTCTCGCCGAAGGCGGCCTAGCAGATCACACATGTGCCACCTCCATGCCATGGGCGCCGCCCATCATCAGGCCAATCTCATCCACAGTCAGGCCGGTGGTTGGGCGCGGCGCGCTCAGTCGACCTTCGTTCAAGGCCGCAAAACTGTCCGAGATTTCCATCAGCTCATCCAGATCCTGCGAGATGCAGACCACCGCCGTGCCTTTCGCCGCAAGATCAAGTATGGCTTGCCGGATCGACGCGGCTGCCGCGGCATCCACCCCCCAGGTTGGCTGGTTTACTACCAACACATCAGGGTTTTGCAGCACTTCGCGTCCAATCACGAATTTTTGCAGATTGCCGCCGGACAAGGACCGCGCTGCGTTTTCGGGCCCGGGCGTACGAACGTCAAAGGCTTCGATGATCTTTTCGGCAAAACTCCGGGTTTCGGTCCATTTCAAGAAGCCGTTTTTCTCAAGCCCTTCCCGCACCGATCCGGTCAGCAAAGCGTTTTCGGTCAGGCTCATGTCGGGTGCCGCCGCGTGGCCGAGCCGTTCCTCGGGCGCGGTCAGAACGCCCAGCTTACGGCGCGCCGTCGGGCCGAGCTTGCCGATTGCCTGACCCTTGAACTTGATTGCATCCGCCGATGTCGGGATTTCCCCGGACAACACGCCGAGCAACTCATCCTGCCCGTTTCCAGCAACACCGCCGATGCCCAGAACCTCGCCCTTGCGGACCGTCATGTGCACATTGCGCAATGCGGTGCCGAATTCCGACGGCGAGGGGACTGACAGCCCGCTGACATCCAGCGCGACCTCGCCCAGTTCCCGGCCCGAGCGTTCGGGGGTCTGCAAGGTTGACCCGACCATCATCTCGGCCATGTCACGCGCCGAGGTTTCTGCGGGGACACATTCGCCCACGTTCTTGCCCAGCCGCAGGATCGTGGCATGGTCGCACAGCGTTCGGATTTCCTCCAGTTTATGCGAGATATACAGGATCGAGGTTCCCTCGGAGCGAAGCTTGTTCAGCGTCTCAAACAGGATATCAACCTCTTGCGGGGTCAGAACCGAGGTCGGTTCGTCCATGATCAGCAGCTTGGGGTCCTGCAACAGGCAACGGATGATCTCGACCCGCTGGCGTTCGCCTGCGGACAGGTCGCCAACCGTGCGGAACGGGTCCAGCGGCAGGCCATAGGTTTCCGACACTTCGCGAATGCGCGATGCCAGATCCCCCATCGGGGGCGGATTCTCCATCCCTAGCGCGATATTCTCAGCCACGTTCAGCGCGTCAAACAGCGAAAAATGCTGGAACACCATCGCGATCCCATCTGCACGGGCCGCGCGCGGTTCGGGCGGCGCAAACGGATTGCCGCGCAGCTTCATGGTGCCGCTGTCCGGCTTCACAAGCCCATAGATCATTTTTACCAGCGTGGATTTCCCCGCGCCGTTTTCACCTAGCAGCGCGTGCACCTCGCCTTCACCGATGTCAAAAGACACCTGATCATTGGCCACAACACCGGGGTAGGCTTTGGTCAGCCCTTGCAAGCTCAAAAGTGGAATGGTCACGCGCTCAGGTCCTTCTTCAACTCGTTTTGCAGGGCCGGGCGCAGCAATTGTGCAGCGACGCCCACGGCGATCATATGTGGATGCTTCCCCATCGACGGGTCACCGATCGGGCAGGTGATCCGGCTGATCCGTTCAGGCGGATGTCCAAGGGCGGCCAACCGCGACCGGAATCGCGCCCATTTCGTAGCCGAGCCGATCAGCCCAGCAAAGTTAAAATCGTGCAAAAGCAGTCTGTTACACAGTTCAAAGTCAAGACTATGCGAGTATGTCAGCACAAGATGTTCGGCAGCACATGGGGCGTGGCGGACCAGTTCGGCCGGTTTTGCCGCCGGAACAATTGTCACGCCCGCTGGCACAGCGGCCGGAAAGCGCTGACGGCTGGTGTCCACCCAGGTGATCGCAAGATCGGGAAGCGGGGACAGCACATCCACTAGTGCCCGGCCGACATGGCCCGCGCCCCAGATCCACAGATTGCGCGTGGGCTTGTGAACGGGTTCAACCATCCAGCCGTCGATCAGCTGCGGTTCAGGCGCAATCCCCTGTCCGCGCGCCGTGGCCAGCATTCGCTTGACCGACAGGGGCATCGCGCCATCCTTGGTCGGGCGCGCGATGACCGCATCGTCCAGATCATTGACGGTTTTTGCGTCGTAGACTTCGCTCAGCAGCGACACGGCACCGCCGCAGCATTGCCCCAACTCGGGTCCAAGCGCATGATGCGTCAGGCGGGTTGGCGTGGTTTGCAACCGCGCGGCATGTGCCGCCTGGTATTCCAGTGTTCCGCCGCCAATTGTGCCGCTTTGCCCGCCGTCCCAGACCAGCATGGCGGCACCAACTTCACGTGGAGACGACCCTTTGATCCCGGCGATGACCACCCGGACCACTTTGCCGTGGGTTTTGACCGCCTCCCTCAAAGCCTCAAGGTCAAATCCCATCAGATGCCTCCCTTCATCCTCTGGACGCCGCGCCATACCTCTTCGGCGGTGGCGGGCGCGTTGAGTGCGGGATAAGTATCCCCGCAGGCCGCCACAGCATTCGAAAGCGCCAGCCAGGCTGATATTCCCAGCATGAACGGGGGTTCCCCCACGGCTTTCGAGCGATAGATGGTGTCCTCTCGGTTCTCGCCATCCCAAAGTGCGACGTTGAATATGTCGGGCCGGTCGGAACAGGCCGGGATCTTGTAGGTTGAGGGCGCATGCGTGCGCAGGTTGCCTTTCCCGTCCCAGACCAGTTCCTCGGTCGTCAGCCAGCCCGCACCTTGCACGTAACCGCCTTCGACCTGTCCGACATCCAGCGCCGGGTTCAGCGAAGCGCCCGCGTCATGCAGGATATCTGTGCGCAGAATGCGGTTCTCGCCCGTCAATGTGTCCACAGCCACCTCGGTGACCGAAGCACCATAGGCGAAATAGTAAAACGGGCGACCGCGCCCCGCGATCCGGTCCCATTCGATCTTGGGCGTTTTATAAAAGCCGGTGGCCGACAGGCTTATGCGACCCTGATAGGCCAGTGCGGCAGCTTCGGCGAACGTGTACCGTTCTTCACCAACCGAAACGTGGCCATCCGTGAAAGTGACCGCAGAAGGGTCGGCCTGATGCCGTTCAGCCAGATTATCGGCCATCCGGTCGCGGATCGTATCGCAGGCCGCTTTCACTGCCATGCCGTTCAGATCGCTGCCCGAAGACGCCGCCGTGGCTGACGTATTCGGCACTTTGGCTGTATCCGTGGCGGTGATCTTGACCATCTCAAGCGGGATGCCAAAACGCGACGCGGCCACTTGTGCGACCTTCTGGAACAGCCCCTGACCCATCTCGGTGCCACCATGATTCAGGTGCACCGAACCATCCTGATACACATGCACCAGCGCACCGGCCTGGTTCAGATGGGTCAGCGTGAAGGAAATTCCGAACTTGACCGGAGAAAAGGCGATGCCCTTCTTGATCACGCTGTTTTCGGCGTTCCATTTCGCGATGGCTGCCTTGCGCGCGGCATAGTCGCTGGACTTCATCAGCGCTTCGGTCATGCCATGCAGTTCGAAGTCGCTGACCTCCATGCCGTAGGGTGTCGTGTTGCCGCCAGCGGGCAGGGGGCGGACCGGGGCGGCCCCTGTTTCCACCGCGCCACGGCTGGTCAGGTCTTCGTGCGGGTCGGGATGACCCAGCGGTTTCTCGTGGGGTTGGACTTCGGCAACCTTGTGCGCGGGCTCGTAATAGTTGCGGCGGCGCAATTCCACCGGGTCCAACCCAAGTTCATGCGCGGCGTGGTCCATCACCCGTTCGATGGCAACCATCCCCTGCGGGCCACCAAACCCGCGATAGGCGGTGGCTGACTGCGTGTTGGTCTTCAACCGATGGCTTTCAATCCGGGCATTGGGCAGCAGGTAGGCATTGTCAGAATGCAGCATCGCACGGTCGGCGACGGGCAGGGACAAGTCCTGCGCCCAGCCGCAGATCGCGTATTGCAGAAAGGACACGCCCTGAATGTGGCCCTGTTCGTCAAACCCCGCGCGATAGGAAATTCGGAAGGCGTGGCGTTTGCCGGTGATGATCATGTCATCATCGCGGTCATAGCGCATCTTGCAGGCTTTGCCGGTTGCCCGTGCCGCCACCGCGCAGGCAACGGCCAGCGCGTTCCCCTGGCTTTCCTTGCCACCGAATCCGCCACCCATGCGCCGGGTTTCGACGCGGATCGCATGCATGGGCAGGCCCAGAGCGTCCGCCACCTTGTGCTGTATCTCGGTCGGGTGCTGGGTCGAGCTGTGGACCAGCATGTCGCCGCCTTCATTCGGCACGGCAAGCGCAGCCTGACCTTCCAGATAGAAATGCTCCTGACCGCCGATCTCGAACGTTCCGTCGATGACGTGGGTGGCGCTTTCAATCGCGGCGTCCGCATCGCCCTTGGCATAGATGCGGGGCCCGTCTTCAAATCGGCTGTTTGCGGCCAGAGCCTCTTCCACCGTCAGGATCGGTGTTTCCTCGGCATAGTCGATCTTGCCCAGCCGAACCGCCTTGCGGGCGGCCAGATGGCTGGTGGCAACCACAAGGAAAACAGGCTGACCGATATAGTGAACCGTCCCGTCGGACAGCAAAGGCTCGTCATGGATCGAGGGCGAAACATCGTTGGCAAAGGGCAGGTCCTGTGCCGTCATAACCTTGACGACCCCGGCTGCCGCTTTCACGGCAGACAGGTCCATCGCGGTAATCGTACCCTTGGCGATCGGGCTCAGGCCAAAGGCCAGATGCAATGTGCCTTTTGGCGTCGGGATGTCGTCCACATATCGGGCGGAACCGGATACGTGCAGCGGAGCCGCGTCATGGGGAAGGGGTTTGGTTACGCTCATGCCGATACCTCCAGCACGTTGGTCACTTGGCCCTGATCCTCAAGGAAGTACCGTTCCAGCATCGCTTTGGCGGTCTCAAGCCTGTACGTGGCCGAGGCGCGCATATCCGTAAGCGGTGAATAATCGTTGGCAAAAGCGGGCAGCGCGGCGTCAATCGTCTCGCGCACCCACGGCTTGCCGATCAACGCGGCCTCGACATGGGTTGCCCGTTTCGGAATGCCGGCCATACCGCCAAACGCGATGCGCGCATCCGCCACCTGTCCGTCCGAAATGGTAACGTTGAAACATCCGCACACGGCCGAGATATCCTGATCGAACCGTTTGCTCAGCTTGTAGCATTTCAGCCGGTCCGCCTGACGCAGGAAGCTGACGGCTTCGACAAACTCACCCGGTGCGCGGTCCTGTTTTCCGTAATCGATGAAGAAGTCTTCCAGCAGCACCGACCGGCGCTCATCACCTTTGCGCAGGTGCAGCGTCGCACCCAATGCGATCAGCGCGGGCGGGTTGTCTCCGATTGGCGAGCCATTGGCGATGTTGCCGCCCACAGTGGCCGCGTGACGGACCTGAACACTGGCATAGCGCCGGATCATTTCGGCATAGGATGGGTGAATGTCCGCCAAGGCGTCGCCCATACGGTTCATATCGACCATGGCACCGAAACGAATTTCTTCGTCGGTGATCGTGATCTCTTTAAGATCGTCACAGCGGTTCAGGAAGATCACCGGATCAAGATCGCGCAGTTGCTTGGTCACCCAAAGCCCAACATCTGTTGCGCCCGCAACCAAAGTGGCATTCGGGTTCTCGGCATACACAGCAGCCAGCGCGTCGGACGAACCCGGCAGCATGGGTGAGGTGGCGGGCGTCGCGACAGGCTTGTCCTTGACCCAAACAGGCACGGGCTGTTTCTCGGCCGCTTCGGCTGCGCGAATAATGGGAGCGTAACCCGTGCAGCGGCACAGATTACCGGCAAGCTGTGTGTCGTGATCCGTCGCGCCGTTGGTGTGACCGGCCACCATCGACATGACAAAACCGGGCGTGCAAAAGCCGCATTGCGAACCGTGCAGGTCAACCATGGCCTGCTGAACCGGATGGACCTCACCATCGGGGCCGCTGGCGCCTTCGACGGTTCGAATCGCCTTGCCATGCAACTGCGGCAGGAACAGGATGCACGAGTTCAGGGCCTTTGCACCACCCGCATCCGTCACCATGACAGTACAGGCACCGCAATCGCCTTCGTTGCAGCCTTCCTTGGTGCCGGTCAGGCCACGATCTTCACGCAGCCAATCCAGCAGAGTGGCTGTCGGATCGATGTCCGTCAGCTCCACTGTCTCTCCGTTCAGAAGAAACGTGATGTCCATTCGAGAAACCCGTCGCCTTACCCGGTTGCGCCCTGGTGGTGCCCTCCTTCGATGCGACGTAGAAAGAGTGGCGGGCGGATAGCTTGCCAATGGATGTTAGAAACAGCATGCGTGATCTGGCAAGAAAAACTGCCTGTATGATGCATCATTACAGCCAATCGGCGTGGAATTACGCACCCTGTGTAAATATCAGTTACTTGAAACTAAAGCGTTTTTTTGTCAGTGAAGATGTTGCTTTCCGAAGCACCTTCTGGAAAATCCGAATAATCGAAAGTGATTATTTTGCCAAACAACGGCGCAGGTTCCGGCTTTTGCATGCCTCGCGGCTAGGGTAGCCTGCCATTCATGAGCAGTACCCCCCGATTCATTCACCTACGTGTTCACACCGAATATTCCCTTCTGGAAGGCGCTGTGCGGCTGAAAAAACTGCCCGCCCTGTGCGAGAAGATGGGGATGCCTGCCGTTGCAGTGACTGACACGAATTCCATGTTTTCGGCGCTGGAATTTTCGGTGACAGCCAGTCAGGCCGGTGTCCAGCCGATCATGGGATGTCAGGTTGATCTGACTTATGTGCATTCGCAACCGGGGGAAAAGCCGAAAACGCCCGCGCCGCTTGTTCTGCTGGCACAGTCCGAGGCGGGGTACGAGAACCTGATGAAGCTGAGCACGTGCCTTTACGTGGACAAGGGCGGGCAGTTGCCGCAGGTCACGCTGGACGAGCTTGCGGATCGCTCCGACGGGCTGATCTGCCTGTCCGGAGGGCCCGATGGGCCGGTGGGCCGCCTGTTGCAACAGGGGCAACGTCCGGCGGCCGAGACGCTGGTGGATCGGCTGGCCGCGATCTTTCCGGATCGTCTGTATATCGAACTCCAGCGTCATCCGGGCGAAGACGGCCAACCCGAGGCCGAACGCCAGACCGAGCGCGGCCATATCGAAATGGCCTATGCCAAGAACCTGCCACTGGTTGCCACCAATGACGTCTATTTTCCAACCTCGGATATGTACGAGGCCCATGATGCGCTGATCTGTATTGCCGAAGGGGCCTATGTCGACCAGCAGGAAGGCCGCCGCCGCCTGACCGCGCAGCACTATTTCAAGTCGCAGCAAGAGATGGCGACGCTGTTCGCCGATTTGCCCGAGGCCATCGAGAACACCGTCGAGATTGCCAGACGCTGCGCTTTCATGGCCTATCGACGTGATCCGATCCTGCCGAAATTCGCCGATGACGAGGTCGCTGAACTGCGCCGCATCGCCAACGAAGGTTTACAGAAACGTCTGGCTGTGATCCCTCATGCGGTGAAGGCCGAGGAATATCAGGAACGTTTGGATTTTGAGCTTGGTATCATCGAAGGCATGGGGTTCCCCGGCTACTTTCTGATCGTTGCCGACTTTATCCAATGGGCTAAGGATCACGATATTCCGGTTGGGCCGGGGCGGGGGTCGGGTGCGGGCTCGCTGGTGGCTTATGCGCTGACAATCACCGACCTCGACCCGCTGCGTTATAGCCTGCTGTTTGAACGGTTCCTGAATCCCGAACGGGTTTCGATGCCCGACTTCGATATCGACTTCTGCATGGATCGCCGCGAAGAGGTGATCCGTTACGTGCAGCAGAAATACGGGCGCGACAAGGTGGGGCAGATCATCACTTTTGGTGCCTTGCTGTCCAAGGCCGCCGTACGCGATATCGGGCGGGTGCTGCAAATGCCTTACGGACAGGTGGATCGTCTGTCCAAGATGATCCCCGTGGAAGGCGTCAAACCGGTTTCCATCGAAAAAGCCCTGAAGGACGAGCCGCGCCTGCGGGAAGAAGCGCGCAACGAAGAGGTGGTGGATCGTCTGCTGACATATGGCCAGCAGGTCGAAGGGCTGCTGCGCAACGCCTCGACCCACGCGGCTGGGGTTGTGATTGGCGACCGGCCACTGGACGCGCTGGTGCCGATCTATCAGGACCCGCGATCCGACATGCCTGCGACCCAATTCAACATGAAATGGGTGGAACAGGCCGGGCTGGTAAAGTTCGACTTTCTGGGTCTGAAAACCCTGACCGTGATCCAGAACGCGATGGACTTGATCTTCAAGTCCGGACGGAAGCTGCATATCGCCGCCGATGGCACTGAGCTTTACGAACCTGCCGAGGGGGCCGAGAACCAGATCAACGCCATCCCGCTGGATGACGAGGCGACTTATAAGCTCTATTCAGCGGCCAAGACGGTCGCGGTGTTCCAGGTGGAAAGCTCGGGCATGATGGACGCGCTCAAGCGCATGAAACCCACCTGCATCGAGGATATCGTGGCCCTTGTGGCGCTCTACCGCCCCGGCCCGATGGAAAACATCCCGACCTATTGCGAGGTCAAGAACGGGCTACGCGAGATCACATCCGTTCATCCGCTGATCGACCACATTCTTGAGGAAACTCAAGGCATTATCGTCTATCAGGAACAGGTGATGCAGATCGCGCAGGTTATGGCCGGGTACAGCCTGGGCGGTGCAGACCTGCTGCGCCGCGCGATGGGTAAAAAGATCAAAGAGGCGATGGATGCCGAACGCCCCAAGTTCGAAAAAGGCGCGGCAGAAAACGGGGTGGATGCCAAGAAAGCCAGCGAAGTCTTCGACCTTCTCGAGAAATTTGCCAATTACGGCTTCAACAAATCCCACGCCGCCGCCTATGCGGTGGTCAGCTATCAAACCGGTTGGTTGAAGGCGAACCATCCGGTCGAGTTTATGGCGGGTGTCATGAATTGCGATATTCATCTGACCGACAAGCTGGCGATCTATTTCGAAGAGGTCCGAAAAGGGCTGGAACTGCCGTATATCCCACCGTGTGTGAACCGCTCTCAGTCCACGTTCGATGTTGATAACGGGCATCTGGTCTATGCGCTGGGCGCACTCAAGAATGTCGGTGTCGAGGCAATGAACCTGATCGTTGCGGGACGCGCGGACAAGCCGTTTTTCAACCTCTTCGATTTCGCCCGCCGCGTTGATCTGAAGAAAGTGGGCAAACGCCCGCTTGAGATGCTGGCCCGCGCCGGGGCCTTTGATGAGCTGGACCGGAACCGCCGCCGCGTGTTTGAAAGCCTAGATGCGCTGGTGCAGTATTCGGCCGCTATCCAAGAACAGAAGAATTCGAACCAGGTGTCGCTGTTTGGCGAGGCCGGGGATGACCTGCCCGAACCGCGCCTGTCACCGACCCCCGACTGGTTGCCGGCTGAACGTCTGAGCGAAGAGTTCAAGGCCATTGGCTTCTACCTCTCTGGTCATCCGCTGGACGACTATATGCCCGCGCTGAAACGCAAACAGGTGCTCACGCTGGATGAGGTGACGGAAAAGGCGCGCTCGGGCCCGTTGATCGCCAAGATGGCCGGAGTGGTTGCCGGGCGGCAGGAACGGAAATCGGCCAAGGGCAACCGGTTCGCCTTTGCCCAGCTTTCGGACCCGACCGGCGCTTATGAGGTCACGCTGTTTTCCGACACGCTGGAGAAATGCCGCGAGTTTCTGGAAACCGGCGCTCAGGTGGTTCTGACCGTTGAGGCGACGATGGAGTCTGATCAGCTCAAGCTGCTGGGACGTTCGATTGGGCCAGCGGATTCTGTGGTGGCCGAAGCCGGGGCGACGGGACTGCGCATCTTTGTCGACGAAGCGCGGGCAGTGTCGACGATTGCAACGGTTCTAGAAGAAGCCGCAACCGCTGCCAAGGGTGCGGCCCGCGGCCCGATCCAGCTGCTGTTGCTGGACCCCGGCCTGCCCGGCGACGTCGAAATCGACTTGGGGCGCGTGTTTCCGATCAACCCGCAGATCAAGGGCGCGATCAAATCGCTGGAAGGCGTGATGACTGTCGAAGAGATCTGACATCGCTTTGTTGCCAGACAGTTAGCGCATCGCTAGGCTGACCTTGCAAATATGTCTTCTACTCATGCCACGGGAGGGCGTTGATATGACGATTGCAGGTCTCAATTTCAGAACATTTGCATTGGGGGCGGCGGCATCGCTGGCTTTGGTTTCGGCGACAGCCACGCTTGCGGACGACAAG
Organism: Ruegeria sp. HKCCSP351; assembly: GCF_017872535.1. Lineage (NCBI taxonomy): Bacteria > Pseudomonadati > Pseudomonadota > Alphaproteobacteria > Rhodobacterales > Roseobacteraceae > Ruegeria > Ruegeria sp. HKCCSP351. The sequence continues at coordinate 485,974 of NZ_JAEDOV010000003.1, read as the reverse complement.
AAGAAAGAGAACACGATCAAAGGTGCTGTGATCGGGGCCGGGGTCGGGGCCTTGATCGGCGACGGCAAGGGTGCCGCCGCAGGGGCAATTGCGGGTGCGCTGATCGGCGCGAACTCGAAATAAGCGGGGGCGGAATGATGCGTTTGAACGCGATGAAAGTGATCACAACCGCCGCGCTGCTTACAGGGCCCGGTTTTGTCCTTGCGGACGAGGAAGCCGAACAGATGGTGCAAGCGGCGCTGCCGCTTATGTACCACACCTGCGCGTCGGTCATCGAAGAGGCTGACGGGAATGAAGAATACATTGTGGACGTGGTCGGCAAGATGACGGCGTTGTCCCTTTATAACCGTCAGGTCGACCTCGAAGCTCACGCCAGTTCGGACGAGGAAAAAGCCACGCTGCGCGAAACATTTGTGGCGGCTCTGAAAGAGGGCTGCGCCGGGGATGAAAACGCCCTGCTGGGTGGCGTCGTCGACAATGCAGTGAAATCAACGCTGGGGCTGTAAGCTTTCAGTAATGTGGCGGGCGTTCGTCACCAAGGACAACGCCGCCTGACCCTTCCTGCGCGCGCTCGGCCTCGCGGTGCAGCAGCATCTCGACACGGCGGGTCAGCCGGTCAATCTCGGCCTGTTGCCGGGTGACAACCGCGTTCAAATCGTCAACCGTGCGGGTCAGATGGGCAATCTGTTCTTCCAGATGCTGCATGGAATGCTCCTGTCTTTCAGGCTGCACATAGCGACCCTGTGACGCCTTGGCCAGAGAAAGCGCGCCTTGCCCAGATGCGGGCCATGGGATAGACCGCGCGCGGAACAGGTACACTCCCAAGGACGCCCCACATGGCCAAGCCCAAGAAACAGCCCCGCCCCAAGGCCGAAACGCCGAAAGGGTTCCGTGACTATTTCGGCGAGGAAGTCACGCAGCGCACCGAGATGCTGAGGACGATTGCGGGTGTCTATCATCGGTACGGTTTTGACGCGCTGGAAAGCAGCGCGGTGGAAACCGTCGAGGCGCTGGGCAAGTTCCTGCCCGACGTGGACCGCCCGAACGAAGGCGTCTTTGCGTGGCAGGAGTTTGACGAGGGCGGAAATGGCGACTGGATGGCCCTGCGCTATGACCTGACCGCGCCACTGGCCCGTGTCTACGCCCAGCACCGCAACGACCTGCCGACGCCTTACCGCCGCTATGCAATGGGTCCGGTCTGGCGCAACGAAAAGCCGGGGCCGGGGCGCTTTCGGCAGTTCTATCAGTGCGATGCGGATACGGTCGGAACCGCCTCGATGGCTGCTGATGCCGAGATCTGTGCAATGCTGGCTGACACGCTGGAAGAGGTTGGCATCCCGCGCGGCGACTACCTGATCCGGGTGAATAACCGGAAGGTTCTGAACGGTGTTTTGGAGGCGATGGGGCTTGGCGATGACCAAGCCGCACGAGACAATGTCCTTCGCACGATCGACAAGTTCGATAAGGTGGGTGAACAGGGTGTACGCGAGTTGCTGACCAAGGGTCGTCTGGACGCGTCGGGCGCGTTTATCGACGGCGTTGGTCTCAGCGATGATCAGGCAGACCCGGTGATCGCCTTCCTGACCTCCAAGGCCGTCGATACCGCTGGTACATTGGCCAACCTTCGCATTGCTGTTGGTGACAGCAAGATCGGGGCAGATGGGATTACTGAACTGGAACAGATCGCTGAACTTCTCTCCGCTGGCGGCTACGGCCCTGACCGCATTGTCATTGACCCCTCCGTCGTACGTGGCCTCGGCTATTACACCGGTCCGGTCTACGAGGCCGAGCTGACGTTCGAAATCTTCGACGAAAAGGGTCGCAAGCGGCAATTCGGCTCGGTTGCGGGCGGTGGGCGCTATGACGATCTGGTCAAGCGGTTCACCGGGCAGGAAGTACCCGCGACCGGTGTGTCCATCGGTGTCGATCGGTTGCTGGCCGCGCTGCGCGAAAAGGGCCGGATCAGCGCCCAGGCCAAAGGCCCCGTGGTCGTCACCGTCATGGATCGCGACAGGATGGCCGATTATCAGGCGATGGTAGCCGAGCTGCGCAACGCGGGCATCCGGGCCGAGGTTTATCTGGGCAATCCCAAGAACTTTGGCAACCAGTTGAAATACGCGGACAAGCGCAACTCTCCGGTTGCGGTGATCGAAGGCGGGGACGAGAAGGCAAAAGGCATCGTGCAGATCAAGGACCTGATCCTTGGGGCCAAGATCGCCGAAAGCGCCACGCTGGAGGAATGGAAAGAACGCCCCAGCCAGTTCGAAGTATCGCGCTCTGATCTGGTCGCGAAAGTGCGTGAAATTCTGGACAGTCAGGACTGACCCATGCCCAACCGTTCCCAGATACAGGCCCGTGCCGCGATGATGCGTGTCCGGTTCGAGGCTGCGGGCGCGCAGGTTGTGGATACGCCCCTGTTGCAACCCGCTGAGATGTTGCTGGATCTCTATGGTGAGGATATCCGCGCCCGTGCCTACGTGACCTCGGACGCGCTGCGGGGCGAGCAAATGCTGCGCCCGGACTTCACCCTGCCTGTTGTTCAGATGCACATGCGGGACGGGGCCGAGCCTGCGCGCTATACCTATTCCGGTGAGGTGTTCCGCCGTCAGGAACACGACCCGGACCGGTCGAACGAGTATATTCAGGTGGGGTACGAGGTGTTTGACCGCGATGATCCCGCTGGTGCCGATGCCGAAGTGTTTTCGCTGATGGCGCTGCAACTGCGCGGGCTGCCCCTGCGCGCAGCCACCGGGGATATCGGTATCCTGACCGCGGCTGTCGAAGGGCTTCGGACCACAGACCGCCGCAAGGCCGCGCTGATGCGGCACCTGTGGCGGCCGCGCCGGTTCCGTGCGCTGCTGGACCGGTTTGCAGGGCGTAAACCGGGGCCCGAAGGCCGCGACGCGCTTTTGGACGCGGACGACCCGATGGCGGTTGATGTTCCGATGATCGGCAAACGTCGCGCGCCCGAGATTGCCGACAGGATCAAAGCCCTGCGCGAAGATCGCGCTGCGCCACCGATCTCTGATAATGAGTTGGCCGGGCTGGAAACGCTGCTGAACGTGCGTGAAACCATGCCCTTCGCGCTGGAACAGCTGCGGGATGTGGCAGTGGATCTGCCGCAGATCACCCCGGCGCTGGACCGGTTAGAGGCGCGGATCGCCGCCCTGCAAGCGCGTGGTGTCGATGTCGCCCGGCTGGATTTCGAAGCGTCTTATGGCCGGACATCGATGGAATATTATGACGGGTTTGTCTTTGGGTTCTACGCCGAAGGCCGTCCCGACCTGCCGCCCGTCGCCACCGGTGGGCGCTATGATGCGCTGACGCGCCGTTTGGGGGATGGGGCCGAAATCCCCGCGATCGGCGGCGTGATCCGCCCGGACCTGATGCTTGAAATCGAGGAGGCCGCGCTATGAGTGTGAAACTGGGCGTGCCCTCGAAGGGCCGGTTGATGGAAAAGACCGTCTCATGGTTCGAAAAACATGGCATCATGCTGTCCCGCAACGGCTCGGACCGGGAATATGCGGGTCGGGTCGACGGGATCGAAGGCGTCTCACTGATCCTTTTGTCGGCGGGTGAAATTCCGCGCGAACTTGCGTCGGGCCGTATTCATCTGGGCGTCACCGGCATCGATCTGGTGCAAGAAAAACTTCCGCGCTGGGAACAGCAGGTCGAGGAGATCGCGCAGCTGGGCTTTGGCAAAGCCGATCTGATCATCGCCACACCCGCCTGCTGGGTCGATGTGGACACGCTGGACGATCTCGACGCGGCGGCAGCAGCATTTCGCAACACTCACGGCCACCGGCTGCGGATCGCCACCAAATATCACCGACTGGTGCGTGAGTTCCTGACCGACGCAGGCGTGGCCGATTACACTCTGGTCGACAGCCAGGGGGCGACCGAAGGTACGGTCATGAACGAAACAGCCGAGGCAATTGCCGATATCACTTCGTCCGGTGAAACCCTGCGGGCGAACCACCTCAAGGTCCTGTCGGACGGCTTGATCCTGCAATCGCAAGCCACGTTGTGGCGCAGCCGGGTTGCAGAGGTCGACGCGGCGGACAAGGCGGTTCTGACGGAATTGCTGGATCGGTTGCAGTAATTACAACACACCGATATCCGCAAGGGCACGGTTCAGATCATCGGGCAGGGCGTCGTCCTGCGCGCGCCCTTTCGGCAGGTCGGCTGGTGTATCTTCGGGTTTCAGATACCGCCAACCCTGAAACGGGCGTTTCAAGGCGTTCTGTGTCCGATGTACCTTTGGGTCGAGCACGATGGCGCAGCGGCGGATACCGTCCTCGCCGATCACCTCATCCAGGCGCAGAATGCGCTGACGGCACTGTACGACACCCTTGATGACCCAATAGATTGATCCGCCATTCAGAATCTCGGCATCACGTTTGGGCCACATGCGGGTTACGTGGCGCGGATATCCGTCCTCATAAAGCGGCATTCGGCTGTCCTGCCAAGCGATCAGAGAGTCCACGCTTTCCGAACCAACCGAAAGTTTGATGAGGTTCACGTACTTATCCACAGCTTTCCCACAGAGTCGTCCCTTTGCTATCTATACATTGTAGCTCAGGATTGGCTTTCATCAAGGTGTAGTGGGTGTTAGTCTGGATACCTCTTTCAGCACAGGGAATCACAGAGCGGTATGCGGTATACTGAGTCGATAACTCAAAATGATGATTTCGATAAATTGTAAAGATTGGCTCCCCGACGGGGTCGAGGAGCCAATGCAGGGGATGGCATGGTGCGGGGTGCGGCTTCCTATCCAACGCCCCGAGGGTTCGAGTCCCTCCATCTCCACCGTTTCTTGAGAGCTACGAGAGCCCTCAAGAAATTACCAATCAATTTGCCTATTGTGTGGTCTATGGTCAATTGGAATACAGCAGTTTTTTTGCTGGAATGAAGCCCTGAATATCATATATAGAGGATTTCTTACTAACTCACACTATAGATAGAGTTTCGATATGAGCCGCTTTGCCGCCCCCATCGCCGAGCAGATCTGGGACATGAAATACCGCTTCAAACAGGCGGATGGCACGCCCATCGATCAAACGGTTGAAGACAGCTGGCGACGCATCGCCCGTGACCTCGCGCGGGTCGAGGACAACCCGGATCATTGGGAAGACAGGTTCTACGAGGCACTGGAAGATTTCAAATATCTGCCCGCCGGGCGCATCACAGCTGGCGCAGGTACCGCGCGGCAGGTGACGCTGTTCAACTGCTTCGTTATGGGCACCATCCCCGACAGCATGGGCGGTATCTTTGACATGCTGAAAGAGGCCGCACTGACCATGCAGCAGGGGGGCGGGATCGGCTATGATTTTTCGACCATCCGCCCGCGCGGCGCGGATGTAAAAGGCGTGGCGGCGGATGCCTCGGGCCCGCTCAGCTTTATGGATGTGTGGGACGCAATGTGCCGCACGATCATGTCCGCGGGTTCGCGCCGGGGGGCGATGATGGCCACCATGCGCTGCGATCACCCCGATATCGAACAGTTCATCACCGCCAAGTCCGACCCGGCCCGCCTGCGCATGTTCAACATGTCGGTGCTGGTGACCGATCCCTTCATGGAGGCGGTCAAGGCCGACGGCCCGTGGGAGTTGCAGTTTGACGGCAAGATCTATCACACCGTGCAGGCGCGTGATCTGTGGAACAAGATCATGCAGGCCACGTATGATTATGCCGAACCGGGCGTGATCTTCATCGACCGCATCAATCAGGCCAACAACCTGAGCTATGTTGAAACCATCGCCGCGACGAACCCCTGTGGCGAGCAACCTCTGCCACCTTACGGGGCGTGCCTGCTGGGCTCGATCAATCTGGCGCGGCTGGTGGCCGAACCGTTTGGGGATGCCGCGCACCTGGATGAACCGGCGTTGCAGGAACTGGTCGCGACAGCCGTGCGCATGATGGATAACGTCGTGGACGCCTCGAAATTCCCGTTGGCCGAGCAAGAGGCGGAAGCGCAGGACAAGCGCCGCATCGGGCTGGGCGTGACGGGTCTTGCGGATGCGCTGCTGATGCTGGGCCTGCGCTATGGGTCCGACGAGGCGGCGCGTCAGACGGAACGCTGGTTGCACGCAATCGCCCGCGCCGCATATCTGGCCTCGGTCGATCTGGCTAAGGAGAAAGGCGCGTTCCCCCTGTTCGACGCCGAGAAATACCTGGCCAGCGGCACGATGCAGCAAATGGATGACGACGTCCGCGATGCGATCCGCGAACATGGTATCCGCAACGCTCTGCTGACCTCGATCGCACCCACGGGCACGATTTCGCTTTATGCCGGGAACGTGTCGTCGGGGATTGAACCGGTCTTTGCCTATGCCTACACCCGCAAGGTTCTGCAAAAAGACGGCTCGCGCACCGAAGAAGAGGTCGTGGATTACGCCGTTCAGATGTGGCGAGACAAGTTCGGTGACGCAGCGCTGCCGGACTATTTCGTCAATGCCCAGACTCTGACACCGTCGGATCACGTCAAGATGCAGGCGGCAGCGCAGAAATGGATCGACAGCTCGATCTCCAAGACCATCAACTGCCCCGAGGATATCAGCTTTGACGCCTTCAAGGACGTCTACATGCAGGCCTGGGATCAGGGCTGCAAAGGGTGCACGACCTATCGCCCCAACGATGTGACCGGCTCGGTTCTGACCGTTTCGGAAAGCGACGATAAGGCGCCGGGGGAAAGCGCGAATGCGCCTCATGAAATTGAAGGCGGCGACGTCATTTACATGTCCGAACCGCTGGATCGCCCGCAATCGCTGGAGGGGTCGACTTACAAGTTGAAATGGCCCGATAGCGAGCACGCGATTTATCTGACCATCAACGACATCATCATCTCGGGCCGCCGCCGCCCGTTCGAAGTGTTCATCAACTCCAAGAACATGGAGCATTACGCCTGGACACTGGCGCTGACGCGGATGATCTCGGCCGTGTTCCGCCGGGGCGGAGACGTGTCCTTTGTGGTCGAAGAGCTGAAAGCCGTTTTCGACCCGCGCGGCGGGGCGTGGGTGAAAGGCAAGTATATCCCATCGATCCTGGCCGCGATCGGGGGCGTGATCGAACAGCACATGGTCGCCATCGGCTTTCTGGAAGGCGAGGGGATGGGGCTGAAATCCGACCCCCAGGCGCAGGTGGTGAACCTGGACGCGCCACGCGGCAAAGCCTGCCCGTCCTGCGGTCAGTATGACATGGTCATGATCGAAGGCTGCATGACCTGCCGCAGCTGCGGTCATTCCAAATGCGGGTAGATATGAGGCTCTGCACGAAAGTCAGCACTCATCAATTTGACCCGACAGATTGAGAGCCTGGCCACGCAAGTGTGGCTATCGCCCTTCTGGGTGGTGGTTTCAAATTCGAATCATGATCAATCGCAGCCGGTTGTTGTTCGGACGACCAACAACGAACACGGCACCGGGATTGCTCGTAGGCGGGTATTGATTTCAGCTCGAACACGTATTTTTGATTCACTTCTGCAACATTCTTGTGAATGCTGCATTCCCGTCTCTTTTCCGCCGGATTTTGTGTTGATAAGCAATGATTGAATATCGGGATGTTAAATAGTGCGAGTGGGCAGATGAGAGCCGGAGTTAACGGTCAGGTAGCCATTTCATGGGATCAAACTGAAATTGACGGACTCGAGGACGCGCCTCTGGCGTGTCTGGCAGTCGGTGCGGCTTGGTCATGGCGCGGACAGGCAATAGTGCTGAGCGCAGAGGCCGAGAGCAGCGTCGAACAGATTGGATATGCGCGGGGTGCTGCAACCCGTTTGCAGAACCGCTTTCCGATTGTCCGGGAAATTTCCGGCTACGTGACCGGAGCTTTGACACTTACCAATGGGTCGCAGCGGTTTTCAGCCAACCTTGTTGCCGACACCAATGATGCAGCGCCGACCATCGTTTTCGATGGCGCTTGCCCGCCACGGGATGAAGAATTCTGGATCGTCGACGTGACCGAGGTTGTGATGGTGCACAAGGCGGGTGCTGAAGGCGGCGGGAACGTCGTTGCATTTCCAGCCTGAACGCGACCTGCATTTTTCTTGATGAAAGCGGTGTGACGGCAACCGTCGCAATGCGCGCAGGGGCCTGTGCTGCCTGCGGCGAACATATCTTTGCAGATATTCGAAACTGCGTTGAATGCCGTGTTGACTCTGCCGGCTTTGCGGATATAAGCGCGGCTTCATTGGTGTTGGTGGCCCCCGCAAGGGGAAGCCTGTCATGAGGGAAACCTCAAGAGGACAACGCCCTTCATAGTTGCCCGCTTGGGCATCGACCTAAAGAAGGAGATCAGCCGTGACCAAACGCACGTCTGCCAAGTACAAAATCGACCGCCGGATGGGCGAAAACATCTGGGGTCGTCCGAAATCCCCGGTCAACCGTCGTGAATACGGCCCCGGCCAGCACGGCCAGCGCCGCAAAGGCAAACTGTCGGACTTCGGTCTGCAGCTGCGTGCCAAGCAGAAGCTGAAAGGCTACTACGGCGACCTGACCGAAAAGCAGTTCCGCCGCATCTATGCCGAAGCCGAGCGTGTCAAAGGCGACACCGGTGAAAACCTGATCGGCCTGCTGGAGCGCCGTCTGGACGCCGTCGTCTATCGTGCCAAGTTTGTACCGACCGTCTTCGCTGCGCGTCAGTTCGTGAACCACGGCCACGTCAAAGTGAACGGCAAGCGGGTCAACATCCCCAGCTACCGTGTCAAAGAAGGCGACGTCATCGAAGTGCGTGACAAGTCCAAGCAGCTGGCTGTTGTTCTGGAAGCTGTTGCCCTGGCCGAGCGTGATGTTCCTGACTACATCGACGCCGACCACTCGAAAATGACCGCAACCTTCGTTCGCGCACCGGGCCTGAGCGATGTGCCGTACCCGGTCATGATGGAACCGAACCTGGTCGTCGAATTCTACGCGAAGAACTGATCTTCGCTTTCCGCCCTGGAATTCAGAGCCGCACCTTTGGGTGCGGCTCTTTTCATTTTCAGCCCAGCAGCACGATATCTGACGCGCCTGCGCTGCGACGCAGCTCGTGAATGTCTTTTAGTTCCAGGTCGTTGATCCATCCCAGTGCCGCGTCCCGGTTGGGAAAGGAAAGCAGGGCTGCAACGTCAGGCAAGTCCGGTGTGCCGTCCAGCACGGTTGTTTCAGCAGTCGCGTGTTCGACCTTTCCGCCATGGCGGGCCAGTGCAGGCCCGGCCTGCTCGCGATAAGCGGCCAGAGCGTCGGGATTCTTTACGGTGAGTTTTGCGTAGGCATAGATCATGGTTTTACTCCTTGATGTGTGGGCAAAAGCTAGGGTGTGATCTGCTTTGCGAAAACGCGTGTATTTGCATCATTGGTGTGCGAATTTGCATGTATGGATATTCATTGGGATGATTACCGGGCCGTACTCGCCGTGGTCCGCAGGCGTACCCTGTCCGCCGCGGCACAAGAGCTTGGCGTCAACTACACAACTGTAGCGCGCCGTATAGCGCGCGCCGAGGCGGCGACAGGCGAAATGCTGTTCGAAAGGCTAACCGACGGGTATCGGCCGACAGAAGCAGCGCATCTTGTCGCTGCATATGCTGCCCGGATGGAAAGCGCAGAACATGCAATGCTGCGTGGTTTGTCAGGGCGGGATGCCCGGTTGGAAGGGCAACTGACCTTAACTGCGCCGCAACTCTTAATTGCCCATGTGCTGGCCCCGGCGCTGGGTGATTTTGCTCAAATGCACCCTGCTGTGTCTTTGAAGGTGCGTGCAGCAAACGAGATTCTGGATCTTAATCGGCGCGAAGCCGACATTGCGATCCGGATCAGCCGTAACCCCGGCGATACGTTGAAAGGTCTGCGCCTGACGCAACAACACAGCGCTTGTTTTGCCACGCCTGAATGGGCCGCGCGAATGCGGCAAGATCCGAACGCGCCCGTGGATTGGTTGCTTTACGAGAAGCAGCCGAACCTGCCGGACGGCGTCGACAATATCTATCCGAACTCGCGCATACATATGCGTTTTGATGACATGGTTGCGATGGCGGGTGCCGCACAATCAGGGTTGGGCGTTGTGCGTATGCCGGTGTTTCTGGGCCGCTCACTTCGGGGCTTGGTGCAGGTTCCGGTCCTTTCACCGCAACCCTACGCAGATATCTGGATCGTGGCGCACCCGGATGTTTGGCCTTCGGCAAAACTGGTCGCGTTCCGCGATATCATGGTGCCCTTTTTCAAACAAAAACGCCCGCTGTTTACGGCGTAATCATATCGGCAAGGGCCGACCTTCGGCGATTGCTTCCATCGCGAAATAAGACGTGACGCTATCCAACTCGACCTTTTCGATCAGCCGTTGATACACCTTGTCGTAAGACGCCATATCCTGTGTGACGACTTTCAGCTGATAATCGTAGTCACCGCCGATACGATGAAAATCCACGACCTCGGGGATCGTCAGAACGTGGCTGCGAAAGGCCTGTAGCCACTCGGCCGAATGATGCCGCGTGCGCAGCATGACAAAGACCACAAGGCTCAGCCCCAATTTCTCGCGTGCGATGCGGGCGGTTGAGCCGATCAGGACGCCATCTTCGTTCAAAGTCTTCAGGCGGCGCCAGCAGGCGTTCTGCGAAAGCCCCACACGATCCGCCAATTCCCGTTGAGACAGGGTGGCGTCCTTTTGCAGCTCTTTCAAAAGGCGAGTGTCAATTTGATCTAATTTTTGTGCCATGTTTTATCATATGACACAAATTTTTAAAAATATACGCAATAATAGGTGAAGTTTTCACGCGATTAATAAATCACATTAGTTGGACAGTTAGGAGCCAATGCAATGTCCCTGTCCAAGTTTCGTGCGGAACTCTGTTCCACCGCTCACAATTCAAACCTGCGCGACGGGCTGATCGGAGAAAATGTTCTGATCCCGGGTCTGCATGGGGACGTGCCGCTTGTCTATGCGGATTACGTCGCTTCGGGTCGCGCCTTGCGGCAGGTCGAAGACTTTGTGGCGCAACATGTGTTGCCGTTTTATGCGAACAGCCACACCGAGGCCTCTTACTGCGGATCTTACATGACACATCTGCGCCGCGAGGCGCGGGCGGAAATAGCCCGCATTGTTGGTGCCCAGGAAGAGGATGCGGTGATCTTCACCGGGTCCGGCGCCACTGCGGGGCTCAACCGGTTGGTCAGCCTGCTCGGGGTGGCAGAGGCGGACCAACCGGTTGTCTTGATTGGTCCGTACGAGCATCACTCGAACATCCTGCCTTGGCGGGAAAGCAAGGCACTTGTGGTTGAAATCCCCGAGGCCGAAGGTGGCGGTGTTGACCTGGGGGCGCTGGAAAGCGCGCTCTTGACCCATGCAGGCGCCGATCTTCTGATCGGTTCCTTTTCGGCGGCGTCCAATGTAACCGGAATTGTCACGGACCCTGATCCGGTGACTCGGTTGCTCAAGGCGCACGGCGCTGTGGCGATTTGGGATTACGCCGGGGGCGGGCCTTACCTGCCGATGGATATGGGGCCGGCGGACGCGCGCAAGGATGCGATCGTCGTTTCCCCGCACAAGTTCCCGGGCGGTCCGGGGGCGTCGGGTGTTCTGATCGTAAACCGGGCCGCGGCCAAACGGAACTGCCCCAGCTGGCCGGGTGGTGGCACCGTCAGTTTCGTATCACCGTGGCGGCATGACTACAGCGCGGACCTGTCTGCGCGGGAAGAGGCGGGAACGCCCAACGTGATTGGCGACATCCGCGCGGCGCTGGCCTTTATCGTCAAAGATGTCGTCGGCACGGAAGAAATCGCAAGGCGCGAGGCGCAGTACAACCAGATGGCGCTGGACGGGTGGAAGGATAATCCGAACCTGACATTGCTTGGGGTCAATCACCCGCATCGCCTGCCGATCTTCTCTTTCCTCGTGCGCGACAACGCGGGACAGCCTGTGCATCAGCAGCTGTTTACCCGGCTGCTCAGCGACGTTTACGGCATTCAGGCACGTGGCGGCTGTGCCTGCGCAGGGCCTTATGCCCACCGCCTTCTGGGGATTGATCGCCCCGCGTCCGAGGCATTGCACGCGGCCTTGTCTGCGGGCGAAGAGATGAAAAAACCCGGTTGGGTACGCCTGAATTTCTCGTACCTGATGAGCGAGGAAACGGTCCAGTTCATCATCGACAGTGTCAATGACCTGTCGCGCCGCACCGAGGAATTCGTGCCTTATTACAACGCCGACCCGGCGACTGCGCGCTTCAAGGCCGCATGATGGAATTGCCGCTTTTCTCAATCCGTTGAGACAGGTATGAGGGGCCCAATCAACGGAGCCTCTCATGACCAAGATCACCCCGCAACCCGGCATTATGGACATCGCGCTTTATCAGGGCGGCCAGTCGCATGTGGCGGGTGTTGAGCATGTGATCAAGCTGAGCTCGAACGAGAATCCGTTCGGCCCCAGCCCCAAGGCGATTGAGGCGGTGCGCGACAGCGCGGCAAATTTGCATCGGTACCCAAACACTGACCACGCCAGTTTGCGCGCGGCTGTCGGCGCACGTCACGGGCTGGACCCTGCGCAGATCATCTGCGGTGTCGGCAGCGACGAGGTGCTGCAATTCATCGCTCAGGCCTATGCGGGGCCGGGGGATGAGGTGATCTATACCGAGCACGGGTTCTCCATGTACCCGATCATCGCCCGCATGGCAGGTGCCGCACCGGTCATGGTGGCCGAGCGCGACCGCAAAGTCGATGTGGATGCCATTCTGGCCGCCGTAACCAGCCAGACGCGGATCGTGTTTGTCACCAACCCCGGTAACCCGACCTCGACCATGATCTCGAACGACGAACTGGACCGTCTGGCGCAGGGTCTGCCTGATACCTGCCTGATGGTTCTGGACGGTGCCTATGCCGAGTTCGTTGACGATTTCGATGGTGGCGCGTCTTTGGTGGATGCGTATGAGAACGTGATCATGACCCGCACATTCTCGAAAGTGTACGGGCTGGGCGGGATGCGGGTCGGCTGGGGATATGCCCACCAATCGATTATCGATGTACTGAACCGGATGCGTCAGCCCTTTAACCTGTCTTTGACAGCCCTGGCCGCGGCCGAAGCAGCGATCAGCGACATCGAATTCCTGACGTTCTGCCAATCCGAAAATGCGCGCCTTCGGGTGTGGCTGGCCGAGGAGCTGGACAAGATCGGCGTACCCTCGGACCCGTCCTGCACCAATTTCATCCTCGCGCGTTTTGCCGACAGGACCGAGGCCGAGGCCTGTGACGACTATCTGAAGACGCAGGGTTTGATTGTCCGCCGGGTTGCAGGCTACAACCTGCCGAATGCCCTGCGGATCACCGTGGGCGATGAGGAAGCCTGCCGCCGCGTCGTTGCGGCGATTACAGCATTCAAAGAGGGTGCAGCATGAGCCAGATTTACGACCGGGTTGCGCTGATCGGGCTTGGCCTGATTGCCTCCTCCATGTTCTGGGCGATCAAGCGTGGGGGCCTGGCCGGGGAAGTGACCGGCTATGCCCGGTCCGAAGCGACACGTGACACGGCGCGCAGAATCGGGCTGTGCGACCGCGTCTGTGACACGGCACGCGAAGCGGTCGAAGGTGCGGATCTTGTCGTTCTTTGCGTGCCCGTGGGGGCAATGGGGGCCGTCGCAGAAGACATCGCACCCGTGCTCAAGCCCGGCGCGACCCTGTCGGATGTGGGGTCGGTCAAGCAGCATGTCATTCAGGCAGTTCAGCCGCATGTCCCCGAAGGTGTGCATTTCATTCCCGCGCATCCTTTGGCTGGGACAGAGCATTCCGGTCCGGAATCGGGTTTTGCCAAATTGTTCGATAATCGCTGGTGCCTGCTGGTGCCTGTCGAAGGGACTGACCCGGATGCAATCGCCCGCCTTCGGGCGCTGTGGGAAGGTATGGGGTCCTATGTCGATGAGATGGACGCGGATCATCACGATCTGGTTCTGGCCGTGACCTCTCATGCGCCGCACCTGATCGCCTATACGATGGTTGGTGTGGCCGACGATCTGCGCCGGGTGACCGATAGTGAAGTGATCAAATACTCGGCCGCGGGTTTTCGGGATTTCACCCGCATCGCGGCATCGGACCCGACCATGTGGCGTGATGTGTTCCTGTCCAATAAAGACGCGACACTGGAAATCCTGGGCCGGTTCACGGAAGAGCTGTTTGCGCTGCAACGTGCCATCCGCACCGGGGACGGGGAACATTTGTTTGACTACTTCACCCATACCCGTGCTATTCGTCGCGGCATCATCGATGCGGGGCAGGACACGGACGCTCCGGATTTCGGGCGGGGAAAGGCAGGTTCATGAGGGTTTACCGGGGGCAATTTCTGATCGGGATCATGGCGTTGTGTGCCGTGGCGACGCAGGCAGCACCTCTGGAACGATCTCTGGTTCCACCCGCACGTCCGATTCTGGACCAGCACAACTTTCAGGTTGTGTCCGCTGTTGCCCCGGTGTCCGTCGCGGCCATAACCGATCTGCGCCCCATCTCACGTCCGGTTTCACCGCAGGTCACTGCTGCACTGGCGCGACCTTCGGATTTGCCGCTGCTGGGGCCCGACACCTCGCTGATGCCTAACATGAGACCTGAATCTCTTGAACAGCAGGTGCTTTTCAAAAAACGCAAGCTGCGCAAAGGGTCCGTTTGCGGAGATATCGCAATTCAGGGCAAGCCCGTCGGCAGGGTCGTCAGCGAGAATTCAGCCTGTGGCGTAAAAGATGCAGTGCAGATCACCTCTGTTTCTGGTGTGGCACTCAGCCGTCCGGCGACAATGGATTGCGGCACCGCCGTTGCGCTGAACAAATGGGTCGACAAGACAGTCAAACCCACCTTCAAACGCCGCGGCCCCGTGGTCGAGTTGCAGGTGGCGGCTCATTATGCCTGCCGAACCCGCAACAACCGCAAAGGCGCGCGGATTTCCGAGCACGGCAAAGGACGGGCTATCGATATTTCAGCCTTCAAAATGGCCGATGGTGAGGTGGTGACCGTCCTCGCAGGATGGCGCAAGAACCCGTCAAAGAAGCAATTGCAGAAGATCTGGCGCGGCGCGTGTGGCCCGTTCGGCACTGTATTGGGGCCGAACTCGGACAGCTACCATCGGGATCATTTCCATCTTGATACGGCGCGCTACCGCAGCGGAACGTATTGCCGTTAACGC
This sequence comes from Ruegeria sp. HKCCSP351, assembly GCF_017872535.1. Classification (NCBI taxonomy): domain Bacteria; kingdom Pseudomonadati; phylum Pseudomonadota; class Alphaproteobacteria; order Rhodobacterales; family Roseobacteraceae; genus Ruegeria; species Ruegeria sp. HKCCSP351. The sequence continues at coordinate 470,852 of NZ_JAEDOV010000003.1, read as the reverse complement.
AAGATCAGCCGCGGGGCAGGGCCCAGCGGCACCGGCCCCAGAGCGACAAAACCGTCCCGGAAGTTTAGCCGAAGGTCCAGTGCGTTGGGGTTGCCGCCTAGCCCTGCCAGAAAGTTCAGTGCACGGGTGACAGGATCAACCGCCTGATCGGGCAGGGCGCCTGCCGCGTTTGCCATGTCGATCATATCACGCCAGTTCTCGGCTTTGACGGCGATCTCACCACTGGGAACACCCTGCGCGTCTACATCCAGTTTCCCAGCCGCAAACAAACGCAATCCACCCCATTTGATCTCGGCCAGTCGCAGGTCGATGGCCACGGGCTGCGGTCTGCTGTCCTCCAGCGCCGACCTGTCCCAGACTTTGCTGAACGTGGTGACCATGTCCAGTTCCAGCGTTTCGAAGGACTGCGGCAGCGACGCGGCCGAATTCATAAGGGCCCGCAACCGGTCACCGGGTGTGAACCCATCCGCGCGGGCGGTAATGGCATAGGCTTCGGGCAGGGATGTTTGCGCCATGATCAGGCTCAGGGTGTCCCCGGCGGCCAGTGCAGTGGTGTTCTCGGTCACCGACCACGCCCCTGCCGTCAGCGCCAGTTTTTCAAGCACAAGCGAAACGCCGGGTTGCAACTGTAGTTCCGCAATCAATTCATCGGCGACAATCGTTGAAGTTTGATCGTAGTAAGACAGTCGTTGCGGCGTTTCGGCGAACCGCAGCACCTGCCGGCCTGGCCAGATCGCGGGGCTTTCGAATTCGATCCAGTCCGCGCGCCAGGCTGTGCCATTCACCGGATCTGCAAGGGCCGGGTTGTTCAGTCGGGTCACGTGATGGGTCGGATACCCTGCCGTTGCCACGTCCGAGAAATCAGCCAGCCAGCCGCGCGCCTGTTGTTGATCAAACCAGCCAGTGATTGCCGCGCGCAGACCATATCCGGCGACATACCAATAGGCGCTCCAAAGGATGCCGATAAAAATGATCACTCGTATGACACGGCGCATGAGCTTTGGCCCTTTTTCCTGCCTTGGAATTGATGTTTATAGGCCCAAACGGGCAAGGACCAGTGCAATGACGATGTGGGTTTTCGGTTATGGATCGCTGCTGTGGAATCCGGGCTTTCCGGTCGCGCGCAGCGAACGCGCGACACTGCATGGCTATGCCCGGTCCTTCTGCATGAGCTCGATCCACCACCGGGGGACCGAGGAAGAGCCGGGGCTGGTGCTGGCGCTGGACGAGCAGGCGAACGCCAGTTGCACCGGTTTGGCCCTTGCGGTTGAAACCGGTCACGAAGACCGCACTCTGCACGAACTGCGCGAGCGCGAGCTGATCTCGTCGGCCTATGTCGAACGTATGCTGGATGTGCATCTGGAAAATGGCGACATTGTCAACGCCGTGACCTATGTGATCGATGCCGACCATGTGCAGTATTGCGGCGGGATGCCGTTGGAGGATCAGGCCCGGATCATCGCCCATGCGGTTGGCGGGCGCGGCCCGAATGACGAATACCTGTACAATACCGCCGAACATCTGGCCGAGATCGGCCTGCGCGACGCCGATCTTGAGTGGTTGGCGCAACGGGTGCGCAGTATTACCGCATAAACTCTTGGCGTCACCAGTGGAATTTCGCTAGTTTCGACGCAGAGCAGGCAAATACCGGGAACCACGCGCATGGCGCAGGCACATCAGGGCGCGAGACCCCATTTCTCGCATCCAACACGGCAGATTCTGTTGATGTTGATGGCGATCGGCCTGTCCGGGCTGGGTGTGTTTCTGGCGCTGCCCTATGTGTTACCGGTGTTCTTCGCCAACCCGTACCTGAACGGCTTCATCCTGATGGTTTTTCTGATCGGCGTTCTTGCCTGTTTCTATCAGGTGACGCAACTGATCGGATCCGTACGCTGGATCGAGGCCTTCGTCGGCGGTGTTGTTCGCGAAGACGCCCGCACGCCGCAATTGCTGGCTCCTTTGGCCTCATTGCTACGCGAACGGGGCGCGCGGTCGCAGATCAGCTCCACTTCAACCCGCTCGATTCTGGATTCCGTAGCCGAACGGGTCGAGGAAGAGCGGGAGATCACCCGCTATATCACCAACGTGCTGATCTATCTGGGTCTTTTGGGCACATTCTTCGGTTTGGCGACAACCGTACCTGCCATCGTCGATACGATCCGCAGCCTTAATCCGCAAGAGGGCGAAGAAGGGCTGGCCGTGTTCAACCGCCTGATGACCGGGCTGGAAGCGCAGTTGCAGGGGATGGGCGTTGCGTTCGGATCGTCTCTGCTGGGTCTGGCCGGGTCGCTGATCGTCGGTCTGCTCGAAGTTTTCGCAGGGCACGGGCAGAACCGTTTCTATCGCGAGCTTGAAGAATGGCTGTCTTCGATCACCCGTGTAGGTTTCGCGGGTGGAGAAGAAGGCGGTGCCGAAATTGCCGTGCTCACGCCGGTGCTGGACGCCATGTCCGAACAGATGGATGCGTTGCAGGATCTGTTTTCAGCGCAGGAAAGCGAGCGCGCCGAGGTTTCCGCCAAGTTGGGTTTGCTGGTCGATGTGATCGGTGAGATGAACAACCGTCAGGCCAATACCGAAGGCGTCACCTCGGCTTTGGAACGCGTCGCTCTGGGTCAGGAAGCCCTGCTGGATCACATGCGCGATCACGGCGCGGGTGAAGGCATCGACGCCGAAAGCCGGATGCGCCTGCGCTCGATGGATGTGCAGCTGCTGCGCATTCTTGAAGAGATTTCGGCGGGCCGTCAGGAAAGCATGAACGAGTTCCGAAAGGATATAGAACTGCTGGTCAAGGCGCTGACCCTGCCGCGCGGTGCGGTGCGTACCACGCCGGAAGGAGAATAACCCATGGCGCTGTCCCGCCGCACCGGTCAACGGTTCCAGGGCTCGGTCTGGCCCGGTTTCGTCGACGCGATGACGGGGCTGTTGATGGTGCTGACCTTTGTGCTGACCATCTTCATGGTGATCCAGTTTGTGCTGCGCGAAACCATCTCGGGTCAGGAAGACGAACTGACCACATTGGCCGACGAAATCGCGGCTTTGGCGGGCGCGCTGGGGCTGGAAGAACGCGAAAACAGCCGGTTGCAGGCGCGGCTTGGGGCGTTGAACACCACCCTGTCGCGGGCTGAAGACGATCTCGCGCAAGCCCAGTCACTGATCGCGTCACTGACCACCGAGCGCGACCGTCAGGCTGCCGCATTGGATCAGGCACAGACCCGGATCACCAACTTCGAAGCGCAAGTTGCCGCCCTGCTGGCCGAACAGGAACGGGCACTGGGCGATATTGCAGCGCTTGAAACGCAGCGCGCGCAACTGTTGACCGAGCAAGAGGCGCTGAACCTGGCGCTTGCCCAAAGCCGCGAGGAAATCGACGCACAGACCGAAGCCGCCCGTCTGGCCGCTGCCCGCCGGGAAGCACTGGAAGCGCTGGTGGCGGATCTGGAGCAAGGCAGCGCCGACCGGGACGCCCAGATCACCACCCTTGAACAGCAGCTCAGCGATGAAGAGGCCGCCCGTCTGGCCGAAGCTGCCGCCGCCGAGGCACTGCGTAACCGCCTTCAGGATGCCGATGCCGAGCTGACGGCCATGACACTTGCGCTGGAAGCGCAACGCAAAGAGGCCGAAGACACACTCACCCTATTGGCCGCAGCACAGGCGGCGCGTGCCGCGTTGGAGCGTCAGTTTGGTGACGTGAACCCGGATGAACTGCGGGCCCAGCTTGAAGCCGCTTTGCAGGCGCAGACGCAGGCGCAGGCGGATGCCGACGCACAACGCTCTCTGGCCGAGCAGCGGCAGGCCTTGCTGGACCTCGCCAATGCGACGCTTTCGGATGAAAAAGAAATCTCTGCCGAGGCGCAGCGAGAAGCCGCTCTGCTGAACCAGCAGATCGCCGCCCTGCGCGGGCAACTTGGCTCCTTGCAGGCTTTGCTTGACGATTTCGAAGAACGCAACGCTGCCGCCGAGGTGCAGATTCAGACGTTAGGGCAGGACCTGAACGCAGCGCTGGCCCGTGCCGCATCCGAAGAACGCAGGCGCCGTCTGCTGGAAGAAGCGGAACGCCTGCGTCTTGAGGCCGAGGCCGAGGCACTGGCCGGGCAGAACCAGGAATTGGCGGCACAGGCCGAGGACCTGCAACGCTATCGCTCGGAATTCTTCGGTCGCCTGCGGGACGTTCTGGGCGGTCAGGAGGGGGTGCGCATCGAAGGTGACCGGTTTGTATTTTCGTCCGAGGTTCTGTTCCCGACCGGGTCCGCCGTACTGTCCGCAGAAGGGCAGCAGGAGGTCGCCAAGGTGGCTAACATCCTACGCAGTGTTGCCGCTGAAATCCCGCCCGGTCTGAACTGGGTGATCCGGGTCGACGGCCACACCGACAACGTTCCTCTGGCCGGGTCGGGCCGGTATCGCGACAACTGGGAGCTCAGCCAGGGTCGCGCGCTGTCGGTCGTGCGCTTTATGGTTGACGCGCTGGGCATTCCACCCAACCGCCTTGCGGCTAACGGGTTTGGAGAATTCCAGCCCGTCAATCCGGCTGACACGCCCGAGGCACACGCGCAAAACCGCCGGATCGAGTTGAAACTGACCGAAAGGTAAGGCCACTGGCCCTTGGTAGCCACGAAAACAAGCCGCCGATCCGCAACCGGTTATTGGCGATACGGGCCACAGTGACCCGTGCCGTAAGAAAATCATGGCTGCGCATGTCCGCCAGACGTTTCACGCGCAGCCTAACCGAGACGCCATTGCGACCCTGGGGTAGGCGGGTGAGTCCTTGTCTGTGCTGGGCAAAACAAAAAACCCGCCTTTTTTGGCGGGTTTTCTGTTTGATGCGTCAGGCAATCAATCCGCCGTCAGAAGCGGGGGCTTGTCACCCGAAATACGCGGTTGATCCGGGCCAAGGATCTCAAGATCCAGATCACCCTTCTTCACCGAGACACGGACCACACCACCTTTTGCCAGCTTGCCAAACAGCAGTTCTTCGGCCAGCGGTTTTTTGATGTGTTCCTGAATGACACGGCCCAGCGGGCGCGCACCCATCTTGTCGTCATACCCTTTATCCGCCAGCCATTCGGCGGCTTTGGGTGTCAGATCGATTGTCACACCACGATCCAGCAACTGCGCTTCCAGTTGCAGGACGAATTTCTCGACCACCTGCAAAATGACCTCTTTCGGCAGCGGTGCGAACGAGATGACGGCATCCAGACGGTTGCGGAATTCCGGCGTGAACATGCGTTCAATCGCGGCAGTGTCTTCGCCCTCGCGACGGTCACGACCGAACCCGATCGCGGCCTTGGCCTGCTCTTGCGCCCCCGCGTTCGAGGTCATGATCAGTACCACGTTGCGGAAGTTTACCGTACGGCCGTTGTGGTCGGTCAGTTCCCCATGGTCCATCACCTGCAACAGGATGTTGAACACGTCCGGGTGCGCTTTTTCAATCTCGTCCAGCAGCAACACACAATGTGGATGCTGGTCGACACCGTCGGTCAGCAGGCCGCCCTGATCGAACCCGACATAGCCCGGAGGTGCGCCGATCAGACGGCTGACCGCGTGTTTCTCCATGTACTCCGACATGTCGAAACGCAGCAGTTCAACGCCCAGCGTATCCGCCAGCTGTTTCGCCACCTCGGTCTTGCCCACGCCGGTCGGGCCGGCAAACAGATAGTTGCCGATGGGCTTTTCGGGCTCTCGCAGGCCGGCGCGGGCCAGTTTGATCGCGCTGGCCAGCGCCTCGATCGCCAGATTCTGACCAAACACCACCCGTTTCAGCGAGGCTTCGAGGTCTTTCAGCACCTCGGCATCGTCCTTGGTGACGTTCTTGGGCGGGATGCGGGCGATCTTGGCAACCACGGCCTCAATCTCTTTGACGCCGATGGTTTTGCGCCGTTTGCTTTCCGCCAACAGATGCTGCGCCGCGCCAGCCTCATCAATCACGTCGATGGCCTTGTCGGGCAGCTTGCGGTCGTTGATGTAACGTGCCGACAGCTCGACCGCGGTTTTGATCGCATCAGCGGTGTACTTGATGTCGTGATGTTTTTCGAAATAGGGCTTCAGACCGCGCAGGATCTTGACGCTGTCTTCAACCGAAGGCTCGTTCACATCGATCTTCTGGAACCGGCGCGACAGGGCGCGGTCCTTCTCGAAATGCTGGCGAAACTCTTTGTAGGTGGTCGAGCCCATGGTGCGCAGCTTGCCGCCCTGCAACGCAGGCTTCAGCAGGTTCGAGGCATCCATTGCCCCGCCTGAGGTTGCACCAGCACCGATCACGGTGTGAATTTCGTCGATGAAAAGCACCGCGTCGGGGTGCTCTTCCAGCTCGGTTACAACCGCTTTCAGGCGTTCCTCGAAATCGCCGCGATAACGGGTCCCGGCCAGCAGCGCACCCATGTCCAGCGAGTAGATGGTGGTGTTTGCCAAGACATCCGGCGCCTCTCCGGCGACAATCTTGTGCGCCAGACCTTCGGCGATGGCGGTTTTGCCCACGCCAGGATCGCCCACCAGCAGCGGGTTGTTCTTGCGGCGGCGGCACAGCACCTGGATGCAGCGTTCCACCTCATCCGCCCGCCCGATCAGCGGATCGACATCACCCGCACGCGATTTCGCGTTCAGGTCAATGCAGTATTTCCCAAGCGCACTTTCCTTTTGCTCCGTGTCGCCGGAACCTGACTGAGCTTCTTCTTCCACCTGATCCGCTCCGGACACCGACCGGCTTTCGCCATACGCAGGGTCTTTGGCCACGCCATGGGCGATGAAATTGACCGCGTCGTACCGGGTCATGTCCTGTTCTTGCAGGAAATAGGCGGCATTGCTTTCGCGTTCAGCGAATATCGCGACCAGCACATTGGCGCCGGTCACTTCGGTCCGTCCCGAGCTTTGTACATGGATCGCGGCGCGTTGAATAACGCGCTGGAACGCTGCCGTTGGTACGGCTTCGGACCCGTCAATATCCGTGACCAGATTCGATAGGTCCTCGTCGATGAACTCAACCAGAGTGCTGCGCAACTCGTCCAGATCAACGCTGCACGCTTTCATGACGCGCACCGCATCGGGTTCTTCCAGAAGCGCCAGCAGCAAATGCTCCAGCGTTGCAAATTCGTGTCGCCGTTCATTCGCAGCCGCAAGGGCCGCGTGGATGGCTTGTTCCAGTGTGCTCGAGAATGAAGGCACGCGGGTGCTCCTCTGTCTTGGGTCAGAAGGGGGCGGGCTTTCGGCCGGAACCCCATCCCAACCATGTCCTCATACTATTAGAGTTTGGTTGATCGTGGCCCGGCTTCAAGGGTTTTCTTTCACTTGACAGTCACATTTGTTGTGACCGTGGCCGTGAAGAGGGGCAAATAAGCATCAGAACTTGTCTTTTCTACCCCGGATTTCGGCGAAAACCGCCGCAGGATCGGCGTTTACCATACCAAGATGGGCCTGAATCGCCGGATCCGTGGCCCTCAGAAACGGGTTGGTCGCTTTTTCAAGCGCCAAAATCGACGGAACAGTGGCTTCGCCAGCGGCACGGGCGCGGTCGATATCGGCAATTCGCTGTTTCAACGCGGTGTTCTCGGGATCGACGGTAATGGCAAATTTCGCGTTGGATTGTGTATATTCATGCCCCGAACAGACCAGAGTGTCATCCGGCAAAGCGGCCAGTTTGCTCAGCGACGCCCACATCTGCGCCGGGCTGCCTTCGAACAGACGCCCACAACCCAACGCCATCAGGCTGTCAGCGGTAAAGACGACCGCGCTTTGCGGAAGATAAAACGCGACATGACCAACCGTGTGCCCCGAAACGTCCAGCACCTCGACCGGTTCGCCACCGACCTCAAAGCTGTCGCCTTCGGCAACCTGCTGGTCCAGTGGGGGCAGGCGGTGCGCGTCGGCGGCCGCACCGATGACCCTTGCGGGGTGCTGGGTCAGAATTTCGGCCAGCCCTTCAACGTGATCCCAGTGGTGATGGGTCAGCAGCACATGTGACAACGTCCATCCCCGATCTTCCAGCGCTGCAAGAATCGGCGCGGCTTCGGGCGCGTCAATCAGCGCAGTCTGGCCATTGCCGCTGTCATGGGCCAGAAAGGCGTAATTGTCGCTGAGGCACGGGATTGTAACGATTTCAAGAGGCATGGCCTTTTGCCCTTTCATTGCTAGACTGCGCCCAGCTAAGCCGATTGACCGGATGTCCGCAATGCATCTTGATGTGCAGGATCTGAGGAACTTCTACTACCGCAGCACCCTTGGGCGCGCGGCGCAAGCGGCTATTCGCGGGCGACTGATACAGCTTTGGCCCGAAGCCAAAGGTCAGACCGTTGCCGGTTTTGGCTTTGCCGTGCCGCTGTTGCGCCCTTATCTGGCCGATGCGCGCCGGGTCATTGGGCTGATGCCCGGCCCGCAGGGTGTGATGCCCTGGCCTGCGGGGATGCCCAATGTCTCGGTCCTGACGGAAGAGACCCGGTGGCCCATTGAAACCGGTCACGTGGACAAGCTGGTGGTGATGCACGGGCTGGAAACGTCCGAGCGGCCAAACCAGCTGCTGGAGGAGTGCTGGCGTGTTTTGGGCCCCGGTGGCAGGGCCGTGTTCGTTGTTCCGAACCGGGCGGGTCTGTGGTCACGTACGGACAAAACGCCATTTGGCTTTGGTCGTCCCTATTCCGCCACTCAGCTGGAAAATCAGCTCAGATCACACTACTTCCTGCCCGAGGCGCATTGCTCGGCTCTTTACATGCCGCCATCCTTCCGGCGCTTTTGGTTGAAATCGGGCAGTCTGATCGAAAAAACCGGGCAGCGCATTCCAACTGTGATGGCGGGCGGGGTGTTGATGGTCGAGGTCACAAAGAACATTCACCCGCCTCGGGGTAATGTCACCAAAGATGCCATCAGGAAGCCGATCAAGGCGCTGGACGGTCTGCTAAAGCCTGCATGACAACCGCGTGCATCCCAAAGTGACAAATTCGCGAGAAAAAAGTCACAGGAATCGCAAAAACCTGCATATTCGTAACATTTTTCAACTGCCGCGACCGGTCCAAACGGTCGCACTTGATGTAAGTGTATGAAAATTAACATTTTGTGGATAAATCTGTTACCGCTATAGCGTATTGCTTGGTTGGTTCACCTCTGCTACATCCCCGGTGATTTTGATCCCCGACCGTCTGGCCGGGGTTTCCTCACGCCCCAAGGTAGCGGCCGCTACCCAAAATCGGGGCCTCAAATATCGGAAGGGTGGACGTGTCCGAACCAGCTTCGATTTCCACAGGCATCGCCGAGCGCTATGCCACCGCGATCTTCGAGATCGCAAAAGAGAATAATGACCTTGCGGGTCTGGAATCCGGCATCAATGATCTGGCAGCAGCACTGGGCGACAGTGCCGACCTGCGTGACCTGATCGCATCGCCTTTGATTTCGCGGGCCGAGCAAGAAGGAGCAATTGCCGCTGTTGCTGACAAGATGGGGCTGAACGCCATCCTGCGCAACACGCTGGCTCTGATGGCGCAGAAACGCCGCCTGTTTGTTGTGCCGCAACTGGTGCAGGTGCTGCGTGATATGCTGGCAGACGAGCGTGGCGAAGTGACCGCCGATGTCGCCTCGGCCAAGGCGCTGACCAAGACACAACTGGAAAAACTGTCCAAGACGCTGTCCGAGCGTGTGGGCAAGACCGTAACTATCAATGCGACCGTTGATGAAAGCCTCATCGGCGGTCTTGTCGTCAAAGTGGGCTCGAAAATGATCGACAGTTCGATCCGTTCGAAGCTGAACTCCCTACAGAATGCAATGAAAGAGGTCGGATAAATGGGAATCCAAGCTGCAGAGATTTCTGCAATCCTGAAGGACCAGATCAAGAATTTTGGTCAGGAAGCCGAAGTGGCCGAGATCGGTCGCGTGCTGAGCGTCGGTGACGGGATTGCCCGTGTATATGGCCTGGACAACGTTCAAGCCGGTGAGATGGTCGAATTTCCCGGCGGCATCATGGGTATGGCGCTGAACCTAGAAAGCGACAACGTCGGTGTCGTTATCTTCGGTTCTGACCGTGACATTAAAGAAGGTGACACCGTCAAGCGCACCAACTCGATCGTGGACGTTCCGATCGGTGATGAACTGCTGGGCCGTGTTGTTGACGGTCTGGGCAACCCGCTGGACGGCAAAGGTCCGATCAATGCCACCAAGCGCGGCGTTGCAGACGTCAAAGCGCCTGGCATCATCCCGCGTAAATCGGTGCACGAACCGATGGCAACCGGCCTGAAATCGGTTGACGCGATGATCCCGATTGGCCGTGGCCAGCGCGAGCTGATTATTGGTGACCGTCAGACCGGTAAAACCGCCGTTGCTCTGGACACCATCCTGAACCAGAAAGTCTATAACGAAGCCGCAGGCGACGACGAGTCGAAGAAACTGTACTGCGTTTACGTTGCGATCGGTCAGAAGCGTTCGACCGTTGCCCAGCTGGTGAAGAAACTGGAAGAATCCGGTGCGATTGAATATTCGATCGTTGTCGCCGCAACCGCGTCCGACCCGGCACCGATGCAGTTCCTGGCACCCTATGCCGCAACCGCGATGGCGGAATATTTCCGTGACAATGGCCGTCACGCGCTGATCATCTATGATGACCTGTCGAAACAGGCCGTGTCCTATCGTCAGATGTCGCTGCTGCTGCGCCGCCCGCCGGGCCGCGAAGCCTATCCGGGTGACGTTTTCTACCTCCACTCCCGTCTGCTGGAACGTTCGGCGAAGCTGAACGAAGACTTCGGCGCAGGTTCGCTGACCGCTCTGCCGGTTATCGAAACCCAGGGTGGTGACGTTTCGGCCTTTATTCCGACCAACGTGATCTCGATCACCGACGGTCAGATCTTCTTGGAAACCGAACTGTTCTATCAGGGCATCCGTCCTGCCGTGAACACCGGTCTGTCGGTTTCGCGTGTGGGCTCGTCGGCTCAGACCGACGCGATGAAATCGGTTGCCGGTCCGGTCAAGCTGGAACTGGCTCAGTATCGCGAAATGGCGGCCTTTGCGCAGTTTGGGTCCGACCTCGACGCCGCAACCCAGCAGCTGCTGAACCGCGGTGCGCGCCTGACCGAGCTGATGAAGCAGCCGCAGTATTCGCCGCTGACCAACGCGGAAATCGTCTGCGTCATCTTCGCGGGCACCAACGGTTACCTCGACAAGATCGACGTGTCGGATGTTGGCCGCTACGAGGCTGGCCTGCTGGCGCATCTGCGCGGCAAGCACGCTGACCTGCTGAAATGGATCACCGACGAAGATCCGAAGATTAAAGGTGACGCGTCCGACAAACTCAAAGCAGCGATCGACGAATACGCCGCGACCTTCGCTTGATAGGAGGTTCCGATGCCTAGTCTGAAGGACCTTAAAAACAGGATCGAGTCGGTCAAATCGACCCGCAAGATCACCAAGGCCATGCAGATGGTCGCGGCCGCAAAACTGCGCCGCGCCCAGGAATCTGCCGAAGCCTCACGCCCTTATGCCGAGCGGTTCAATGCCGTAATGGCGGGGCTGGCGGCGTCGGTAGGGGGCAGCGACAGCGCCCCCAAGCTGCTCCGGGGTACGGGCAGCGATGATGTCCATCTGCTGGTCGTTATGACAGCTGAACGCGGCCTGTGTGGCGGCTTCAACTCGAACATCGCCAAGCTGGCCCGCCAAAAGGCGGAAGAGCTGCGCGGCAAGGGCAAGACGGTCAAGATCCTGACCGTCGGCAAGAAAGGCCGCGACGCGCTCAAGCGTGATTTTGGCGATCTGTTCGTTGGGCATGTGGACCTGAGCGAGGTCAAGCGTCTGGGTTATTCCAACGCGCAGGACATCGCAAAGGACATCCTGTCCCGCTTCGACGGGGGCGAGTTCGACGTTGCTACGATCTTCTACGCGAAGTTCGTAAACGTTGTGACCCAGATCCCGACGGCACAGCAGGTCATCCCCGCCTCGTTCGAGGAATCGGAAGGTGACGACAGCGGTGCCATCTTCGACTACGAGCCCAGCGAAGAAGCCATTCTGGCCGACCTGCTGCCCAAGGGGGTTGCGACCGCGATCTTCTCGGCTCTGCTCGAAAACGGAGCGTCTGAACAGGGCGCGCGGATGTCCGCAATGGACAACGCGACACGCAACGCGGGTGAGATGATCGACAAGCTGACGATCCAGTTCAACCGCTCGCGTCAGGCCGTGATCACCAACGAGCTGATTGAAATTATTTCCGGCGCCGAGGCGCTGTAGAGACAAACCGGAGACGAAACATGGCGAATGCAAAAGGCAAAGTCACACAGATCATCGGGGCCGTCGTCGACGTGCACTTCGAAGATCAGCTGCCTGAAATTCTGAACGCGCTGGAAACCACCAACAACGGCAAGCGCCTGGTGTTGGAAGTTGCTCAGCATCTGGGTGAAAACACTGTCCGCACCATCGCGATGGACGCGACCGAAGGTCTGGTCCGTGGTGAAGTGGTCACCGACACCGGTGCACCGATCTCGGTTCCGGTTGGCAATGCCACTCTGGGCCGCATCCTGAACGTGGTCGGCGAGCCGATCGACGAAAAAGGTCCGGTTGAGGCAACCGAAGCGCGCGCGATCCACCAGCCCGCACCGACCTTTGCCGAACAGTCGACCGAGTCCGAAGTTCTGGTCACCGGCATCAAGGTGGTTGACCTGCTGGCCCCTTACGCCAAAGGCGGTAAGATCGGCCTGTTCGGCGGCGCCGGCGTTGGTAAAACCGTTCTGATCATGGAACTGATCAACAACATCGCAAAAGTGCACTCGGGCTTCTCGGTGTTTGCGGGTGTTGGTGAACGGACCCGTGAAGGCAACGACCTGTATCACGAGATGATCGAATCGAACGTGATCAAGCCGGACAACCTGTCGGAAAGCCAGGTGGCCCTGGTTTACGGCCAGATGAACGAGCCTCCGGGTGCGCGTGCGCGTGTTGCTCTGACCGGTCTGACCCTGGCCGAGCAGTTCCGCGACCAGTCCGGTACCGACGTTCTGTTCTTCGTCGACAACATCTTCCGCTTTACACAGGCGGGTTCCGAGGTGTCGGCTCTGCTGGGTCGTATTCCGTCCGCCGTGGGCTACCAGCCTACACTGGCTACCGACATGGGTGCCCTGCAGGAACGCATCACCTCGACAAAGGCCGGATCGATCACTTCGGTGCAGGCGATCTACGTGCCTGCGGACGACTTGACCGACCCCGCGCCGGCAACCTCGTTTGCTCACTTGGATGCGACCACCGTTCTTAACCGTGCGATCTCGGAAAAGGGTATCTACCCGGCGGTTGACCCGCTCGACTCGACCTCGCGCCTGCTCGACCCGGCCATCGTCGGCGAAGAGCACTACAAGGTTGCGACCGACGTTCAGCAGATCCTCCAGCGCTACAAGTCGCTGCAGGACATCATCGCCATCCTCGGCATGGACGAACTGTCGGAAGAGGACAAGCTGACCGTGGCCCGTGCCCGTAAGATCGAACGCTTCCTGTCGCAGCCGTTCGACGTGGCCGAGGTCTTCACCGGCTCGCCGGGGGTTCAGGTTCCTCTGGATGTCACCATCTCGTCGTTCAAGGCCGTTGTGGCTGGCGAATACGATCACCTGCCCGAAGCAGCCTTCCTGATGGTTGGCGGCATCGACGAAGTGATCGCCAAAGCCGAAAAAATGGCAGCAGCAGCCGCCTAAGGAGTATCCCTGATGGCAAACACGATGCATTTCGACCTCGTCAGCCCCGAGCGGAGCCTTGCTTCGCTCGAGGTCACCGCGGTCCAGATTCCCGGCGCGGACGGGGACATGACGGCGATGCCCGATCATGCCCCCACCATCACAACGCTGCGCCCCGGTCTGCTGAAGGTTGAGGCACCCGAAGGGTCCAGCGAATACCTGGTCACCGGCGGGTTTGCCCAGATCAACGGCGACAGCCTGTCGGTTCTGGCCGAAAAGGCGGTTCCGGTTTCGGAAATCACCCGTTCGCATATGGACGAGCTGATTGCCGAGGCGCGCGCCTCGCACGAAGCGGCAAAAGGCGGCGACGATATGTCGATCGTCGACGAAGCCGCCAAGCTGCTGGCCGACATGGAAGCGCTTGGGACGCATATGAGCCTGTAATTGGCTTAACACTGAAAAACTGGAACGGCCTCGCGATCGCGGGGCCGTTTTTTTGTCGTGCTTTTGCCAAAAAGCCGGGGTAAGTTGCGGAAATTCAAGTATAATGATGAAAACATGAAAAAATTTCTGACCCATCCCATTGGCATCGATCAGGGTGAAAGTGTTCTGTTTTCGGAATTTGCCGAAGGCGGGGACATGTGGACTGGTGAAGGCCCCCGAGAACGTCGGAAACCCATCCAATTCAAGGACACGTTTCTTAGCCCGCCCATGGTCCAGATCGGGATTTCCCTTTGGGATGTCGACACATCATCAGCCCTGCGCGCCGAGGTTCAGGCAGAAAACATCACCTCGGAAGGGTTTGAAGCGGTGTTTCGGACATGGTCCGACACGCGGATTGCCCGCATCCGGATCAGCTGGACTGCGTTTGGAGAGGTGGCACACCCGGACGACTGGAACATTTCCTGATCCGGGGCTTACAGGACAGGCGCAGGACTCAGTCGTCCTGCGCTTCGATCATATCGACCCGTGTGGCGTGGCGGCCACCTTCGAATTCGGCACCCAGAAACGCATCCACAATATCCAGCGCCTGACCTTCGCCGACAACGCGCGCGCCAATCGACAGCATGTTGGCATTGTTGTGCTGGCGGATCATTCGTGCAGAAAACGCATCCGAACAGACGCCGCAGCGAATGCCGGGCACCTTGTTTGCGGCCATCATGATGCCCTGACCCGTGCCGCAGAGGATAATGCCCAATCCGCAATCCCCCGAAGCCACGGCCAGTGCCGCGGCCTTGCCGTGTTTGGGGTAATGGGTGCTTTCAGGGGTCGTCGGGCCGATATCGACCACGTCCCAGCCTTGCTGCGTGATGTGGTTGGCCACAGCCTGACGCAGCTCGATTGCCGCGTGGTCGCTGGAAAGAACAATGCGTTTGTTGCCAGTCATGGAGATCGGTCCACTTGTATCGCTGATTGCGCACATGGGTCAGGCTTGTGCGCAATCGGTGGTGCAAAAAGAAAGGGACGACACATCCTGTCGCCCCGTCCAAACTCAATCCATCTGGTACATGGATTCGTAGATCGGTGTCAGCGTCTTGTCTTCGAACAGGGATGACACGCTGGTTCCGTTCCAGATGTTCAGGATCGCCTGCGTAAAGATAGGCGCGGTCGGAACAATGCGGATGTTCTTGGCGCCCAAAATCTCTTTGGTCGGCTGGATGGTGTCGGTCAGCACCAGCGACTTCATAACCGAATTTGTCACCCGTTCCACCGCAGGGCCGCTCATGACGCCATGCGTGATGTAGGAATGAACCTCTTTCGCACCATTATCCAGCAGCACCTGCGCCGCCTTGCACAGCGTTCCGGCGGTGTCGCACATGTCGTCCACGATCAGACAGATCTTGTCCTTCACATCCCCGATCACGGTCATCTCGGCCACTTCGCCGGCTTTCTCACGGCGTTTATCCACGATCGACAGAGGGGCGTTGATCCGCTTGGCCAGTTCACGCGCGCGGGCCACGCCGCCCACGTCGGGTGAAACGACCATGATTTCATCCAGATTTCCCTTGAACTGATGCTTCACGTCCAGCGCAAAGATGGGCGAGGCATAAAGGTTGTCCACGGGCATATCGAAAAAGCCCTGAATCTGGGCCGCGTGCAGGTCCATGGTCAGGATCCGTTCGATCCCGGCCCCGGTCAGCATGTTGGCGACCAGCTTGGCGCTGATGGGCGTGCGGGCCTTGGTGCGACGGTCCTGACGGGCGTACCCGAAATACGGGATCACGGCAGTGATCCGCTGCGCGGAAGACCGGCGCAGGGCATCTGCGATGATCAGCAGCTCCATCAGGTTGTCATTGGCCGGGTTCGAGGTTGGCTGGATAATGAACATATCCTCGCCGCGCACATTCTCGAACACTTCGACGAAGATCTCACCGTCGTTGAACCGCTCAACACGCGCATCGACCAGACCCTGATCAACGCCTCGGTACAGGCTCATGCGGCGTGCGATGGCTTGGGCAAGCGGAAGGTTGGCGTTCCCAGCGATAAGCTTGGGTTCGTGAAGTGTCGGCATCGGCTGAGGTCCCCGGGCAGCAATGGCAATGTGACAGAATCGTGATGTTGACACCGCTTAGCATGGCCTTACCGTCCCGCAAAGGTAACGCAGCGGAGAAAGTGCACATGACCCAGATTGACTACTTTTTTGCGACACTCTCGCCCTATTCCTATCTGGCAGGGATGCGGCTGGAAGAAATCGCGGCGAAACACGGCGCCACGATCAACTATAAACCGCTGGACATTATCGCCCTGTTCGCGCGCACCGGGGGAACCCCTCCGAAAGACCGGCATATCTCTCGTATCGAATACCGCGCACAGGAGTTGCTGCGCCAATCGAAGAATCTGGGGATGGAGTTCAATCTGAAACCCGCGCACTGGCCGACCAACATGGCCCCGTCATCTTATGCGGTTATTGCCGCGATCAAGGACGGCTCGGGCGATGTGGGCAAGCTGTGTCATTCCTTCCTTCGCGCCTGCTGGGCCGAGGAAAAGGATATCGCACAGGACGAAGTTATCCGCGAATGTCTGACGCAAGCCGGGTTTGAACCCGGTCTGGCAGACAGCGGCTTGCTGGTTGGGGCAGAAACCTATGCCGCCAACCTCGAGGAAGCCGTGGACCGGGGTGTCTTCGGCGCACCGTTCTATATCACGCCCGACGACCAGCGGTTCTGGGGTCAGGACAGGCTGGATGATCTGGACCGGCATCTAGCCGAGATGAACGGGTGACGGTCAGGGCCGCGATGCAATCGGTTTTCGTCAGGCACTTGGGCGAGGGGGAGCGGAAACTGCTCGCCCTCCATTGCACGATCGCACATTCCGGTGCCTGGTCCGGTTTGGCCAGTGCGCTGGATGGCTGTGCGTCCTTTATTGCCCCGGATATGCTGTCGCATGGGCGCAGCCCGGATTGGGACGGGCAGGGTGATTTCTTTGACGCAGTGACCAAACCGGCCCTGGCTGAATTGACGGAACCCATGGATGTAATCGGGCATTCCTTTGGGGCGATGATCGCGCTCAGGCTGGCGATCGAACATCCCGACCGCGTGCGCAGCCTGATCCTGATCGAACCCGTGTTTTTTGCAGTTGCAAAACAGGATGCGCCGCTGTTGTTCGAACAGCACGAACGGGACTCCGAGCCGGTCAACGCGGCCTTCGGGTCTGGTGACAAGGTTTTGGCCGCGCGCCTGTTCAACAGGGCGTGGAGCACGAAGATCAGCCCCAAATGGCCTGATCTGCCCGAACGCACGCGGGCAAATATGGTGCGTGGGATCGACGCGGTTCCGGCTGTGCAGCCTGTGCTCTATGACGATCAGGCAGGTTTGCTTGACCCGGATCGGCTCCGGCGTGCATCGATGCCGACCCTGCTGCTGAGCGGGTCTGAGACGCCGCCGGTGATCCACGCGATTTGCGCAGGGCTGCAACGGCGCCTGTCTGATGCGCGCCATGAACGCATCAACGGCGCAGGGCACATGCTGCCGATTTCACACCCTGATGAAACCGGCGCTTTGCTGCGGGCGTTCTGGCAGGCCAACGCCCCGATAGGCGTTAAAGCAGATTGAGAAACTGATCGACCTCCGCCGCTCCGATGGACCAGTCGCAAACCAGCCTGCACGCGAGGTTTTCGTTTTCATCCTCGCCGTCCAGCTCTGCCCCCCAAAGGTGATAAACCGCGCCGGCCTCGTGCAGTTGCTTGTGCTTCGCGCGTGGGAATGAGGCAAAGATCATATTGGCCTGCGGTTCGTGCAAAAATGCGGCCCCCTTGGCGCGCAAACCCTCGGCCAAGCGGGCGCAGTTGTCATTGGCCTGACGTGCCATCTTCAGCCACAGGTCGTCTTCCAGATAGGCGGCCATCTGAGCGGACAGATAGCGGTGCTTGGAAAACAGATGCGCCCCGCGTTTGCGCCGCAGCTCAAACTCCCAGGCTTTGCTTTCGTCAAAGAACACCACCGCCTCGACACCCATCAGACCATTCTTGGTGCCGCCAAAACTGACAGCATCCACACCTGCTTTCCACGTCATATCCGCCGGGGAACAGTTCAGCGCAACCAACGCGTTGGTAAAGCGCGCACCGTCCAGATGCACGGGCAGGCCGTACGTCTTGGCGACCCCGCACAGGGCCTGCAACTCTGCCAGCGAATAAACCGATCCGCGCTCGGTTACTTGTGTGATCGACACGGGACCGCGCTGCGGCCCATGTACGCCGCGTGTTTCTTCGCCCAGAATTGACCCGCGCAGCGCCTCAGGGGTCATCTTGTCTCCGCCCGGAACCAGGGTCAGCTTGGCGCCGCTGTAAAATTCCGGCGCGTTGCATTCATCCTCGTGGATATGTGCGACAGGGGAACAGAAGACCGTTTCCCAGGGCTTTGACAATGTTGCAAGGGCCAGCGAATTCGCTGCTGTCCCCGTCGCCACCAGATAGACCGCAGCACCCGGAGCCTCGAATATGCTGCGGATACGGTCGCGCACCTCGTTCATCAGCGTATCCGCGCCATAGGCCATCTGATAGCCCTGATTGACCTGGGCCAGCCTGGCCATGACCTGCGGATGAACCGGCCCGGAATTGTCAGACGCGAAATGCATCAGCTTGGCTCCTCGATTATGTAATCTTCCCACTCTTCCATGGGCGTTTCGAACTCGGACACCGTGCGTCCCTGAACCGAGACCCCGGCAGCGTGCACACTGTCCGCTGTACCAGATATCAACGGGTGCCAGTCGTAAAGCGGTTTGCCTTCCCACAACAACCGATACGCGCAGGTTTGTGGCAACCAATAGGCATGTTCGTCGATATTGTCGGGGGTCATGACGATGCATTCCGGCACGAATTGATGCCGGATGTCGTATTGTACGCAGCGGCAGCTTTCATCATCCAACAAGCGGCACGCGACGCAGGTCAGGGCAACCTCGCCCGTGTCTTCATCTTCCAGCTTGTTTAGGCAGCATTTGCCGCAGCCATCACACAACGCCTCCCACTCGCGCTGGTTCATTTGGCGCAGGGGCTTGCGTTCCCAAAACCGGGCAGGCAGGCCCGTGCGTTCAATCGGATCAACACTCATAGGGCGGTCAGAACACCGCGGGCCTGTTCGCAGTCGGCATCCATCTGCGTGATCAGACTCTCCAGCCCGTCAAATGTCATCTCGGGGCGCAGAAAGTCGATCAGACCCACCGATAGGGTCGCCCCGTACAGATCGCCCGAAAAGTCGAACAGGAAGGTCTCGATATTGGGCACCTGACCGTTAAACATCGGACGCACCCCGATCGAGGCCGCACCGTGATAGCTGCCTTTATGCGGCCCATCCAACACATCCACCAATACGGCGTAGACACCGAACTTTGGCGGGTGCAGCCCTTCGATGGACATGTTCGCGGTGGGAAAGCCCAACTCGCGCCCGCGCTGTTCGCCCCCGATCACTTCGCCTTCGATCCGGTGCCAGTGTCCCAGCATCGCGGCTGCGTCCCGTGGTCGGCCGTCGCTCAGCGCGGTGCGAATGGCGGTTGAGGACACCACGTTTTCCGACCGTTCCATCAAAGGCGCAATCGTCACGTCGAACCCCATGTCCCGCCCGAACTTCACCAGATCCTGCGCTGTGCCACTGCGGCCCTTGCCAAAGCAGAAATCGGCACCCACGACGACATGCGACAGGCCCAGCCCGTCACAGATCACGTTGCGCGCAAACTCCATTGGCGAAAGACCGGCCAGCGCCGCGTTGAACGGCAGTTCATACAGCTTCTCTACGCCCAGCTTTTCCAGCCGGTGCGCCCGCGCATTACCCCGCATCAGGCGGAACGGAGGCGTGTCCGGCGCAAAATACTCCCGCGGATGCGGCTCGAAGGTCAACACACCCAGCGGCGCCTCCGGCGCAGCCTTTCGGGCCAGTTCAATGACCGACTGATGCCCCAAATGAACGCCGTCGAAATTCCCGATTGCCACGCTGGCGCCGCGATCTTCTGGCTGGACGAACTGGATATCCCGGATGATGTGCATAGACGATTGCGTAGCGGCGCGAGTCAATTTGTTCAAGCGGCAGTTTGAATTCAAAGAATGCGATCCTGTGATTGAGCTCTGAACATTTCAGTTGGCCGGGAAATGGACGAGGCCAATCCAAGTATTTCAGACCAGGCGTCTCCAACCGCTTGATTCAAAAAAAATTCCGGGTTTAGACTGAAAATCCGGTTCTCTGGATTTACAGCGAGCCGGATCAAAGCCCGGCCAGGTTCGAACGAACCCAGCACAGGAGGCAGACCCATGTACCGAATGCGACTGTTCGCGATTCGTCATGCCCGCACTTTCGAGTGGATCTATAAATGTGTCGAACGCGGCATGGTCGCGATGGACCCGCTATTTGCAAAGATCGGATATAACCGCGTCGAACGCCCCATTGCACTGGTTGAGAAGGGCGTCAAAACTCTGTTGTTCGATTGCAAGATGTGCGGGCAATGCGTGTTGTCATCCACCGGAATGTCCTGCCCGATGAACTGCCCAAAGCAATTGCGCAATGGCCCATGTGGCGGCGTACGTCCCGGCGAGTTCTGTGAGGTGAAGCCGGATATGAAATGTGTCTGGGCCCTGGCCTGGAACGGAGCCAGCCGTATGCGGGACGGAGCCGACAAGATAAAAGAAGTTCTGCCACCGGTGGAGCACACGTTGAAAGGCTCGTCATCCTGGTTGCGGGTCAGTCGCGAAATTGCTGCACACGAGCGCGAGACCCGGGATGCTGCCCGATTGGCGCTGGCCGAGGCATTCCCCGAAGCGCGCGAGAATGAACCCTCTGCGGCACCACTGGCCGCCGAACCACCCAACGCGATCAACCGGGAACTGAAGAAATGAGTGATACCCATCGCAACGAGGTGGAGCCGATTGGCTATGTTCCGGTTCCTCAAGGATATGTGTCGCACAGCCGGTTGGAAAAGGTACTCCGTTCAGGCCGTTTCGCAGTGACTGCCGAGTTGAACCCACCCGACAGTGCCGACCCAGAGGATGTTTTTCAGGCGGCCCAACCGCTTGGCGAAGTGGCTGACGCGATCAATGCAACCGATGCTTCGGGCGCGAACTGCCATATGTCCTCGATTGGGATTTGTGCCTTGCTGACGCGCGCGGGCTATTCTCCGGTCTATCAGATTTCCTGCCGCGACCGGAACCGGATTGCCATTCAGGGCGATGTTCTTGGGGCCGCGGCGTTGGGCGTCAGTAACGTGCTGTGCCTGACCGGCGACGGCGTCGGCGTCGGGGATCAGCCAGGGGCAAAACCGGTATTCGATTTCGATTCCCTGACTCTGTTGCGGACGATCCGTACGATGCGCGATCAGGGAATGTTCCTTTCTGGTCGTAAGATCACGCGCCCGCCGCAACTGTTCCTTGGTGCTGCCGAAAACCCCTGCATACCGCCTTATGACTGGCGACCTGACCGTCTGGCAAAGAAGGTTGAGGCCGGGGCCGAGTATATTCAGACCAATTACATCTACGACTTTCCGCTGTTCGAGAAATTCATGGCGCGGGTGCGGGATGCGGGACTGGACAAGAAAGTGTTCATCATCGCGGGTGTTGGCCCCATCGCGTCAGCGCGTGCGGCACGCTGGATGCGCAGCAATGTTCCCGGCATTCACATCCCCGATCAGGTCATCGAGCGAATGGAGAAGGCCGAAAAGCCAGCTGACGAGGGCAAGAAGATCTGTATCGAACTGATCCAGCAGATCCGCGATATCGCGGGGGTGTCCGGTGTTCATGTGATGGCTTACAGGCGCGAACACGTGGTGTCAGAGATCATTCTGGAATCCGGTGCGTTGAAAGGGCGAAAACGCGCCCGCCCGTCCTGAAAATCACAGGCAAAAAAATAGCGTCCAAACAAAAAAGGCGCCGGTCGGGCGCCTTTTGCATGGATGTGTTCGCCGATCAGTCGAACTTGCGCGACGGGGCTAGTACCATGGCTTCGCCGATCAGAACCTTCTTACCCTCGACAGAGCAATGACAATCCAGTTTGACGCGGCGCTTGGAAAAGTCGATGTCGATGACTTTGACCTCGGCATAAACCATGTCACCGGGGCGCACGGGGGCCAGGAACTTCAGTGACTGCCCCATATAGACCGTGCCATGGCCCGGCAGTTGTTCGCCAATTACGGCCGAGATCAGCCCAGCTGTCAGCATTCCGTGTGCGATGCGCCCTTCGAAGATTGTATCGCGGGCATAATCATCATCCAGATGCACCGGATTCCGGTCTGTCGAGACCTGCGCGAACATCTCGATATCTTCGTCCGTCACCACTTTACGCAGGTGGCGGGACATGCCCATTTCGATGTCTTCGATACAGATCGTTCCGCGTGGAAGATTGTCCAACATGTTGCCCTCACTCGAAATCGACCGAGAAAGAAAAAACCACTATCCGGCCTAGGTTGGCAACTTTATTACTTCGCAGTTGCAGAAAATCAAGTCTTTTCTTGCTATCTCAATCGACCGATTGTGTAGGTCGGGTTGATCTTTTCCCTTTCGATATAAGCCGTTAGGGTTTCGTAATCCGGATGGTGCGACGTTTTTGTCTCAGCCGCCGCCAGCCCGCCCGAAATGAACAGGGAATCAATGCCTTCACCCATGCCCCCCAGAATGTCCGTATGGGGGCCGTCGCCGATCACCAGAATGTCGCTGTCCGGGATATCATGTCCCAGTTCCTGCAACCTGCGGCGCGCCAGATCGTAGATCGGCGGGTGCGGCTTGCCGAAATACAGGCTCTCGCCGCCCATCTCGGTATAGAGCTTGGCCAAAGCGCCGGCACACCATTCGCGCACCTCGCCGCGATCGACAACAATATCGGGGTTTGCGCATAGCAGCTTCATGCCCATCTGCTTGGCATAGAGGAAATCGGGGCGGTTCACGTCCGGGTCAGCCATCGGATCAAAGGGACCACAGCAGACGATCCCCTCGGCCTCTCTCAGCGGGACGCGTTCGATATGGATCGGGTGGTGCAGCAGTTTCAGTGGCTCGAAAAAGCCTGCATCGCGCTGCCATTCTCCCATGAAGTAAACCTTGTGCCCGACAGCGCCACGGAACATCGCCGACCGCGCGGAATCGCCGCTGGTGGCAATGGTGTCATAGGCATCTGCGGGAACATTGAACTGCATCAGTTGCTCGGCCACACCCGCGCGGGGTTTGGGCGAGTTCGTGACTAGCACGACAAGCCCCCCGTCCGCGCGATAGGCTTGAAGGGCTGCGACAGCTTCGGGATAGGCCGTGATCCCGTTGTGAACGCACCCCCACAGATCGACAAACAACGCTTTGTAGCGGGCAGAGATTTCGGACAGCGCGTGAACGATCTGGGTCATATGTGGCCTCAAGCTGAAACTGCACGAGCCTTATGACCGATTGGCAAGGGATTGGCCACCAATCGATCGGTGGCCAGCCTGTATTTCGTCTGTCGGGTATAGGTCTGCTTAAGCGCAATGCCGAAGGCGCAGTTTGAAGACCAGGAACTCGAGGCCCGTTTTTTTTCAGAACGACAGACCCCGCGTGTTTCTTCAGACCTTCAGGTTCGGAATGATCTGCTTTTTACGGCTCATGATGCCCGGCAGAACCACAGCGTCGCCATCGACGGATGCGCCAAAGCTTTTCTCGGCAACGGTTTTGACCAGATCGTTGGGCACAAGCAGGGTGGCTTCCTCGTTCAGGATATCGACGACGAACAGCAGCACCTGATCGACACCGTCTTCCTTGGCGACATCCACCATCGAACCGGCCAGACTTGCCTTGCGGTCCAGAATGACGCCCGGCGCAGTGGTTTCCAGAACCGAGACGCGGAATTTGGTGCCATCGACCTCGTATTCCTTACTGTCCATGCGGATCAGTTCGGCATCCGAGAAGGACGAGACATCCGATTTCGCCGCAAACATGTCTGCCGCGTAAGCCGAGATATCCAGCTCCAGCTCGGCCGCCAGCCGCTCAGCGACCTCGCGGTCATGGGGCGTTGTGGTGGGCGAGCGGAATTCCAGTGTGTCCGACAGGATGCAGGTCAGTGCCGCGCCTTTGATGGCGTCGGGCATCTTGGCGGCATCGTCGCCTATCAGGTCGACCATAATGGTGGCCGTGCAGGCCAGCGGGCGCACGGTGATGTCGATCGGGCCTTTGGTTTCCAGACCACCGACCAGCTTGTGGTGGTCGATGATGGCGCGAATGTCCGCGTCATTGACATTGGCGGGCAGTTCGGCGGGGTTGTTGGTGTCGACGATGACCACCGGAGTGTCCGCGGCCAGATCGTTCAGGATACGTGGCTTGGGCAGATCCCAGTTGTCCAGCATAAACACCGCTTCGGTGTTGGGCTCGCCCAACAGCACGGGCTCGGCCTGCACGCCTTTGATTTCGTTGAGGTACCACGACCACAGGATCGGCGAGCCTGTGGAATCGGTGTCGGGGGATTTGTGACCAAATACGAGCGTTGTCATGTCAGCGTCCTGCGGAATGGAAATTTGCGCGCCTTATAGGGCGGACAAACGCCCTTGTCACGCCACAGCAGCCCGTCTGCGACGCTTGGTCTGAAAACCGCTGAACCGGGCTAGAATGCGGCGCGTGTCAGCGAGTATCCGGCCTGCTCCAGCTGGTTCAGCAAACCGTGATCGTCACTCAGATGACCTGCGCCGACCGCGATCACCGCCGTCTGATCCGTGATGGCCAGAATATGCTCCATCCACAAGGCATTCCGCTGGACCAGCATCTGCTGCTCAAACCCGTTCCATTCCTCATCGAAGACGTCCCGGCTCAGCCCGGAATCCTCGAACCCCTGCAGGCGGGCGAATTGTATGATCTCGGCGTGCTTTTCTTCCAGATAGCCGTTGGCCATGGTGGCCAGTTGATCGTTGCTTCCCATCATCGCCCCGGACAGGCGCACCAGTGACTCGACCTGCTGTTCCAGCGGGTGACTGTCGAACATGGCGATCAGGTCGTCGATACGTTCCAGCGAGTGTTGCGGAATGCCGTTTTCTGCGGCCAGATCGTTCAGGCGGGCGTCCATGCCGTAGGTCCCGTTCGGATCTTCCATCATGCAGGGCGGGATGCTCAGCATCATGCTCAAGAACCACGGTCGCATTTTGGCCGCCATCCAGCCGGGAATGCCGCGCTGGTTCAACGCGGTCGAGAATGCGGCCCAGTCTTCATCTCCCATCAGGTCGATCAGGGTCGGCCCGGATGTGATCATTACAGCGCTGAGATTATTGGCCAGGTTTTTTTCGAATGCGTCCATGTCAGTCTGGGTGACTTCGAAATAGAACGCGTCAGCCTTGCTCAGGTCCGGAGACAGGCGTTCAACCACCTTCTCCATGCGTTCGTCATACGTGTGCAGGGTGCCAATGATGTGCAGAACCGTATCATCCTTGCGCGCAATCCAGTGGTTGCCTTCCGGAAAGGGGATGTCCGCCACCGCGCGCTGCAACTCGGCCCGCGCGTCATCCGACAGCTGCGGGCGCAGGTCCTGCCCATCGCACGCAGCCGCAGCCGTGATCGGGGCCAGTAGAAAAGCAAGAAATGTCAGCAGGCGCATGAACCCATCCGGTGTTGTGTCATCAAGGTGTCCCAGACATAGCCATGCCTGCGGCCCATGTTCAAGCAACCCGTCTGGTATTCCTCAACAATCTGCGTAGCATAGGCCCATGAACCGCGAGCAGGACCTCTATCCCCCGATCAAGGCGCTTTTGGAGCGTCAGGGATACACCGTCAAAGGAGAAGTGGGCGCAGCCGATATCGTCGCCAGGCGCGAAGATGAACCGCCTGTGATTGTCGAACTCAAGCTCAGGTTCACGCTGTCCCTGTTCCATCAGGCGATTACCCGCCTGAAACTCACGGATCAGGTCTATATCGGGGTCAGTAAACCCACCGGGCGCACGGCCCGGCGGGCGCTCAGGGACAATCTGGCGCTGTGCCGCAGGCTTGGTCTGGGTCTGATCACCGTACGCGCCGATGGCACGGTCGAGGTGCAATGCGATCCGGGCCCCTATGCGCCGCGCAAGGACAAGGCCAGGTCAGCGCGGCTGCTGCGCGAATTCGATCGGCTGGAGGGCGACCCCAATTCCGGGGGCGCGACACGCCATGGGATCGTGACGGCCTACCGTCAGGATGCGCTGAAATGCGCGGCTTTTCTGGCCGAACACGGCCCGGCCAAAGGGGCCGAAGTTGCCAGATCGGTGGGTGTCCCGGTTGCCACCCGATTGATGCGGGAAAATCACTATGGGTGGTTCGAGAAGGTTGAAAAAGGTGTCTACGCTCTTACGTCTGACGGAACAGAAGGCTTGAAACACTGGGCCTACAGCTGGGAACAGGCCGACTAGGCCGTTCTCAAAAAAATCCCAAACACCTTGTTGACTCGGCGTTTTAGACTCCCTAGCTATGCGTCGTTATCACTCACACACACCGAGTGCTAACGCCTCGTCAAACGGCGAGGGGAGGATAAACAAAACTTTGAGCCCAAGGAGCTGCAAAGATGGCATTGAAACCGCTTCATGACCGTGTGCTGGTTCGCCGTACCGAAAGCGATGAAAAAACCGCAGGCGGACTGATCATTCCTGACAGCGCAAAAGAAAAGCCCAGCGAAGGCCAAGTCGTCGCAACCGGCGAAGGCGCGCGCAAGGACAGCGGCGAGCTGATCGCAATGGCGGTCAAGGCTGGCGACAAGATCCTGTTCGGCAAATGGTCGGGCACCGAGGTCCAGGTCGACGGCGAAGAGCTGCTGATGATGAAAGAAAGCGACATCATGGGGATCATCGAGTAAGCCCGCGCTTTCTCTGATCTTCCACTCAACACATTTTCTCAAGGAGAAACGACATGGCTGCAAAGGACGTCAAGTTCGACACCGATGCCCGCAACAAGATGCTGAAAGGCGTCAACATTCTGGCGGATGCTGTCAAAGTGACCCTGGGCCCCAAAGGCCGCAACGTGGTGCTGGACAAATCCTTCGGCGCACCGCGCATCACCAAAGACGGTGTTTCGGTTGCCAAGGAAATCGAACTGGAAGACAAGTTCGAAAACATGGGCGCGCAGATGGTGAAAGAAGTCGCCAGCCGCACCAATGACGAAGCCGGTGACGGCACCACCACCGCGACCGTTCTGGCGCAGGCCATCGTAAAAGAAGGCCTGAAGCAGGTTGCAGCGGGCCTGAACCCGATGGACCTGAAGCGCGGCATCGACCTGGCAACAGCTAAAGTCGTCGAAGGCATCCGTGCTGCTTCTCGTGAAGTCAAGGACTCGGCGGAAGTTGCTCAGGTTGGCACCATCTCGGCCAATGGTGAAGCTGAAATCGGCCAGCAGATCGCAGACGCGATGCAGAAGGTTGGCAACGAAGGCGTCATCACCGTCGAAGAAAACAAAGGTCTGGAAACCGAGACCGATGTTGTTGAAGGTATGCAGTTCGACCGCGGCTACCTGTCGCCTTACTTCGTCACCAATGCAGACAAGATGGTGGCCGAGCTCGACGACTGCATGATCCTGCTGCACGAAAAGAAACTGTCCTCGCTGCAGCCGATGGTTCCGCTGCTCGAGCAGGTGATCCAGTCGCAAAAGCCGCTGCTGATCATTGCAGAAGACGTTGAAGGCGAAGCGCTGGCAACTCTGGTTGTCAACAAACTGCGCGGCGGCCTGAAAATTGCTGCTGTCAAGGCACCGGGCTTCGGCGATCGCCGCAAAGCCATGCTGCAAGACATCGCAATCCTGACCGGTGGTCAGGTGATCAGCGAAGATCTGGGCATGAAGCTTGAGAATGTCACCATGGACATGCTGGGCACCGCCAAGAAGATCGAAATCACCAAAGACGAAACCACCATCGTCGACGGTGCTGGCGAGAAAGCCGAGATCGAAGCACGTGTTGCTCAGATCCGCACCCAGATCGAAGAAACCTCGTCGGATTACGACCGTGAAAAACTGCAGGAACGCGTTGCCAAACTGGCAGGCGGTGTCGCTGTTATCCGCGTCGGCGGCATGACCGAAGTTGAAGTGAAAGAGCGTAAGGACCGTGTGGACGATGCTCTGAACGCAACACGCGCAGCCGTTCAGGAAGGCGTCGTGGTAGGCGGTGGTGTTGCTCTGGTTCAGGCCGGTAAAGCACTGGAATCGCTGAAAGGCGCAAACGCTGATCAGGACGCAGGCATCAACATCGTGCGTAAAGCCATCGAAGCGCCGCTGCGCCAGATCGCTGAAAACGCAGGCGTTGACGGTGCGGTTGTTGCAGGCAAAGTGCGCGAATCTTCGGATCCGTCCTTTGGTTTCAACGCTCAGACCGAAGAATATGGCGACATGTTCTCGTTCGGCGTGATCGACCCGGCCAAAGTTGTCCGTACTGCTCTGGAAGACGCGGCATCTGTTGCCGGCCTGCTGGTCACCACCGAAGCGATGGTTGCAGACAAGCCGCAAAAAGATGCGCCTGCTGGTGGCGGCATGCCCGACATGGGCGGCATGGGCGGCATGATGTAAGCACGTCAAATTCGCCTAAGCGAATTCTGACGACCCCTGACAGGCGTTTGGCTGCAAGGTCAAGCTGTCGAGAGGGGAAACCAAAGTGCTCATGGACGGGGTCGCCTTTTGGCGGCCTCGTTTCGTTCCTGATGGCCGCAATACGGCCATGCCTCCGGCGGGAGTATTTTGGAAAAGGTGAAGGCTGGGCCGCGTGTGCCCGAATTGTGAGTGTCCAACCCGCCGCCAAGTCGGTATGTGGTTGAAATGCGACTGTTCCTTCTGACCGCCCTGACCATGTGCGCCTTTGCGGCGAACTCCATTCTGAACCGGCTGGCTATCGACAGCGGGTCCAGTGATCCCGCGGGGTTTGCCATTATCCGGGTTCTGGCGGGGGCGCTGGTTCTGGCCGCACTGGTGCTGCTGCGCAGAGGACATTTGCCCCTGCGCAACCGCAGGCGGTTTATCGGGGCCGGGTCGCTTTCCCTGTATATGATCGGGTTTTCCATTGCCTATCTGACGTTGGATGCGGGGCTGGGCGCGCTTATCCTGTTTGCCGTTGTGCAGATCACCATGTTCGCCGCCACCGCCCTTACCGGAGCCAAACCCACCCGGCGACAGTTGGCCGGGGCAGCGATTGCACTGGGTGGTCTGGCCTGTGTCCTGTGGCCCACAGGAACAGTGCGGGCCGATCCGACCGGAACCGTTTTGATGATTGCAGCCGGGATCGGCTGGGCAGCCTATTCACTGGCCGGGCGGTCCGAGCCTGACGCATTGCAAGGCACGGCAGCGAATTTCATCGTCGCGCTGCCGGTAACCGCGCTGGCCCTGATGGCCACAGGGGCAGAGTGGCACATGACCGGAATGGGCTATCTCCTCGCGGTCCTTTCGGGTGGCGTAACATCTGGTCTGGGATACGCCTTGTGGTATCGCGTCCTGCCCCGGCTGGCACCTTCGACGGCGGCAGTCGTTCAGCTCAGCGTGCCGGTGATCGCGATTGCGGGCGGCGTGGTGCTGTTGGGGGAAAGCGCGGGTGTGCGGCTGCTTGTTGGTGCGGCACTGGTTTTGGGCGGTATCGCGCTGGCTGTCCTGCGACGTCAACGTGGGAAGGGCTTTTAACGCCGGCGCACAGGCTTTATTTGGCGGGTATGAGAATTCTGATCGCCCTGCTTTGTTGCCTTTTTCCCGCCGTGGCCAACGCGAAATGCGTTGTCCTGCTGCACGGTCTGGCCCGGACCGAGGCGTCATTCAGCGTGATGGAGCAACTGTTCAAAGCGAATGGCTATTCCGTCGTGCGCCCCGGTTACCCATCGACCGAAATCGGTATCCCCGAACTGGCCGAACAAACCATCCCGCAAGCATTTGCAGCCTGCGGCAGTGACACCGTCAATGTAGTTGCGCATTCCATGGGTGGCATCCTGTTGCGATACTGGTTGCAGGACCACAGCC
This sequence comes from Ruegeria sp. HKCCSP351, assembly GCF_017872535.1. NCBI lineage: Bacteria > Pseudomonadati > Pseudomonadota > Alphaproteobacteria > Rhodobacterales > Roseobacteraceae > Ruegeria > Ruegeria sp. HKCCSP351. The sequence goes on along the minus strand of NZ_JAEDOV010000003.1, from coordinate 440,894 downwards.
CTGAAAACATGGGCCGTGTCGTCATGCTGGGGCCGCCCAATCAGGGTAGCCAGCTGGTCGATGAACTCAGCGCGTGGGAGGTGTTCGGATACCTGAACGGCCCGGCCGGACTGCAACTGGGCACGGGCCCGGATGGAATTCCCAGCCGCCTGCCGCCTGTGGATTTCGAACTGGGTGTCATCGCAGGTGATCAGTCCCTGAACCTCGTGTTTTCATCTCTGATCGACGGCCCTGACGATGGCAAGGTGTCGGTCGAATCCACCAAGGTCGAAGGCATGGCCGATCATCTTGTCTTGCCGGTGACACACACCTTCATGATGAACAACCCGCAGGTCATGGCGCAGGTGCTGCACTTCATTGAGTTTGGCCGGTTTGATCCGCAGATCACTTGGCTGGACGGTGTGATGGACGTAATAGACGAGATCTGTATCGGGCAAAACTGCTCAGAACCGGGGGCGGAGCCATCAGAATGACCGCATTGGAACTGACATTGACCGGAGCAGAGGTTCTGTTGCCGGGTGAAGGGCTGTCACGCGCGGAGCTTTCCATTGCAAATGGGGTCATTCAGAAAGACGAGACCGGGCGGCGGATTGACCTGACCGGGTATCTTGTTCTTCCTGGCATTGTCGACTTGCACGGCGATGGGTTCGAACGCCATATCGCCCCACGTCGCGGCGCGATGAAGCAGATGAATGAGGGCATTCTGTCTGTCGAGGCCGAACTGGCCGCCAACGGCATCACCACAGCCGTTCTGGCGCAGTTTTACAGCTGGGAAGGCGGCGTGCGCGGCCCGGACTTTGCCGCGCAGGTGTTTGCGGCCATCGCAGCGGTCAAGGGCAGCACGGTCACCGATCTGATCCCGCAATTGCGGTTCGAGACCAATATGCTCGCGGATTACGACGGGCTGGCCCGTCGCATCGCCGATTGGCAGGTGCCATACGTGGTCTTCAATGATCACCTGCCGCATGATCGTTTGGCACAGGGCAAGAAACCACCGCGCCTGACCGGGCAGGCATTGAAGGCCGGGCGCAACCCGGAGGCGCATTTTGCGATGCTGCTCGACATGCACGCCCGCAAGGCTGAGGTTCCGGCGGCGCTAGAAGCGCTCTGTTCGGACCTTGCGGACATGGGCGTGCATCTGGGCAGCCACGATGACGCAACTGCCGAGGCGCGCGCTTGGTGGCGTCGCCAAGGGGTGCGCATTGCCGAGTTCCCCGAAACGCTTGAAGCCGCCGAGGCGGCGCGCGCTGCCGGGGATTACGTCATTCTCGGTTCGCCCAATGTGGTCCGCGGTGGCTCGCATAAGGGCAACGCCAGCGCGGTAGAGCTGATCGCCATGGGGCTCTGTGATGCCCTGGCCTCGGATTACCATTATCCCAGTCCACGCCGCGCGGCGCTGATGCTGGCCAAAACCGGGCTGCTGGATCTGGCCGGTGCCTGGGAGCTGATCTCGTCCGGCCCCGCGCGGGTGCTGGACTTGCCGGACCGGGGCACGCTTGCCGCGGGCAAACGCGCCGATCTGGTAATCCTTGATGCAACTACTCACCGGGTCGCCGCGACATTGGCGGGCGGGCGCGTCAGCTATATGTCTGGGGATATCGCAACCCGCTTTGTGGGTTAAAACCAGGCCAGCTTCACCTTTTTCCAAATACTCTCGCCGAAGGCATCGCGCCGTAGCGCGATATTCTACCGCTTGATCCGGTTGAAATGTCCCATCTTGCGACCGGCCTTGACCTCGGCCTTGCCGTAAAGATGCAGCGCGATGTCCCGTTCGCGCGCCAGCTCGGGCACGCGGTCCATATCGTCGCCGATCAGGTTCTCCATCACCACATCCGAGTGGCGCTGCCCGTCGCCCAACGGCCAACCCGCCACCGCGCGGATGTGCTGTTCGAACTGATCCACGGCGCAGCCATTCTGTGTCCAGTGGCCCGAGTTATGCACGCGCGGCGCGATCTCGTTCACGATCAGTCCGCCGGGTGTCACGAACAGCTCAACCCCCATGACACCAACATATTCCAGAGCGTTCAGGATATTGGCCGCCAGCAGGATGGCATCGGTGCGCTGGGCGGGGGACAGTCGGGCAGGGATGGTGGTGGTGTGCAGGATGCCATCGCGATGCACATTCTCACCCGGGTCGAAACAGGCCACCTGACCGTCCAGCCCGCGCGCAGCAATGATCGAAACCTCGTGCGAAAAATCAACGAACCCCTCCAGAAGGGCAGGCGCACCAGCCATATCGGCCAGCGCGGCCTCGGCATCCCCGGGGTTGCGCAATCTGGCCTGCCCTTTGCCGTCATACCCAAAGCGGCGGGTCTTCAGGATCGCAGGCGTGCCGATTTGTTCGATGGCCGCAGTCAGGCTGTCCAGATCGGTGATATCCGCAAACGGGGCCGTTTTCAGGCCAAGTCCCTGCAAAAACGCCTTCTCGGTCAGGCGGTCCTGACTGACCCTCAGTGCCTCACGCCCGGGACGAATGGGGCGATGGGCTTCCAGAATATCCAGCGCCTCGGTCGGGATGTTCTCGAACTCATAGGTGATGACGTCCACCGTATCGGCGAAGGCCGTCAAGGCGTCGATATCGTCGTAGGCCGCTGTCGTAACCCGATCCGCAACCTGCCCGGCAGGCGGGTTTGCGCCCGGCTCGTAGATGTGGCTGACAAACCCCAGCCGAGAGGCCGCCACCGACAGCATCCGGCCCAGCTGCCCGCCACCCAGAATCCCGATCACCGCACCTTGGGCGAGCATGTCCGCCATCGTCAATTCTCCAAACGTTTTCCAATTGCGCCAAGCGCCGCTCTCAGCGCCTCATGCGCGCCTTGTTCGATCAGGGTGCCCGTCATCTGCAGGCTCAAAGTACCTTCCGTCGCCAAAGCGTCGCGCTCCTGTGCCAACCGCCCGGCTGTGCCTTTCTCCATCGCGGCGAGAAAACCCGCCATCAACTGCGTGGTATAGAACTCGGCCCCGTCCGCATCGCCGGTTACGTCACCCAGCCATTCGGCCCCGGTGGCCATCAGATCCAGAATGCCGGGAACCATGGCACAAATGGCAAAATGCGCGTTCAGCGCCGCCTCATCCGCAACCTTGACCACGGGGTTTTCCGGCTCAAACAGCTCGGCCAGCAAGCGGTCTTTGCCGAACGCCGCCATCGGGCAGCCACCGGACTGCAAGAACCCCAGCGGGATGGTCTGCACGAAATCCGAGGCTGGGGCGCAAAGCTTGGCCAGATCCTCGGCGGAAACGGCCGCCATAACTGACACGACCTGCTGATCGGCGCGAAAGGTCAGGGGGGCCAGAACCTCGGCCGCGATATGCGGGCGCAGACACAGAAACACGATGTCCGAGGCGTCAATCACCGCCTGCGGCGGCGCGATAGTCACGCCCAGTTCGGCCTTCAGGGCGGCCGAGACCTCGGCGTTGCGTTCTGTCACGCTGATCTCATGCCCTTTGGCGGCCATCAGCCGCGCAATCGGCGCGGCGATATGCCCGGTACCGATAAACCCGATCCGGCTCATCCCTGCGGTTCCTCGGGGATCGAGGCGGACAAGGCCTCGCGCCAGGCATCCAGCCGCGCGGCCAGGGCCTCATCCTGCAAGGCCAGAATGCCCGCGGCCATCAGGCCCGCATTGGCCCCACCAGCGGACCCGATTGCCATGGTCGCCACGGGAAAGCCCTTGGGCATCTGCACAATGGAATACAGCGAATCCACCCCCGACAGGGCCCGCGTCTGCACAGGCACGCCAATCACCGGAACCCGCGTTTTCGAGGCCATCATCCCCGGCAGATGTGCCGCCCCGCCTGCACCCGCGATGATCACCTGCAACCCGCGCGACACGGCGGTCTTGCCATAGTCCCACAACCGGTCCGGGGTGCGATGGGCCGAAACGATACGCGCCTCATAAGCGATGCCCAGTTCATCCAGAATATCTGCGGCTTCCTTCATCGTGGGCCAGTCCGACTGGCTGCCCATGATGATCCCCACTGTCACATCGCTCATCCGCTTATGTCCCCGCGCTCAGAAAGAGCGCGCACTATAGCCAAATCCGCTTTTGTGGCAATGCGGTACAGGGCGTTCAGGCAATGATATCGGGGGTCAGGCGGTCTTCGATCAGGCGGATGAAGTCTTTCAGGCGCAGTTTTTCCTTTTTCAGGCGCCTAAGGGTCAACTGATCAGCCGTTCCTTTTTCGTGCAGCGCCTCGATCGCCTCATCAAGGTCGCGGTGCTGGCGGCGGAAAACCTCCAATTCAACCCGCAGAACTTCATCGGTTTTCATCGAAAGGTCGGTGGGCGCGTTCATTGGCGACTCGGGCTTGTTGTGGTGCTTGCCCAACAAGATAGTGTGTCAGACGTTATCGCGCCAGACCTTGTGGACATCCTGGTTTCTTCCCATATTCTATAACAAGCGGTTGCCGGAACGGGACCGCGCACCACGTCGCTTTGACAATAAAGGACGAAAATACGTGTCGAAACTTACTCTTGGCTCATACCCGCATCTTTTGGGGTTCGAGCAGCTGGAACGCCTTCTGGAACGGTCTGCAAAGGCCGGTAATGAAGGGTACCCGCCCTATAACATCGAACAGACCTCGGACTTTTCCTACCGCATCACCCTTGCGGTGGCCGGGTTTGCCGAAGAGGATCTGTCCATCACAATCGAGGATCGCCAACTGGTGATCCGGGGCCGTCAGCGCGACGACAGCGAGGGGCGCATCTTCCTGCACCGTGGCATCGCGGCGCGTCAGTTTCAGCGCATGTTCGTGCTGGCCGACGGGGTCGAGGTGGGCGAGGCGATCATGGAAAACGGTCTGCTGCACGTAGATCTGACCCGCGCTATGCCGGAAACCGTGGTTCAGACAATCAACATACGGAAGGGGTAAGAGCAATGAACACACCGATTGAAATCAACACCGAAGGCGATCGTATCGTCTATGTGAAAACAGTGGACGTTGCCGATCTGCCGCGTGATCTGCGCGATCAGGCAGGTGATCTGGATCACCTTTATGCCGTGCACGATTCCGATGGGCAGCAACTGGCGCTTGTGGCCGACCGCAAGCTGGCCTTCGTTCTGGCCCGTCAGCACGACCTGTCACCTGTGGCCGTTCACTGAACGGCCCCTTTGCCCGGCTGGGTTGAAACGTTCCCCGCAGCACACGCGCATCGGCGAAACTGCCGCTATTAACCTGTAACGGAGCCGACTGCATGAGCTGGTTTGAATTCGACTGGGTAGACGCCTTCACCAATCGTGCATTTGGCGGCAACGGTTGTGCCGTGGTCCATGGCGGCGCGGGTCTCTCGGCCGAGGTCTGCATGGCCTATGTGCGCGAAACCTCTCTGGTCGAATGCACATTCACCGGCCCGTCCGACGTGGCCGACATCCGCGTCCGTTATTTTCTGGCCAGCCGTGAAATTCCCTTTGCCGGGCACCCGACGATTGCCACCGTAGCGGCGATGCGGTCGCGCGGCATGATCTCCGGTGATAATCTGACGCTGGAAACCGGCGCGGGTCTGGTTTCGATCGGATTGCAGGGCGAACAGATCGAAATGACGCAGGTCGCACCGCAATTTGGTGCGCATGTGCCTGCCGATCTGGTGGCAAAGGCAATCAGCTTGCCGCAAGAAGCCATCATCTCGCCGCCCCGGATGGTTTCAACCGGCTTACCCTTCTGTATTACTGTTCTGCGCGATCATGACGCGTTGCGCGCGGCCCGCCTGTCCGAGGACGCGCTGCGCAAAGTGGCTGCGACGGCAGGGTATTCCGGCTCAGACATGGCCGAGCCTTTCCTCGTGACGCTCAAAGGGGCCACCGACGCGGGCGATACCTTCTCGCGCCTGCTAATGGCTCCGCCCAGCCCGCCCGAGGATCCGTTTACCGGGTCTGCCACCGGGGCCATGGCAGCCTATCTGTGGAAATACGGGCTGATGACCAAGGACAGTTTCGTTGCGGAACAGGGTCACGATATGGGCCGCCCAGGTCAGGCTGTTGTCACGCGCGTTGGCCCCAGCGACGCGATGACGGGAATCAAGGTGGCCGGTCAGGGGCATATCCTGATGCGCGGGCAGGTCGACCTGCCAGAGACCGCGCAATAAACGAACCGGCTCACACCCGGCGACTTCCCCCAACACCTCAGCCCGTCAAAACAAAAACGGCCCCCGTAAACCGGAGGCCGCTGCATTCATTCATCTGGTTCAGCTTGCTGCGATCAGGCCCATGCTTTCCAGCTTCAGCAGCACCTGATGGGCGCAGTTGTCAACCTCGACATTCTCGGTCTCGACACGCAATTCAGGGTTCTGAGGCACGTCATACGGGTCCGAGATGCCGGTGAATTCCTTGATCTTGCCTTCGCGGGCCAGCTTGTACAGACCCTTGCGGTCGCGCCGCTCACACTCTTCGATGGTGGTCGCAACATGCACTTCGCAGAAAGCACCAAACTGCTCGATCTCTTCGCGCACCGCGCGGCGCGTGGTGGCATAGGGTGCGATAGGGGCGCAGATGGCGATGCCACCGTTCTTGGTGATCTCGGATGCGACATAGCCGATCCGGCGGATGTTCAGGTCGCGATGCTCTTTCGAGAAACCCAGTTCGGAGGACAGGTTTTTCCGCACGATATCGCCATCCAGCAACGTGACCGGACGGCCCCCCATCTCCATCAGCTTGACCATAAGCGCGTTGGCGATGGTGGATTTGCCCGAGCCCGAGAAGCCGGTAAAGAACACGGTAAAACCCTGCTGGCTGCGTGGCGGCTTGGTCTTGCGCAACTCTGCCACCACTTCGGGAAAACTGAACCATTCGGGGATTTCCAGACCCTCGGCCAGACGGCGGCGCAGCTCGGTGCCCGAGATGTTCAGGATCGTGACATTGTCCTTATCCAGAATCTCGTCATTCGGCTCGTATTGCGCGCGCTCCTGCACATAGACCATGTGCTTGAAATCGACCATCTCGACGCCGATCTCGTCCTGGAACTGGCGGAACAGGTCCTGCGCGTCATAGGGGCCATAGAAATCTTCACCGGCCGAGTTCTTGCCCGGGCCCGCGTGATCGCGGCCCACGATGAAATGGGTGCAGCCATGGTTGGCACGGATCAGCCCGTGCCAGACCGCCTCGCGTGGGCCAGCCATGCGCATCGCCAGATTCAGCAGGCTCATCGAGGTGGTGGACGCGGGATACTTGTCCAGCACCGCCTCATAGCAGCGCACGCGGGTAAAGTGGTCCACGTCGCCCGGCTTGGTCATGCCGACGACCGGGTGGATCAGCAGGTTGGCTTGCGCTTCCTTGGCGGCGCGGAAAGTCAGTTCCTGATGCGCACGGTGCAGGGGGTTGCGGGTCTGGAAGGCCACGATCCGGCGCCAGCCCAGCTTGCGGAAATAGGCGCGCAGCTCGTTCGGCGTGTCGCGGCGACCGCGGAAGTCATAGTGAACAGGCTGCTGGATGCCCACGACGGGGCCACCCAGATAGACCTTGCCCGCCACATTGTGCAGATAGTTCACAGCCGGGTGGGCATCGTCATCAGCACCAAAAACCTTCTCGGCCTCGCGCGCCTTGTTCGGGGTCCAGCGGTCGGTCACCGTCATGGTGCCCAGGATCACGCCTTCCTGATCGCGCAGCGCGATATCCTGACCCAGTTCGATCTTGTCCGCAAAGTCTTCGCTGACGTCCAGCGTGATGGGCATCGGCCATAGCGTGCCATCAGCCAGACGCATGTTTTCGACGACATTGTCGTAATCGGCCTCGCTCAGGAAACCTTTGAGCGGGTTGAAACCGCCATTCATTAGCAGCTCCAGATCGCAGATCTGGCGCGGGCTCAGATCCCAACTGGTCAGGTCGGCGGCTTCGACCTTCAGTTTCTGGGCCGAGTCATACGACACATAAAGTTCGGGAATGGGGGCCAGATTGCTTAACATCGTCATCTGAATACTCTTATCGCAGTGTTGTGTTGCCAGTGATTCAAGGGCGTTTTCGGGGCATTTGCACCGACTGTCGCGCGAAGTCCACTGGCGTCAATGAAACAAAGGACGATATGCGCTGATTTCTCGCGGATTGGAAGGAATTTCCAACTCTGAAATCAAAATGATGATCTGGTTCCCCTGGGCGTAGATAATCCGATCATGCAAGGTATGACTGTTCCTGTTTTTGCGTGTGCGGCGCAAGCCCGGACGCACGGGTGACTGGCAGGGCAGGAATCGGATCGGCAACGCCGCGCAACTGGAACAACCGTATACCCTCCGACGGCAGGTCCATGCCCGCGGCCTTCAACACCTCTTGTGAGACCAGCAGTTCGACCCCCAACGCCTTGGTTTCGCTTTCCAGTCGGCTGGCTACATTGACGGCGTCGCCAATGATCGTTCTCGCGGCATGTCCCTGCGCGCCAATCTCTCCCAGCACCAGATCCCCAAGGTGCAGGCCCATTCCGATGCGAATGCCAGGGCTGCCTTCGGCCTCAAGCTGCTCGTTGAACCGGTCGAGGGCATGGCTGATATCTATCGCAGCCTTCAACCCGGCGCGGGCGGATGCGGCTGCATCGGGTTTTTCGAAAACCGCCAGCAACCCGTCTCCCATGTATTTGTCCACGACACCTCCGTCCTTGGTGATGGCAGGCACGACGGCGTCGAAGAACCGGTTCAGCAGGAACACGATATCATAGGGCAGCTGACCCGTCGTGCGGGCGGTAAATCCGCGCATGTCCAGAAACAGTACGGCCAGTTTTCGTTCCTGCCCCTGACTGGCATGTCCGCGAATGCGCCCGCCATCCGGTTGAAAAACGCGGAAAACGGTGGTCGGTTCCGTCGGGCGGATTTGGCAGGCCAGCCGTGTCTGCGGTGAGGCGCCAACAGCGGCCAGACTGCGGGCCTCGACATCGCCGGGCGGGGGCAGGGCGCTGGAGCCCGCTTCAACGATGACGCGGCAGGTGGTGCAACGGCCCTTCCCGCCGCACAAGGCCGCATGGGGCACACCGTGTGCCTGCGAAATCTCAAGCAGGGTCATGCCCTTTTCGGCATCCACCTCGGGCCCGCTGCTGTAACTCACCCGCACCGCATGCCTGCGCCGCCACAGCTTGCGCCCGATATACACAAGACCCGTGGCCGCCAGGGCAAGCCAGAACGCCAGAAGGGCATTATCCTTGACGGTGAACATGGTCTGAAACGCCTCGGGCGAGGGCCAGTTGTAATGCTCGATATATTGTTCCCGCAAAAACTCATCCGCGAAATCCAACCAGATGCGGCGACCCTCGGTCAGCAGACCGGCCAAAGCGAACATGGGGATGAAGACGGCGACACCGATCAGATAGGGTACGGCGCTGGGCCACCATTTTGTCAGCCGTAGCCACATATGCAGTCCGATACAGCCATGCACCCAGACGATCAGCAACAGTGCGCTTTGCATCCAAATCACGGTGCTGGGCCACATCAGGATGATGATGTACCCCATCTCGTCATTGACGTCATAGATCTCGTGCGCGACCCGCGTCTGGATGACATGCGAGATCAGCTGCAATGGTATCAGCAGACCCAGAACCACCTGCAACGCCGTGCTGAACGGCATGCGCAGGGTCCGGCGCTGTGCGATCGAGGCCAGCGCCAGACCGGCATGTGTGAACAGCGCTGCATAAAGCAGCACGCTCAAAAGGATGTGCCGCGTCACCGCTGTTCGACCGTCCTGCATCCCGTGCAGATAATCGGTGTGAAACAGGCCCATCCCGATGTTGATAAAATGGAAGAAAGCGAAAGCAAACAGAACCAACCCGCTGCCGATCCGAAGCCGGGTTGCCCAACCGCCACGCCACAAAGCGCTCTTCAAGAATACCACCTGTATCGCTGTTCGCCGTGGTTGGACTTTGCGAGGACGTTCGCGGTCAGGTCAAGGCTTCGGGTGCAAATCTAGGCCTGCCAGTGGGTGGCGGGGTGTTGGGATTGAATTGATATCTTGTCCGCACAAAACAGCACCAGATGGCTGAGGTCAGGGCGCGAGCGCGAGCTGTAGATCAAGCCGTCCGCCCCCAGTGCCCGCGCTTTATCTGAAAAAGACCATGTCGGGGAAGGGGCCCCCGTCGCGCGAATATCCTGCCAGATCACCGAGGCTGCCGTCTGCCCGCGGTAGTCCGCCAACCGCGTGTTTTCCACCAGAAACCTTTGAACCACCCGGTCGGGATCATCCCTCGAGACGTAGCGACGGATGGCGACCGAAGCGCCTTCGGCGCTGAGCGAGGCATAAAGCCCGAACTGTCCGGAATGGTGAAAGCGCCCCTCGGGCGCACGGGCAGGCAGCAATGGGGTCGCTGCCTGCGACGCAAACAGAATTCTCCAGACAGGGCCAGAGAATTCAAGCATGTATCAGTCCTGTTCGGCCAGGAACCGTTCGGCATCCAGTGCTGCCATACAGCCCATTCCGGCGCTTGTTACCGCCTGACGATAGACATGGTCGGTCAGATCGCCTGCTGCGAACACGCCGGGAATCGATGTTTCGGTGCTGCCCGGTTTGGTGACGACATAACCACCCATATGGGTTTCCAGCGTGTCCTTGACCAACTCGTTCGCAGGGGCGTGGCCGATGGCGACAAAGACGCCCTTGCACGGGATCTCGGTGATCTCGCCGGTTTTGACATGTTTGACCCGAACACCTTCAACGCCCAAAGGCGCATCGGTGCCGATCACTTCTTCCAACTGGTGGAACCACAGCGGTACGATCTTTTCATTCTTCAACAGGCGATCCTGAAGGATTTTTTCCGCCCGCAACTCATCGCGGCGGTGGATCAGGGTCACCTTGCTGGCGAAATTGGTCAGGAACAGGGCCTCTTCCACGGCTGTGTTGCCGCCGCCAATCACCACGATTTCCTGCCCGCGATAGAAGAACCCGTCACAGGTGGCGCAGGCCGAGACGCCAAAGCCCTTGAACTTCTCTTCCGACGGCAGACCCAGCCATTTCGCACGCGCGCCGGTGGCCAGAATGACGGCGTCCGCCGTGTATGTGGTGCCGCTGTCGCCCTTGGCGGTGAAAGGGCGCTTGCTGAGGTCCAGATCGCTGATGATGTCGCCGATCACCTCACATCCCATGGCCTTCGCATGGTCCTGCATCCGCACCATCAGGTCCGGGCCCTGCACCTCGGTGTCGCCGGGCCAGTTTTCGACCTCGGTCGTCGTTGTCAGCTGACCACCGGGTTCGATGCCCTGTACCAGAATGGGTTCCAGCATGGCGCGGCTTGCATATACGCCTGCGGTGTATCCTGCGGGCCCCGACCCGATGATCAGAACCTTGGTGTGTCGTGTGTCGGCCATGGTGCCCCCGCTCGAATTGCCTGAATTGGGCCCGCGGCCCGTCGCCCCGATATAGCGACCGACCGGCCCGGCTTAAAGCCCCTTACTGTTCAGGCCCTCTCGGGCAGGGGCGCCCCGGGTTCACCGGGAGAAGGCGAAAAGGAAACAAAGAAAATTGCGCATCTGCGAAACATTATTGCGCGCGTGTGGGGTGCTGATATAAGAACCGAAAAAATCAGGAGCATTTGATGGTCACGACTCGGCTGGATGATATCGATCGCAAGATTCTGGCGGAACTGCAGGCGGACGGTCGTATGACCAATGTCGAGCTGGCAAAACGGGTCGGAATCTCGGCCCCGCCCTGTCTGCGCCGGGTGCGCACACTCGAAGAATCCGGCTTCATCACCGGCTATCACGCCGAGGTCAACTCACGCGAGTTGGGGTTCGAGGTCCAGGTATTTGCCATGGTCGGTCTGGACAGCCAGGCCGAGGTCGAACTGCGCGCATTCGAAGGCCGCTGCCGCGAATGGCCATTGGTCCGCGAATGCCACATGCTGAACGGCGAAGTGGACTTCATCCTGAAATGCGTCGCACCTGACCTGAGCAGCTTTCAGCAGTTTCTGACGGGCGAGTTGCTGACCACGCCAAACGTGGCCAGCGTCAAGACATCGCTCGTTATTCGCGGCGCAAAAGACGAGCCAGGCGTGCCGTTCGACGTTCTGGAAGAACGTATGAACCGGACGGCGTAACGCCAACACGTTTTGGTTGCGCGGTGATTGGTGGCAACAGTGCTGCCACCGCAAGGGATAGAACCCAACTTATTACCAGCTGCATGATGCCCCCCATAATGCAGTAATCACAATCATGCTCAGGCCGTCATCGCGTCAATCTCACCATCTCCGGCGCGCGGCATCAGCAGCGGGCCGAAATCGTTCAGCGACTCGATATGCGCGAACAGGTTCAGATAGATCGACCGAAGCGAGTGGCTGATCATGCGAACCGCATTCACACCTGGATGATATGTTTCGAACTGTAATCCATCTACGCGAATAACGGAATGGCGTTTTAAACAAATGTGAAACAGTTCAACGGGGGTCGGCGGCATTGTTTCAATGACACCCATCCCGTCCTGAAATTCGGACACGGGTGTAAGAATCGGCTGCCCCCCATGCAGGTGCCGCAAATGCGCGGGTGTTCCCACGATTCGCGCCGCCGGGCCGGCAATGACACCCGACATTGGCTTTTGCATCCCGAACGTATCCGCCATGATCCGCGTCAGCGGCCGCGTCCGGCCCCGCGAATCCACGCGTCCGGGGATCAGAGTGACAGATCCCTTCCACAACACGGTTTCCGATGCGCCATCCTGCGTCAGGACCGTATCCCCCGGCATCAGATCCTCGATTGCCATCGGTCCATGCTCCGTTTCTACCAAAGATCCACGTGTGAAGGCGCAAAACGCGTCTTCAAACATTGGCAAGGCGGGCGCAATGTGGCGGGTCTGAACCACATCTCCGTTCCTCAACAGGCTGCTGACCTCATAGCGGCGCAGCTGGGCTTTTGGCTTGGAAACCGGCCGCGGTGCGTCCCGCAGCATAACAGACGTTTCGATTGCATTTCTGGCCGCGCGGGCCAGTGAATTTGGAATAGTCATTAATATTCCGTCCCCTCAAAATGTTCGGTCAGGCGCGGCGTACCCCCGTACAGACCCGCCCGGCGAACTGGTTCTTTGCCTTGAAACAAATGGGTGACCCTCGGGCGGCGACCGGTACGGTCCCGCATTGCGACTAAATCTCGCTTTCCAATGGTCAACACATTGACCCCCCAGACAAACTCGTACTTCACGGGCGAAATTGCCCGCACACACAACTCCGAAAAAGCCACGAACCCCTCGCTCGTGGCGCGCGATACATCAGGCCGGAGCAAACCTGATACGCGTTGACCCAAATAAGACCGGCAGCTTGGTCTCTGGGTTTTCTGTCTCAGCGTCGTGCCGCGATGCGGCTGGCGACCCTGACAGAATTGCTTGTTACCCGTTTCCACGGCATTTCCAGGTCCTGGTCCCGAGTGGCGGCGACCATGGCTTTCAGAAAGCGTGATTTGGTTTTCATTTTCTGGTCCTGCTCTGAACGGGGATTTCCTCCCCATGTCCTCTGTAAACCTTTTGTGACGCGCGTTTGCGGCAGGGATAAGGCTTATCCGGGAAGATTTGCGGACAGAAAGATGAAGTCAGATGGACCTCCCACTCAACACGCCAGCGCCCGATTTTCGAACGTCAGATAACGATCTGATGACTGGCAAAAACTCGTTACGATTCTGATGCCCAATCAACACAAAAAATGTGGCGGAAAAGTGGCAGGGCACCTAAATCTGGACGAAGATCACAATCTTATGACGGAAATCAGCCGCCCGTAATCGACCTCGTTCGCGTGTGTTGACCGGCGATAGGAATAGAACCTGTCGGGGTCGGAATAGGTGCAGTGCCGGGTCCACTCGGCCTGTCCGATTCCCGCCTGCCGCAGCCGGTGCAGCCCGAAGGCGGGCAGATCAAATTGCAGGCGGTCACTTTCACCATTGGCAAAAAAGCGGCTGTTGTCCGGCGAATCCGCAAGGAACGCGTCCAGAAACTCTGGCCCCACCTCGTACGCGCGCTGCGAAATACTGGGTCCGATCACGGCGCAGATATTGCTGCGGTCGGCCCCCAGCGCCTCCATCGCGTCCAGCGTTGCCTCCAGAACACCGTCCAGCGCGCCGCGCCACCCGGCATGGGCGGCACCGATCACATGCGCATCGGGATCGGCGAACAGAACCGGCTGGCAATCGGCCGTCAGGATCGTCAGGGCCAGACCGGGTGTTGCTGTGACAATGGCATCCGCTTTGGGCTTTTCATCTTCAACCGGGGCTTTGACTGTCAGAACCGTTGGCGAATGAACCTGATGTACCGCGACCATTGCCTCGGGGTCCACCTCCATCGCGTCGGCCACCCGCCGCCGATTCAGCGCGACAATCTCGGTTTGATCCGAGGACCCCTGACCACAGTTCAACCCGCTGAAAATTCCTGAAGACGCGCCGCCGCGACGGGTAAAGAACCCATGGCGAAATGGCGACAGCAGGTCCGAGGTCAGAATTTCCAGCGTCATGGTTCCAATCCTGGTGGTGGGGCGGCATAGGCCGGGAAAAGGCCCATCACCTTGAACAGATTTCCCATTTCATCAGGATGCGTCAACCGCCGATGCGCGGCAATCAGCGCATCCAGCTCGGAACCGCTCAGCGCCTTGGACAGGGCTTGCGCGCGGGCGGTGATCCCCAGCCGTTCAAGGAAGAGGCCCTGCGGTGTCAGGCGCGTATGCCTGCACCCACAGGCGCGGGTCGCAACGGCCAAAGGCTCAAAATCCACATGCGCGGTCAAATCGGCCTGACCGGGCGATACCAGAGGATCGGAATGTTCGTGGTTTTGCAGGGCCTGCAAGGTATCGCCCAGCGAATGCCAGTCACCATAATCCACAATCAGCGCCGCACCGCCATGGCTGGCGATCCGTCCTGCGATCACGGTTAGAATCGGAATTGCAGCAGCACACAGTTCGACCAGATCACCGTCCTTGGTGTCCGACAGCCTGTCATTCAACGCCACCTGCGGCCCGATTGCGCCCAGTCCGAACGTCAACCCACCGTCACGCTCACCCACCAGACGCTCGCGCCAGCCCGTACCGTCACGCTGAAACTGGCGGATGGGCAGGGCATCAAAGAACTCGTTGGCCACCAGCAACAGCGGCTGGTCGGGCAGGTCGGCGATCGTTGCAATCCAGACCGCGTCGTAATCCTTCAGCGTTGCCGCCTGCACCTGTTTCAATACAGGCGATGCTTCAACCAGTACAACCTGCGCTGCCTCGTGAAATCCGGGTACTGACCGTGTGGCGCGCAGAATATCGGCCATCAGGGTACCACGCCCCGGCCCCAGCTCGCATAGGGTGAACGGTGCGGGCCGACCCTGATCCATCCAGCTCTGCGCAAGGCATAGCCCGACCAGCTCCCCGAACATCTGGCTGATTTCCGGCGCTGTGGTGAAATCCCCTGCAACCCCCAGCGGATCACGGGTCGTGTAATAGCCCAGCGTCGGATGCAGCAGGCATTCTCCCATGAAATCTGCCACGCTCATCGGTCCATCCTGCCGGATGCGGGCGACCAGATGATCGGTCAGGCTCATGCCGCCCGCCGCCGCGCACGCAGGGCAAACCACAGACCAAGCGCGATCATCGGCAGCGACAGGAACTGCCCCATGGTCAGCCCGTACCCGCCCACATGCCAGGCCAGCCCCAGCGGATTGCCGGGCGATACGAACTGCGCATCCGGCTGGCGAAAGAACTCGACGATAAAGCGCGACGCGCCGTAGCCCGCAAGGAACGTCCCCATGACTAGGCCCGGTGTGCGAAAACCGCCGCGCCGATAGACCAGCCACAGCAGTACCGCCCCTAGCAACACACCCTCCAGCGCGGCCTCATACAGCTGCGACGGGTGCCGGGCGCACATGCCTGCGACCACGCCGGGGCAATCCTGCGCAGCATATCCAGGGAAGATGACAGCCCAGGGCAGCTCGCTCGGGCGGCCCCACAGCTCGGCGTTGACGAAATTGGCCAGTCGCCCCAGCAGCAATCCGGGCGGAACGGTGTAGGCAACCAGATCCCCCAGCGACAGGGCAGGTATCCGGTGCCGTCGTGCAAACAGGTACGACGCAAGGATCACGCCCAGCAATCCGCCATGAAAGGCCATGCCGCCTTGCCAGACCTTCACGATCTCCAGCGGGTGCGACAGGTAATAAGCCGGTTGATAGAACAGCACAAAGCCCAGCCGCCCACCCAGAATCACACCCAGAATGATCCAGGTGACCAGATCCTCCAGCTGCTCGGGCTTCATCGGCGGGCCATCCGCAGGCCAGAGCGCTGGGCGGCGCAACGCCACAACAGCCAGCCGCCACGCGATCAGGATGCCCGCGATATAGGCCAGCGCATACCACCTTAGCGCGAACTCCATCCCGAACAGCGGGATCGAGAACAGTTCGGGCGACAGATCGGGGAAATTCAGAACAGCCTGCATGTGCGTCTCATTGCCCGGGGTTTGCAGGTCAAGTCAACCTTGAGCCCGCGCCATTCTTTGCCCATATACAGGTAAACCGCGAGATCGGAGAACAGATATGCAGACCCGCAACAAAATCCTGGATGACGTGTCCCAACTGATGACCAACGCCATGGGCGTGGCGCAGGGCGCGCGGGAAGAGGCTGAAAACGCGATGAAGTCGATGATCGACCGCTGGCTGGCCGACCGCGATTTCGTCACCCGCGAAGAATTTGACGCCGTGCGCGCCATGGCCCAGAAGGCACGCGAGGAAAATGCGGCACTCGAAGCCCGTATCACCGCGCTCGAGGCGAAACTGGACAAATAACGCCCCGGCGTTCCCTTTTTTCACAATTTTCGGACAAAGCATTCCGCCGCGCAATCCAGCCCGGATTGTGCGGTGCTGTGTATTCTGACGTGTCGCAAAATTTATTCAAGACAAAGCTGACTCTGGCGCCAATATTTTGATCGCAGTTGCCTTCTGTCCACAACTTATTGCTGTTATCCCCAATAATTAGGGTTGCCAGAACTTACGCCACATCGCACCATATTTAGTACAGGCCTATGGGGGAAGCCCGGTTTGTAGAGCAGGCAACTAGCGCTGGGGCGCTGCCAGCCCCGAAATGCTAGAGATTAGTGAGGTGGCATTATGGCCCTTTCCGAGCAGTATCTCGAAGAAGACATTCATCCGATCGACATTGTTGAGCATCTGGCCGAACATCACGACTGGGATTTTGATCGCATTGGGGACGATCAGATTGCCATGGCCGTTGAAGGGCAGTGGCGCACCTATTCGATCACGCTGGCCTGGTCCAACTATGACGAAACGCTACGCATGGTGTGCAGCTTCGAAATGGAACCACCGGCCGAGCGTGAAATGCAGCTCTATGAGCTGCTCAACAAGATGAACGACCAGTGCTGGGCAGGCGCGTTTACCTATTGGGCAAACCAGAAGCTGATGGTCTATCGCTATGGTCTGGTCCTTGCAGGCGGGCAAACGGCCAGCGCTGACCAGATCGACACGATGATCAATGCCGCCGTCATGAGCGCCGAGCGGTACTACCCCGCGATCCAATTGGTGACCTGGGGCAACAGAGGGCCAGAAGAAGCCATGCAAGTGGCCATTGCAGAGGCCT
Source organism: Ruegeria sp. HKCCSP351 (assembly GCF_017872535.1). NCBI lineage: Bacteria > Pseudomonadati > Pseudomonadota > Alphaproteobacteria > Rhodobacterales > Roseobacteraceae > Ruegeria > Ruegeria sp. HKCCSP351. The sequence continues at coordinate 423,410 of NZ_JAEDOV010000003.1, read as the reverse complement.
ACGGCCGCGCGTAAACCTTTGCCCCGAACCGATATGTAAAGCGGGAGGGGCAAATGGACATGACGCGCGTGGCCGAACAGGGGCTTGTGCTTCTGGGGTGCGGAAAGATGGGGTCCGCAATGCTGGCGGGATGGCTGGAACACGGCCTTCCGCCAGCTTCCGTTTGGGTCATCGATCCCTTTCCGTCAGATTGGCTGAAGGCGCAGGGCGTCAATATCAACGCACCGTTGCCCGAATCTCCCGCCGTGGTGCTGGTTGCGGTCAAACCGCAGATGATGGGCGAAGCCCTGCCTGCCATTCAGGCGCTGGGCGGTGGGTCCAGCCTGTTTATTTCGGTTGCAGCTGGCACCTCGATTGCGGCCTTCGAATCCGTTCTGGGCCGTGACACCCCGATCATTCGCGCCATGCCCAACACGCCCGCCGCCATCCGTCAGGGCATCACGGCACTGATCGGCAACGCACACACCTCCGAGACCGACATGGAGCAGGCCGAAAACCTGCTGGCGGCAGTGGGCCAGACTGTTCGCCTTGAGGATGAGGCACAGATGGACGCCGTCACCGGGCTCAGCGGGTCCGGCCCGGCCTACGTGTTCCATCTGATCGAAACCCTGGCCGCTGCGGGCGCGGCGCATGGCTTGCCTGCCGAGCTTGCGATGAAACTGGCCAAGTCCACAGTGGCCGGTGCCGGGGCGCTGGCCATGGCGTCCGACGAAGACCCGGCGCAGCTGCGCATCAACGTGACCTCTCCGAACGGTACCACACAGGCCGCACTTGAGGTGCTGATGCATCAGGAAACCGGCTTTCCCGACCTGCTGCACCGTGCCGTCAAGGCCGCAACCAACCGATCCAAGGAGCTCTCGCGTGAGTGAAATTTCGTTCGACGACTTTCTCAAGGTCGATATTCGCGTGGGCGAGGTGATCCGCGCCGAACCCTATCCCGAGGCCCGCAAACCCGCGATCAAGATGTGGATCGACTTTGGCGACGAAATAGGCGAGCGCAAGACCTCGGCCCAAATCACCGCGCATTACGATCCGGCCACTCTGGTCGGCAAACAGGTCATGGCTGTCGTCAACTTCCCTCCGCGCCAGATCGGCAAGTTCATGTCCGAGGTTCTGGTGCTGGGCCTGCCCGATGACAACGGCGAGATCGTTTTGATCGGCCCCGACGGCAAGGTACCAACCGGCGGGCGGATGCACTGATGAAACTGCTGATCACGCGTCCGATGACACCGGCAGTCGAATCGCGCGCCCGCGCCGATTTCGATGTAACCATCCGGGAAAACACCCTGCCCATGGCGCGGCAGGAGATGCTGGCCGCTCTGGCCGGATACGACGTTGTTGTGCCGACATTGGGCGATCAGTTCTCGGCTCGGATCTTTGCCGAGGTCGGTCAGCCGCGCTGCAAGCTGCTGGCCAATTTCGGTGTTGGCTTCAACCATATCGACGTGGATGCCGCACGCGCGGCCGGGGTTGACGTAACCAACACGCCCGGCGCGGTCACCGATGCCACAGCCGATATCGCCATGACCCTGCTGCTGACCACAGCCCGGCGGGCCGGTGAGGGGGAGCGGCTGGTGCGATCGGGTCAGTGGCAGGGCTGGCACCCGACGCAGATGCTGGGCCATCATGTGACCGGCAAGCGCGTGGGCATTGTCGGCATGGGCCGCATCGGACAGGCCATCGCGCGCCGCTGTCATTTCGGGTTTGCCATGCAGGTGGCCTATCAGTCCCGCAATGCAAAAGATCTGGATTTCCCGGCGGAATTTATACCTGACCTTGAAACACTCGCCGCTTCGGTCGATTTCCTTGTGCTTGCGGTTCCCGGCGGTGCAGAAACCCGCCACCTGATCAATGCGCAGATTCTTGAGGCGATGAACCCCTCGGCTATTCTGGTCAACATCGCCCGTGGCGAGGTGGTGGACGAGGTCGCGCTGATCACGGCGCTGCAAACAGGTCAGATCGCGGGGGCGGGGCTGGACGTCTACGAATTCGAACCCAAAGTGCCGCAATCCCTGTGCGAAATGGAAAACGTCACCCTGCTGCCCCATCTGGGCACTGCCACCGAAGAGGTGCGCAGCAGCATGGGGCACATGGCGCTGGATAACGTGGCGGCCTTTGTCGCGGGCAGGGCGCTGCCCAACCCGGTCTAGTCGCCCACCGCCTCACGCCAGTGTTTGCGGCAGAGCGAGACATAGGTCTCGTTGCCACCGATCTGCACCTGCGCCCCTTCAGTGATGGCCTTGCCGGTCTCGTCGCGACGAATCACCATCGTGGCCTTGCGGCCGCATTCACAGATCGTGCGCACTTCGCGCATTTCGTCGGCAAGGGCCAGCAGGGTGGCGGAACCGGGGAACAGCTTGCCCTGAAAATCCACGCGCAGACCATAGGCCAGCACCGGCACATCCAGATCGTCCACCGCACGGGCCAGTTGCCAGACCTGCGCCTCGGACAGGAACTGTGCTTCGTCGATGAAAACGCAGGCCACCATACCCTTGTCCAGCCGGGACCGGATCATGGCGAAGACATCATCTTCGGGTGTGAAAGTGTCAGCCTGCTCCGATATGCCGATGCGCGATGCAATCCGCCCCGCACCCGCCCGCCCGTCAATGGCGGCGGTCATCAGGTAGGTCTGCATTCCGCGCTCGCGATAGTTGTGCGAGGCCTGTAGCAACACGGTCGACTTGCCCGCGTTCATGGTGGAATAGTTGAAATACAGCTTTGCCATAGCGTGGGTCTAAAACGCCTGACGAAAAGGAACAAGAGAGCAAAGGGATGTAAGAAGCGACGTCGCCATTGCGTGTGCAGAGGCCGAGCTGGGCTCGTAGGGGATGGAACCCCCGCGTCTGCAACAGCGACGCCGTCGGCCAACATGTGGCCAAAACAAAGCAAGGCCCAACAATACCGCCCTGCAATCACTCTTTACCGGCTTGAACTGCCGCCACTCACTCACAAAATCCCCCGCTTATCTGAGGGATAGTCAATGTATGACATTTCAATTATGACTTAGTTATGGGAAATTTCCCGACGCTTTCCCCGGTTTGGACATCGGGCAGGCGTTTGCAGGTAACAAAGGTAAATCAATGGCAGATATCGGGGCCTATCTGAAGAAACACACAGAAGCGCTGGTCAAAGATGTCGGAATAGAAGCTGCTTGTGAAATTACAGGAAAATCCAAGGCGACTCTGGGCCGGTATTACTCGGACAACGCAGAACACGCGGACAGGTTTATGCCTGTGGATGCGGTGGCCCGGCTTGAAAACGCAGCAACTTATCCGCATGTGACATCCGCGCTGGCGGATCTGAAAAACATCACCCTGTCCTACAGCGAACGCAACACCGAGGAATCACGCACAGGCGGTGTGAATTCGGATGTCATCGCGCTCAGCCAGCGGTTTGCAATGCTGATGACGGAATATCAGGCCGCAATCGAAGATGGCATCATCACGGTGAACGAAGCCAAAAGGCTGCTGAAAGAAACCAGTTTGCTTCAGCAGGTCCTGATTGAAATGAAACTGCACCTGGAAGAAGAAAGCGTCAGCTAGGCCTGATTGCGGACCGTTACCGGCCAAATTCCGCCAGCCCGGATTGCAGCAGATATCGTGCGTTTTGCGGCATGATCACCAACCGGACCCTGTGCCTCAATTCAGTCACGTCTTTCCGATAAGCCGCGGCGCAGGCAAGATCGTCAAGGGCAGTAAACCATGCAGAAAATGCAGGGAAATTACAGCGTTCTCGCAGACCGTATGGTTTGGCGGTCGTTCCTGTTCGTCTATGCGCTTTTTCTGGCCACGGTGCTGTTTGGCGCTTATCAGGAAGGCCCTGATGACGCGATGCGCTGGGTCATGGTACAGGACCTGCTGGCGGGGCAGGGCTGGTTTGACGCCTATCAGCATCGGCTGGGGCCCGGTGACGGCACGCTGATGCACTGGTCCCGGCTTGTCGACGCGCCGATCGCCGGGATCTACGCGTTGTCCGCGATGGTCGTGCCACCCGACAGCGCCTTGCAAGTGACCGCGTTTATCTGGCCAGTGCTGCTGGCGGGGCTGACCTTGTGGACCTTTGCCGTCACTGGCGCAGCGTTGGGCGGGCGAAATGGCGCGATTTCGGCATTGGTCGTCGGTGCGCTGACGCTCGAACACTATCGGAAGTTCGACTATTTCTCGTTTGACCACCACAATGTTCAGATTCTGCTGTTTGCAGCGGCCCTCATGTTCTTTGTCCTGCGCAAGGCCAAACCCTCTGCTGCGGGGTGGCTGGGTGTCTGTCTGGCCCTTTCGGTGTCCATCGGAACCGAATCAATCGTGCAGGTCGCGATTATCGCGGTGTTCCTTGCGATTGACTGGATCGTGACCGGCACAGCCGCCCGCCGCCGCACCATGGTGTTTGGAGCCGGGCTGGCGCTGACCCTGTTGCTGGCCAGCGTTGCAACAACGGGACGTCAGGGCTTTCTGTTTCCAAGCTGCGATGCCCTGACGATCAGTGTGGCCCTGCCGGCCGGGATCGCGGCCCTGTGCCTGTGTGCAGCAGCCTGGGTCGGGTCGGGTTGGTCCCATTGGGGGCGCTTCGGCGCGTGTCTAGCGATTGGCGCTGTAACACTTGGCTGCGCTTACGCATTTGCGCCCTACTGCCTTGAAAACCCGATTGCGGACCTGCCTCAGGACATGCGTGACTTCTGGCTCAGCCAGGTTGCCGAAGCGCAGAATATCACCGTTGTGCTGGAACTGCATTTGGGCGAGGCTGCGGCCCTGATCGCCATGTCCGTCATCACAGCGGTTGCAGCGTTGTTCTTTGTCCGTCAGTCACAAGACAAAATGGACTATCTTCTGTTTCTGGCGCTGATTGTGACCGGGTTTTCCATGTTTCTGTACCAGTCCCGGATGATGACGTTTCTGGGCGTGTCCCTTGTGGCTGTTCAGGCTCAGATGCTGCGCGCCCTTTACATCAGTTACAGAACCCATGGTCGCACGCTTTCCGGCCTGGCTATGGTAGGCTTTGTTGTCTGCGTCTCGCCAAAGATCGGCATCAGCGTGGAAAAACAGCTGGGACGATTTGCGCGCCCCTCCCTTGCGGCACCCGTCGCCGAGGTCGCGCAGGATTCGCAAAACGACGGCGCCGCCTGCAAGGCGCCCCAGGCTTACGCGGCCCTGAAAAACCTGCCAGCCGGCATGGTTCTGGTCGATTTCGATTTTGCGGCAGAGGTGCTGCGCTATACCAATCATTCGGTTCTGGCGGGCAATTATCACCGCAACCGGGCCGGAATTCAGGCGCAGATTGCGGTTTTGCGTATGGATGCGTACCAGGCCGGTCCGCGTCTTGCTGCGCTGGGTGTAAGCTATGTGCTGCTTTGCACCGCTGCGCCCCGTACTGAATTCTGGGATTGGGCATCTCAGGGGCGCGGGCTGCAATCCCAACTGGCAAAGGGTGAAACCCCCGCCTATCTCAGCCGGATTGATGGTGGGGAAGGGGCCGCGTTTCAGGTTTTTCAGTTGGCTGCCGATTTCTAGGCCGTCCGCGCTTTGCGGAATGCCGATCAGGCGTGACGCTTCACGATCACCGATCCAACCGAATACCCGGCCCCAAAAGAACAGATCAGGCCCAGATCGCCCTCTTGCAGATCGTCAGAGTATTTCGAAAACGCAATGATCGACCCTGCGGATGAGGTGTTCGCATAATCCTGAAGGATATTGGGTTGCTCGCCCGCCTCGGGTTCGCGGCCCAGAACCTTCTTGCCGATGAAATCGTTCATCGTCTTGTTGGCCTGATGCAGCCACAGGCGTTTGAGGTCGGTATTGCTGACCCCTTCGGCCTCCATATGGTCGCTGATATGCTTGCTGACCATCGGCAACACTTCCTTGAATACCTTCCGGCCGTTCTGCATGAACTGCATGTCGCGGCGGTCAATCACACCATCGGGGCGCGACCGGCGCAGGAACCCGTTATTGTTGCGGATATTGTTGGAAAAGGCGGTGGCGCAACGTGTCGACAGGATTTCGAAATGCGGGCCTTTTGCGTCTTCGATCCGCTCGATCAGCGTTGCCGTTGCCACATCGCCAAAGATAAAGTGACAATCCCGGTCGCGCCATTCCAGGTGGCCCGAGCAGATTTCAGGGTTCACCACCAACGCTGCGCGCACCGACCCAGACCGCACCATATCCGCCGCCGCCTGAATGCCGAACGTGGCCGAAGAACAGGCGACATTCATGTCAAAGCCAAACCCGTCGATGCCCAGTTCCTGCTGAATCTCGATTGCAATCGCCGGATAGGCGCGTTCATGGTTCGAGGCCGCGCAGATCACCAGATCGACATCCGCCGCCGTACGCCCCGCCTGCGCCAGCGCCTTCCTGCAGGCATCCACTGCCATCTCGGTCATGATCCCGGGCTCGTCATCGCTGCGCTGGCGCAGCGTCGGGTGCATCACGTCGGGGTTCAGCACCCCGGCCTTGTCCATCACATAGCGGTTATGAATGCCCGACGCCTTGACGATGAACTCTTCCGAGGAATGCTGCATCGCCTCCATCTGCCCGGCTGCGATGGCCTCGGCATTCTTCGCGTTCTGCTTGTCGGCATAGGCGTTGAACGCTTCGACAAGCTCGGCGTTGGTGATGACGTTTTCCGGCGTGAAGACACCGGTACCGGTGATGGCGGGGGTATACATGGCGGGCCCTGAATGTTTCGGATTCGCCCAAAATGCAGTCATGGCGTGATTTGATCAAGATATGTTGACCCAAGGGAATCCGTTCCGGGTACAGTTTCATATCTTGAATAGTTCATAAATTGAAGTATATCGCCCCGTAACCCGCGCGGAGACCCTCAATGCCCGACGATATCAGTGCCAGACTGGGCCGCCTCAGCCCCGAGATTCAGGCGATCATGGGCGTCTATGCCCTGTACTGGAAACTGGAAGAGACCTTTGACTGTATCGAAACAGACCTGAGCCACCCGGAATGCCACATGCTGATCAAGCTGGATCAGCCCAAGCGCATGGGCGTTCTGGCCTCTGATATGTTAAGCGTCCCATCAACGATCACCGCCACTGCGGATGCCCTCGAAAAAGCGGGCTATCTGATGCGGCGGCGTGACCCCGAAGACCGCCGCGCCTGGTTGCTGGTGCTGACAAAGCAGGGCGAAGAAGCCCGCAACATGCTGGTCGCCGCCGCCGGAGACCTGTTTCACCGGGCCTCGGGCCTCAACGAACAAGAAACTGCCGAATTCGCGCGACTGGCACGCAAAATCCGCGACAACGTATTGAAAACGGGAATTCCCGAGGGATTGAAGAAATGAAACTCCTGACCTCTCTGGGCCTTGCACTGGCCATTCTGGCAACCCCGATTGCCGCTCAAGAGACCCCGAAACCGGTGAAACTCATCCAGGTGCGTGAAACCGCGCCCGGTTTCACGCGGCAGTTTTTCGGCCGCGTCGCCGCGCGCCAGACCGTTGATCTGGCCTTTCAGGTTGCGGGGCAGATTGTCGAAATGCCCATCAACGAAGGCTTCGTGATTCCCAAGGATGGCCTGATTGCCCGTCTGGATCAGGAACCGTTCGAGCTGCGCCTTGATCGGGCTCGGCTGCAAAAGGAACAGGCCGACCGCACCGTTGCGCGCCTGTCGCGCCTGCGCGGTACAACCGCCAGCCAGGTGGCCGTGGACGATGCCGAGACCGAGGCGCAACTGGCCGCGATTGCCCTGCGCGACGCGGAATATGAACTGGAACACGCCACGCTGACCGCGCCCTTTGACGCGCTGGTCTCAAGCCGCTCGGTCGAGGCGTTTACCACCGTCTCGGCAGGCACGCCCATCGTCCGCATTCACGACATGTCCGAACTTCGCATCGTGGTCGACGTGCCCGAGATCCTGTTTCAACGCTCCGGCCAGAATGATCAAAGAACAATCACTGCCAAATTCCCTGCCAGTGACGAAGTCTTCCCGCTGGAAATCCGGGAATTCGACGCTGAAACCTCCAGCGTCGGTCAAACCTTCCGCATCCAGTTCGGCCTGACCCCGCCCGAGGGGTTGCTGATCCTTCCCGGTTCTTCCGTTACCGTCAACGTTCAGGTGCAGGACAACCGCACAGGCATCATCGTACCGGCGACCGCTGTTGTCGCCGACGCAAACGGCGCGCTGAACGTCATGGTGTTTTCCCCGGTCGGGGCGGATGAGGGCACCGTGCGTCGCGTCCCGGTGACCATCGAGCCCACGCAAACCGGCGATGTCCGGGTGCTGACGGGCCTGTCTGACGGGGATGAGGTCGTTGTGGCCGGGGGCGCTGTGCTGACGGATGGTCAGACGGTGCGCCGGTTTGCCGGTTTCGCGAACTGAGGGGCTGACAGATGAACATCGCCCGCGCCTCAATCGACCGGCCGCTTTACACATGGCTGGTCATCCTCATTGCCCTTGTTGGGGGCATCTGGGGGTTCATATCGCTTGGCCGTCTGGAAGACCCGGCCTTTACAATCAAAAACGCGGTCATCGCCACGCAATACCCCGGTGCCACCGCCGAGCAGGTGGCGCTGGAAGTATCGGAACCGCTGGAATCCGCCATACAGCAGATGGGCGAGGTGGATGTCATCACGTCGGTCAATCAACCCGGACGGTCCCTGATCGAGGTCGAGATCAAGTCGACATATGACGGCACCGAACTGCCAGCCATCTGGACCCGGCTCAGGGCCAAGGTGCGCGACGCCGCGCGTGGCCTGCCATCGGGCGTCGGCCAACCGTTTGTGAATGACGGGTTCGGCGACGTGTTCGGCCTGTTCTATGCGGTGACCGCCCAAGGGTTCTCGGACGCCGAAAAGCACGAACTGGCAACCTTCCTGCGGCGGGAACTGCTGACCGTTGACGGCGTTGCGGATGTCGAGGTTCAGGGCCTGCCGGACGAGGCGATCTTCGTCGAACCCGATCTGGCGATTTCCGTGAACCAGAATGTCCCGCTGCAAGCGATCAACCAGGCCATCGCCAATGCGGATTCGGTCAATTCCTCAGGGTCCTTGCGCTCTGATAACGACCGCACCACCATTCTGACGGCCGAAGGGTCGGACAGTGTGTCGGCCATTGCGGGCCTGTCTGTCGGTTCGCAAGGGCAGGTGATCAACCTCTTTGACATGTCCGATGTCTATCGTGCCCGTCAGAACGACCCCGACATCATTATCCGCTACAACGGGACCGAGGCCTTCACCTTGGGCATCGCGGGTCTGGCCACCGAAAACATTGTCGAAGTCGGCAAACGCGCTGACGCCAAATTCGCGGAGTTGAACACAAGCATTCCCTTCGGTGTCGAAATCCTGCCGGTCTATCAGCAACATGTGGTGGTCGAGCAGGCCTCGAACGACTTTCTCGTGAACCTTGCCATGTCGGTGGCCATCGTGGTCGCCGTGCTGGGCATCTTCATGGGCTGGCGCGCGGCCATTGTCGTCGGCTCGACCCTGCTGCTGACCGTGGTCGGCACGCTTCTGTTCATGTCGCTCTTCTCAATCGAGATGGAACGAATCTCATTGGGTGCCCTGATCATCGCCATGGGGATGCTGGTGGACAACGCCATCGTCGTGGCCGAAGGGATGCAGATATCCATGCTGCGCGGCCAGTCCTCGCGCGATGCGGCCGAGGATGTGGCGTCAAAAACCCAGATCCCGCTGCTGGGGGCGACCGTGATTGGCATCATGGCCTTCGCGGGCATTGGCCTCAGCCCTGACGCAACCGGAGAATTCCTGTTCTCTCTGTTCGCCGTGATCGGCATTTCACTGTTGCTCAGCTGGGTTTTGGCGATCACCGTCACGCCGCTTTTGGGGCATTACTTCTTCAAACAGGGCAAAGCAGGCGAGATCGACGCATACGGCGGCCTCCTGTTCCGCACCTATGGTGCGATCCTGCGCTTTGCGCTGCGCTTCCGCTGGCTGGTTGTTGCTGGTCTCGTCGGCGTAACCGTGGTGTGTTATGCCGGGTTTGGGCTGATGAAACAGCAGTTCTTCCCCAACTCCAACACGCCTTTGTTCTTTGTGCACTACAAACTGCCGCAGGGCACACCGATTGCACGAACCGCCGAAGACATGGCGGTGTTCGAAGAGTGGTTGGCAGCCCGCGACGACGTGGTCTCGGTCGCGACCTTTGTCGGCCAGGGGGCTACTCGTTTCATGCTGACGTATTCAGCCGAAAAGCCGAACCCCAGCTATGGGCATATGGTCATCCGCACAGCAAGCCTGGACGACATCCCGGCGCTGCAAGCGGACCTTGAGGCGTTTGGGTCCGTCCAATTCCCCGAAGGTGAGTTCGGCACTAAGCGCCTGGTTTTTGGCCCCGGCGGTGGTGATCCGATTCAGGCCCGGTTCTCGGGCAGCGATCCGGTCGTGCTGCGCCAGCTTGCTGATGAGGCAGTGCAGCGCATGGCAGCCGCATCCCCGAACGCGCTGCTGGTTCACCACGATTGGCGCGAACAGGAACTGGCGCTGCAACCGATCTATGCCACCGAACGGGCGCAGACAGCCGGTGTCACACGCGAAGACATCGCCGCCACCCTGCAATTCTCGACCGACGGCATTACGGGTGGTGTGTTCCGCGAGCGCGACCGCCTGATCCCGATCATCCTGCGCCGACCCGCGGACGGAGATTACTCGATCGTCGATCAGGTCGTGTACTCGGACCAGTCGGAAAAGTTTGTACCAATTGAACAAATGGTGGATGGATTCGAGTACAAAACGCTCAATACGCTGGTTCACCGTCGTGATCGGGTTCTGACCATCACCGTCGGCGCCGACATCCCGCCCGACCTGACAGCGGCACAGGTCCACGCCGAAGTGCGCGACGCCATCGAGGCCATCGACCTGCCACCCGGCTACAAGATGGAATGGGGTGGAGAGTTCGAAAACTCGCGCAAAGCGCAGGCAAGCCTGGGCAGACAATTGCCATTGAGCCTGCTGATCATGGTGTTGATTTCGGTCCTGTTGTTCAACGCGATCCGCCAGCCGATCATCATCTGGCTGCTGGTGCCGATGTCCGTGAACGGCGTGGTAATCGGCCTGCTGGGAACAGGGTTGCCCTTCACCTTCACGGCACTTCTGGGCCTGCTCAGCCTGTCGGGTATGCTGATCAAGAACGGCATTGTTCTGGTTGAGGAAATCGATCTGGTCCGCGCCACAGGAAAGCCCCTGCGCGAGTCAATCATCGAAGCATCCGTGTCGCGTTTGCGGCCCGTCATGCTGGCGGCTGTCACGACCATTCTGGGCATGGCGCCGCTGCTGACGGATGCGTTCTTCGTCTCGATGGCAGTGACGATCATGGGCGGTCTGGCATTTGCCACCGTGCTGACAATGGTCGCGGCACCGGTGTTCTATCTGCTGTTCTTCGCCCGTGACGAACGAAGAAAGACGGTAGAAAATCCTGCGTAAAATATTGGAACTAAAGAAAAGCCCCAGAGTTTCCTCTGAGGCTTTTCCGTTTGGTTCAGGGGTCTTTACCCCTGTAGCGATTTCACCTCAACGTCGCCCTCAGCTTGTGCCTTGATCGCCAGTGCTGCGGCATTGGCCCCAGCTGCGGTGGTGAAATACGGGATCTTGTCGTACAGCGCGATCGAGCGGATGGCCTTGCTGTCCTCAACCGCCTGCGCACCTTCGGTGGTGTTCATCACCAGCTGCACCTGACCGTCTTTCAGCATGTCCACCACATCCGGGCGGCCTTCGTACACCTTGTTCACCACGTCACAGGCAACACCCTGTTCGTCCAGCCAGCTTTGGGTGCCGCGCGTGGCCACAAGCGTGAAGCCCTGATCAACCAGAACCTGCGCCGCTTCCAGCATGGCTTTGCCCTTGTCGGCATCCTTGATCGAAATGAACGCACGGCCAGAGGACGGCAGCACCATGCCCGCGCCCATCTGCGCCTTGAGGAACGCGCGCGGGAAGTCACGGTCCCAGCCCATCACCTCGCCGGTCGAGCGCATTTCCGGGCCAAGGATGGTGTCGACGCCGGGGAAACGGGCGAATGGCATGACAGCCTCTTTCACCGAGAACCACGGCATGTCCGGATCGGCTAGCGTCATCTGGTCGGCGATCTTGGTGTCCTTGCCTTCCTGATAGGGCGGGCGCATCGGGAAATCGGCCAGTTTCTCGCCCGCCATGACGCGCGCCGCAATCGACGCAATCGCACTGTCAGTGGCCTTGGCAACAAACGGCACGGTGCGCGAGGCGCGCGGGTTCACTTCGATCAGATAGATCTCATCATCCTTGATCGCGAATTGCACATTCATCAGGCCAACGACATTCAGCGCCTTGGCCAGTTTGAATGCCTGTTCCTTGATCTGCCCGATGATCTCTTTCGACAGCGAATAGGGCGGCAGCGAACAGGCGGAATCGCCCGAGTGAACGCCCGCTTCTTCGATGTGCTGCATGATGCCCGCGACGTGAACGTCGGTGCCGTCACACAGCGCATCTACGTCCAGCTCGACCGCGCCCGCCAGATAGCTGTCCAGAAGTACGGGGCTGTCGCCCGAGACCACAACGGCCTCGTTGATATAGCGTCGCAGCTGATCCATATCGCGCACGATTTCCATCGCACGACCGCCCAGAACGTAAGAGGGGCGGATGACCAGCGGGAAACCGATCTCTTCGGCAATCTCCAGCGCCTTTTCATCGGTCGAGGCAATACCGTTTCTGGGCTGTTTCAGGCCCAGTTCATTGACCAGCGCCTGGAACCGTTCGCGGTCTTCGGCCAGGTCAATTGCGTCCGGTGTGGTACCCAGAATCGGAATACCCTCGGCCTCAAGCGCGTTGGCCAGCTTCAACGGTGTTTGACCACCGAACTGAACGATCACGCCGTGCAGCGTGCCGTTTTCCTGTTCCTTCGTCAGGATTTCCATGACGTGTTCAAAGGTCAGCGGCTCAAAATACAGACGGTCCGAGGTGTCATAGTCGGTCGAGACCGTCTCGGGGTTGCAATTGACCATGATGGTCTCGTACCCGGCCTCGGTCAGCGCATAGCAGGCGTGGCAGCAGCAATAATCGAACTCGATCCCCTGACCGATCCGGTTCGGACCACCACCAAGAATAACGACCTTCTTGCGGTCGCTTGGGCGTGCCTCGCATTCGACATCGCCCATCATCGGGGCTTCGTAAGTCGAGTACATATAGGGGGTTTGCGCTTCGAACTCGGCGGCGCAGGTATCGATGCGTTTGAAGACCGCGGTGACGCCCAGATTGTGGCGGGCGCGGCGCACGTTATCTTCGCTGCGGCCTGACAGGTTGCCCAGACGCGCATCGGTGAAGCCCAGCATCTTGAGCTTGCGGATGCCTTCTTCGGTCACTGGCAGACCGTCCTTGCGCACGGTGCGTTCGGCTTCGATGATCTCGCGAATGCGGGCCAGGAACCAGGGGTCAAACTTGGTGACGCCAAAGATTTCGTCGTCGCTCAGGCCATGACGCATGGCTTGGGCGATGGTGCGCAGGCGGTCAGGGGTCTGCTTGCTGATCGCTTTGATGACATGCGCTTTGTCGTCGCTGCTTTCGACCTCATCCCACAGGCCGATGCTCAACCCCGGAACTTCGATCTCATCAAACCCGGTCAGGCCGGATTCCATCGAGGCCAGCGCCTTCTGCATGGATTCGTGGATGGTGCGGCCGATGGACATCGCCTCACCCACCGACTTCATTGCAGTGGTCAGATAGGGTTCAGAGCCGGGGAACTTCTCAAACGCGAATTTCGGGATCTTGGTGACGACATAGTCGATGGTAGGTTCGAACGACGCAGGCGTGACCTTGGTGATGTCGTTGTCCAACTCGTCCAGCGTGTAACCAACGGCCAGTTTCGCGGCAATTTTGGCAATCGGGAAACCCGTCGCTTTCGAGGCCAGCGCCGATGAACGCGACACGCGCGGGTTCATTTCGATCACAACCATGCGGCCATCATCGGGGTTGATCGCCCATTGCACGTTCGAGCCACCGGTTTCCACCCCGATCTCGCGCAGCACGGCGATCGAGCCGTTGCGCATGATCTGGTATTCCTTGTCGGTCAGCGTCAGGGCAGGGGCCACCGTGATCGAGTCACCCGTGTGCACGCCCATCGGGTCCACGTTTTCGATGGAACAGACGATGATGGCGTTGTCGGCAGTGTCGCGCACCACTTCCATCTCGTATTCTTTCCAGCCCAGCAGGCTTTCATCGACGAGGATCTGGTTGACGGGCGAGGCATCTATGCCCGAGCGGCAGAAATGGATATAATCCTCGCGGTTATAGGCCACACCGCCGCCTGTACCACCCAAGGTAAAGGCCGGGCGGATGATGGCGGGCAGGCCGATTTCCTCCAACTCGTCCAGAGCGATCTGCACACCTGCGTCCAGATCGGCAGAGCCGTCGGCCTTCTTGGGGGCGGTCACGATGGTAGCTTTGGGGTTTTCCAGCCCTAGCCGGTCCATCGCCTCGCGGAACAATTTTCGGTCCTCGGCCATCTCGATGGCGTCGCGTTTGGCACCGATCATCTCGACACCGAACTTGTCCAACACTCCCATCTCTTCCAGCGCGAGCGAGGTGTTCAGACCGGTTTGCCCGCCCATTGTGGGCAGCAGGGCGTCCGGGCGTTCCTTTTCGATGATCTTGGCGACGACCTCGGGCGTGATCGGCTCGATATAGGTGGCATCGGCAAGTCCGGGGTCTGTCATGATCGTCGCCGGGTTCGAGTTGACCAGAATAACCCGGTAACCTTCTTCGCGCAGGGCCTTGCAGGCCTGAGCGCCGGAATAATCGAACTCGCAGGCCTGACCGATAACAATGGGACCAGCCCCGATGATCATGATCGACTTGATGTCGGTTCTCTTCGGCATGGCCTAGCCCCTTCGATTTTGCACGAGTCGCGGGCGCCGCCCAAGCGCCCAAATTGTCGTGCGTTATAGGGACCACGCAGAAAGGTTCAAGGGGTATCGGAAACAGAAGCGAAATTGCCGCTTTCCCCCCTTTCCCCTGCCAGAGTATTCTCTATATCGCCCTTCACGGCAAAAGAGGATGCAGTTGCGTATTCGTTTTGATCAGGGACCAGCCGGTCGCGGAACCCGGTTTCAGCGCCCGTCTCGGATTATCCGCGCGGATACGGCGGAGGACGTGCCCCAGGCTCTGGCGGCGCTGGATGAGGCGCGCGCGGGCGGAGCCTGGCTGGCTGGCTATGCCAGTTATGAACTGGGATATGTGCTTGAATCCCGGCTGATCAAACTTTTGCCGGAATCGCGTCGGCTGCCCTTGCTGTGCTTTGGAGTTTACGGCGCGCCGGATCGGGTTTCTTTACCGACGCCCGCAGGCGAGGTGCGCGCGTTTCAGCCGCGCTGGGACGAGGCGCGCTATGGCGAAGCCTTTCAAGTGGTGCATGATGCCATCGGTGCAGGCGATATCTATCAGGCGAACCTGACCTTTCCGATTGATCTGACCGTCTCGGGCAGCAGTGAAGCCCTTTATGCGGCGCTGGCAGCGGGGCAGCCTGTTGGGCATGGCGCGCTGGTGCAGCAGGTCGGGTTGCCGGATTTGCTCAGCCGCTCGCCAGAGTTGTTCTTCCGCACAGACGCGGATGGAAAGATCGAAACACGACCGATGAAGGGTACACAGCCGCGCAGCGAAGACCCGGATGAGGATATGCGGCGCCGGGCGTTTCTGACCACGGACGAAAAGAACCGGGCGGAAAACCTGATGATCGTCGATCTTCTGCGCAACGATATCAGCCGTGTCGCGCTGCCCGGTTCAGTTCATGTCCCGGAACTGTTCAAGGTCGAAACCTATGCGACTGTGCACCAGATGGTTTCGCTTGTCCGCGCCCAGTTGCTCAAATGCGCAGGGCTCAGCGACATACTGACGGCTCTGTTTCCTTGCGGTTCGATCACGGGCGCCCCCAAAATTCGCGCCATGGAAATTCTGGCCGGGCTGGAACCCTGGCCGCGCGACATCTATTGTGGCACCATCGGCTGGGCCGCGCCTGATGGCCGGTCCGAGTTCAACGTGGCCATCCGTACGCTGATGCTGGAAGCCGATCAGGCCACGCTGAACGTGGGCGGGGGCCTTGTCTGGGACAGCACCGCCCCGGCAGAATATGAGGAGGCGCTATGGAAAGCCCGCTTCGCCCGCCAGCTGAGCCTGATTTCCGCCTGATCGAAACGCTGGCCTTTCGGCCAGGTCGGGGCTTTGTCCGAAAAGACCGTCACCTTGCGCGCATGGCCCGAACCGCTGCGGCCTTTGGCCTTACCTTTAACCCGGATGCAGCGACCGCCGCGCTGGATGGCGCGTTGGGCGACACACCTTTGCGATGCCGTCTGACACTGGACGCATCGGGTGCGTTCGAATTGACGACCGGGGTTCTGGCCAACAATCCCCCGGTCTGGCGCATCGCCCTGTCCGAACAGCGGCTGGCATCCAATGATCTTTGGCTGCGTCACAAGACAAGCCGCCGCGCCCTATATGACGATGCCCGTGCCGGGCTGCCGGATGGCATAGACGAGGTGTTGTTCCTGAATGAGCTTGATGAGCTGTGTGAGGGCACCATCAGCAACCTTTTCATCGAAAAGCAGGACGGCCGTATTCTGACACCTGTGCTGTCCAGCGGTCTGTTGCCGGGCATATTGCGCGAAGAACTACTGGATAAAGGAACGGTGTCCGAGGCCGTGCTGACCCTGAGCGACCTGAAAAATGCACAAACTGCCTACATGGGCAATTCATTGCGTGGGCTGATCCGGGTGGAGCTGATAGACACGTGACCAAAGACAGCGCGATGGTCGGACCACCGGTTGCATTGCCGCGGTTAAGGGTTGAGTTCGGCCTGTTCTATATTGTTCTGCCGCTGATCATCGCGGTTTTGTTTCCACCGAACTGGATGCTTCCGGCACTGTTTGCCTTGACCGGGTTGGGGATCATGCTGCTGCATTGGACACCGGGCTTTCAATGGGCCGAGCTGCGGTACGATTGGGCCAACTGGTCACTTCGCGAAGTTGTGCTGTTTACCGCTTTCATGTCCGTGTTTTGCTTCGGGCTGATTCAGGTGACACGCCCCGACGCCGCGTTTTTTCTGCCAGTACACCGCCCTGAGATGCTGGCGTTTATCTGGATCGGTTATCCTGTTTTGTCTGCACTGCCACAGGAACTTCTGTTCCGCCCACTGTTCTTCCGTCGCTATCACGCGATCCTGCCAGAAGGGCGCGCGGCATATGTGCTGAACGCTGCCATCTTCTCGTTCGCGCATCTGATGTATTGGAGCTGGATTGTCGCCCTCATGACATTTGCGGGCGGGCTGCTGTTTACTTGGGCCTACAGGCAGCGCGGTTCGTTCTTCTACGCGGTGCTGCTGCACGCGATTGCGGGCAATATCATCTTTGCGGTCGGGCTGGGTGTCTATTTCTACTCAGGCAACGTGCAAAGGCCGTTTTGACAGGGCGACCCGCCTTGACTTTCCGGGCCTGACAGGGTGTATCGGCGCGACGAATTCTGCGCCCGAAGGGATATGATCCATGCACGCCTATCGCAGCCACACCTGCGCCGCACTGACCGCCGCTAATGTCGGGGAAACCGTTCGCCTGTCCGGTTGGGTGCATCGGGTCCGAGACCACGGGGGCGTCCTGTTCATCGACCTGCGCGACCATTTCGGTGTGACACAAGTTCTGTGCGACGGCGACAGCGCGGCTTTTGCCGAGCTTGAGAAAGTGCGCTCGGAATGGTGCATCCGCATCGACGGAACCGTCAAGGCGCGTGCCGCCGAACTGGTGAACCCGAAACTGCCCACCGGCGAGATTGAGGTTTACGTGCGCGAACTGGAAGTTCTGGGGGCCGCCGAGGAACTGCCGCTGATGGTGTTCGGTGATCAGGAATACCCCGAGGAAACCCGCCTGCGTTATCGTTACCTCGACCTGCGACGCGAGGCGATGCAGCAAAACATGACCCTGCGGTCGGACGTTGTGGCCTCCATGCGCAAGCGTATGTGGGATCAGGGGTTCCGCGAGTATCAGACGCCGATCATCACCGCATCCTCGCCCGAAGGCGCGCGCGACTTTCTGGTGCCGTCGCGTCTGCATCCGGGCAAGTTCTACGCGTTGCCGCAAGCCCCGCAGCAGTTCAAGCAGCTGATCATGGTGTCGGGTTTCGACAAGTATTTCCAGATTGCGCCCTGCTTTCGTGACGAAGACCCGCGCGCCGACCGCTCGCCGACCGATTTCTACCAGCTTGACCTCGAGATGTCCTTTGTCGAGCAGCAGGACGTGTTCGACACGATCCAACCCGTTCTGACCGGCGTGTTCGAAGAGTTCGGCGGTGGCCTCAAGGTCGATCAGGAGTGGCCCCAGATTTCCTACAAGGATTCGGCGCTGTGGTACGGCACGGACAAGCCCGACCTGCGGAACCCTATCAAAATGCAAGTGGTCTCTGATCATTTCCGCGGGTCTGGCTTTGCGATTTTTGCAAAGCTGTTGGAGCAGGACGGCACCGAAATCCGCGCCATCCCCGCACCAACCGGCGGCAGCCGCAAATTCTGTGACCGCATGAACACCTTTGCCCAGAAAGAGGGTCTGCCGGGGATGGGCTACATCTTCTGGCGCGATCAGGGTGAAGGGATGGAAGCCGCAGGTCCGCTGGCCAAGAACATCGGTCCCGAGCGCACCGAGGCAATCCGCCAGCAATTGGGTCTGGGTGTCGGCGATGCGGCGTTTTTCCTGGGCGGCAAGCCGAAGGCTTTTGAAAAGGTTGCAGGCAAGGCGCGCGACGTGATCGGGGATGAGCTTGGTCTGACCGAGAAAGACCGCTTTGCCTTTGCCTGGATCGTTGATTTCCCGATCTACGAACAAGACGAAGAAACCGGCGCGATCGACTTTGAGCACAACCCGTTTTCGATGCCGCAAGGCGGCATGGACGCGCTGCAGGGCAATCCGCTGGACGTACGTGGTTATCAATACGATCTAGCCTGCAACGGGTATGAGCTGGTCTCGGGCGCGATCCGGAACCACAAGCCGGAGATCATGTTGAAAGCCTTTGAACTGGCGGGCTATGGCGAGGACGAAGTGAAATCCCGCTTTGGGGCCCTGTTCAATGCCTTCCACTACGGTGCGCCGCCACACGGTGGATGCGCTGCTGGAATCGACCGGATCGTGATGTTGCTGGCGGATGAGGCCAATATCCGCGAGGTCATGATGTTCCCGATGAACCAGCGGGCCGAAGACCTGATGATGCATGCGCCGTCGGACCCGACGTCAGATCAGCTGATGGAACTGGGCTTGCGCCTTATTCCGCAGGACTGAACGAGAGCCGCCCGCATCAAGCGGGCGGTTTCATTTTGATGCCAGCGAATACTCGCGGGTCAGTCCAGCGGGTTGTTCAGATCGCCCCGGTTGACCCGAATAGAGCGCGCAGTCTGCCGTGTTTGGCGATAGGCCCAGATGCACAGAAGCGTCGCGGTGATGAAGTAGGCTGCAATCACGTCAAATCGCCTTTCTTTGTTCCAAACGGTTCTGCACCATGCCGGCGACCTGCGCTGCCTGCGCCGTGATTGGTGCACCGTTCGCTCGTGACAGCGCCAGCTTTCGGGCGGCTTCTGCCAAGGGTCTGTCATCGGCTTCCCGTGCGACCCCTTGCAGGAACTGGGCGGCATAATCCCATGTGCGATGATCGTTGGGCCCGGTAAGGACATCGGCGATGTGCGCCATGTCGTCCTGATAGGCCATCGGGTCGGGGCGGATGACTTCATCTCGAACCGAGTGGAGCCCGCTTGGGCGTCGATCTTCGGGCAGGCGCTCCAGGATGGACTTCTGAAAATAAGACAATGATTTTATCGGCTTGGACAGAAATCCATCCGCCCCGGCTGCGTACGCCAGACCTTCGGTAGCGTCATCGCCCGACAGGCCCATGATTACGCTGATCCGTGGTGAAGCGTCGGCCAGTTCGGCGATCAGGTCAGCTCCGGACCCGTCGGGCAGGCCCATATCGACCAGAATGACCGAAGGGCGATAGATCTGCAGGTGTCGCCGTGCCGATTTCAGGCAGTCAGCGCGTCGGATACGTGCGCCGCTATGCAGGCACATCAGGCGGATCGCATCGCAGGCATATCGGCTGTCTTCAACAACCAGAATTGTCTGCCCCAGCAAAGGCCGCGTTGCGGTGGGCGTGGCGGCGGTGGTGGCAATGAGGCCCGAATCGTCCATGGCAGCTCTCCTATCCAGCAGATGCTTCACGCTAGGAACTTCTGGCTAACACGACGTTAACGCGCGATTTGGCGCACTTGTTCTTTCGCAGAGCAGCCCCCATAACCCACGCAACGCAGGACATCAGGAGTGAGACATGATTGGACGTCTGAACCACGTTGCCATCGCCGTACCCGACCTTGAGGCGGCATCCGAGCAATACCGCAATGCGCTGGGCGCCAAGGTTGGCGCGCCGCAGGACGAACCGGATCATGGCGTCACGGTTGTGTTCATCGAACTGCCCAACACCAAGATCGAACTTTTGTACCCGCTGGGCGACGACAGCCCTATCAACGGGTTTCTGGAAAAGAACCCGGCAGGTGGTATTCATCACGTATGCTATGAGGTCGAAGACATCATCGCCGCCCGTGATCATTTAAAAGCGACCGGTGCCCGTGTTCTGGGGTCGGGTGAACCCAAGATCGGCGCGCATGGCAAACCGGTGCTGTTCCTGCATCCTAAAGACTTCAACGGCTGCCTGGTCGAGCTGGAACAGGTATGATCCGCAAAACCGGGAGGGCCTGAAGTGACCATTACCGCTGCACTGGTGCTGTTCGCCGTCATCTGGTTCATGACGTTGCTTGTGGTTCTGCCCATTCGCATCAAAACTCAGGGTGACCTGAACGATATCGTTCCGGGCACCCATGCGGGCGCGCCGGAAGTCCATCATCTGAAGGCCAAGATGTGGATCACCACCGCCATTGCAGTGGTTTTGTGGGTTATCATTGCCGGGATCATCATATCTGGTGCAATTTCAGTGCGGGACTTCGACTGGTTGAACCAACTGGAGCCGCGCTAATCTGTGTCAGACCTTTTGGCCTGACACAGCATGAAAAATATGGGTGAATGTCGCCGCGCCAAGGATCGGGATCACCAGATTCAACAGCGGTATCGACAGCGGGATGGCCATCAGCGTTCCAGCGACCCAGATCGTGGTCGAATGCCTGGCGCGCAATTGGCGCGCGCCATCCCGCCCGATCCGGCGCATTGCAGCCAGCGTGAAGTATTCCCGCCCCAACAGGAACCCGTTCATGGCCCAGAAGATGAAGGGCGCAAACGGGGTGAAGATCGCATAAAGGATCAGCGCCAGCAGGTTTGCGACAATCAGCACGCCAAGAAAGCTGAGGCCGTCCATCAGGGCCTCTGACACAGGGATGCGTCGTGCAGGTGGCAAGGCCGGAAAATGCTTGTCCTCGACCGCTTGTGCCACTTCGTCCAGAAAGATCGATGTGATGGCTGACGCCACCGGCACCATCAGGAAAACAGGCAGGATCAGGACGAGAACGATACCTGAATAGTTCAGAACGTCGTTCAGCCATGGCACTGCGCCGACGAACGGCAGAGAGATTTCACTGCCCGACAACCAGTTGATCAAACTGATCGCACCCGCACAGGCAAGACCCAGCAACAGGATGGTCAAACCTACACCGCGCAGCAGAACGGCGCGGAACTTGGGATCTCCGATCTGGCTTAGCGCGCTGAAGAAGGCGTTCAGGATGATCATTCTGTGATCCATTCCGTTATGGCCGCCACATCGGGCCGCGGGCGCTCGGGTGGGGCTGTTCCTTCGGTGGCGATATGTATCAGCCCGGCTACGCGTTCGTTGTCAGCAAGTCCAAAGGCGTCGACGCAGAAGTCGTGGTCATGGGTTTGCCAACCCGATAGCCAGTTTGCACCCCAGCCTGCGGCCAGCGCGGCATTCAGCAAGGCAAGACAGACCGCGCCCGCAGAATAGGTTTGTTCGATTGCAGGTATTTTTTCGGACGGTTTTTGTACTTCGATCACCGCTACGGCCAGATGTCCCATGTCAAATTGGCTGCGTGCTTTTGCAATATCTTCCGGACTTTTCTTCAGCCTTTGCCCGCAGGTTTCGGTCAGGGTTGCCAGTCTTGCCATGGCCCCTTGTTCCAGAACGATAAATCGCCAGGGTTCCAGTTTTCCGTGATCGGGGCTGCGTGCAGCTGCGATCAACAAGGGGCGCAACTCGTCCGGTGTCGGGGCCGGGGCAACCAGTGTCTTGGCAGGTCGGGACCGGCGCGCCTGCAAAAACTCCAGAGCAGCGGGGTTTTTCATGGACATATGTTAACTTCCTTTACATCACGTCTCTGTATCTTGGTCGGCATGCCGAGGGTTTCAAGGGCGCGGCGACGGATCGCGTGGATCAATTTCATTCCACCGCCCATCATGCAAGACTATTGAGGGAAGGGGCGACAATGGCGAAATCCAAACTACGTGATCTGCCGGATCTCAGCGCGCAGGCGCACGCCGGGACAACGTTTCATCTGAAAGTAACTCCCAAGGCTCCACGCGACCGGGTGGTTGTGGAAGACGGGCAGATCAGGGTATTTGTCACGGCACCGCCTGACAGTGGTAAAGCCAACCATGCGGTTCAGGTAATTCTTGCGAAATGTCTTGGCGTCGCGCCTTCGACACTGTCACTCAAGCAAGGGCAAACTTCGCGCAGCAAGGTTTTTGTCTATGCGCCCCAAGATCCCGTTTCACGGATCTGGTAAACTCCCTCGGGCAGGTCCAGCGCTGCGGCCAGATCGCGGACCTGTTCCGGCGACAAGGTGATCTTTTGCACCTGTTCGGTTCGCGGATCAAACTGTTCCAGCGTGACGCATTCGGCGAAATTGTTGATCACAACATCTTCCTGCAAAGGTTTTTCACCTTCGTCCACAAGCGTTATGACCGTCGAGTCGAATTCATGCTCAATCGAAAACATAAGGACAGAGTGCAAGCCGTCGACGCGCAATGCAAGACGTTCGTTTCAAAGCCTTGTGTGGTCACGCCGAGCGGCACGTACTATGTTGAAATCACGGTCAGACCGAGCCGAAGGATGTAACATGCGCAGACGCTTTGTTTTGGTGCTTCCCCTGCTTCTTGCGGCCTGTGCGGAAGGTGGATTGCGCGTGCAACCTGCTGCGGATTGGCTAGGTGAAGGGCCGGGTTCTGAGGATGTTGCCCAGACCTTTCGCGAAGTCAGTCAGAACATCGGGGCCGAGGCCCGTAGCCAGTGCTTGAAGCAATCAAGACCTCAGAGATGCGATTTCCGGATTCTCGTTGATCTGAACCCACGTGCGCCAGCCAATGCGTTTCAGACGTTGGACGACCAGCGGCAACCCACCATCATTTTTACCCTTGCGATGATCCGTTCCGCGCAAAACGCAGATGAACTGGCTTTTGTCATGGGGCATGAGG
Source organism: Ruegeria sp. HKCCSP351 (assembly GCF_017872535.1). Taxonomy (NCBI): domain Bacteria; kingdom Pseudomonadati; phylum Pseudomonadota; class Alphaproteobacteria; order Rhodobacterales; family Roseobacteraceae; genus Ruegeria; species Ruegeria sp. HKCCSP351. The sequence goes on along the minus strand of NZ_JAEDOV010000003.1, from coordinate 400,046 downwards.
CGGCCCATCACGTGCTGGGGCACATCGCACGGCAAAGCGAAAATGCCAGCGCAAGCGCCACCGAGTTCGGAAAGGCCGAGAAGCTGCGCGGGGGCGACGCCGCCGATATAGAAGAGGCTCAGAAAGTGGGTGCGCAAGTTGGTGTTCAGGCTTATGTAAAGGCTTTTGAGCTTGAAGCTGACGAGATGGGCACGATCATTACGCATAATGCGGGCTACAACCCGCTGATCGGGGCAAAGTTCTTTGATCGGATTCCGGATCCCGGCGACAGGTTTCTGGGCACCCACCCGCCAAACGCGCAGCGCGTTCACATCGTGCTTGAAACCGCGATGCAACTGGGACTGACGCAATGACCGATCTTGTGCGCCTTGGCGTGATTTTGACGGATCGCGGGTCGAAATATGCGGTATCTGGCGCGCCTGTGGCGTCACGCGCGGACGTTGACGCGGTTTTGGACCAACTGAAGTCCGATAAATCCTATGCCAAGGCCACACATAACACCTGGGCCGCCTCTTTGCCGACCGGCGCGCTGAAGGCTGATGATGGGGAGAGCGGCGCTGGTATGGTAATCCTGCGGATGATCGAACGTGCAGGGCTGGACAAGCACGTGATCATCGTCACCCGCTGGTACGGAGGCAAAAAGCTGGGCGGGGACCGCTTTCGCCGTGTTCAGGATGCAACTCGGGCCTATCTGGATCACATCGGCATCCAATCTTGACCTGTGTCAAAGTCTGACGCCCCGGATGCGCTACGATTTCGCAAAGCGCGAAAGGGAAAGGATACAGTATGCCCACCCGAGAGTCCTTGCGGCTTCATGCCGGATTGGTGGACGATATGGCCAGAATGCTGGACATCGATCTTGAGGAAGCAGCCATTGGTGGCAAAGTATCTGTCGACCAGATTTCCGAGGCAGTTCTGCGATGTACTGACTGTCCGAACCCGGATCATTGTCAGGACCTGCTCAAGAAAATGGCGACCGCCGGGCGGACACCGGAATATTGCCGTAACCAGGAATTGTTGCACAAACTAATGCCTTAACTGTCAGGTTCGCCATGCCACGACTCGGTGAAATCATGGCCCATCTTCGCCTCGTACTGCGGATGGGCGAGGTCACAGGAACCGACCTGGCCGCAGCCTATCGGGATGGTCACCTCAAACATGAGGATTGGGCCGAGATCGTGCAGCAATGCCGTGGCTGTGCGTGGGCCAGAAACTGCCCGGAATGGTTGGAGCAACGCGAACAGATTGATCAAGCCCCATGCACGTGCCCGAATCGCGAGCGATTCACAGCTCTCAAGTCGTTGCAAGCGGAGGACGCGTGATGCCTCGGGACATCTTGGGCGAGGTCGAAAAGCACTTTTGGTTGACGCGTTCTGTTTCCCGAAGCATGGGAATTTCACTGAGCGAAGCCATGGCCGAAGGGCGGCTGTCGCCCGAAGGATACGCCGAATTGGTCACGCGCTGCCGGGCCTCAGGCTGTGATACGCAATGCGCCAACTGGCTGGCTCAGCGACAGAGTCCGGCGGATGTGGCCCCGGATTTTTGCGCAAATTCAGAGACGCTGAACAGATTAAAGGTCTGATTTAAGGTCTTTGTGGGTTCCATCACACAACGGCGGGTTTGCACTATGTTTGCAGCCGCAAAAGAAGACCTTCTTGTTGGTTTCAGCTGTGTATTTCACAGGGTCGAGCCCGCTGCCCTTATGTGATCCATCGCAAAAGGGTTGCCGGTTCGACTTTCCACATGCGCACCAGAAATAGGTTTTGCCTTCGACAACCTCGACTGGAAAAGGAGTTTTCTGGGCGATAACTGGCGTGTCAGGCATGTGGCTTCTCCGTCTTTGGCTGAAACGTTAAACAGTTTAAGACGATGCAGACAAAAAGGTAGCAATAATGCCGTGAGGATCGTTATTTGGGTTTCCAACTGGCATGGAATCGCTCTGTCTCACAATGATGTGATTGATGCTGTTGCCAGATTGCCGTTCAACCCGTATTCTGGTGGCGGCCCCGAAAAGCTGGGCAATATCAGAAAAGTAATAGAGGATTGACGGACATGAAACTGAAACTTGCAGCCGTTGGCGCATTTGCCCTGGTCCTGACTGCTTGTGCGCAGCAGGAAGAACCAACACCTGTTTACGTACAGCCTGACTATGACAAGTATGGTTCGGCCAGCTGCTCGGCAGGCTATGAACTGGCAACAACCGAAGCAGGTCAAACCGTCTGCAACCCGGTTTCTCAGTAAGCTTATCGCAGGCGGTCTGGTTTCGGACCGCCTGCACCTTTTCAGGAAATACCGCCGCCATTCATGGCGGTTTTTTTCTACCTGCGCATTACCCGTAGCTATTCACCCGAGAACTTTGTGGGGCAGGCTATTGGCGTTAAACGGGTTTCCCCCACAGATCGTATTCCCCCGCCTCGTCCACTTCGACCGTGACGATATCACCGGGTTTGAGGCCTTCGAAACCTTCGTCAATGAACAGGTTGCCGTCGATCTCGGGTGCGTCCGACTTGGTGCGGCAGGTGGCGGCTTCGTCATCCACTTCGTCGACGATTACTTGAAGCGTTTGTCCGACCTTCGCCTGCAACTTGGCTTCTGAAATGGCCTGGGCCTTTTCCATGAAGCGATCCCACCGCTCTTGCTTGATTTCGGCCGGGACGTGATCGGGCAGGTCGTTTGAGCGCGCACCGTCCACGTTTTCGTATTGGAAACAGCCGACACGATCCAGTTGCGCCTCGTCCATCCAGTCCAGCAGGGTTTGGAATTCGGCCTCGGATTCACCCGGATAGCCAACGATAAAGGTCGAGCGCAGGGTGATATCGGGGCAGATTGCGCGCCAGGCCTGAATCTCGTCCAGAGTTTTGGCCGCTGCGGCGGGGCGGGCCATCCGTTTCAGAACATCCGGGTGGGCGTGCTGGAACGGGATATCCAGATACGGCAGTATGTTGGACCCGGCATCCGCCATCAGGGAGATCAACTCGCGCACATGAGGATAGGGATAGACATAGTGCAGCCGCACCCAAGCATCCAACTGACCCAGTTCACGGGCCAGATCGGTGATGTGGCTGCGCACATGGCGGTCTTTCCACGGGTTCACATCGTATTTCCGGTCCAGCCCATAGGCAGACGTGTCCTGTGAGATTACCAACAGTTCGCGCACGCCGCTATCGACCAGCTTTTCCGCCTCGCGCAGAACCGCATGGGCCGGACGGCTGGCCAGTTTTCCTCGCATATCGGGGATGATGCAGAACTTGCATTTGTGGTTACAGCCCTCGGAAATCTTCAGATAGCTGTAGTGGCGGGGGGTCAGTCGCACACTGCTGGCGGGCAGCAGATCGACGAACGGGTCAGGGTCAGGGGGAACGGCGACGTGAACCGCATCCAGAACCTGCTCGTACTGATGCGGACCGGTGACCGCCATGATGCGGGGGTGGTGTTCACGGATGTAATCCGGTTCGGCCCCCAGGCAGCCGGTGACGATAACCTTGCCGTTTTCAACCAGCGCCTCTCCGATCGCATCCAGCGATTCTGCCTTGGCGCTGTCGAGGAACCCGCAAGTGTTCACAATAACGGCATCGGCCCCCGCATAATCCGGAGAAATGCCGTATCCTTCAGCACGAAGCCGGGTCAGAATGCGTTCGCTGTCGACCAAAGCTTTTGGACAGCCCAGCGAAACCATGCCGATCGTCGGCTGGTTCGAACGGGGTGTCTCGGTGATCCGGGCAGCCGGAGCCAGGTCAGGGCGGAGGTTTGGCGGGTTCGTTGTCATGGCGCGGCGTATAGTGGGGAAAGCTTCCCCTTGCAAATGTGACGTGTGATTTTAATGATCGCGGCAAAGACAAGCCAAAAGGCGGAGAGCAGACCATGAAATGGCTGATACGCATCCTGTTTATTGTCGTGGCGGTGTTTGGGCTGGTGATCGGCGCGCTATTGCTGATGCCCGGAGACAAGCTTGGCGCGATTTTGGCCGAGCAGGTCAAAGCCCAGACCGGGCGCGAACTGACATTGAGCGGCGATGTGCGCCTGTCGTTCTGGCCGGTGCTTGGGATGGAAACCGGGCCGGTGCGTTTTGGGAACGCCAGTTGGGCCGGGCCAGAGCCGATGCTGAGCGCTGATAGCCTTGCCGTGGGCGTGGATGCTGCTGCGCTTTTGAATGGGGATCTGCGGATCAAACGCGTTTTCGCGGAAAACCCGGTGCTGCGGCTGGAGCGTTCGCAAGGGCGCGGAAACTGGGAGCTGAGCGCGCCTGTGACCACCGCCACTGCCACACCGTCTGCGGGGACGGTTCCGGGCGGCGCATCGTCGGTCGTAACTTTGGAAGAGTTGCAGCTTACGAACGCGCGGTTGATTTATGTGGAAGATGGTGCCACGCAGATGGATTTTCCGGATGTAACCTTGTCGGCCAGTTGGCCGCAGGTCACTGCACCGATGGTAATGGAGGCATCAATGCCTGTACCCGGAGGTGCTGTTCAGGTCGATCTGAAGATCCCGGACTTGCCAGCTTTTGCCGCGGGATCCGTAACCGCGCTTGAATTGGCTCTGGCTGCGCCGGGCGGCAAGATCGGATTTGACGGCCAAGTCAATCTGGCCGGAGAAATGGACGGGACCACAAAGATCATCACCCGAGATACGGAAAAGATGCTGGCGGCCTTCGGTCAGGCTGGTGTGGTTGTGCCGTCGGGATTGGGTAACGTTGCCGATATCTCTGCGCGAATGACCTATACGCGGGACGGTCGGATTTCCCTGCGGAACATGACAGCGCAGTTGGATGGCAACCGGTTTGTCGGAGAGGCGGATATCACCATTTCTGATCCTCCTCAGATCGTCGCACGCCTGGATGCGGGCGATCTGGACCTGTCGAAGATAGCCGAAACCAGCTCCGGGCCGGGTGGCGCGTCTCAACCTGCCTCACCAGTGCAAGAAGGCTGGTCAAAAGACCCAATCGACGCATCCGCTCTGGCTTTGGCAAATGGCAATATTCGCCTGACGGCCAACTCAATCGCCGTTCCCGGCATGACGTTTGGGAAAAGTGACCTGACACTGACACTGGATCGCGCGCGGGCGGTTCTTGCGATGCATCCGGCGACGTTGTTTTCGGGTCAGTTGAACGGACAGGTGGTTGCCAACAATCGCAATGGCCTGTCCGTGGGCGGCAAGGTGACGGCAAGTGAGATTGATCTGAAACAGGCGTTGTCGACACTGGCCGGTGTCGAACGCCTGTCGGGAACCGCGGCGGGAACCATTGAGTTTCTGGGTGTCGGTCGGTCTGAGGATCAGATCATGCGGTCTCTCAGCGGTAAGGGAAATCTGGATGTCGGGACGGGGGTAATATCCGGTTTCGATCTGGATCGACTTATGGGGCAGGGGACCGGATCTGGCGGAACAACGGTGTTCAACAGCCTGTCGGCCAACTTCACCATCGATCAGGGTGTATTGACGAATAACGATCTGCTTATGTCGCTTAAGAATTTCCGCGCCGATGGTCAGGGGGTCGTGGGTCTGGGTGCGCGCAATATCGATTATCTGTTCACACCCGTAGCTTTGCGTGCCAATTCGGGGCAGGGCATCTCGGTGCCTGTGCGCATCGTTGGCCCGTGGAGCAACCCATCAATCAAGCCGGACCTGACCAAGGTCATCGAAGCAGCGGCAGATGTGAAGGTCAAAGAGCTGGAAAACGACGCAAAACAGAAAGTTTTCGAGAAGGTTGGAAACGAGCTGGATACCACCATCACGGACAGCGATCAGATCGAAGATGCGCTCAAGAACAAGCTGGAAGAAGAGGCGAAGAAAGGGCTGCTCAAACTGTTTGGCGGAAACTGAGCAAGTGTTGCGCTTGGGACAATCAGATATGCCCCAAGCAGTTTTCTTCAGATGGTTTGATCGTAATCTCCAACACCGGGTTCGGTTCGGATCACCGCATCAATATCGGCAAAGATCGCACGCATCTCAGCTTCGCTTTCGCTGCTTTCACACACGACCACCAGATTGGGTGTGTTGGATGAAGCCCGCACCAGCCCCCAGCTGCCATTGTCCAGAATGACACGTGCGCCGTTCACCGTAACGACCTCCTTGATCGTACGACCAGCGAAAGTCTCATTAGCCTCGCTTTTGGCAACCAGCTTGTCGACCAGACGCTGCAGGATATCGTATTTTTCGGTATCTGCTGCATAAGGTGACATCGTGGGCGTCGACCAGGTCTTGGGCAGCGCCTTGCGCAGGTCGGACATGCTTTGATCCGGGTTGCGGTCCATCAGTTTGCAGATCTCGACCGCGACGCGCATTCCGCAGTCATAACCGCGCCCCACCGGTTCGGCTAAAAAGTAGTGACCTGACTTTTCGAACCCAGCCAGCGCACCGATTTCCTTGACGCGCCGTTTCATGTGGCTGTGGCCAGTTTTCCAGTAATCTGCTTTGACGCCAAGGGCCTGCAACTCGGGATCGCTGGCAAACAGGCCGGTGGATTTCACATCAGCGACAAAGGTTGATCCGGGGTGCAGCTTGGCCAGATCGCGGGCCATGATCACACCCACCTTGTCGGCAAAGATCTCTTCGCCTTCATCATCGACGACGCCGCAGCGATCACCGTCACCATCAAACCCAAGTGCCAGATCGGCACCGCTGGATTTTACCGTTGCCGCCATGTCATGCAGCATTTCCATCGCTTCGGGGTTCGGGTTGTAGTTTGGGAAGGTGTAATCCAGCCGGTTATGGCTGGGGACGACCTCAACCCCCATCCGTTCGAAGATTTCGGGCGCAAAGGCCGAAGCGGTGCCGTTTCCGGTTGCGCAGACAACCTTTAGCGGGCGGGACACTTTGAAATCGCCGACGAGGTCGTCGATGTACGCTTCTTTCACGCCCTCGACGAATTCCCAGGATCCACCCTCATGCGTCTGACCTTCGCCGTTCAGAACGATGTCGCGCAATTCAGACATCTCATCGGGGCCGTGTGTCAAAGGACGGTCAAAGCCCATTTTTACACCGGTCCAGCCGTTTGGATTGTGGCTGGCCGTAACCATCGCCACGGCCGGTACATCCAGATGAAACTGTGCGAAATAGGCCATCGGGCTAAGCGCAGGGCCAATGTCATTCACGCGGATACCGGCCTGCATCAGTCCCAGGATCAGGGCGTTTTTGATCGCCAGTGAATAGTCACGATAATCGTTTCCCACGGCGATCACGGGCTCGATCCCGCGCCTGCGCATTTGAGTACCCAGTCCAAGGCCAAGCGCCGTCATGCCCGGCAGGTTGATCTCTTCCGGATATTTCCAGCGGGCGTCATATTCGCGAAACCCGGTGGGTTTGATCATCGCGTCACGCAGAAAGCTCCAGGTGTTTGGTGTTACCTCGGGAATTGGTTTGGTCATAACAAGTCTCAGTCGTTAAATCTGAATAGGATCAGCTTTGGCCAGCGCATCAAAGCGCATCAAAGTGTCAATGAGTTGGGGCATCTGATACAACGGAATCATGTTGGGCCCGTCCGAAGGAGCATTGTCCGGATCCTGGTGTGTTTCAATGAACACCGCGCCAATACCCAGCGACACGGCGGCGCGCGCCATGACCGGAGCAAATTCGCGTTGCCCGCCCGAGGAGCCACCTTTTCCGCCCGGTTGCTGCACGGAATGGGTCGCATCCATCACTACTGGATACCCGGTCTGGGCCATTTGCGGCAGGGACCGCATATCAGCCACCAGTGTGTTATAGCCGAACGAAGTGCCACGTTCGGTCAGCAGGATATTATGATTCCCCGTGCTTTCGATCTTGGACACGATATTGGGCATCTCCCACGGCGCAAGAAACTGACCCTTTTTCACATTGACCACTGCGCCGGTATTGCCCGCAGCCAGCAGCATATCCGTCTGGCGGCACAAGAACGCCGGGATTTGCAGGACGTCTACCGCCTCGGCAGCTATGGCGCACTGCGCTTCGGTATGAACATCGGTCAGGACCGGAATGCCCATTGTCTTGCGGATGCTATCCAGAACCTGCAACCCGGCATCAATGCCCATGCCGCGCTTGCCGGACAGTGAGGTCCGGTTTGCCTTGTCATAAGACGCCTTGAAGACATATTGCGCACCGGCTGCATCGCAGGCCTCTTTCATCTTGCCCGCAATCATTTGTGCGTGGTCTGCCGTTTCAAGCTGGCAGGGGCCCGCAATGATAGTCAGCGGAAGGTCGTTGCCGACTGTCAGGTCGGAGATTTTTACATGTTTCATGAGTCTTATGAGGATACCTGTTCACGAAGGACCGACGCGGTAAGCGAGATCATGAGGTAGATACCAGCAAACAACAGGAATGCCAAAATCGTATTTTCGAACTTGCGCGGATAGCTGGGTTCCTGACTGGGTATCGGGTTCACCGAGACGGTCAGGTAACGCACCTGTCGGTTGGCTTCGGATCGGGTCGATTCCATTTGCTGCATTGCCGTTTGCAGCATCATGTCCCGCGCCGCCAGATCCGCCTGAGCGATCTGGATGCGCACACTCAACCGCGCCAGCGAATTTTCGCCATCGGAAGCATCCTGCATCTCGGCATTCAGTTGTTCCAGCACCTTTTCAAGCCGGGCAATGTCAGCCTTGACGCCGTCGACCTTGGCTTTGTTCGGGCGCAGGTTGTCTTGCAGGGCGGCAAGTTCAAGCTCTTTGTCCTGCACCAATATCTCGATCTCGTTGATGCGTGCGCGCAGGCTGGCAATGACATTCTCGGGGTCCAGCACTGCCCCTTGAAGCTGAAGTTCGATCAATTCCTCCTGCGCCTGCCGCCGCGCCTCCTGCGCCGCTTCAAAGCTTTCCAATGCGTCGCGCATCTGGTCTTCGCGCTTCTTGCCGGACAGGGCATTCACCCGGGCTTCGGCGTAAGAGATCAAACGCTCCGAGAACTCGGTCGATGTCTGTGCATCTGGTGCAACAACTTCCATCCGAATGACCCCTTCGGTTGGGTCATACCCGATGGTGATCATGCGTTTGAACAGCTTGTATGCGTCTTCCAGCGTGGCGTCGGGTGATAGCCTTTGAATCGGATCAATCGATTCCTGCTTGAAGACATCAGAAAACCCTGCGTCCCGATCCAGCAGCAACAAAGCCTCTTTCGATTCCAGGAAAGACTGAACCGAGATTGAATCCTGTGTGGTGGCGAATTGCGTCCCGGCAAGCAGCCCGCCGATGGAACCCGGCCCGCCATCGGCTTGCAGGATCAGAAACTCGGAATCGCTGGCATACATCGGGGTGGCGATGCGATAGAAATAGAACCCCACAACAAAGGTCGGTAGGAACACAAAGGCGGCCAGACGCGCGAAAAGGCCAAACAGCTTACGCCTGCGTCGACGCGCGATGTCCTTCTGAATCTGACCGATTTCAAGGTTGCGCCGCTCAGCCGGGCTGAGCTCGGGTCCCGGAAGGTTTGGCGTGCTTGCGCCTATGGATTGCGGCAACTGAATGCTGATCTTGTCTTTGACCTTCGAGCTGTCGCCCTGTGCCGAGGGCTTTGCCGCGGCAAGATCAAGAAGGTTCGTGCGCTGAAACGGATCAATGCCTTTCTTGCGCAGCAAGCGCACCGCATCATAGTCCGATGTTGCTGCCAGTCCGTGTTTCTGCGCCAGTTTTCGCGCAATGCGCAACTGGCGACCTGTCAGACCTTCGCGCTTGATGTCGTCAATTTGCGTGCCTGGCTTGGCCTCGGCCGCCGGTGCCTGGCCTTGCGTCGCGCCTCGTATGCGCGAGATTGCATCCGCACGCGCCTCGGCCGAATCGTCCACCGGGCGATTGCTGCGCCAGTTGTACTTTCTAACCTTGGGTTTCGTAGTCATATAGCTGCTTTGCCTCTTCCAAGGAGTCAAACATGTACAATTGCCCGTCCAGCAGAACGGCGGCCTGCTGCGCGAATTTTTCCAATACAGTCGGGCTGTGCGACACGATCACCAATGTCGTAGTGCGCAACCTTTCCTTCAGGATCGCCCCTGCCTTTTCGTTGAATTCAACATCTGTAGATGCTGGCATCCCTTCATCGACAAGATACATGTCGAAATCCAGCGCAAGCATCAAAGAAAACGTGAATCGCGACCGCATCCCCGACGAATAGGTGGACAGCGGCTGTTCGAAATATTCACCCAAGCCGCAGAGCCATTTGCAATACGCCTCAACATAGTCCGGGTCCATGCCGTAAATCTTGGCGATGTATCGCGCGTTCTCAAGCGCTGACAACTTGCCGGTCACACCCCCGGTGAATCCCATTGGAAACGAGACCCGGCATTCGCGGCGGATTACACCCTCGTCGGGCTTTTCCAGCCCGGCCATCATGTTGATCAGTGTGGTTTTGCCAGTACCATTCGGGGCCAGAACGCCCAGCGACGTGCCCAGTTCGACACGGAATGAGACCCTGTCCAGGATCACCTTACGGCGCGTCCCGGTCCAGAAGGATTTGCTGACATTGTCGAATTCCAGCATTCGCAGCCTGCTGCTCGTTTCCGTTGTGTTGCCGCGTTTTTGGCGGTTAGAAAGGATGGTTTTTACCGATCCATGTTGGCTACATTATGTCGAATTATGAAACAAATGTTCAATGCGTTGCTGCCGAACCCGCAAACAACTGATCGGTTGTCGGCAATTCCGCTGCACTTCTGGTAATCTGCTGCACCTATATTATGTGGTTTCAGGCCTGATCTTTGCAAAACAGCTTTGGGAGGTTTCGCAACCAGATGAAAGATTTAGATGGCGAAATCCGCGCGTGTCGCCTGTGCGCCGCGTCCTTTGCGCAAACCAAAACTGCCCATGAACCCCGCCCGGTGGTCTGGTTTCGGCGCGGAACACCCATCCTGGTCGCGGGGCAGGCACCGGGTGCGCGCGTGCACGAGTCAGGACGGCCCTTTACAGACCCGTCAGGCGACAGGCTGCGCCACTGGCTTGGGGTCGATGAACCTGTTTTTTATGATCGTGACCTTGTGTCGATTGTGCCCATGGCATTCTGTTTCCCTGGTTATGATGCCCGCGGTGCGGACCTTCCTCCGCCCGCGATATGCGGCAATACCTGGCATGACAGGGTGATGCAGGAACTGGGGCAGGTGCCGTTGACGGTGTTGGTCGGTGGTCATGCGCATAAATATCATCTGGGAGTGCGCGGGTCGGTGACAGATACCGTTCGGAACTGGCAGGACCATGCGCCGCGGGTGTTTGCCTTGCCTCATCCGTCCTGGCGGAATACGGCATGGGTAAAGAAAAACCCGTGGTTCGAGGCAGAACTGCTGCCGGTTCTGCGCGCGCGGGTCCAAGAGGTGCTGAATGACTGAAACCACAGCGTTGGACACGGCGCATGCCGCGATGCTGGCAGATCCGCAGAACGACGCTGCCCGTCTGCGGTTTTTTGAACGGCTTGCAGATAGTGAGCTGTTTTTGATGCTGACCGAGGAAGCGGTGGGCGAAAACATCTCGCCCGAAGTGTTCGATGTGGCCGATGGGCGCTTTGTGTTGGCTTTCGACCGCGAGGAACGATTGGCGCGGTTTGCCGGGCGGCCCGTGCCTTATGTTGCGCTGTCGGGGCGCGTATTGTCGGGGATGCTGGCGGGTCAGGGTATCGGGCTGGGCCTGAACCTGGAAACTGCGCCATCATCCATGCTGGTGCCTGCCGAGGCCTTGGGCTGGCTGGCCGAAACGTTGCAGCATGGCCCGGAAGAGGTCGAGGAAAAGCTGGCCGAGTTCATGCCTCCCGCCGGTTTGCCGGACAGCCTGTTGACCGCCCTTGATGCAAAGCTGGCAACTGCTGGCGGGCTTGCCAGTGCAGCCTATCTGGTCGCCACGAAATCCGAGGCGGGCGCTCAGGGTCATTTGCTGGGGTTTGTCGGTGCAATCGAAGGGGCCGAGCCGGCCCTGGCCAAAGCAGCTTCGGAGGCGCTGACGTTTTCCGGGATCGAGGCGGGGGCGATGGATGTCGGGTTCTTTGCCACAGATGACGTCGCTGCCGCGCTGCTGGCGAAGACCGGGCTTCGCTTTGACCTGCCCGAACCGCAGGTTGCAGATCAGGTGCGCGAGGTTCCGGGCAGCAATCCCGCGAAACCGCCAATTCTGAAGTAACGACCAAAACGCAAACACGCGGCGCATATTGCGCCGCGTGCCACTAGGATGGGACGCTGCTATTCCGCAGCAGCTTCCAGCTTGTCCTGCGTACGTGTTTCGAAATCGCTGGCGTCGTGACGCTCGTGAAGCTGCGTGTGCGGCTCGCCAAAGGCGCGGTTGACCATACGGCCACGCTGAACCGCAGGCCGCGCGTCTATCGCCTTGGCCCAGCGCACCACGTTCTTGTAGGATTCTGCGTCAAGGAACTCTGCCGCGCTGTACAGTCGGCCCAGAACCAGTTGACCGTACCACGGCCAGATCGCCATGTCGGCAATCGTGTATTCCTCGCCCGCGATATAGGTCTTGTTCGCCAGTTCCCTGTCCAGAACGTCCAACTGGCGTTTTGCCTCCATCGCAAAGCGGTTGATCGGGTATTCCCACTTTTCAGGCGCGTAAGCGTAGAAATGGCCAAACCCGCCACCAAGATAAGGGGCGCTGCCCATTTGCCAGAATAGCCAGTTCATGACTTCGGTCCGTTCCGGCCCGGACGCAGGCAGAAACTCTCCGAACTTCTCAGCCAGATGAAACAGGATCGAGGCACTTTCAAACACCCGAACCGGCTTGTAGCCAGAGTGATCCCAAAGGGCTGGGATTTTCGAGTTTGGGTTGGCTTCGACAAACCCTGAACCGAACTGGTCGCCATCGCCGATGTTGATCAGCCAGGCGTTGTATTCAGCGCCTTCGTGACCCAATGCCAGCAACTCTTCCAGCATTACGGTGACTTTGACACCGTTGGGCGTGGCAAGGGAATACAACTGCAAAGGGTGGCGCCCAACCGGCAAGTCCTTTTCATGGGTTGCGCCGGCAATAGGTCGGTTAATGTTGGCGAACTGTCCGCCACTTTCACTGTCCCATGTCCAGACTGCAGGTGGGGTATACGAAGATTGGTCGCTCATTTCTTGCCTTTCATGCCTTTGTCCGGGCCGCGTTCGGTGCAGTCTTACAGGTAGTGTTGCAATCCGCCGAGTCCAACCCAGCTTTTCCGGCTAAATTTGTAATATTCCGCGACCAAACTCTCACGTTTGCTCGAGAGGGGTCACAGCGGCGCGAGGAGGGCTACGAACAGAATGGGAATCGCATATTGTTTTGCCAGACCTGCCATCACGGCGTCACCAATACCGCTGGTACGAAAAGGATAAACTACATGAAACGCTTTGCTTTGACCTTTGCTGCGGCCATGGCCCTGGCCGTTCCGGCATTTGCCGGGCCGCAATATATTGACGGCACGGGGTTTGCCGTCTCGGGGTATGATGTTGTCGCCTATCGCAGCCTGGATCAGGTCCCCGTAGGTCAACCACAGCAAGAAGGCGTGCGTGGCAATGCCAGCATCACTGCCGAATACAATGGTGCAACATGGGCATTCTCGTCCGAGGAAAACCGCGACAAGTTTCTGGAAAACCCGGCCTATTATGCCCCACAATATGATGGGCACTGCGCCTATGGCGTGTCGCGCGGTGGCAAGGTTCCGGCAAACCCGAACTTGTGGCGGATCGTTGACGATAAGCTGTACCTCAATATCACGGATGTGGTCGTCGGGTTCTTCGAAGAAGACATTCCGGGCAACATCAACCTTGCTGAAGGCAACTGGCCGGGTATCGAGCCGTCTGACGCCTCGACCAGCGTGATCCCGAAATTTACCTCGGAAGGTCCGGTGAAAAACTGACCTGGCCGCAAATGCACAAAGCCCGGCTTAACCAGCCGGGCTTTTTCGTTCAGCCTGCAAGCCAGAATTGATCCCGTATCGCCTGATCCGCGTCAAACCGGATCCTGACGCTCTTGGCACCTGGAAACTTGCGTTCGCGGATCGTATCGGGAATGACAACTTCCCCGGCGCCCGTGTCGCTGGATTGAAAGCTCAGGATTTCCGCTGTGGTGTGCCGCGCACTGGTCAGAACGGTCGTTGGCAAAGCCACACGATTTGCGCCCTGATTGACCGGTGTCGTGACAAAGTAAGTCAGGTGCCGCCCATAGCATCCGACCGCGTCGGGGACATGGTCAGCAACACCGCTGCCGCATTTGGGTTGAATACCAGTCTGAGCGTTCATATGCGACAGCGCCTGCCCGGGATTCAGCATCGCCTCGCATGCGGCAACATCCTCTTGCGGAAGCTCGATGATTCGTTTCTTCAACCGTGCCCGACGTGGTTGTGGCGGGCCAGCTGTGGCACCGCCCTTTGTCGCCAGCCCTTCTTTGCGCAGAAAATCATAGGCTGCCTTGGCGCGTGAAAACCCGGAACTGTCGCCTTCCTTGTGATCAGGATGCGTGTGAAAGGCGATGTGACGCCACGCCTCTCGTATTTCACTGGAATTGGCAGACGGGTTCAGGCCCAGATCTGCCAGGGCATCCATGCGTGCCCTGACCTTATCGACAGGTTCCATACTCAAAACACTCATTAAAAACTACACACCCCTAGTGTTGCCGAGGGCATGGTTTTGTCAAATTTCACGGTTGATTGAGAGGGAAGCTGACAACAATCGCGATGCGAAGATTCCATTGTTCCGCAAAGGCGTGAATTCACGGATACGACTGTGAAACAGGTCACGCATAAGAAAAGGAAAACGCCCGGGAAAATTTGTAACCCTGGCGAATCATTGGATTTTTCAGTTGTCAGGCGACTTTTTGCAGATCGACCTGTGGCGTAATCCCAAGGGCAAAGCACACATCGCGCGTCAATTCCGGGCGGTTGAGGGTATAGAAATGCAGCTTGTCCACACCACCTTCGATCAGGTCCGAGCACAACTCGGTGCAGATCGCAGTTGCCAGCAGATCCTCACGCCCGTCGCGCACGGCCTTTTCAAAGGCGTGTTCGACCCAATCGGGAATATGCGTGCCGCAACTTCTGGCGAACTTGCGCGCACCTGCCCAGTTTTCAATAGGCAGAATGCCCGGAACGATCGGTTTGTCGATACCCGCCTTGGCGCAGGCATCGCGGAAACGGAAGAAGGTTTCGGCCTCGAAAAAGAATTGCGTCAGCGCTTCGTCAGCGCCCGCGTCAAGTTTGGCCTTCAGCCAATCCACGTCTGCTGACATGTCCGCGGCTTCAGGGTGCTTGTCAGGATAGGCACCGACACGGATGCTGAACATTTCGGTTTCAGCCAGCGCCTCAATCAACTCAATCGAACTGTTAAAGCCTTCGGGGTGCGGTACGAACCGATCATGCCCTTTCGGCGGGTCGCCCCGCAGGGCCACGATGTCCTGCACGCCCGCACGTGCGAATGTGTCGGCGATTTCCAGCGTTTCCTGCCGCGAAGCGTCAACACAGGTCAGATGCGCAGCGACGTTCAGGCCAGAGAATTTATGCAGGGTTGCGACCGCGTCGCGCGTCAGTTCCCGGGTCGTACCGCCTGCACCGTAGGTGACGGATACAAAACGGGGCTCCAGTGGCGCCAATGTCTGAACCGTATCCCAAAGGCGGAATGAAGCCTCCAGAGTTTTGGGCGGAAAGAACTCGAATGAAATTTCGGGTTTGGACATGGCTGCCTCACTGGATCAACTGACTATCTTGTGCCATGACGGACATTGTGAGACAAACTCATATTATTCAACAACAACATGAACGTTACTTGAGATGCACATTGAATTCCGGCACCTGCGTACCATCAAGGCGATCCATGAATGCGGTGGGTTGGCACGCGCTGCCGACCAGTTGAACATCACTCAATCCGCATTGAGTCATCAGATCAAAGGGTTGGAGGATCAGGCCGGGGTCGAGCTGTTTCTGCGACGTTCAAAGCCGATGAAGCTGTCAGCCGCCGGTTTGCGCCTGCTGCGGTTGGCCGAGCAGATCCTGCCGCAGGTCGAGGCGGCACAAAATGAGTTTTCGTCGCTGCGGGATGGGCGCACCGGGCGAATGCATATCGCCATCGAATGCCACGCGTGTTTCGAATGGCTGTTTCCGGTTCTTGAATCCTTCAGGAAATCCTGGGGCGACGTGGATGTCGATATCCGACCCGGTCTGGCCTTTGATGCCCTGCCTGCCTTGCAGAAGGAAGAGGTTGATCTGGTGGTCTCATCCGATCCTGAAGATCTGCCGGGTGTCGAGTTTGTGGAGCTGTTTGACTACAATCCCGTCTTTGTCGCTGCATCAGCCCATCCACTGGCGGAAAAAGCCTATATCGAGGCTGAGGATTTCCGAGGTCAGACCCTGATAACCTACCCGGTGGAGCGCACACGTCTGGATGTGTTCAGCCAATTGTTGATCCCTGCACGCGTCGAACCCGCCTCGATCAGGCAGGTGGAATTGACAGCTGTCATCCTGCTTCTGGTGGCATCAAACCGGGGCATCTCGGTTTTGCCGGATTGGGTCGTGCGCGAGGTCAAATACAACTCGGACTATGTGACCCGGCCCCTGACCAAAGAGGGGATCACGCGTCGCCTTTATGCAGCGGTCCGATCAGAAGATCTGGACAAGCCCTATGTTCAGGAACTGGTGAAACTGGCCCGCGAAGAGGCGCGCAAGCTGCAATCCCGGTAGAGGCGTTTTCTGCGGGTCTGTTATGCGATCATTCCTCTTGGCAAGGAAGCCTTGCGGCAGTATACGCGCGGCTTGACCGGACAGGAGCCCTATTACAATGGTTGGCAGTGCAAATCTCAACATCATGATCAAGGCCGCGCGTAAGGCGGGGCGTTCTTTGGTCAAGGACTTTCGTGAAGTCGAGAATCTGCAGGTGTCGATGAAGGGTGCGGGCGATTTTGTTTCCAAGGCCGATATCGCGGCCGAGGCCATCCTGAAGGACGAATTGCTGGGCGCACGCCCGACCTATGGCTGGCTGGCCGAAGAGGGCGGTTCCATCGACGGAGAAGACCCGACCCGCCGCTGGATCGTAGATCCGCTGGACGGTACCACCAATTTTCTGCATGGCCTGCCGCATTGGGCAATTTCGATTGCACTGGAACATAAGGGCAAGATCGTTGCCGGCGTGATCTATGATGCTGCCAAGGACGAGATGTTCTTTGCTGAAAAAGGCGAGGGTGCATGGATGAACGACACCCGAATTCGTGTGTCGGGGCGTCACCGCATGATTGAATCGATCTTTGCAACCGGTCTGCCCTTTGGGGGTCGTTCTGACCTGCCTGCAACCCTGCAGGATCTGGCGCGTCTGATGCCCGCCTGCGCCGGTGTGCGCCGTTGGGGTGCTGCGGCGCTTGACATGGCATATGTGGCTGCGGGCCGGTACGAAGGTTTCTGGGAGCGTCGCCTGAACGCCTGGGATATCGCCGCCGGTATCATCATCGTGAAAGAGGCGGGCGGTTTCGTGCAGGCCCTGAACCCTGAAGGCAACGCGCTGGAAGATGGTGAAGTGATCTGTTCGAATGAACCGATCTTTGATCAATTCTCCAAAGTCATCCGGGGCTGATCGCCCCTTAGCCCAGCTTTATCGACGCGGAACGCGCGGTATACGAGACTGCGACAGCTTGTACTTTGTCTCTGGGTGGGGCGGGTGCCCGTGCGTGCGGTTCCAGAATTGCACTCCACCGCGCCGCAGCCACAATGGTACGCATAGGATCAACCCCACGGCAAACCCGCCGGTATGGGCCCAGTAGGCGATACCGCCTTCGTCCGGGTTGCTGGTGACGCTGCCAAAGAACTGAATCGCCAGCCATACGCCCAGCATGATGAAGGCGGGGATGGTAAAGACCCTGAAATAGACAACCAGGATCAGCAGAATATCCACACGCGCCTTGGGAAACAGCAGTAGGTATCCCCCCATGACACCCGCAATCGCGCCCGAGGCGCCGACGGTAGGCACCTGAGAGTCCGGCCCTGTAACCACATGGATCAGACCTGCGCCGATACCTGCGACCAGGTAGAACAGCAAAAAGGGCAGATGGCCCATTTCGTCTTCCAGATTGTCGCCGAATATCCATAAGAACAGCATGTTCCCGGCCAGATGCATCCAACCTCCATGCAGGAACATGGATGTCACAAAGGTTTCCAGACCAACCCCATCGCTGACCCGCGCCGGGATGATGGCGTAGTCGAAGAACAGCCGGTTGATAAGTGGCGCATCATTCATGATCCCCACATAGCTGAGGAAGATCAGGATGTTGGCCGCCAATAAGACGTAGACAACATAAGGCGTGCGCCCCGAGGGGTTATGGTCACGTATCGGAAACATGAGGTGACGCTGGGCTTTTACGCGCCCAGCGTCAAGGCAAGCTTATGCCGCACCTCCCAACAACGCAGCGTTTCCGCCAGCTGCGGTCGTATCGACACACACATGGCGCTCACCCAGCACACGCGCGCGGTCGGGTCTGCCCGGAATCAGGGGAAGAATGGGGCCGTCCCGACGGGCCAGATGCAGTTCGATCTGCTGCGCGGTTTCAGCATCGCCCCACCAAAGAACACCAGAGATACCGGTCAGGTTCTCCAACCGGTGAAGGTCAAGCATTCCGGCTGCCTGAATGGCCGTGCCACCCAGTGCCTGTACGGCTTCAGCCTGCGCGCGCGCCGCCGTTTCCCCCGGCCCCATGCACAGAAGTGGTGGGCGGGGATATTCGCTCAGCCGGTTCGATTCTCCGGTTGGGCCGGGCAGAGAACGGGTTTGGATTGGGGCAGGCTGGCCTTGAGGGGCAGGTAGGTCTGCCAAATGCTCCCAGGTTTCTGTCGTGGTTTGCCGATCAGGTGCACAGAACCTGGCCATGTAATTCGGGCCGCCCGCCTTCGGGCCGGTGCCTGACAGCCCTTCACCGCCAAAAGGTTGGGAGCCAACGATGGCACCAATCTGATTGCGGTTTACATAGATGTTTCCGGCATGGATAGCTTCAGTCACATGCTGCACCCGGTCGTCGATCCGGGTTTGCAGGCCAAAGGTCAGCCCGTATCCGGTTGCGTTGATATCCGCGATGACCTTGTCGATCTCCTGCGCTTTGAACCTTGCCACGTGCAATACGGGGCCAAATATTTCGCGCTCCAGCGCGGCAATGCCCGAGATTTCGATCAACGTGGGGGCAACAAAGATACCTTCGGGCGGTAGCGGCAGCTCTTTCAGAACACGCCCTTCGGCCCGTGCCGTGGCGACGTGATCAGCGATTACCTGCCGGGCCTGCGCGTCGATCACCGGGCCGCAATCGGTAGAGATCAGCCACGGATCACCGATGCGCAGGGCATCCATTGCCCCTTTGAGCATGGTCAGGACGTCATTTGCGATATCCTCTTGAAGGTACAGGCATCGCAGTGCGGAACACCGCTGGCCTGCGGACTGAAAAGCGCTTTCAATGATCGATTGCACGGCCTGTTCGGGAAGTGCGGTGCTGTCAACGATCATGGCGTTCAGGCCACCAGTTTCCGCAATCAGCGGCGTGCCGGGGCGCATGGACCCAGCCATTGCCGACCGGATTCTGAGAGCGGTCGTTGTCGAGCCGGTGAAGGCCACGCCCGAGACGCGCGCATCCGATGTCAGCGCCGCGCCCACGGTCGGACCACCCGGCAGCAATTGCAGCGCGTGGCGCGGCACACCAGCCTCATGCAGCAATTGAATGGCGCGGTGCGCGATCAGGGGTGTCTGCGGCGCAGGCTTGGCCAAAACGGCGTTCCCGGTTGCCAAAGCTGCCGATATTTGCCCTGAGAAGATCGCCAGCGGGAAGTTCCACGGGCTGATGCAGGTGAATACTCCAGCGGGCTCGGCATCAGGTATGTTGGCGGCGTAGTAACGCAGGAAATCCACCGCCTCACGCAGTTCCGCCACGGCGTCAGGCAGCGACTTGCCAGCCTCGCGCGCCAGCAGGGCGAATAACTCGCCGTAATGCGTTTCATAAAGATCGGCGGCAGAGTTCAGGATGCGGGCACGTTCGACTGCCGGGGCCTGCCACGGCTTTGCCGAAGCCAGCGACAGTTCCACATCTGCTTCACTTGCCGAGGCGACCGCGCCCGGCTTGTCGGCAGGATTCGCCGGGTTGATTATCTGCTCATCCGCCTGGGGTTTGGCAGCGTCAGCCAGCAACGGCTGTGCATACCAGTGATACGCACGGAACTGATCCCGCGCTGCATCAATCTTGTCCAGCGTCGGGGTGTGGTGTAGATCGAAACCTTTGGAATTGGGGCGTTCCGGCTTGAACAGTTCGGGCCCGGTGGGCAGTGGGGGCGGCGGTGTCAGCACCGTAACAAACGGATCCGAGGCAACCACTTCCGGCGGGACGTTTTCGTCGACAATCTGGTTGACGAATGATGAGTTTGCCCCGTTTTCCAGCAGACGCCGCACAAGGTAGGCCAGCAGGTCACGATGCGCACCAACCGGTGCGTAGATGCGACAACGCGTTTTCTGCCTGTTCATCACAAGCTGATGCAATGTCTCACCCATACCATGCAGGCGCTGGAATTCAAAAGGCTGACCTTCGGCCATGTGCAATATGGCGCTGACTGTATGGGCGTTGTGGGTGGCGAATTGCGGATAGATCCGGTTTGTCATGCCCAGCAACTTGCGCGCATTGGCGATATAGGACACATCGGTGACCGCCTTGTGCGTGAAGACGGGAAAGCCATCCACGCCTTCGACCTGCGCGCGTTTGATCTCGGTATCCCAATATGCGCCTTTGACCAGACGCACCATCAGCTTGCGATCGTGGCGTTCAGCCATGTCATAGAGCGTGTCCAGAACCAGCGAAGCGCGTGGCCCATAAGCCTGAACCACGATGCCGAACCCATCCCAGCCAGCCAGAGCCGGATCGGACATCACCGCGTCAATCACCTGCAATGACAAAGACAGGCGATCCGCCTCTTCGGCGTCGACGTTCAACCCCATGCCGGCGGCCTTAGCCAAAAGGGCCAGCGCCCGCAGGCGCGGAACCAGTTCATCCATCACCCGCTTTTCTTGTGCCAGTTCATAGCGGGGGTGCAGGGCAGACAACTTGACCGAAATGCCGGGGTTGGCGCGGATATCATCATGGGTACAGGCCTCAGCGATGGCCGAAATGGCGCGTGAATACGACAGGTGATATCGCGCGGCATCCCCTTCGGTCCGGGCTGCTTCTCCCAGCATGTCGTAGGAGTAGGTATACCCCTTGCTTTCCATCCCGCGCGCGCGTTCCATCGCGGCGTGAATGGATTCACCCAACACGAATTGCCGCCCCATTTCCTTCATCGCCCGCGACACAGCGGTACGGATCACGGGTTCACCCAATCGCTTGATGGCCCCGCGCAGGGCACCAACGGGCGAGGTCTTGCCTTCGTCCAGAACCTTGCCCGTCAGCATCAGCGCCCATGTTGAGGCGTTCACCAAGGATGAAGACGAGTGCCCAAGATGCTTACCCCAATCCGAAGGGGCGATCTTGTCTTCAATCAACGCGTCAATCGTGTCTGCATCCGGCACGCGCAACAGCGCTTCGGCCAGGCACATCAGGGCGACGCCTTCGTCGGTGGACAGGCCGTATTCGGCAAGAAATACCTCCATCAACCCCGGAGACGTACTGGAGCGGATGTCGCGCACAAGCTGCGCGGCAGCTGCGCTGATGGCGCTGCGGTCCGTAACGCTCAGGCTGGCCTGAGAGATCAGGGTTTCAAGGATCGCCGACTGGTCAGCATAGGTTGAGGTGTCGATTAATGTACGCAGGGTATGAGACATGGGTCCTCCGGTCTTTGTGCCAATATACCTACGAAAAGTCAGGACAATCGCCTGAGTTTACGATAATTGAAGGCGGAACACCTGAAATTTCGCCAGAGAGCAGCGCAAATGAACTTTCCTGACCTGGACCGGTTTGACCGGTCGATTCTGAGAATTCTGGCCGAGGATGGGCGCATTTCGGTCGCCGATCTTGCGCGCGATATCGGTTTATCTAAATCACCGACACAGGCGCGCCTGAAACGGCTTGAAGCAAGCGGAGTGATCAAAGGATACCGGGCGATGCTGGATCCGATCAGATTGGGGCTGGACCACGTTGCCTTTGTCGAGGTGCGCCTAGCCGATACCCGCGAAAAGGCACTGGCCGAGTTCAACGCGGCAGTCCGAAAAACTGCCGAGGTCGAGCAAGCCCATATGATTGCCTCGAACTTCGACTATTTGTTGAAGGTTCGCACGGCCACGATGTCGGAGTATCGCCGTGTTCTGGCTGAAAAGATTTCATCCTTGCCGCATGTCGCCAGCACTTCGACCTTTGTGGCGATGGAGGCGGTTAAGGAAACCGGCAGTTTAGGTGGGTTCGAGCATCAGGCTTGACGGATCAGGAATACGAGCCATCCTTGGTGCATGACACACGCTTTCCTCGCTGCTCTTGCTGTTGTTGCCTTGTCCTGCACGGCGCACGCTCAGTCCTGCCCGGCCGCCCCGGATCATTCGGAAAGTGTGGATGCGCTAATCAATCAGGTTCAGAAGGCAGAATCGCAAAGTGATGCGCGCGCCATTTCCAACCAGATGTGGGAGCTTTGGACCGACGCACCAGATGCGCGTGCGCAAGGCTTGCTGGACCGGGGAATGGCGCGGCGAGAGGCCTGGGATTTACTGGGCGCGTTGGACGAGCTTGACCAACTAGTCGATTACTGCCCGAACTACGCCGAAGGCTACAATCAGCGCGCGTTTGTGAACTATCTCAGACAAGACTTCGCTGCTGCCTTGCAGGATCTGAATGTCACGATCGAGTTGTCGCCGAACCATATAGGTGCGCTGAGCGGGCGTGCCTTGTCATTGTTGGGTTTGAAGCGCCTTGACGACGCGCGCGCTGCCCTTGCCGAAGCGTTAGAACTTAACCCATGGCTGTCAGAAAGGGCTTTGTTAGAACCCGGCGGTCTTTTGGAACCGCCCGGTCAAGATATCTGACATCAGGTTTTCGGTAGGCCGCGTGGTGACCTGAGTCCGGTTGCTGACAAACCGGTCGTGTCAGGCCTCCGTTGAACTAACAGGACGACACCGTGCTTACCGCGACATTATTCGACGCTTTTCGGCCATGGCTTCGCGCCGTCTTTGTTCGATCCCCAATCTGAACGATTCTTCGACAAAATCGATGTGACCCGTCGCTGCTTTTTCGGCGCGTGTTTCGTCGCCTTCGATTACCGCGCGTCCCAGTTCGAGATGCTGTTGCAACAACTTCTCGCCGGTCCCATCAATTGTTCGCAGGAAGTCGCGATTGTAGAAAACGCCTTTGCGGGTGAGTTCGTAAATCGACGCCATGATATGAATCAACGTTGCATTCTGACTGGCATCCACAATCGCTGAATGCAACGCAAAGTCTGCTTCTTGCGAAGCCTTGGCATCATTCGCCTTCCAAGCGCGCTCGTTTTCATCAAGGATTTCTGAAATCCTTTCCTTGTCTGCCTTGGTTGCGCGACGTGCGGCAAGGCGGGCCGCAAACCCTTCCTGCTCGCGGCGATACTCCAGATAGTCGAAAAAAGCCGGTTCATGGCGTTCGTACAAAGCAAGAAGCGCGGGCATCATGGCTTGTCCGGTCAGGGCCGCGACGAATGTCCCCTCACCGTGTTGCGTTGTGACCAGACCGCGTTCTTCCAGCACCTGAAGGGCCTCGCGCAGCTTCGGGCGCGACACGCGCAACATCTCGGCCAGATCACGCTCGGAGGGCAGTTTCCGACCCTGTTTCAGGATGCCCGAAGCGATCAGGTCCTCGACCTGTGAAACCACCGCATCAGCCAGCGATTCGTGTCCAACCGGTTCAAAAATCGCAGTGGTGTTCATGAGATGCTGCCCCGTGTGACGCTGAAATAACCAGAATAACTGGTAAATAAAGATAACCATATCCGTTCAGATTTCAAGCGCGCGGCTGTTCTTCCCGAACGTGAATTACGTGTCTGTTTCTGAATGATTTTTGGAAAATCTGTTGGTTTTGTAGGCAGTCGAATCGGGATTTTGCAGGGCTCGTCGAAGGCGAGCTTCCAGTTTCGGATGGCACCAATGGTAAATAAAGTTATTGACTGGTTTTGATTGGTAAAGTTAGTTTACCACCGGAGCGGCGCTGGAAGAGCCTGCGCCACTGATCGGAGAAAACCCGACCAACCCTGGAGGAGATTTCATGAAGAAGACCCTGACAAGCCTGGCTGTGGCCGCCAGCCTGCTGGCGGCACCCGCGGTCGCGGCGGACAAGCTGCTGTTGAAAACACCGATTGCCTTTTCGACCGAACTGCCGGGCCTGGGTTCGCCGATCCCTCGCGTGGCTGATCAACTGGAGTTGATGTCGGGCGGCACGCTGAAGATGAAGGTGTACGAGCCGGGAAAACTGGTGCCGCCCTTCGAAATTCTGGATGCCGTATCCACCGGGAAGATCAACTCGGGCTACACCACGGCTGGATACTGGGCAGGTAAAATCCCCGCCGCACCGCTGTTTTCGGCCGTTCCTTTTGGCCCCGAGGCGGGCGAATACATGGCATGGCTTTATTATGGCAACGGCATGACCCTGTATCAGGAGATGTACGATCAGGCTGGCTACAACGTAAAAGTTCTGCCTTGCGCCATCATTGCGCCGGAAACTTCGGGCTGGTTCGCGACCGAGATCAATTCGCCCGAAGACCTGAACGGGTTGAAGATGCGTTTCTTTGGTCTGGGCGGCAAGGTTATGCAGAAACTGGG
The DNA here is from genome assembly GCF_017872535.1 of Ruegeria sp. HKCCSP351. NCBI lineage: Bacteria > Pseudomonadati > Pseudomonadota > Alphaproteobacteria > Rhodobacterales > Roseobacteraceae > Ruegeria > Ruegeria sp. HKCCSP351. The sequence continues at coordinate 375,445 of NZ_JAEDOV010000003.1, read as the reverse complement.
TGTGGCGACCTCGCTGCTGCCAGGAGGTGAGATCTTCCCCGCTTTGGAAAAAGGCGCGATTGACGCGACCGAGTTTTCGATGCCTGCCATCGACGCGCGTCTGGGCTTCCACAAGCTGGTCAAGTTCAATTACTTCCCCGGCTGGCATCAGCAGGCGACCGTGTTTGAACTGCTGATCAACAAGGACGTCTGGGCAGAGACCAGTGACCAGCACAAAGCGATCATCGAAAACGCCTGCAAGGCTTCGATGGCGGACAGCTTTGCCGAAGGCGAAGCCATCCAGCACGCGGCCCTGATCGACAACATTGAGAACAACGGTGTTTCCATCAAGCAGTGGTCGCCTGAGATGCTGGATACCTTCCGCGCGACCTGGGAAGAGGTTGCCGCAGAAGAGGCCGCCAATGATGCCTTTTTTGCACAGGTTTTGGCCGACATGAACGAGTTCCGTGACGGCTATAACCTCTGGAAGACAAACGCCTTCCTCCCACGTCAGTAATCCCTCCCTCACTGACTTTACCGGGGCGGCCCGATCCGCCGCTCCGGCCCCTGCTTTTCGATCTTCGGACTTTCTAACCTTTCACTGCCCATATTCCGGGTTGCTGAGCGAGGAATGACCATGACCACCCAAAACAACCTCAACGATCCGGTCGAAGCCTATCAAGGCATCCTGGAACACCCCGAATCCGACCGCCAGAAAGTCGCCGTTGCGATCGACGCCGGGGTCAAGGCGGTGGGTCATGTGGTCATGTGGGCCAATGTCCTGCTGATGGGCGCGATCTTTGCACAGGTCTCGCTGCGTTACCTGTTCAGCCAGAACTATCCCAAGCTGGATGAGATCCAGTGGCATTTCTATGGAATCGTCACGATGATCGGCATCTCGTATGCCTTGATCACCGACAGCCATGTGCGTGTGGACGTCCTGCATATGCAGCTTTCGCGCCGCGCGCAGCGGATAATTGAAGTCATCGGCATCCTGACCCTGCTGACCCCGTTCATCTATCTGATGGTCGATCAGGGGTATGACTATTTCTACGAAAGCTTCCGCGTCAGCGAACGTTCAGACAGCCCAACTGGCCTGCCTGCGCGTTGGGCCTTCAAGGCTATCATTCCGATCAGCTTTGTACTGTTGGCGCTGGCCGCGTTGGCACGGTTGATCCACGACGGGCACGCGCTGATCCACGGGCCGGCCTCGGAACGTGAAGGCGCTCCGCTGCGCCGTATTCTTCTGGTGCTGGCGGTATTCGCCGCCGTCTGCGTTGGCCTGACCTTCCTGGTCGAGACGACCGAGGAAAAGCTGGTCATCGCGATGTTCCTTACCTTCATCGCGCTTTTGTTCACCGGTTACCCGGTGGCCTGGGTTCTGGCCGGTGTCGGCGTAGCTTATTGCGGTCTGGCCTATCTGTTCGACAACGATCTGATGCTTTGGACAGGGTTGGAGAGTACATTTACCGGGCTTGATTACCTGACCTTGGGCGCGGTGGTGAACCGGGTCTACGCGACCATGTCCAACGCGGTTCTGGTTGCCCTGCCGATGTTCATCTTCATGGGGCTGATGCTGGACGAATCCGGTGTGGCCGAGCGTTTGATGTCCTCGATGCAGCGCCTGTTCGGGACGGTGCGCGGAGGTCTGGCCATCACCGTGACCCTGATCGGGATCATTCTGGCGGCCTCGACCGGCATCATTGGTGCCTCTGTTGTTCTGCTGGGCGTGCTGTCGCTGCCGTCGATGATGCAGCAGAAATACCAGCCGACGTTGGCGGCGGGTGTCGTGTCGGCGTCAGGGACGCTGGGCATCCTGATCCCGCCGTCGATCATGCTGGTGATCATGGCCGACCAGATGGCTCTTTCTGTGGGCGATTTGTTCATGGCGGCTGTCTTTCCCGGTGTGATCATCGGCATGCTTTACCTGGCCTATATCTTCGTCCTTGCACTGGTGAAACGCGACGCAGCCCCCGTGCCCGAAGGCGCAAAAGCCCCCGACTGGGCCGCAGTCAAAGACGTTATGATCGCCGTCATTCCGACGCTGATGCTGATCCTTGCCGTTTTGGGTTCGATCTTCGCCGGTCTGACCACGCCGACCGAAGCGTCCGGCATTGGCGCGCTGGGTGCGACGCTGCTGGCGCTTGGTTATCGCAAGCTGACCTTCGCCAAGCTTTGGAACGTGCTTGTTTCGACCTTCAACACCACTGCGTATATCTTTGCGATCTTCCTCGGCGCGACTGTGTTTTCCTATGTCCTGCGCGAGCTGGGTGGCGACGAGTTGATCGAACATGTGGTGCAGTCCACCGGATTTGGTGCGAACGGCACCATCCTGTTCATCCTGTTCATCGTCTTCCTGCTGGGCTTCGTACTGGACTGGATCGAGATCACACTGATTGTACTGCCGCTGATGCGTCCCATCGTGAACGGTCTGGGCGTCGACATTCCCGGCTTTGGAGTGCTGGACGAACCGGCGCTGGTGTGGTTCGTGATCCTTGTTGCTGTGACGCTGCAAACCAGCTTCCTGACGCCGCCCGTTGGCTTTGCCTTGTTCTATCTTAAAGGTGTTTGCCCACCCGAGATTAAACTGACGCATATCTACAAGGGCATCATTCCCTTTGTCCTGCTGCAATTGACCGGACTCGCGCTGGTTTTCCTCTGGCCGACACTGGCCACCTGGCTGCCGTCAGTCGCTTATTAAGGGGTTTTGGTCATGCGTCTGAGCCAATGTCACAACTTCCATGATTTCCGGCGGCTGGCTAAGCAGCGGCTGCCGGGGCCGATCTTCAACTACATTGACGGTGGCGCGGATGATGAGGTGACGTACCGGCAAAATACCAGCGCGTTTGACCGCTGTGACTTGTTGCCATCGGTGCTGCGTGGGGTGAAGAACGTGGACATGTCCGTCACCGTCATGGGGCAAAAGTTGGACATGCCGGTCTATTGCTCGCCCACCGCGCTGCAGCGCCTGTTCCACCATCAGGGTGAGCGCGCCGTCGCGGCAGCGGCAGAGAAATACGGCACCATGTTCGGCGTATCCTCTCTGGGGACCGTGTCGCTGGAGGAGCTGCGCCGGAAACACAATAACCCGCAGGTCTATCAATTCTACTTTCACAAGGATCGCGGGTTGAACGCCGCCATGATGCAGCGCGCCAAAGAGGCGGGTGTCGAGGTCATGATGCTGACCGTCGACAGCATCACCGGCGGCAACCGCGAGCGTGATCTGCGCACGGGGTTCTCGATCCCTTTCCGGTTGACGCTGGGCGGCATGATACAGTTTGCGATCAAGCCGATGTGGGGAATCAACTATGTCACCCATGAAAAGTTCCGGCTGCCTCAGCTGGAGGAACATGTGGATATGGGCGGTGGGCCCAGTTCGATCGGCGGGTATTTCACTGATATGCTCGATCCGTCGATGAACTGGGATGACGTGGCGCAGATGGTGCGCGACTGGGATGGTCAGTTCTGTCTGAAGGGGATCATGACCGTCGAAGATGCCAAACGCGCGGCTGAGGTCGGTTGCACCGGCATCATCCTGTCGAATCACGGTGGCCGCCAACTGGACGGATCGCGCACGCCGTTCGATCAACTTGCCGAGATTGTCGATGCCGTTGGCGACAAGCTGGACGTGATGATGGACAGTGGCATTCAGCGTGGCACCCATGTGCTCAAGGCGCTGTCGATCGGGGCCAAGGCAGTGGGTATTGGTCGGCACTACTTGTATCCTCTGGCTGCCGCGGGGCAGGCTGGGGTCGAACGGGCCCTTGGGCTGATGCGCGCCGAGATCGAGCGCGACATGAAGCTGATGGGCGCAACCAGTGTTGACCAGCTCAGCCGCAAGAATATTCGCTTTCGCAACACTTAACTTCCTTAAGGCCGCAACATGACCAATGAGGATCTGATCAAACACTTCCGTGCCATCGTCGGGTCGCGACATGTCCTGACCGGCGAACGTGCAACCGAGCGGTTTCGGCGTGGTTTCCGCTCGGGCGAGGGTGAGGCGCTGTGCGTCATTCAGCCTGGGACACTACTGGAGCAATGGAAGGTCCTGCAAGCCTGCGTGGCGGCCGACAAGATCGTCATTATGCAGGCCGCAAATACCGGATTGACCGAAGGGTCTACGCCGTCCGGCACTTATGACCGTGACGTGGTTCTGATTAATACGCGCCGGATGGACGCGTTGGTGCCGCTTAATGGCGGAGAACAAATCATCAGCTTTCCGGGGGCCACGCTGTTCGCGCTTGAGAAACTGCTGGCCCCGCTGGGGCGAGAACCGCATTCGGTGATCGGGTCATCCTGTATCGGCGCGTCGATCGTGGGTGGGGTGTGCAACAATTCCGGCGGGTCTTTGGTCGAGCGCGGACCAGTTTACACGGAACTATCCGTCTATGCTCAGATCACCGAACATGGCGATTTGGAACTGGTCAACCACCTCGGCATCGATCTGGGCGAAACGCCTGAAGAGATACTTGCCAACCTCGATGCAGGTAAATTCGAACGCGATCCGGGTGCCACAAACAAACGCGCTTCGTCCAGCGATTACGCGCAGATTGTGCGGGATGTGGATGCGGAAACACCCGCGCGGTTCAACGCGGACAAAGCAAGGCTTTTCGAATCTGCCGGCTCGGCGGGGAAGCTGGCCGTTTTCGCCGTTCGGCTTGATACTTTCCCGAAGAACAAAGATGAAAGGGTGTTCTACATCGGGACAAACAGCCCTGATGATCTGACCGTCTTGCGTCGGTATGTCCTGTCCGAGTTCAAATCGCTTCCTGTCTCGGCCGAATACATGCAGCGCGAGGTGTTTGACATCACGGCGCGCTACGGCAAGGACACCGTCGTAATGATCGACAAATTTGGCACTGATCGCCTGCCGATGTTCTTTGCAATCAAGGGCGCGGTTGATGCGCGATTGCGTCGTATTCCGTTCCTGCAAAATTTCACCGATCGTTTCATGCAGATGGCCGTGGCATTCTGGCCGCGCGTTCTTCCCAGAAGGATGGTCGCATTCCGCGACAGGTATGAACACCATTTGACCCTGAAGATGAAGGAAGAGGGTATCGCCGAGGCCGCTGAATGGTTGCCCGACTTTTGCAAAGACCGAGATGCGGATTTCTTTGAATGCGACAGACGCGAGACCAAGATCGCGGGGCTTCACCGTTTCGCGGCGGCAGGCGCAGCCGTGCGCTACATGGCGATCCATGCAAGCGATGTAGAAGATATTATCGCGCTCGACGTGGCGCTGCGCCGCAATGATCAGGACTGGCTTGAACGGTTGCCACCCGAGATCGAAGACCAACTGGTTCATAAACTCTATTACGGGCACTTCATGTGCCATGTCATGCATCAGGACTATATCGTCAAAAAAGGGGCTGACCCGAAGGCGCTGAAGGCGGCAATGCTGACCCTTTTTGACCAGCGCGGTGCGGAATATCCTGCCGAACACAATGTGGGCCACCTGTACAAAGCCAAACCCGATTTGGCAGCGCATTACAAATGCTGTGATCCAACCAACTCTTTCAATCCGGGGATCGGGAAGATGTCCAAGGCGCGAAACTACCGGTGACTATGTCACATGGGACTTGGGCGCGTGTGATATGCATCCAGCAGAGCCTTGCCGTTTTCATAGAACGCAGTTTCGCCAACCAGTTCGGTGACACCGTAGCGATCCAGCTCGGCTTTCACATCTGGCTCGACCAGCGTGAAAACCAGCCGTATCTCCTTGGTTCGTAGGAAGCTGATTATATTGCGCAAAGTGAACCCGGCTGTGAAATCGACAACATCAATTGCCGAGGCGTCGATGCAGAACCATGTCAGTTTTCCGTCTGCGTTCTGAACGATTGTTGTGACTTCTTCTGTAAATATTTGCATGTTCGCGTAGTACATACCGTGGGAAAACCGATAGATTACCAGACCGGGCTCGAACTGGTTTGGTGCTTCCAACCCCTTTGAACGCCAGCCACCGGACCCGGTGCGCAATACGACCGAATTCTTTGGGTGGTATCCCCGGCGCGTGTGGTCGACCAAAGACAAGACCATGGCAAAAACGACGCCTTGCTCGACCCCAACCAGAACGACCACGGTGGCGGTTGCCGTGGCAACCCAGAATTCAGACCGGGCCTGCCTGTAAATTGTTGTCATTCCATGCAGGTCGATCAGCTTGAGACCGATCAGGAAAACGATGGCCGACAATGCTGCTGTGGGCAGAAAGGCTAAAGGCTTGGTCAGGAACAGGATAACCAACAGGACTATTGCCACTGTTGTTAGTTGGGCCACCTGGCTGCGCCCTCCGGCGCTGGCGACCATCTCGGTCTTTGTTGGGCTGCCATTGACCACGAATGTCCCCGTGAAGGCCGCTCCGAAATTCGCAAGACCCAGTCCGATCAGATCGGTATTCTCATTGAACGTCTCGTTATATTTTGAGGCGTATGCCCGTGATGTGGCGGCGCTTTGTGCCAGAATAACTACGAAGATGGACAGGGCCGTGGGTAGCAGTTGTTTGAACAGGACCCAGTTCCACTGCACGTCCGGGATCGAGAACGAGGGCAAGCCGCCGGAAATCTCTCCCAATACTGAAATTCCGGAAGTGTCGAATGAAAAGGCCCAACTGCACAGGACTACCCCGACTATGGCGACCAATGGCCCAGGAATCTTGTGTGACAACCTTGCGCAACCTAAGACGGTGCCCAACACGGCTGATGAGACGATCACGGTCGGCCAGTTGACGTTGGATATGTTGAGATAGAGGTCCTTTAACCTGGCAAGTGTTCCGTGCCCAGCGGATTCGATCCCCAACAATCCAGGGATTTGACCCGTTGCAACCTGAATGCCCACGCCGGTCAGAAAGCCGACCAAAACCGTTCTGGACAGAAAATCGGCAAGAAACCCCAGCCCGATGACACGCGCAGCAATCAAAAGCATGCCAGCCATAAGCGCCAGCAAGGACGCCAGTGCCAGATACTCGGAAGTTCCAGACACCGCCAAGCCCGCCAGCCCCGAGGCGGTGATTGCCGCTGTTGCCGAATCGGCGCCGACAACAAGGTGTCGGGACGATCCGAACAGCGCAAACAGAGCCATGGGAATCAGGATCGTATACAGCCCGGACATGACCGGAGTGCCGGCGATTTTGGTGTAACCCATGACTTCAGGGATCGCGAGGCAGGCAAAACTCAGACCAGCCAGCATTTCCGCCGGAAGGCGCGCGCGGTCAACAGGCAGAATGCCCTGCAGGATTTGCAGACGCGCCGCTCTCTGATTTCTGTCCTGTTTTTCCATGGGTTACCCTATACCCATTCAACCAGCGAACCGAATGTTCGAACCGTCAGGCTATCTTATAAGCAAATTATCACAGGTAAATTGGGTGGCCTGATTTGCTGTTTTTCCCAGTTTTTAAGTTATTTTCGCCGAACTACGGGAATCCCCCAATTTCGCAAACTGCCGATCAGGGGTAAACATGACCTACCGTACTTACCACACACAAACACGGTATATACTTTCCCCGATGAGGGGCTGGTCACACCCCCTCGGCCGGCCCCTCTTAACTTTTAGGGGGTCGCGAAGGCCCAAATCACTCGTTTGAAAACTGACATCGTGTGAACGTACTTAGTTTTGGATCAATTTGGCCACGAGTGTCGGCAGTGTTTCAGACGCACTGTAAGCAACGGTGTGCGGTATATTGGCCACCGGGGTTTTGCGGTACCCTTCCGTGAACAGCAGAAACGGTATCTTGGCGTTTACAGCTGTTTCTGCGTCGACCTCGCTGTCGCCGACATACAAGCGTGTGTCCGAGGTCCCAAGTGCTTTGAAGCTTTCCAGCAGGTGGCCCGGATCCGGTTTGCGAATTGGCAATGTATCACCGCCGAAAACAACGTCGAAGAACCGGGATAGGTTGAGCGCCTCCAGCACGTGACGTGCGGGTGCTTCGGGTTTGTTGGTGCAGATACCAAGAACGCACCCCATCTGTTTCAGTGTTTCCAGGGCCTCCAGAACCCCGGGATAAGGCATTGTCGTTGCACTGACCGCCGCATTGTAGTGTTTCAGTGTCTGTTGCGTCAGTTCCGTGTGGCGGTCCATGGGCAAATCACAGTGTCGCATCAAACGCTCGACCAGTTTGGGAAGGCCATTGCCAACAAACCCTCTGATCACATCAACGGGTACAGGATCGTGACCGACGCCATTCAGCGTTTTATTGGCCGCTGCTGCCAGGTCCCCGACGCTGTCGACCAACGTTCCATCCAGATCAAAAACAACTGCTGCGGTCACGTTTTGCTTGCCTTTCAATACCTGTCTCAAGTCTTATCTCGTCGTTTTCAGGGGCGCAATCGGCTCAATGACGCCTGATTTGAAACAGCGCTTGACATTCCTTACTAAAATAATCAGATTTAATGTCAGAAACAGGAAGCCAGCCCTCTCGGGTCAGCCAGATAAAACGAAACGCAACAGGTATGGCACCATACCCACTCGCTCTGGAGACGCCCCGATGAACGTACAGAACCCGACCCCAACCCAAGGTTATGCTGTCTCGATGCTGCCTGCGCACAAGGCCGAGGATTTGACCAAGGGTGGCCACCTGGCCCATATCGAGTTGGGCGACCAATTGTATACCCTGCGCATCACCCGAGCAGGTAAACTGATCCTGACGAAATGAGCGCGCATTCAATGCGCGGCGGTGCCGCGGTCGGCCGTCTGGCGGACCTTGATCCAGTCGAAGCGGGTGCGGTGATGTATCTGCGGATGTGGAGCCAGGGCGAAAGTGGTCGCGCTGAAGTTGCGAGCGATTTTTGCATAGCGCTGGGATCAGATTATGGGCGTGCCGCCATGCTGACGCTGGATCGTCTGTGTTCTCTTTGCGCAACGCACTGTCGACGCCCGTTAATCAGGCACGGTATGGGTTGTGCATGTCTGGGCGCGGATGAGAATTGTTTTGCCCAAATGGTTGCCGCCGCATCCGAAGGGGCACGCGAAGACGCGATGATGATGGCGTCACTGATCGTGCGCCCGGATTTTGCGCCTGCTCTGGCATCCTTGTCGGAGGAACTGGGCCTGACGCTCCGGCGTATGACAACGGGAAATGGGGTTCCGACAACAGGCCACGATACCCTCTCTGCCGTTTTGCATTGACTGTGCTTGCGGGTCGGTCAAACCCCGGCAATGCACCGGGGTTTATCCTTCAGCAGCACCCACATCCCGCGTGGTGATGGTCGTGATCGCAAACCGGGGCAGGGGTGAAGTCACCGATCTCGGACAGCACGTCCCTTAGGGCCCACAGGATCATGTCCACATCCTCGGCCTCAATCGTCAGCGGGGGGCGGATTTTCAGAATGTTGTCCTTTGGTCCCTCGCTGCCGATCAGAATACGGTGATCGCGCATCCGGTTTTTGACATAGCTGCAAATTTCGCTGCCTTCGCTTCCGTCAGGATTGATCAGCTCAACACCCAGAAACAGTCCCATACCCCGCACGTCGCCAACGCAACCAAAGTCGCCTTCGATCCGGCGCAGCCCCGCCATCAGGCGCTCACCCATCAGGCGGGCATTGTCCTGCAGGCCTTCGTCATCGACGATGTCCAATACTTCCTTGCCGATCCGGCAAGACAGAGTCGATCCGCCAAAGGTCGAGAAGAACTCGATCCCGTTGTTAAAGCTGTCGGCAATCGCCCGCGTCGTAACCAAAACGCCCAGAGGGTGCCCGTTACCAATGGGTTTACCCATCACCACGATATCGGGAAGCGCGCCTTGATGCTCAAAGCCAAAGTAATATTCACCCAGGCGACCCAGACCGGTCTGTACCTCATCTGCAATGCAGACACCCCCGGCGGCGCGGATTTTTTCATAAACCGCAGGCAGGTAGCCCTTGGGCGGAATAATCTGTCCACCGACAGACGGGAAAGTTTCGGCGATGAACCCGGCCAGACCCTGACCCCGGTCCTGCAAAGCCGCAATGGCCGGGTCCACAAGATCAGCAAATTTCTGCGCCCGATCCGCATCGTCACGCTTGAATGACCCGCGATAGTCATCAGCAACCTCAACCAGTTCAACCCAGTCGGCTTTCCCGATGCCGCCCGGTTTGTTGAACTTGTAGGCCGAGATCGCCACAGCCGCATTCGTATTGCCGTGATAGCCATGGTCTGGCGTCACGATCCCTTTGGCCCCGGTATGGGCGCGGGCAAGCCGCAGGGCCAGTTCGTTGGCTTCAGTTCCGGAATTGACGAAGAAACAGACCTCGAAGTGATCGGGCAGTTTAGACAGGATCTTGTCGGCAAAAGCTGTCTGTGCCGGATGCAGGTACCGTGTATTCGAGTTCATCCGCTTCAACTGGTCCGCTGCCACGGCCTGAATACGCGGATGCGCATGACCTACGTGCGGGACGTTGTTATAGGCGTCCAGATAGGGGCGGCCCCATTCGTCAATCAGGTGATGTTTCCACCCGCGTACCAGCATGACAGGGTCATCATAAGTCAGTGACAGGTTGCCGCCAAAGTGATCGCGGCGGCCTTGCAGGATCGCCTGCTTGTCGGTGGGTTGGTAAAGCACCTTGTCATCCGGCAGGTTCAGTAAGGCCGCCGGGTTCGGGCAGACCGCGTGCCATAGCTCCATCTCATCCGGGTCGCCGACACCGGGCCAATCCGCCTCCATGCCATTGGTTGTCAGCGCCAGCTGGAAATGCACATGCGGGGCCCATCCGCCATTCTGGCTGGCGTCGCCCAACCGGGCGAACGCCGCCCCCTGTGCCACCGGATCACCGGGTTTCAACCGGTCACAGCATTCCGGGTCCAGATGACCGTAGAGTGTATAGAACGGTTCGCCCTCGGGAGTTTCATGGTGCAGGATAATCACCCCGCCGTAATCGAGGTGTCGATCTCGGTTCTCGATCACCTCGACCCGCCCGCTCATTGGCGCGTGCAGCACCGTCCCGGCGGGTGCAAACACATCCACCGCCAGATGCACTGTTCGCCGATCTGAGGCTTTCCAAGGCCCTTTGCGAAACCCCGGTTCGGCATAGATCAGGCGAGGTTCGTTGTAATAGCCCAGCCACAGCCCCTCACCGTATTCTTCGCCAACACGTGCGGCCTCGGCCAATGGCATGTGGAAAGGGTTCTGAGGCCACACGCAATTCTCGACTGACAATGAACCCATCGGAGTATCGTTTAGGTCCTGATCGAACATCTGGGAAAACCGTCCGCGATGTTCTTGCAGATACGCATGGATGCGTTCTGCGCCGTCCACGACCGGCAGCCCGCACGCAGCCCGAAGACGCGCAGACATCAGTCCGCCATTGACGGATGCATTCTCAAGAAACCGCCACGCCGGTGCCTGCGAGATTGTCACATATGGGTCGTCCGGGTTTTCGACCGCCATCAGGGTTGAGTTGAGGACAGATACTGCCAGTCGCATCCGCAGCAGAGGCCAGATCAGGTCGATCTCCTCGGCTTGCAGCCGGTTTGCGGCATGGTATCCCCGCACGAGAGCAGTTAATGCCCGCTCGGGTCTGGCATGATCCAAAACGACATAGGCTCCGGCGATTGCAAGATCGCAGACGCGCGGTGCTGCACACATGTCACCCAGATCAATCAGGCCGGAAACCTGCTTCCGCTCACCCAATTCGCCTTCAACCAGGATGTTATAGTCATTGGCGTCGTTGTGAATGGCCTGTTGCGGCAGGCGCCCCAGCCTATCCGCGATCGCCACGAACCCGTTGCAGATATCCCGAAGCAACGCCTGACGTGTGGGATCGCTGATGGCACCCAGCTTGTCACTGATCCAACCCGCTTGCGTCAGGTCCCATTTGAAATCGGGGCGGTGCAAAGCTTCATGTTGAAACCCCTCCAGCGCGCGATCCGTTGCGCCCAGAACACGACCCAATTTCAGGATCAGTTCTTCGGATTTCGGGTTCGCTTTTGCATAACAGCGTCCAGGCAGGCGTTCCAGCAACCACACCAGCCGTAACTTCCCATCGGAATCGGAAATTTCCGGCAGCGTCGCGCCGTTCAACGACGGGAATACCTTGGGAAACGGCAACCCCGGTGCTTCCGAGGCGATATGCGCAAGCGCTTCGATCTGAAGATCTACCAGACCCGCTTCGCACCCCGCGCGCATGACTTTCAGCACATAGTCTTGGCCATTTGTGGCCTGCGCCAGAAAGTTCAGATCATATTCGCCATCCAGCCGGGTCAACCGTGCGTCCAGCCCCCAGTTTTGGCGCAGCGCGTCCGCCCAGAAGTTCACCAAGTCGCTCATGTCTTTCTCCGTCCCGCTCATCCGGGACCCTCTTCATCTGGCCGAAAATATCCTCGGGGGTGAATTGGCCCAAAGGGACAAGAGGGGGCAGACAGCCCCCTGACCCCTCAATCCAAGGCACGCAAACGTTTGAACAGCGATGAGGTATCCCATCGCCCGCCGCCCAGTTTCTGCACGTCCTTGTAGAACTGATCGACCAGAGCGGTCACCGGCAGAGACGCACCGGTCTCATTGGCGGTATCCAGACAAATCCCCAGATCCTTGCGCATCCAGTCGACAGCAAAGCCATGTTCGAATTGATCATTCAGCATGGTTTCATACCGGTTTGCCATCTGCCAGCTGCCTGCCGCACCCTGGCTGATCACCTCAACAACAGCCTTTCCGTCTAAGCCCGCTTTTTCGGCAAAGTGCAATGCTTCACTGAGACCCTGAACCAGACCGGCAATCGCGATCTGGTTGCACATCTTGGTCATCTGGCCCGCGCCGCTGGCTCCGAGGCGACGGCAGATTTTGGAATAGACGTTCATAACCGGCTCAGCCGCATCATAAGCTGTCTGGTCGCCGCCACACATAATTGAGAGAACGCCGTTTTCAGCGCCTGCCTGACCGCCCGAAACCGGGGCGTCCACAAAAGCGATACCCTGAGATAGGCCAGCAGCGTAAAGCTCGCGTGTGACCTTTGCTGAAACCGTCGTGTGGTCAACAAAAATGGCCCCGTTGGACATTCCCTGAAACGCGCCATCCTCACCGGTGCAAACCATGCGCAAGTCGTCGTCATTGCCGACGCAGGCCATGACAAACTCAGCATCCTTTACGGCGTCTTTCGGAGTGGCTGCCATCGCGCCGCCATGCTGCGCGACCCAGGCCTCGGCCTTGGTGGTCGTACGGTTGTAAACGGTGACGTCATGGCCTGCGGCTTGCAGATGTCCGGCCATGGGATAGCCCATGACACCAAGGCCAAGGAACGCGACTTTTGCCATTTTGTGATCCTCTCCGCTGTTCGGTCGGCTTCCGCGAAACAGGCCTGACCAAAATCTCTGGCGAAGACAAAGCAAAGCTGCGCCCAAAGGGCAACCCCAAGTCAGCCTTTCCCACCCAGATCCCGCAGGATTGGGCAATCGGGCCGGTCGTCCCCGGCGCAGGCGTCGATCAGGTGGCTTAGCGTATCGCGCATGGCGTTCAGGTCTGCAATCTTGGTTTCGATCTGAACAAGATGGTCGCGTGCAACTTGTTTCACGTCGGCACTGGCACGGGTTTCATCTTCGTAGAGCGCCAGCAGGGTCCGGCAATCCTCGATGGTGAACCCAAGCGCCCGGGCGCGGCCCAGAAAATTCAGCTTATGTACGTCCTGGTCGCGAAACCGGCGATAGCCATTGTCGTCGCGCATCGGTTTGATCAGGTTGATGTCCTCATAATACCGGATCGTCTTGGCGGGCAGGCCGGTGCGGGCGGAAACATCTCCGATGTTCATGCGTGCACCTCTTTGGTGGCCTTGCCTGATGTTTCCGGCACGCTGGCGCGAATACGGCGCAGGCGCAGCGCGTTTGAGACCACAAAAACGCTCGACAGTGCCATTGCGCCAGCTGCCAGTGCAGGGGACAGCAGATAGCCGCCAAACGGGTACAGCGCACCGGCAGCCACCGGTATCAGAAGGACATTGTATCCAAAGGCCCAGCCCAAATTCTGGCGAATATTCTTCATTGTCCGGCGACTGATCTCGGTCGCATTTGCGACGCCACGCAGATCACCAGACATGAGGACAACGTCGGCTGTTTCGATGGCTACATCCGTGCCGGTTCCGATGGCGATGCCGATATCAGCCGCCGCCAGAGCGGGGGCGTCGTTGATCCCGTCACCGACAAAGGCCAGCACTCCGAACCGGTCCCGCAAGGCCGTGATTGCGTCTACCTTGCCATCGGGAAGTACCTCGGCAGTGACATGATCAATCCCCAGCCGGTCGGCCAGAGCCTGCGCCGTGCGCGCGTTGTCACCGGTGATCATGGCCACGGTCAAACCCATCTGGTGCAACCGTTGCAGCCCCTCCACTGTGCCGGGCTTGATCGGGTCGGAAACGGACAACGTGGCCGCCGTCTGCCCATCCAGAGCGACGAACAGAGGGGTTGCCCCTTGGGCGGCACGGGCTTCGGCCTCATCCGCCAGGGCTCCAAGGGTGATCCCACGCTGCTGCATCAGTCGGTGCGACCCGATCAACACGTCGCGGCCTTCGACCAACCCTTGCAGGCCAAGCCCGGTAAGCGAACGGACATCCGATGCCTCTGGCAGTGTCGCGGGCCCCGCGCGGGTGATGGCGGATGCGATCGGGTGTTCCGACCGCGCCTCAAGGGCTGCGGCCAGTCGCAGAACCTCCTCCCGGTCAAACCCCTTCGCCGTTGTCACGCTGTCCAGTTCGGGGCGTCCCAGCGTCAGGGTTCCGGTCTTGTCCAACGCGATGACGCGCGCCTGCTGAAGCTGTTGCAACGCATCACCCTTGCGGAACAACACCCCCAGTTCTGCCGCACGTCCGGTACCCACCATGATCGAAGTTGGGGTCGCCAGCCCCATGGCGCAGGGGCAGGCGATGATCAGAACTGAAACACCCGCGACAAGCGCCAGGGGAAGGGCCGGGCTGGGGCCGAAGATCAGCCAGAGCGCGACAGTGATCACCGCAACAGCGATGACCGCAGGAACAAAGCGATAGGTGATCCGATCCACCAGGCCCTGGATCGGCAGCTTCGCGCCCTGCGCCTGCTGCACCATACGAATGATCTGTGCCAGAGCCGTGTCGCCGCCGACGCGGGTGGCGCTTACCCGTAATGCGCCGGTGCCATTGACAGTACCACCGACAACAGGCGCGCCTGCCGACTTGCCAACAGGCACTGGTTCGCCCGTGATCATGCTTTCATCGACGTAAGAGGTGCCTTCAAGCACTTCGGCATCTACCGGCACACGCTCGCCGGGGCGGATGTGCAGGATATCTCCGACAACGATTTCGGCGATTGGCCGGTCCTGTATCTGTCCGTCCAGTTCGACCCGCGCGGTTTTTGGTTGCAGACCCACCAGTTTTCGGATCGCAGCCCCTGTTTTGCCTTTGGCACGCGCCTCCATCAGCCGGCCGAGAAGGATCAGAACCACGATCACCGCGGCCGCTTCGAAATAGACATTGGCTGTACCTTGCGGCAGCAGGCCGGGCGCGAATGTGGCCGTGACCGAGTACAGATAAGCCGCGCCGGTCCCAAGCGCTACCAACGCGTTCATGTCCGGCGTGCCCTGCAACAGCGACGGGATACCTTTGCGGTAAAACACTCGGCCCGGTCCGATCAGCAAAGCCGAGGTCAGGGCAAACTGAATCAGATGGCTCGTCTGCGTTCCAATGGTCGCCTGTATCCAATGGTGGAAGACGGGGATCATGTGCCCGCCCATCTCAAGAATGAATACGGGCAGGGCTAGTGCCGCTGCCAGTATTGTGGAACGGACCAGCCGCTGAATTTCATCGTTTTCCCGGCTTTCTGGTTCCGCAACGCCTTGGATACGCGCGGGGTATCCAATTTCGGTAACAACCTGAGCCAGCGCCTCGGGTGTAGTTGCCGCTATAGCATAAGTTACCGTGGCCGTTCGAGTTGCCAGATTGACCTGTGCTTCGATCACACCAGCGGTGGATGCCAACGCGCGCTCGATCTTGCCAACGCAGGATGCGCAGTTCATGCCCTCGATGCTCAGATCTGCATGACTTGTTTCAGCCGGATAGCCAGCTGCATCCAGCGCCGCTGTCAGTGCCGAGACCGGCCCGTCAAATGCCACCTGCGCTGTTTTGGTCGCGAAATTGACCGAGGCCGCATCAACACCAGACACATCACGCAGTGCAGCCTCGACACGGCCCACACAGGATGCGCATCCCATGCCGGTGATTTTCAGTTCCGTCAGTGCTTCTTGCGCCATGCGACTCATCCCAAGTGGTTTTCTGCCCTCCAGATGGGGGTTCCAGTGACAGGAAGGTCAAGGGGGTCGCGGCAAAATTCTACGATCCCGGCCCGCGCATGTTACGCTCCATTAAGCGCTGATACAGGCGTGGTGACAGTCGGTTGAGCCACCACGATATGTGTGCAACGCGACCGACCGGGATCATGGGCTGCGATTTGTCCAGTCCGCGCAGGATCGCCATGGCGGCACTCTCGGGGCTCATTTCGTCCATTCCGTCCTTGGCCGATCCGGGGCGCGCGGTTCCATCGGGTTGCTCCATTGCGTTGCCGGGGTTGGTGGCCACAAAAGACGGCGCTGCAATCTGAACCTGAACGCCATGTGGCTTTTCTTCGGATCGAAGCGATTTGAAAAAACCCTCAAGCGCGTGTTTCGAGGCAGCATAAGCCGTGCGATGGCAGAGCGGAGCGAAACCAGCCACCGACGAGATAGCCAGATGCGTTCCCTTTGACGCGCGGAGAGGCTGCAAGAATACGCGGGCCATTTCAACGGCTGCGAAATAGTTGACTTCGAACAATGCACGGTGACTGGCCGCGTCAGCCTGATCAAACCCCCGAATTTGAGTAATCCCGGCGTTGTAGATGACCAGATCAATACTGTCGCTTGACGTGATCGCCCTTTGAGCCGCGTTGGCAAGCTGTTCGGGGTCAGTCAGATCACAAGCAATTGGCAGTTGGTTCGGTTCTGTTTGCAGACCGGACACATCAAGGTCCAACAGCACCACCCGCCACCCATGGGCTTGCAGTGCACGGCTCAAAGCTTGTCCCAAACCGCCCGCACCGCCAGAGATGACCGCGGTCTTCATAACCCGGCCTGCCG
The DNA here is from genome assembly GCF_017872535.1 of Ruegeria sp. HKCCSP351. Classification (NCBI taxonomy): domain Bacteria; kingdom Pseudomonadati; phylum Pseudomonadota; class Alphaproteobacteria; order Rhodobacterales; family Roseobacteraceae; genus Ruegeria; species Ruegeria sp. HKCCSP351. Next base: position 358,440 of record NZ_JAEDOV010000003.1, on the reverse strand, counting down.
TTGCCAGAGCGCAAAAACCTCGGCGCTGGATTTTTCGGGCACATAGCCGAATTCAGATTTCAGGGCGGAATTATCCAGAACTGGCCGATATTGAAGGAACCGTACCTGTTCCGGCCCATAGCGAGATAAACCCAGTGGGCGCGCCAGGGCTAGGGCCGCTTTCAGCACCCATGCGGGCAGACGCAGAACCGGTTTTCCCATAGCGTAGGCCAAGTCGGTCACGCCCATCGTTCCGTCACCGGCGACGTTGTATATCCCGGCTGGCCCGTCGGTTGCTGCGCGCTGAAGGATGCGTGCCAGATCCTGGGTCCAGATAAAGACAAACGGGCTTTCGCTGCCGGACACCGCCAGCAAACGGGGTTTGCGAAACAGGGCGGTGATCTGGTTTTCGGTTCCAGCCCCCAGAACCGTTCCAACGCGCAGAACAACCTGCTCAAGATCCGGGGCGGTACTGCGGGCTTCGGCCAAAATCTCTTCGACCTGACGCTTGTGATCTGAATAGGGAAACTCGGGGTTGCCGCGCAATGGGTCGTCTTCGCGCAACGGCACAGGACTGTCTGCATGATATCCATAAGCGGCACCGGAAGACGTAACGACCAATCTGCGCACCCCGTTTGCGATAGCGGCATTCACCACATTGCGCGTGCCTTCGACATCGACAGCATAGGCTGTCGCGCGCCCCATCTTCGGTGGCGGCGTCACGACAGAAGCCAGATGCACGATCACATCCGGTTTCACATTGCCAATCACACGTGCAGGAGCGTCGGTTGTAACATCCATGGTCAAAAATGAGACGTCTTCCGGCAGGTTATCCGGGCGTTTCAAATCGGTTGCAAAGACCTTGTGCCCCACAAGTTCGGGTAACAGCGCTTGCCCGACCATCCCGGCAGCGCCGGTTATCAGGATGCGGGTCATCGCGCAGCCTCGGTTCGCGCCATGACCGACGCCAAAGCCAGGCCCGAGATAGCGTGCCATACTCCCCAGAATGCAGCGACCACGGCCATGCCGCCCAGACCGTTGAAGAATGCAAAGATCAGGACGAGCCCAAGTCCGGAGTTCTGAATTCCTGTCTCAATGGTGATGGCGCGGCGATCAAAGGGGGACAGCCGGGTCAGAGTGGCCACAACCCAACCGCCCCCCAGCGCCAGGGCGTTGTGAAGGATCACAAGCCCGGCAACAGCCCCGGCAAACCCAAGGAAAAACCCCCAGTTGGCAGCCAGAGCAAGTACGATAAACCCAGCAAAGATACCCATCGACAGAAGTTGCAGCGGTGCGCGTAAACGTGCCGTCAAGGCGGGGAGGCGTTGATTCAGCGTAATTCCCAGAACCAACGGCAGGATCAGCATCAGACCGACCAGGATCGCGATCTGCATTGGGTCGATCTGGGTCTGTTGCAGGATTGCGCGGGTTGGTTGGTAAAGCCCGCCCCAAAGCGCAATATTGAAAGGTGTCATAAAGATCGCACAGATGGTGGCGAAGGCTGTCATCGACACCGAAAGCGCTGCATTTCCGCCCGCGCGGTGGGTAATGAAGTTCGAGATATTGCCCCCTGGGCAAGCCGCCACAAGGATCAGGCCAAGCGCAATTGATGGTTGCGGTGCTGCAATCCACACCATCACAAAGGTCAGTGCTGGCAGGACGACGAGTTGTGAAAACAATCCGACAATCACAGGTTTGGGTGCGCGCCTTAACCGGTCAAAATCCCGAGGCGTCAGGTCGATGGCAATCGAGAACATCACGATTGCCAGAATAGCATTCAACAGCGTCAGAGACGCCGGACTGAAATTCAGTGTGATCTGGTCAATACCAATCATGCGGCGGCCTTCCGCAGCCGGTCGATCCAGCCGGTGACAGCCTTTCTGTAGGTATTCTTGTCCACGTAATAGGCCATGCGGGGCAGGTCGATATAGTTCATACCTCCGGTGGCGCGCGTATAGTCTTTTTGCTTTTCTTCGTGCAGATCGGCTGCCACGGGGCAGCCGTGTCGAAGCCCCTTGATGTAGCGCGCCACCATCTCGGCCTGCTCGTGCCTGCCTTGCCAGCCCAGGCCCGTGGCCTCGACCATGCCCAGCACGAACAGATCGTCCCGTTCGGGATGTATCGTGTTCAGATACAGATGCGGGGCATCGCCGCGCCAGTTCAGCAGGTCCTTGTCGATAAACGGGTAGTGCAGTTTGTATCCGGTCGCGGCGAGGATCATGTCATAGTCGTCGCAGGAGCCATCCTTGAAATGAACGGTGTGGCCTTCCAGCCGGTCGATATCCGGGCGAATGCTCAGATCGCCATGACCTGCGTGATACAGAACCAGTGAATTCACCACGGGGTGACTTTCGTACAGCTTGTAATCCGGTTTGGGAAAGCCGTATTTCTGCGGATCACCGACAAACCAGCCAAGGATCAGGCTGTCGACCTTACGCTTCAGCCACATCGGCAGACGGATCTTTCCGCCCATTGTGTCAGCGGGTTTGCCAAAGACATATTTCGGGACAAAATAATACCCGCGCCGCATCGACAGATCGCAGCGTTTCGCGTGATGGATGGCGTCGACTGCGATGTCGCAGCCGGAATTGCCTGCGCCCACGACCAGCACACGCTTGCCGTCGAATTGGCTTGGGTACCGATATTGCGAGGCATGGATCAACTCGCCGTCAAACGTACCCGGAAAGCTGGGTACATTCGGTTCCGACAGGGTGCCGTTCGCAATGAGTACGCCGGCATACTCGGCCTGATGGTCGCCATCCTCATCCCGCCAGCTCACGCGCCAACCGTCACCCGGATTGCCCAGCGGAGTGATCTGAGTGACTTCCGCGTTGAACTTGAAATTATCACGCAACTCAAAACGATCTGCAAATGCGCGGAAATAGTCACGCATCGCCCGGTGCGAGGGGTACTCGGCAACCGCGTCATCCATGGGGAAATCCGCAAATTCGGTCATGCGCTTGGACGAGATCAGGTGCGCCGACTCGTACATGGTTGATCTTGGGGCATCGATGTCCCACAGACCGCCCACATCCGAATGCAATTCAAACCCCTGAAATGCGATCCCTTGTTCTTTCAGCACCTTGGCCGCGGCCAAACCCATTGGCCCCGCCCCGATCAGGGCGAATGCGTCGCGCGTTTCTGTCATGAACCCTCCCAAAGTTCGTGAGGTTTAAATTGAACGATCGTCCAAAATAAGGCAAGATGAATTTCATGACGCTGAAAAACGTAGAAAAACCAAGACAAAGGGCACCGTCCAAGCGGTCTTTGGAAACCAAAGCGCGGATCATGAATGCGGCCGAATCCGTCTTTGCCGAACGCGGATTCGAAGGCGCGTCAATCCGCGATATCGCTGCGCTTGCAGGCGTTCAGGTTGGCCTTGTTCATCACCACGGCGGCAGCAAGGAGGAGCTGTTTTTTCGAGCGATCGAACGTCGTGCGGGCAAGCTGGCACAAATCAGAACCGATGCGCTGGCCAAGGCAAGAAAAGCGGGCCCGCTGACATTGCGCAGCATTCTGGACAGTTTTATCCGGCCTTACGTGGAACTGGCAGAAACAGGCGGTTCGGGATGGATGGCGTATGGGCGCCTTGTGGCGCATGTCTCGGTCGATCCCCGCTGGCGCGATATCGCGGCTGAGTGTTTCGACCCGACCGCCCGGCTTTTTATCGACGAAATCGCTGCGCTTTATCCGGATGTTGACCCTGCGCTGCTGGCCAGCGGCCAGGTCTATTCAGTTTCGGCAATGCTGGCGCATCTCAACAGTGGCTGGCGGGTCGGGGCCCTGTCGCACGGCGGCGGAGTGTCAGAGGTGGAACGCCTGATCGATTTTTGTGCAGCCGGTATCGAAGCGATGGTTCAGGCCAGTCGCGGTTGAACGCGCGGCATTGCTATTGCTGCAAATGGTTGAACAGGATGGTGCTGAACACAGAAGGTGGTGACGTTCGGACGGCGCTGGGTGAGGCAAAAAAACCGAACATCATGATCATAAGGATCAGTGCTGCTCCGGCAAGGCAGGCCGCAGAAAGCTGAAAGACCGAACGAACCATTGGCTTATTCCCTGTTTTTACTTAACAATATTTGCGGTGTCTTGCGCGTCACGAGAGCTTTGATAGCTCTTGTTTCAGCCTTTCATTTTCGGCCTGCAACTGCGCCATTTGCTGGCCCAGACTGTTCAGATGCGGGCGCAGTTCGGCTTCGGTGAAACGCGATGTGATGTGGCGCGGGCAGTTCCAGTCAAGCGCCTCAACACGTATGATTGCAGCCCGTTCTGCAGGGGCCTCGGAACCTTCTGGATACAAGCTGGCTGCCGCTGCTTGACCTTCCGTGAACTCGACACGCCCCAGGATCTTCAAACGGCGTTGATTGGCATAATCCATCAGGATCATCGCGACCCGATCGTTGCCGTCCAGATTCCCGCGCGAGATATACTGTTTGTTGCCCGAAAAATCGGCATATCCGATGGTTTGCGGCCCCAGTACTTTCAGAAACCCAATCGGCCCGCCGCGATACTGTACATATGGCCAGCCTGTTTCAGACACCGAGGATTGATAAAACCCGTCACGCGCCTGTATGAACTGATTTTCCGGCTCGCCGATCAGATGGCCCTGTTGCGGGCCACCTTCAATGAATTTGGCATAGGTTTTTGCCGATCCCATCCGCTCCTGATGGGCACGGACGGTGGGGGTGAAGGTCAGTTCGGAAAACGCACGCGGCACGGTAAGTCCTTTCAAAGACCCAGATCAGAAAGCCCGAGATGGTCATCGGGGCGTTCACCCAATGGCCAATGAAACAAGCGGTCGCTTTCGGCTATGGGGTGATCGTTCAGCGAGGCATGCCGATGCGACATGCGTCCGTCTTCGGCAAATTCCCAATTCTCGTTGCCATATGACCGGAACCACTGACCGCTATCGTCGTGCCACTCGTAAGCGTAACGCACAGCGATGCGATTACCGGTAAAGGCCCAGAGTTCCTTGATCAGCCGATACTCCAGTTCCTTGTGCCATTTACGGCTTAGGAAGGCGTGAATTTCGTCATGCCCTGACAGAAATTCCGCCCGGTTCCGCCACTGACTGTCATCTGTGTATGCGGGGGTGACGCGGTCGGGATCGCGGCTGTTCCAGGCATTCTCTGCCATGCGCACTTTTTGCGTGGCAGTTTCCAACGTGAACGGGGGAAGAGGGGGTCGAGACATGGTGCAGGGGGCTTTCAGGTCAGAGAAGCGGCAAGAATGGCCAGTGTCAGAAGAAATGGAACGTACTGAGGGGGGAAAATGCTGGCGCGACGTTTCATCGGTCAAATCCTCTGGTGTACTGATCGGTTAACTTTGCAATAAAGTGTACCGATCTGTTAACTTTTGCAAGGGGGAAAGCAGAAAATTTTTCGCGCGGTTCAGGGCGAGTCGTGAGTTCTAATGAAAACAATGCTTTGTGTGAGGCCGGTTGTACTTCATGTTTCGGGGCAATATGTACAGAACGGTACACCATGGAGCCGAATCATGCGTCCAAACAAACGGGATGAACTTGTCAGCAAAGCCCTGAAGGTTTTTTACCGCGACGGGTTTCACGCGACCGGCATGGACAAGCTGGTGGCGGAAACGGGCGTTTCGAAAACGTCGATGTACAAACATTTCCGCACTAAAGAAGACCTGATTGTAGCCGCTCTGCGTCTGCGGGATGAGAATTTTCGCGAGTGGTTCTATCGGCGCATCGAAGAGATGGCAGAAACACCGGCCGGGCAACTCATCGCTAGCTTTGATGCCTTGAAGGAATGGTTCGAGGAAGATGGGTTCCGAGGCTGCATGTTCATCAAGGCCGGGGCTGAATATCAGGAAACAGATCATCCGATCCATGTGCAGGCAGCCGAACATAAACAGCTGTTGCTGGAGCATTTCACGTCCGTCGCCGAACAGGCTGGTGCGCGTGATCCTCAGAAACTCGCCAGCCAGATCGTGTTGTTGCAGGAAGGGGCAATCGTGTCTGCGGTTTTGCTCAAGAATTGTGATCCTGCGGAAGACGCCAGGGATGCGGCACAGCAATTGCTGGCATTGGCGCTGACTTAATTTCCTAAGAAACAAACAGGTTCTCTTAAGTTACCTAGCATAGAAACGTTGCGTTGTTCGAAGTCGGAACGCCGCGTCACATGGATTGGCGGGAATCGGGCGGACCGCTAGGCTTTTGCGAAAGACAGTTTGGAGAGCCTTTGATGTCACTTTTCACTTCGACCGCAGCATGGGTCACCGACGAACACCGCATGTTTGCAGATATGGCTGGCCGGTTCATGGATGACGAACTGTCACCGAATATCGAAACCTGGGTTGAAAACGGGGCCGTTGATCGCGACTTCTGGCGCAAAGCGGGTGAAACCGGCCTGATGGCTGGTGCAATCCCCGAAGAATATGGCGGTGTCGGCGGCGGTATGGGCTTTGACGCCATCACCGCGTACGAACAGGGCGCACGGGGCGACGCTGGCTGGGGCTATGGTATTCAGTCGATCGTGACCCATTATCTTACCGCCTATGGCAGCGAAGATCAGAAACGGAAATGGCTGCCCAAACTGGCTTCGGGCGAAATGGTCGGCGCACTTGCCATGACGGAACCCAGCACCGGCTCGGATGTTCAGGCTGTGCGCACAACAGCCGAGAAAGACGGAAACTCCTACCGGCTGAATGGCTCGAAAATTTTCATCACGAATGGCCAGACGGCTGATCTGATCATCGTGGCCGCCAAGACTGACAAGTCCGAGGGCGCGCGGGGTGTGTCATTGATCGTGGTCGAAACCGAGGGGGCCGAGGGGTTTCGCAGGGGGCGCAACCTCAAGAAACTGGGGATGAAGGGCAACGACACGGCCGAACTGTTTTTCGAAGATGTCAAAGTTCCGATGACGAACCTGCTGGGGGCTGAGGAAGGTCAGGGGTTTTATCAGCTGATGAAGCAACTGCCATGGGAACGGCTGAATATCGCGATCATGGCGTTGGGTTCGATCGATTTTGCCATTGCCGAAACGGTAAAGTACGTGCAGGAGCGCAAAGCGTTCGGTCAGCGGGTAATGGATTTCCAGAACACGCGTTTCAAGCTTGCAGAATGCAAGACCAAGGCCGAGGTTCTGCGCAGTTTCGTCAATGACTGTATCGGTAAGCTGGAGGCAGGCGAACTGGACGCGGCAACCGCCTCGATGGCCAAATACTGGGGCTCGGAGGTGCAGAACGAAATCATGCACGAATGCCTGCAGCTGTTCGGCGGCTACGGTTTTATGATGGAATATCCAATTGCCCGCCTCTACGCAGACGCGCGCGTGCAGATGATTTACGGCGGCACCAACGAGGTTATGAAAGAGCTGATTGCACGGTCGCTCGACGTCTGAAGGTATCCGGGCGGCCTCTTGCCTGATGTCATCATCCCTGACGGACTATTCGCTTCTTTTGGACCTCGCAGGCCCGTGCTTGCGGGGTTTTTTCGTTGCTGACCCGACCGCAGTTGCCCACTTGCAAAGGACGTGCAGCGGTATGATGATCCGCCGAAAAGACTCAGAGGTCTGACGTGAACGATCCCGAACAAACCCTGTGGCGGACTACATGTACCGAAGCAGTCACAGCTCTGCCGCTGAGCAGCGATACAACGGTTGATCTGGCCATCATAGGTGGCGGATATACCGGGTGTTCAGCTGCCTTGACGGCAGCCCGTACCGGCGCTTCGGTCTGTTTGCTTGAAGCGCAGAAGATCGGGTTTGGCGGGTCGGGGCGCAATGTCGGTCTGGTCAATGCCGGGCTGTGGCTGCCACCGGATGACATTCGCGCGCATATCGGTGCAGAGGCAGGCGATCGGCTGATTGATTTGTTGGGTAAAGCACCGTCAGACGTTTTTTCCCTGATCGAAGAACACGGCATCGCATGTGAGCCCATTCGCAACGGAACCCTGCATTGCGCGCATTCCGCCGCGGGGCTGAAGAACCTGCAAACGCGCCACGCGCAGCTAAGCGGGTCCGGCGCGCCGGTAGCGCTGCTGTCGGTGGATCAGGCCCGTGACCGGACCGGTAGCGATGCTTTCCATGGGGCGTTGTTCGACCCTCGCGCAGGAACCATACAACCCTTGGCTTATGTCATGGGATTGGCGCGTGCCGCGTCTCAGGCCGGGGCGCAGATCCATGAACAAAGTCCAGTGCAGACCCTTCGGCACGAAGGTGGGCAATGGGTGTTGACCACACCGGGCGGGACTGTAAGGGCCAAGTCCGTCATTCAGGCAACCAACGCCTATCACCTTGGATTGCCGGATACTGCACCCGCCTATGTTCCCGTTTATTACTTTCAATACGCAACAACCCCGCTGTCGCATAATCTGCGCGCCAGCATCCTGCCGCAGGCAGAAGGGTGTTGGGATACAGGGCTGATCATGACGTCCTTCCGGCTGGATCAAGCGGGGCGGATGATCATTGGCGGCATGGGCGATCTGGGGAATGCAGGCCGCAGCGCGCATACCGGATGGGTCCGACGCAAACTGGCTGAGCTTTATCCTCAGCTTGCCGATCAGCCGTTTGAACAGGGTTGGCACGGTCGGATTGCCATGACCTCGGACCATATCCCGAAAATCACGCAGATAGGCCCCAATGCCTTGGCCGCGCACGGGTATTCCGGCCGTGGTATCGGCCCTGGCACGGTGTTCGGTCGAATGATGGCCGAAAGTCTTATTGCAGCTGAGCCTTCGCTTTTGCCCGTTCCTGCGGTGCATGAGCATCGCGAAAGCTGGACGCGCATGCGCCGCGCCTTTTTTGAATCCGGCGCGGCGCTGACGCATCTGATAAAGGCGCGGTTCTGAAATTCAGACCGAGCGGGTGATGCCACCATCAACCCGGATATTCTGCCCGGTGATGTAGCCACCGCCTTCGGATGCCAGCAGGGCCACGACCGAAGCGACCTCGTCATAACTGCGCCCATAGCGCCCTATGGGAATGCGTGCGCGGAATTCTTCTTTTTCGGGCAGGCTGTCGATGAAACCGGGCAGGATGTTGTTGATGCGGATGTTTTCGGCAGCGTATTTGTCCGAGAACAGTTTGGTGAAGGCGGCCAGCCCGGCGCGAAACACGCCTGAGGTCGGGAAAACCGGGTCAGGTTCGAACGCGGCGAAGGTCGAGATATTGATGATCGATCCACCGCCCTGCGCCTGCATGATCGGTGTCACAAGCCGCGTGGGGCGGACCACGTTCATAAAGTAGACGTCCATGCCGGTGTGCCAATCCTCGTCCGTCAATTCAAGGATCGGGGCACGGGGGCCGTGGCCGGCGGAATTGACCAGGACGTCAATGCGCCCCCAATGGGCCATGGCCGCATCAACAAGCTTTTGCAGATCCACCGTAGACTGGTTCGAGCCGGTTACACCGACGCCTCCCAACTCATGCGCCAACGCTTCGCCCTTGCCCGAGGATGACAGTATCCCGACCTTGAAACCGTCGGCGGCCAGCCGCCGAGCGGAATCCGCGCCCATGCCGCTGCCGCCTGCTGTTATAAGTGCTACTTTCTCCATCTGACGTCTCCGTTTTGATTTGGTTTCAGGATGGCGAATGAATTGCGGTTTGACCAATCAGTTTTGTTGAATACTCGTGACCGCGCCCCGTAGCCAAACCTGGCCCCGGTCATGCGTAGCTGACGGCTATCTCAGGTCTGAAGGGACGCTGCGATGGCTTCTAACCGGCCGCGTAACCAGCGGTGGGCGGGGTCATTGGTCGATCTTTGATGCCAGACCATATAGATGGACACAGGCGGGCAGGCGAAAGGTAACGGTGCGCAATCAAGCACGGCCAACGGCCCCTGTTTCATCAGTGCCGTATCTGTCGAGATCAGGTCGCTGCCCTGCACAAAGGCCGGGATCGCGTTGAAATGCGGCAGGGTCACCACCGCTGGCCTGATCTGGCTTTGATCGACGCCACGCATGACGGCGCGCGCGTTTCGGCCATCGGCAAATCGCACCTCGACATGGTCGCTGTGGCAATAGTCTTCCCAACTGTCCGGGGGCGTGCGTTGCGTGGCGTCGTAGAACACCATCAGCGGGCTTTCGATCAGTCTCTTCTGGAAAATATCTGGTCCATCGGGCGGTAGCGGGGTCAGCATCAAGTGGCACCGGTCGCTGCGCAACAATTCGGGGTCGGGTACACCCGATGGGATGAATTCCAACCGCAGGCGCACGCCTTCGGCGCGGGTGTCACGCAGCAGCTGTGGAAAGATCAGCTCGCGTGGCATGTCATTGGTGGCGATGCGGATGTTGATCTGTTCCGACAATGGGTCGAACGGTCGGCCGTCGGTCAGCGCCCGCATTCCGTCCAGCACCTTTTGCGCGGGCTCCTTCAGGGACAAGGCGCGCTCGGTCGGGGTCAGGCCCTGACCGGACCGGACAAACAACGGATCGCCCAGCACCAGCCGGAGCTTGGCCAGCGTGTGGCTGATGGCCGATTGCGTAACCCCCAGCCGATCTGCGGCTTTCGAGACCGAGCTTTCCTCGAGTATCGTCAAAAAAGTGCGTAGAACCTTGCCGTCGAGGTCAATGAAATCGAATTTGCTCATACTATTTATGATTAGCCATGAGTGGATTTGCTGTCCATGGCGGGGTACGGGACGGACATCAACAGGAGATATGCGATGGGAATCCGCTTTTTCTCGGACAGAAACCGGCCCGTTCATATGGGCGGCTACCCGCTGGAGCGTTTGGCCCGACAAGAAGACATGCCGGATCTGTCACTTGTGCCCCCTATGGCCGAGCTGAGTTTCCACCGACCGGAACACCCTGACAGCATCGTCAATGCGATGCGTGAGTTTCAGGCGATGATGGACGCCATCCGCGACGGAATGGTGAACCCGGTTGCATCTGAGGTTCCATCGAATCCGCAGGACCGGGCCAACCACATTAAAGCGTTCGGCTATTTCAACGATGCGTCGATGCTGGGGTGCGGACCGCTGCCATCTGACGCCCTGTTGCCCGAGGCCCGCCGCAATCCCGATATCGACCGGCTTGCCCACGCGTTGCGCACACGTCAGACCAAAACGCTGGCATCCGGGATCGACGTCATCATGGCTGATCTGAAAGACAGTATGGAGGCCGCGCCCAAGCCGATCGACAGCCATCGGCACAGCATTGTCTTTCTTTACGAACACAACCGCAATCCCGACCCGTTCGAACCCGGCGCTGATTGGATTGTCGGCTCGCAGGATCATCGTGCCTGTCTGCTGGCGACCGAGAACGCGGTGGTCATCGCCAATTACATCCGCCTTTTGGGCTTTGACGCGCGGGCGCACAGCATGATGTCGACCGACGTTGATTTGGGCAAGCTGGCGGTGGCCGCCGGGTTGGCTTCGGTCGAAGATGGAGCGGTCGTCGTGCCCTGGCTGGGCAAGCGCTTTGGTTTGGCCGCTGTGACGACTGACATGCCGATCGCCCATGAAAAACCGCTGAAGCCTATGGCCGATCAGCCTTGGTTTCAGACGCAGGGGCCAGCATGGTGGTTGGGAACGGGGTTTGCCAAGAACGCCCTCAACCGTGACGCCTATGCCAAACGGCGCTATGTGGACGGGGCCCATCCCTTCGAAAAGCTCAAACGGGTCGACACCCCGACAACCTATATCGACGAAGAGAACGTTGCCCGCGTTCCCAAGCGCGCCGACATGTTCGCCCGCGCCCAGTTCGGCGACATGGGGAAGCCATTGCAGGACGCCGCGAAAGGCGGGTACTACGTGCGCAAGGCCGCACCCAGCTTTGCCCAACGCCGTGCTTTGGGTGCGTTTGTACTGTTGCAGGACGGTGAAAGTGCTGACGCGACCAAGCCATCTGACGCGCAACGCAACGCAGCAAACATCAAGGCTGCGACCTATTTTCTTGGGGTCGATGCGGTGGGTCTCAGCCGGTGCCCAGAATGGGCCTGGTATTCCCATGACGCGACAGGCGAAGAAATCGTACCACCGCATGATCAGGCCGTCAGCATGATCATCGATCAGGGATATGAGACGATGGAGGGTGCCAGCGGTGATGACTGGATCAGCGTCGCCCAATCGATGCGCGCCTATCTAAGGTTTTCTTTGCTGGGTGGCGTGATTGCACAGCAGATCCGCAATCTGGGCTACAAGGCCAAGGCGCACACGGTGATGGATGGCGAGGTTCTGCAACCTCCGCTTTTGTTGCTGTCCGGTCTGGGCGAGGTCAGCCGGATCGGCGAAGTGATCCTGAACCCTTATCTGGGACCGCGCCTGAAATCAGGCGTGGTGACCACGGATATGCCGATCACGCATGACAGGCCCATTGATTTCGGTCTGCAAAGCTTTTGCGAATCTTGCAACAAATGCGCGCGCGAATGCCCATCGGGCGCGATCACGGCTGGGCCAAAGCTGATGTTCAACGGCTATGAAATCTGGAAATCCGACAGCCAGAAATGCGCGACCTATCGCGTGACCACTCCGGGCGGCGCGATGTGCGGGCGGTGCATGAAGACCTGCCCCTGGAACCTAGAGGGTATCTTCAAGGAGCGCCCATTTCGCTGGGCTGCGATGAACATCCCCTCGGCGGCACCGGTATTGGCCAAGCTGGATGATGCGGTTGGCAATGGTGGTTTGAACGACACCAAGAAATGGTGGTGGGATATCGAGTTGCAGCCCGACGGGGCGTATCGGCCAACTACACACCCTTTGAACCGGCGCGATCTGCAAAAGGAACTGGACCTTAGATACGAGGATCAGACATTGGCGGTCTACCCCGCCTATCTGGCCCCGCACCCCTGGCCCTATCCGTTTGCAATGGATCGCGAGGCAGGAATTGCCGCCTATGAGGCTTTGGTGACAGCCGAAGAGTACAAGGCGCGTAAAGCTGCGGGGGATATGTCGATCATTCATCGCTATCAGGTCGCAGGTGACGCGCCGGTGATGCGGGTCGCTGTGACCAAGGTCGACAAGATGACCTCGGATGTCACAAAGTATGAGTTTTCCTCCCTTGACGGTGCGCCGCTTCCTGAATGGTCCGCAGGTGCGCATCTGGATGTGCTTGTCGCGCCAGAGTTCCTGCGCCAATACTCCATGTCCGGCGACCCGTCGGAACGGGGAACCTATCAGATCGGTGTTCTGCGCGAGGATGCAGGGCGGGGTGGCTCGGCCTTGCTGCACCGAATTTTCAGCGAAGGGCGCAAGGTTTTCATCTCGAAACCGATCAACCATTTCGAACTGGATGAAGAGGCGTCCAAAACCTTTTTGATGGGGGGTGGTATCGGTATCACTCCGATGATCGCATTTGCTCATCGCCTGCACGCATTGGGCATGGATTTCGAGTTGCACTATTCGGCCAGCACACGGGGCGGGGCGGGGTATCTGGATGATCTGGCCGCCATGCCCTGGGCGGATCGCGTACATCACCATTTCTCGGATGAAGGCACGCGTGCTGATCTGGATGCAATCCTGTCGGGGTATCAACAGGGATGGCACGTCTATACGTGTGGGCCTGATCGGTACATGGATGGGGTCATGCAGGCCGCAGAACATCAGGGTTTCCCCGAAGAGGCGCGACATCTTGAATATTTCTCGGTCCCGGAAACCCCGGAATACGAAAATCATCCATTTACCCTGAAACTCGCGCATTCAGGGAAGACGCTGCTGGTGCCCTCAGACAAGGATGCCGCGCAGGTTCTGAACGAAGCGGGTTTTCACGTGGATGTGAAATGCGCCGATGGTATCTGTGGTGTGTGCAAATGTGGCGTCCTTTCGGGCGAGGTCGAGCATCGGGATTTCGTGCTGTCCAAAAAGCAGCGCCAAGGGGCCATGATTCTGTGCCAAAGCCGCGCTGCGGAGCCGGATGGTGTGATCGAGCTCGATCTGTAAGCATGGTCAGAAAGCGACCTTTGGACGGTGAAATTTGGTCGCTCGGCCCATGGACGTCAGGTGGGTGGTGAATTAACGTCGCCCCGAACCCAGATATCCCTGACCAACAGGTGCGAGGTAGCATTATGGATTATCACAGCCCCGCCAGCTTTGCCGAGGCTTCGGCTCTGGCCGCAAATGCGACGGGCATCACGCGCTTTCTGGCGGGCGGCACCGACGTATTGGTGCAGCTGCGCTCGGAGTTGGTGACGCCTGATACGCTGATCGACATCAAGAAAATCAACGGTGTACGCGACATCACCCGCAACGCTGATGGAAGCTGGACGTTGGGAATTGCCGCAACCGGTGCCGAAATGAGCGAGCATCCCGAGTTGGGTCGTGACTGGCCCGGTGTGGTCGAGGCGATGGACCTGATCGGATCAACACAGGTGCAGGGGCGTGCAACACCGACTGGTAACCTGTGTAACGGCTCACCTGCGGCTGATTCCGTGCCCGCCATGGTCGCAGCTGGTGTGACCGTCACCGTGACCGGCCGGGACGGCACTCGCGAAGTCGCGGTCGAGGATATTCCGACCGGCCCCGGCAAAACCTCGCTGGCCAAAGGTGAACTGATCTCGGCGCTCAATATCCCTGCGCGTGGTGAAAACGGCGGCGATGCCTATCTGCGGTTTATTCCCCGCACCGAAATGGACATCGCGGTGGTTGGCGTTGGTGTGAACCTGCGTCTTGACGGCGACACCATCACCGAGGCCCGCGTATCGCTGGGCGCAGTGGCCCCGACCGTTCTGCTGGTCGAAGACTGTGCCAAGGCCATTATCGGCAGCACGCTGGATGATGCGTCCATGGATGCGCTGGCCGCCGCCGCCTCTGCCGCCTGTAACCCGATTGACGACAAGCGCGGCACGATCGCGTTCCGTACCGAGGTCGCAGGCGTTCTGGCAAAGCGCGCCGCGAAAATTGCCTATGCCCGCGCGAAGGGAGAAAACGCATGAAAAAGCTCCACGTAACCACCACCGTGAATGGCGATGCGGTCGAATACCTGTGTGACCCGCGTGAAACCCTGCTGGATTGTCTGCGCGACAAGCTGAACCTGACAGGCGCGAAAGAGGGCTGTGGCACCGGCGATTGCGGCGCGTGCTCGGTCACCGTTGATGGCCGTCTGGTCTGTTCATGTCTGATGCTGGGTGTCGAGGCCGAAGGTAAGCAGATCGAAACTGTCGAAGGCATTGCCGACGGTGATATTCTGCATCCGCTGCAAAAAAAGATGATCGAATACGCTGCCCTGCAATGCGGCATCTGCACGCCGGGCATTCTGGTGGCGGCCAAGTCTCTGCTGGAGAAAAACCCGAACCCGACCGAGGAAGAGACGCGGTATTGGCTGGCAGGCAACCTCTGCCGCTGTACTGGATATGACAAGATCATTCGCGCCGTGATGGATACGGCGGCTGAGATGCGGGAGGCGTCGTAATGGCTCTAGACGATCGGAAATCAGACTTCATTTTTGTCGGCACCCGCCCCAACCGTCCCGACGGTCTGGACAAGGTGACAGGTCGCGCCAAATTCGGAGCGGATGCCTACGCCCCAGGAATGCTGCATGGCGCGATCGTGCGCTCACCTCATGCTCATGCGCGGATCGTGAAAATCGACACGTCGAAAGCCGAGGCGCACAAGGATGTCAAAGCTGTTGTGACGCGCGCCGACTTTGCTGAAGTGCCGTTTAAGCCCGGTCTGGAAGGTGAATTCTACAACGTTCTGGAAAACGTTATGGCCGGTGAGAAAGCGCTATATGACGGGCACGCGGTTGCAGCGGTCGCTGCGACTTCGGCATTGGCGGCGCGTGACGCGCTCAAGCTGATCGAGGTCGAGTACGAAGTTCTGCCCCACGTCACCGATGTGGATAAGGCGATGGCACCGGATGCGCCTGTGATCCGCGAAGGGGCAGCGGATTATTCCGTGCCGGAAGGAATGCACCCGAACGTTGTCCGCTATCATGAAAGTGGTCACGGCGATGTCGAGGCCGGATTTGCCGAAGCGGATCTGGTCATCGAAGACAGTTTCGTCACCGAAGCGACGCATCAGGGTTATATCGAACCACACGCCTGTCTGGCCATATTGGGTAATGACGGCAAGGGTGAGTTGTGGTGCACGACACAAGGGCATTGGATTGCGCAGAAAACCTGTGCCGCGCTTCTGGGAATTGAAACCTCGCAGTTGCGCGTCACTGCGTCTGAGATTGGCGGAGGGTTTGGCGGTAAGACAACCGTTTTCATCGAACCCGTCGCACTAGCGCTCAGCCGTAAGGCCAATCGCCCGGTCAAGCTTGTGATGACCCGGTCCGAGGTGTTCCGGGCCACTGGTCCGACTTCGTCTGCCTCGATGGACGTCAAGATCGGCATGAAGAAAGACGGCACGATCTCGGCGGCCCAGGGTGTTTTCCGCTTGCAGGGCGGGGCCTTTCCCGGTGCGCCGGGCGACATGACAGCCATGTGTGCCTTTGCGCCGTACAACCTGACCAACGTCAAGCAGATCGGCTATGACGTTATGTCCAACCGCCCAAAGCAGGCAGCGTATCGCGCGCCGGGTGCACCAATGGGCGCCTTTGCAGTCGAGTCGGTGATTGACGAGTTGTGCAACAAGCTGGGTCTCGACCCCGTTGAGGTGCGCCTGAAGAACGCCGCGCATGAGGGCACGAAAGCCAGCTATGGACCGACCTACGAGCGCATCGGTCTTGTCGAAACGCTGGAGGCAGCCAAGGCGCATCCTCATTATTCAGCTCCGCTGAAGCCGGGGCAGGGGCGCGGTATTTCCTGTGGCTTCTGGTTTAACCATGGTGGCGAGACCAGCGTTTCGCTTGCCTTATCCGAGGATGGTTCGGCTCAGGTGATGGTCGGAACGCCTGATATCGGTGGCTCGCGCGCGTCGATGGCCCTGATGGCGGCCGAGGTTCTGGGCATCCCGTATGAAAACATCCGGGTGACCATCGCCGATACGGCTACACTGGGCTACAATGACGTAAGCCATGGCTCTCGCGTGACCTATGCGTCAGGGCTGGCGACAATCAAGGCTGCGAGACACGCGGTCGAGAAACTGTGCGAACGGGCCGCGGCCAAATGGGGCATACCGGTTGATGCGGTGAAATGGGAAGACGGCAGTGCGGTGCCCTCAGGCCCGAATGCAGGCGATTTCGATCCGATGCCGCTGGCCGATATCACCGCCGATATGGGCCGCACCGGTGGTCCGATCTCGGGCCATTTCGAGGCAACCCCCGAAGGTGCTGGCGTGTCCTTTGGCACCCACATCGTGGATGCCGAAGTTGACCCGGAAACCGGTAAGACCAGTGTGACCCGCTACACGGTCATTCAGGACGCGGGCAAGGCGATCCATCCGACCTATGTCGAAGGCCAGTATCAGGGCGGTGCAGCGCAAGGTATCGGCTGGGCCCTGAACGAGGAATATATCTACGGTGAAGACGGTCGCTTGCAGAACTCGATCTTTCTCGACTACCGCATCCCGGTGGCCAGCGACTTGCCGATGATCGACACCGTGATCGTCGAGGTTCCGAATCCGGGCCACCCGTTTGGCGTCCGCGGTGTGGGTGAGACGGGTATCGTGCCGCCACTGGCCGCCATTGCCAACGCTGTGTCCAACGCGGCTGGCGTGCGGATGAAGCGATTGCCGATGTCGCCGCCACGTATTCTGGCCGCTCTCAAGGACAATGGTTGAGGTTCACCTTTGGTCCGGCCTCCGGTCACTGACCGGGGGCCAACAGGTGGTTGAGGTCGAGGCCAAAACCACTGGCGAGTTGCTGCGCGCGCTCGTGCGTGCACATCCGCAGCTTCAGGCACCCATCGACGCTGGCGTTTCTATCGCTGTCGACGGGCGCGTGATCGCGACCGGACTGACCGAACCAATTCCCGAGGGCAGTGAAGTCTATCTGATGCAAAGGCTGAGGGGCGGTTAAGCGTCAGGCGACCAAGGCTCGCGCCCGACCATTCGGTCTGCCTCGGCCGTGATATCGTTCATATGCTGCTCAAGGCTTTGGCGCAGCGTTTCGATTTCGTCTTCACTGGCTTTGCGCGGAACTGTTTCCGTCCATTCCCGGCACAGAAACACTCCGTCGTTACCCCATGGGCGGGGCATCAAAAGATGATCCCATGTTCCTGCTTCGCGCCCATGTGTCGCCGAAAAGGTAATACCAAA
Organism: Ruegeria sp. HKCCSP351; assembly: GCF_017872535.1. Taxonomy (NCBI): domain Bacteria; kingdom Pseudomonadati; phylum Pseudomonadota; class Alphaproteobacteria; order Rhodobacterales; family Roseobacteraceae; genus Ruegeria; species Ruegeria sp. HKCCSP351. The sequence goes on along the minus strand of NZ_JAEDOV010000003.1, from coordinate 340,425 downwards.
CACACGTTTACCCGATGCGCGCGCCCAAACCAGCGGAACCGTCGACAAAACCCGCTCTGGCCCACGGGGGCCGTCTGCCGCTATGCCAATGGATATTCCCTGTTTCATTTTGCCAAGCACTTCGCGCGACAATGCCACGTGGCGTTGATGACTGGACATGGCAATCGTGTCCATTCCGAACAGCTTCTGCACGCGACCCACCATGCTGCCAGCCCGCGCAGAAGATGTAATCGAACAGATGCGCCCCTTGTCCAGCGGGAAGAAATAGGGCGACTGCGCCAGCCGTTGGTGCCAGAGAACAACGATGACCGGCTCACCCTGTTCGGCCAATTGGTCCAGTTCGTCATAGCCGATGCGCTGCCATCGTGTGTTGCGGTGTACCAGCCGAATATAGTTTGCAATCCGACGCGCCACCCAGTTTAGCACAGCTTCGCTGTCTGCAATCTTCTTACGGAGGTTCACGCCGGGTTCCTTCTGCTAACCGGTCCTTGTCTTAGCGCACCATGCGTTTTACGCAACTTGTTTGTCCGGGCATTTCGTGGATGGGAATCTGAAAAAGCCTCTTGAGTCCGCCGCGTGGCTGGCATATCTGGGGCTCACTACAGGGGTATAGCTCAGTTGGTAGAGCGACGGTCTCCAAAACCGTAGGTCGCGGGTTCGAACCCTGCTGCCCCTGCCACTAAAATTGTCCGAATACTAAGTTGAGATATCCAAGGGTGAACGGGTTTCAGCCTTTGAGTTCGCTTTGCCTGTATTCAGCCATTTCGCGCCTGGGTCATTACTGGTCGCAGTATTGGCTTCGACAACTCTGCTACAATGGCGCGAGGCCATCGTGCCCTGTTATTATCTTTTGGTGGCACCTGTATTTTCGTGCGGACCTACGGCATCCAGTTTTTTAGCCCACATATGCTGATATTCTCGAAACACCGCCGGCTTGTTTGAGTGAAGCGCCATCAATGCACACGCGGCCCACATAGCGACATCGTAATCCGAGTCGCTCTTTTTCAATAATTGCGCATTCAGTGCAGCGGCTTCTGATGTCGAAGGTTTATGCATTGCCATCGGACCCTTTTTGCCAACTGATGCTGGTTTTCGCAATCGTCCTGTCACGGACATTCACGATAACCAACAGGCATCATTATGTGAGTAGAACAGTGAATGGGTTGGAAACAAGACGTTAACATGTCGTTAACTTTTTGCTCGGGTGCTTGTCCAAAAGAGTGTTCGTGTGACCGGTCCATCGGTGAACTTGGTCACAGACCAATCACTAGAATCCTGTTTTACTTACAATTGTTACGTGTTGGCGCTCACGTTCGGCACATGACGCTTTTTTTGTTCTTCTCTTTGTGGATGGGGCGCGCTTGTCGTTGAGCGCGCCTTTCCCATTTCCGGGTAACTAGGTTGTCGCCGATGTCGGTTCTGAGGCGGTAATCGAGGTTTCCTTGGGTGGGCGATTGACTTATTGTCCGGCCACGACGCAATCAGCCGGATGAGGATACATGTCGCGTTTTGATGGATATTTCCTGCGGCAATTGCTGGTTTTATTCGGCTTCTTCACCCTTGTCCTGGTGGGTGTGTTCTGGATCACCCGTTCCGTCAGCCTGTTTGACAAAGTCATCAGCGGTGGCCAGTCCGCTATGGTGTTTCTTGAATTCACCGCGCTTACCCTGCCAACACTTGTTCGTACGGTTATGCCGATGGCTGTATTTGCGGCTGCTGTCTATGCGACCAACAGATTGAGTCGCGAAAGCGAGATGACAGTGATGCTGGCAACCGGGTCAAGCCCGTGGCGACTGGCGCGGGCCGTTGTTTTGTTCGGTTTGATCACTGGTCTGATGATGGCCGCCATCAGCGTGTTCCTGCGCCCTGCATCGGTCGAACAACTGGAGACCCGACAAGCCGAAGTTGCAGGAGATGTGACAGCGCAGTTGTTGAATGAAGGTGAGTTTCTGCACCCCGCCGAAGATGTTACGGTTTACATCGGGGGCATCGATCTGGACGGTACGTTGCACGAGGTTTTCGTATCGGATCGCCGCGACCCGGAAAACGCAGTCAGCTATTCCAGCGTGACCGCCTATCTGGTCAACAACGACGCAGGAATTCATCTGGTGATGGTCGACGGGGTAGCGCTGCGCCTGAACAAGGTGGGCAGGGTTCTGTCCTCGACCCTGTTTCAGGACGCATCATACGACATCTCTGAGCTGACGAACACAAGCCCAATGGCGCATCGCAGCCTCGAAGCCATTCCGACCTCTGATCTGATCTTCGACCGTGATGCGATCTCAAAAACCGAAGGGTTCAGCCAGGGTAAGTTGATCGAAGAATTGCACCAGCGTTTTTCCTGGATAGTTATTTGCATTGCGGTGTCGCTGGCGGGGTATTCGACCCTGATGCTGGGCAGCTTTTCACGGTTTGGATTGTGGCCTCAGATTTTGGGTGCATTTACCATACTTGTACTGCTTGAAGGCGTTCGCGGGTTTGTGTCCCCGGTTGTGATTGATGACCCGAGGCTTTGGGCGCTGCTTTACCTTCCCGCCATAATGGGTGTGCTGATTTCGTGTTGCTTTCTGCTTGTCGCAGGTCGCCCGCTTTTACGGAAACGTGCGCGCGGGTCCGAGGTCATCCCAACACCCGCTTGATTTCAGGCTCGAAGTTCTTCCAGACAACACCGAATGTCGTCAAATTCCTTGTGATCACCGCGGGCGACCAGATACATCGGCAGCGGCAGGCTAACACTGTCTTCGACCGGTTCGAGAGCCCCCGAAGCCAGATGTTGGGAAATGACGTAATCGGGGAAGTAGCCACATCCGCCTCTTTGCAGGACATACCGTAGCGCCATCATGCAATTGCCAAGAAACAAGGTCTGCCCTGAGGCGCGTCGTACAGCCGATCTGACGTGATCCTGGTAGATCTCACCAAGTTCAAGGTTGACGAAGACCAGATCTTTTTCTGCTGTTGCTGTTTGTGGGGTTCTGACGAGGGTTAGAAGCTCCGGTTCCAGCTCGTGATAGGTGACACGTCGGTCCGATGGCGTTTCATGCGTAATCGCCACGTCCAGCACATGGGTCGCCACAGCTTCAACCATGTTCAGATCGTGGTCGTAATTCAGTGTCAGCAGCAGTTTGTCAAAGCGCTGTTCGAACCGAACAGCCAGATCCACAAGCAGAGGGTCCCAGATACTAAGCTGACCACCCAACCGAAGTGCTGGGCGGTTTTGTGTCTGCAATGGTAAATCGCGCGACGCGAAGGCCCAAAGAGACAGTATTTGTTCTGCATACGGTTTGAATTGTTGGCCAAACTCGGTCAGCGAAGTGCCACCGGCTCCGCGGGTGAATAGTGGTCTGCCGGTTTCTTCTTCGATCAGATGAATGCGCGCGCTGACGGCCGTTTGAGTCACATTCAGTTTACGGGCAGCGGCATGAAAACCACCTGTTTCAGCCACACATAGAAAAGTTTCCAAGGCTTTGGTCCGCATGTTGAGAGTATTTTTTGATCATTCTGATAAAATCAATTTATTTTTTTGAAGGAAGAACCCGTAGTACTGTCGACTTCAGGAAGCACACCAAAGGATCAACAATGCTGGACAAACGCCACAAACCGACCTGGACCAGTTTTGAGAATGCCACCAAGGCCGACTGGGACGCCGTTATGGATTATGAAGAGGCGTACAATGCTGCCTTGCCGGATCGCATCCTCGACGCTATTCGGTCGCTGGACGAGGAATGGACACCCTATCCCATCAACCGGTATCAGCATAGCCTTCAGGCCGCGACCCGGGCTTATGAGGATGGCGCGGATGAAGAATTGGTGGTCGCCGCTCTGATCCACGATACCGGCGATATTCTGTCACCCTACAACCATGGAGAGCTGTCAGCGGCGATGATGAAGCCCTATGTCAGTGAGAAAACCTATTGGATACTCAAACACCATTGCGTGTTTCAGGGCTACTACTACAACCACCACCTTGGCGGCGACCGCAACGCGCGCGACAAGTATCGCGATAGCCCCCATTGGGAAGACTGCCGCTATTTCTGCCATGAATACGATCAGAAGGCGTTTGACCCAGACTACCCGACGAAACCGCTGGAGTTTTTTGAACCCATGCTGCGCCGCATCCTGAGCAAGGGCGAAGGCCATATGGAGCTGAACGAAACTGCCGAGGATTAACAGGCGGCCATCAGGCGATAGACAATCTGAGCTGTGGTGAAATCCCAGGCGGCATTACCGTCCGGGGCCAGTTCGACCACGTCGAAGCCCACGCATCTGCGCCCCTTGAGCGCGTGTTCGACCAGCCGCAGTGCCTGATAATAGCCCAACCCTCCGGGCACCGGTGTTCCGGTGGCGGGCATCAGTGATGGATCCAGCCCATCAACGTCGAAACTGACATAGACCAGCTTTGGGAAGTCAGCAGGCAGGTCAACCGAATGGATGTTACCTGTCACCAGTTCCTCGGCATCCACGTGAAAGACGTGGTTTCTCAGACGGCTTTGGGCCTCTTCAGTTGAAAAAGCGCGGACACCGAACTGAGCGAGCCGCACGCCTTCTTCGGCAAGCAGGTGCATCACTGAGGCGTGGGAATGTTTTTCGCCCTGATAAGCGCTGCGCAGGTCGGCATGGGCGTCGATCTGGACGATGCCGATGGGTTGGTTTAGCGCACGGGCTACACCTATCACTGCGCCATAGCTGAGGGAATGCTCGCCGCCCAAAGTGACCGGCACCTTTCCGGCCCGAATTGCAGTCTCGGTGCGTTGCGCAAGGCGTTCCATTACCTCGGGCAACGGGCCGTCACAATTCAGCGGTTCTTCGGTGAAAATCCCTTCGACACAGGGCTCAGCGTGACCGGTGATGCGTTCCAGTTCATTACTGGCCTCGATAATTGCTTCGGGGCCTTTGGCCGTGCCGGACCCGTAAGAGACCGTGCGCTCCAAAGGCACCGGGATCACGCGAAAGCGGGCATCTTCGGTGCGTTCGGATGCGGTCAATTCGCTGTCGAGAAAAATGCTCATGAGAGTCTGTCCTTGAAGTCGTCATATCCGAACTGCCGGATGATCTTCAGCTCGTCCGTTTCGCTGTTCCACAGGGCGATTGTGGGCAGGGGGACGCCATTGAAGGTGTTTGTCTTGACCATCGAGTAATGTGCCTGATCGAGGAAGGCAAAACGCTGTCCGATCTCCAGCGGCTTGTCCCAGGTGTAGTCGCCAATAATGTCACCCGCCAGACAGGACGGGCCGCCAAGGCGATAGGTATGGCCTGTTTCGGCCTCATCCATCAGGGCGGGGCGATAAGGGGCCTCAATCACATCGGGCATGTGACATGTGGCCGAGATATCAGTGATCGCGAGGTTCATGCCGTTGGTCGGCAGGTCGAGGATTTCACCGATCAGAATACCTGCGTCTAGTGCCACTGCTTCGCCGGGTTCGAGGTAAACTTCAATGCCATAGGTTTCGCGAATGTCCTTGAGGAAGGCCACCAGCCCGTCGCGGTCATAATCGTCGCGGGTGATGTGGTGGCCACCGCCAAAGTTCACCCACTTGAGTTGATCAAGGTAGGGTTTGATCTTCGGTTCGATGGCGGTCCACGTGCGTTGCAGCGGTTCGAACCCTTGTTCACAAAGCGTATGCATGTGCAGCCCGTCAACGCCACGCAAGGTGTCGGCGGTCAGTTGGTTGACCGGCGTGCCAAGGCGCGAGCACGGGGCGCAGGGATCGTATTTCGGAACCTCGCCTTCGGAATGTTCCGGATTGATGCGCAGGCCAACTTGTACTTCGGCGGCTTGGGCTTTGGCGAGAAACCGGTCCTTTTGGGCAGGGGAGTTGAAGATGACGTGATCGGACAGCGACAGGATTTCGTCGATATCCGCGTCTTTGTACCCGGCGCAGAAGGTTGCGACCTCACCGCCATATTCCTCGCGTCCCAGCCGCGCTTCATAGATACCTGAGGCGCAGGTGCCGCCGAGGTGTTGGCGCACCAGTGGGGCCAGTGAGAACATTGAAAACGCCTTGAGCGCGCTGAGAACATGCGCGCCGGAACGGGTCCCGACATCAGCGAGGATTTTCAGGTTCCGTTCAACCGCCTTTTCGTCGACCACAAAGCAAGGGCTGGGTACACGGGAGAGGTTGAAATTGCGGAAGGCACCGGCGTCTCCGGCCTGTGTGGTCATCATGTCGGACATAACCGGCGTCTCCGTTTGGTGGAGAGGCCGGGGGCGCTGCCCCCGGACCCCCGGGATATTTAGGGCCAGATGAAGCTGAAGCGGATCAGAAGGTGACCGGGCCATCGAGTTCATGGACCTGCCACGGCAGGCCATGTTCGTTCAGCATGGCCATGAAGTCGTCCGGGTCGAGTTGTTCCATGTTCCAAACGCCGGGCTCGGTCCAGTTGCCTTTCAGCACCTGCGCCGCGCCGATCATGGCGGGGACACCGGTGGTGTAGCTGACAGCCTGGCTGCCGACTTCCGCGTAGCACTCCTGATGATCGCAGATATTGTAGATGTAATAGGTCTTTTCGCCCGAGCCATCCTTGGCCTGACCTGTGGCGATATCGCCGATGCAGGCCTTACCCTTGGTTTCCGCGCCCAGATCACCGGGATCGGGCAGGAGGGTTTTCAGGAACTGGATCGGGATGATTTCCTTGCCGTCATGCATCACCGGGTCGATGCGGGTCATGCCGACATTTTCCAGAACCTTGGCGTGGGTGATGTAGGCGTCACCGAAGGTCATCCAGAAGCGGGCGCGCTCGATCTCGGGGAAGTGAGTGCTGAGAGACTCCAGTTCCTCGTGATACATCAGGTACATGTTCTTGGGGCCGATGGCGGGGAAGTCGAATTCGACCTTGTGGGTCATGGCGGGAGAGTGCTTCCATTCGCCACCTTCCCAGTGGCGCACTTCGGCCAGCACTTCGCGCAGGTTGATTTCGGGGTTGAAGTTGGTGGCAAATTCCTGATCGTTCGAACCACCATTGGCATCAAGCACGTCGATCTGGCGGATGGTGTCCAGCTTGTGCTTTTTCAACCATTTGGCAAAGACCGATGTAACACCGGGATCGAAGCCCGAACCAAGGATGGCGGTCAGGCCGGCCGCCTTGAACCGCTCCTTGTAGGCCCACTGCCAGTGGTATTCGAACTTCGCCTCGTCCTCGGGCTCATAGTTCGCGGTGTCAAGGTAATGAATGCCCGCCTCAAGGCATGCGTCCATCAGCACCAGATCCTGATAGGGCAGGGCGAGGTTTACGAGGATTTCAGCACCGGTTTCCTTGATCAGCTTTACTGTGTCTTCGACCTTGTAGGCGTCCAGTTCGGCGGTCGCGATATCAACGCCCACACGGTTTTTCACCGATCTGGCGATGGCGTCGCATTTAGATTTCGTGCGGCTGGCCAGCGTGATTTCGGTGAAGATATCCGAATTCATCGCCATCTTGTGCACAGCAGCGTGGGATACGCCGCCCGCGCCGACAACCAGTGTTTTGCCACTCAAAGTTCCCATGGGGGTGATCTCCTCTCAGGGGTTATTCGTAATAGGTGTAACCGTTGATCGACTCGCGGTAAGCGCTCATCAGGGTTTTGCGGTCTTTGGCATTCAGGGTGCCGGTCGAAATCGCCTCATCCACCATTTTGCGGAAGGCGGCGACGCAATCCTGAGGGTCGAATTCGACATATGACAGAACCTGGCTGATCGTGTCGCCCTCTTGTTCGTGTAGCAGGTCAAAGCCACCGTCCCGACGCAGGTCAATGGTGACCACGTTGGTGTCACCAAAGAGATTGTGTAGATCGCCCAGCGTTTCCTGATAGGCGCCAACGAAAAAGACACCCATGAAGTATTCGTCGTCTTCGGGCAGGGAATGCACCGGCAGGCTGGGGGAAACACCGTCGGCCAGAATGAACCGGTCGATCTTGCCGTCGCTGTCGCAGGTGATGTCGGACAGCACGGCGCGACGGTCGGGGATCTGGTTCAGAGATTGCAGTGGCACGATCGGGTGCAGCTGGTCGATGGCCCAGACATCTGGCAGCGACTGGAACAGCGAGAAGTTGCAGTGATAGATGTCAGCAACCTTTTCAAGCTGGTCATTCAGGTCCGTTTCCAGATCCTCTGACGCGGCCAAGGCCTTGAGCCGCGCCATCAGCGACAGGTATATCCGTTCGGCCCGGGCCATCTGACGCAGGTCGACGTAGCCGCGACGAAACAGGGCGCGTAGCTCGTTACGATAAAAGGTGGCGTCGTTCCAGCATTCCTGAAGACGGTCTTTGCTGAGATAGCCATGCACCGCAGCAAGGTCTGAAACCATGTGGTGATCGTCGGCTTCAACCTCGGGGCCATTGGGCGCATCGTAAAGCGTGCTTTCGAGCACGTTGAAGACCAGCATCGAGGACGTTGCTACCACCGCACGCCCACTTTCCGTGACCAGTGTCGGGTGGCCCACCTCTGCTTCGTCCATGGCGTAGGCCACGGTTTCGACGACATTGGCACAGTATTCTTCGACCGTGTAGTTGATCGAGTTTTCTGCGGCTTTCTTTTCGCCGGTGTAATCAACCCCCATGCCGCCGCCAAGATCCAGGTGGGTCAATGGCACGCCTTCGCGTGTAAGCTCGGTGTAATAGCGACAGGCTTCGCCGACAGCACGGCGCACATCGTTGACATCCTGAACCTGGCTGCCCAGATGCGAGTGCTGCAGCTTGAGGCAGTGCAGCAAGCCTGCGTCTTTCAGCTTGTCTACCGTGGCGATAAGCTGATCGGTGTTCATCCCAAAAGCCGAGCGGTCGCCCGAGCTTTCTTCCCATTTGCCGCTGATCTGGTTGGTCAGTTTCACCCGAACACCGATCAGGGGCTCGATGCCCAGTTCGTTGTAAACTTCGATTACCGTGTCGGCCTCTTTCGGGCTTTCCAGAACGATGACCGTGTTGAACCCGATCTTGCGGCTTAGAATCGCCAGTTGGATGAATTCGGCATCCTTGACACCGTTACACACGATCAGTGCTTCGGGGGCCAGACGATGCGCCAGCGCAATCACCAGTTCGGGTTTGGATCCGGCCTCGAGCCCATAATTGTATTTCTTTCCAAACTCGACGATCCGGTCAACAACCTGCGCCTGCTGGTTCACCTTGATCGGGAATACACCGCGATAGCTGCCTTTGTAGCCCACGCGCGCAATCGCATCATGAAAGCTCTCATTCAGGTGGGCGATTTCGTGCTCTAGATAAGACGCGACGCGCAGGACCATCGGTGCCTTGATGCCGCGGTCGTCCAGATCACTGAGGATACCGGGCAGGCTGATCGCCGCTGCCTCGGGGGCCATGGGATTGCGCAGACCGATCTCGCCCTGTTCGGTCACCTCGATGAGGCCTTTGCCCCATTTCTCAACTCCGTATATGGAATGCGGTGCGTCGGGCGTCTGTTTCAATCAAGTCAGTCCTTAACATAGGGTGCCAGTTTCGCGCCCGCCAATACGGCAGCAGTTTGATTCTTCCAAGTGTAAACTATCTGATTGGGGATTCCGAATTTTACGCGGACGGGTGGGTCGGTATCAGATGATTGTCCCATTGGCATTCGGCGCGGGTTCGAACAGCTGGGCGCGCGCCCGTCAATGTCCCGAAAGCGCCTGTTCCTGTGGTAAAGACCAACCCGGCCGCTCCGGCTCCAAGCCCGCAGACATCCTCAACCGTGAAGGCGCCGGTGAATGTGCCGCTGGTTGTGTCAAACTGGTGCAGCGCATTGCCGCGCGGACAGGTTATTGCGATCGTCTCGGCGTCGGCTGAAAACGCGATGCTGCCAGCGTATCCCTGCAACATGCTTTGTTCGTGATCCGGTGCCGCAAGCAGGCGCGGGGCTTCACCATGACGATGCAGGCCCAGCAGGGGCGGATGGTCGGACTTGCTGCCCTGCCATTGCATGGCAAAACCAACCAGACCGTCACGCCGCACGGCCAGATGGCGGATCGAGTTCTTGTGAAGCTCGTGAGGTAACGACACCTGCTCTTGGATACTGCCCGACAGGGTGAGATAGCTCAGGTTGGGTGCCATCGTCGGCAGGTTCAGCTTTGTGCGCCCGGTTTCGGGGTGGGTTTCGATCCCGCCATTGGCAATCACCAGCGTTTCCCCGTCGGGCATCAGGCGCACGTCATGCGGGCCTATTCCACCAGATGAAAACTCACCCAGACGCGAAAAGCTTTTAGCGTCCCAGACACTGATAATACCTGTCCCGGCTTCGTAGTCGTTTTCGGTGACATAAAGATAGGCGCCATCCGCCGAGAATGTGCCGTGCCCATAGAAGTGGCGGCTTTCAGTGGCCTTTAGCTGCGCAATCTGCGCGCCGGTTGCGCAATCGACGACGATGGCAAAAGTGCCCGGACGCCTGGCAAACGCGACCGCTAAGGCCTTGTGCGGGTGGGCAGCGGCCGCATGTCCGCGTCCGGGTAGAGGCACGGAGAACACGAGCTCGCCCGACGTGCTTAAACCGACAAGTCGAAAGGACCCGTCGGGGAACAGCCCCGCGGCTAGAAAATCGGGCGCTCCTACCGAGGCCCACCCGCGGACCGGGGAAATCGCGGCTGCGGCAAGACCGGCAAGAAAATGGCGGCGCGACGTCATGGGTTAATCTCCGTCCAGCGCGTTGAATCCTGCGCTGATCCCCAATGTCGGACCCAGCTTGGTCACGGCGATGGTGCGGATATCGTGGATCGACTGTTGAAGGGCCTCGATCCGGAACCGGGCCTGGGGATCTGAAACCCCGGCCAGCGAGGGATCGTCAATGGATTGAGCGTTCTGGATGGCACGTGCAAACGCTGCATCCAGTTCCGACGCGATTTCGGCGTGATCAAAAGACAGCCGTGCGGCTAAATCCCGCAAGGATATCAGCGAAAGTTCCACATGGCGCAAAGACCGCCCGGACCGCCACGCTTCGGCCCGGTTCGGACGGGGGCGGTCGAATGTCCCCATGGGGCGACCCAGCCGAGTGTCCGCCGTGAACTCAAGACCGGTAGACAGGGCCTTGAACAACTCCTGCATCGCTTCGTCCTGGGTCCGGTAACGGCTGTTCTCTCCGGGCAGGGTAAGGCTTGGGGCATAGCTGTGCCAGTCCTGCGCCATCGCGCGGGCATTGGCATCGATATCCGCCGTGATCGCCCTGATCAGCGCGCAGCGATATTCGGCATTGCCCTGTTCCGCGTAATTGGGATCGAACAACATCCGTTCGAGGGCAAAGAACCCGCGCCCTGCTATGGACGTTTCGGCATAGGCCTCCGGGCTTTGCACGGCATCATCCTGAGCTTCGATATGCAGGGATAGCGCTTTGGATGTGAACCCTTTCGTGTCGGGCCAAAAAGCCATGGCGAAAGCGCGGTCATCGATCTCGGTCGGACCAAACCGCAGGTGGCTGGCGGATATCCAGCTATCGAAAGCCGCATCGTAGGCCGCGCGCAGCGCCGGTGAGGTCGGATCGCACTCAATCAGTGATGCGCTGACCAGCGCGCCCGTCGTTTCCGGGAGCGTGTCGAACCGGGGCACGATATGGGTTTCAGTCACATCCATCAGGATCGGCGCGCGATCCTGTGCCTGCGCGGCAAGTGGCATGATCAACGCTGCAACAAGGGTAAAAACTCGCATGGGTCAGAGGCTCTCCAGAAATTGGATCAGGGCGTCACGGTCTGCCTTGGGCATCGAGACAACGGTGTCGCGGGTAGCCTGCGCTTCACCGCCATGCCACAGGATTGCTTCAAGCAAGGTGCCCGCCCGCCCGTCATGCAGAAATTCTGTGTGGCCCGAGACGCGTTTCGTCAGGCCAACGCCCCACAAAGGCGGCGTGCGCCATTCCCGGCCTGTCGCTCGGGCCTCGGGGCGATTGTCGGCCAGACCTTCGCCCAGGTCATGCAGCAACAGGTCGGTGTAGGGCCAAATCAGCTGAAAACTGTGCTCGGGCCGATCTTCCATCCGATGAGTGACATGTGACGGTGTGTGGCATGACGCGCAGCCGGTCGCATGAAATACCTCTTTCCCGCGCAACACCTTGGGGCTATCCACGTCGCGGCGACCCGGCACCCCCAGATTGCGGCTGTAGAAAGCGACCAGGTCCATACCCTGATGATCGATCTCAAAGCCGCGCTCATCATTGTCGCCGTGCGGGGCTTTGATGCAGTTCACCTGCACATTGGTGCAATCCCCGTGCGGAACAGGGTAGAGCGGGTTCGATATGCCGATATCCCCGGCAAAAGCAGCAGCCGATTGTTCCATAACTGTCGGCATCCCCGCCTTGTGACCGAACCGGCCCATCATCGGCGTGTCAAACTCGACCGACCAGACGATATTCGGGCGGCCCGATATGCCGTCCCCATCCAAATCGTCCGGGTCGGCCCTGGCAAGCAGGTCTTCGACCGGGATCGCTTCCAAAAGGCCAAGCCCGATCATCTGCGGCGCGACCCGTGGGCTTAGCATCGCGTCCGGGTGCAGCGGGCCATAACCCAGATCGGCTGCCTGATAAGTCGGGCGGCGTAGTGAGGCGGTTTCACCGTCAGAAAGCTCTACCGGGATTTCTTCGTACGAGATGTCCAGCCGGTATTCCGCTGGATGACCTGCCAGTGCGAAATCCTGCATCTGTCCACCATAGGTGGGCTCGGGCACAGTGGCGATGTAATCTTCGATCGCTGCATAACCGTCTTCCGACGTGCCTGGGATCGAGACCCGCAGAAACATCGAAACTGCGTTGTCATCGAGCCCGTTTGGCGTGTGTCCGCGCCCATCCTTGATGTGGCAGCGCTGGCACGACCGCGCGTTATAGAGCGGCCCCAACCCGTCAGAGGCGAGCGTTGATGAGGGCGACGAAACCCAGACCTTCTTGAACAGTCCGTTTCCGACTTTGAAGTTCAGCTCCTGTTCAAAGCTCAGGTTGTCTAACGGTTGCGAGAACGCATCCGCGTCCGTACGGACCCGAACAGTCGCGGCCCCGGCGGGCAGTTCTTCAAACTGCTGCGGTGCGCTGAAATCCTGAGGGGGTGCTGTGACAACGGCAATCCGGGCGCGTTCATCGTCAGTGCGGGGGGTGACGTTCAGATGCAGATCCTGCAGTTCGGCTGACAGGGAAGGGGTAGCCGCGAAGGCCACCACCGACAGGGCGACAAGGCTACTCGCCTTCGTCCATTTTCGATGCGTTGAGTTGCGCATAATTGGCCTCGCCGATCCTTTCATAGAGGTCGAGCTGCGTTTCGAGAAAGTCGATATGGCCCTCTTCATCGGACATCAACGTTTCGAACAGCGACATCGAGACATAGTCGCCGGCATCCCGACAGTATTCGCGCGCTTCCTTGTACAGGGCCCGTGCATCGATCTCGGCCGCAAGGTCACATTCCAGCGTTTCCTTTGGTGTTTGACCGATCCGAAGCGGGTCAAGCTTCTGAAGGTTGGGGTGGCCTTCCAGAAAGATGATCCGTTCGATCAGCTTGTCCGCGTGGCCCATCTCTTCGATGCTTTCCTCGCGGCTTTTCTTGGCCATGTGGCCAAGCCCCCAGTCTTCCTGCAACCGGTAATGCAGCCAGTATTGGCTGACAGCAGTCAGTTCATGCCGCAGAGATTTGTTGAGATATTCGATGACTTTTGGATCGCCCTTCATCTGCACTCTCCTGTGATACTGCCGCGCGCAGGGCGCGGAGTTGCATGGGTACTTCGAGATTATCGCTTGACCGCATCATGTCCAGAAACAGAGGCATGCATCCGCCGCAATCCGCTGATTTTCCAAGAGCACGGTAAACCTTGCCGGGAGTGATGATGGTTCGGGGGTCGGCTTTTCGCATCCAGTCGATGGCGGAGCGGATGTCGTGGTCCGAGATGTTGGTGCAGTGGCAGACAATCATGAATGTTGGCTTGGGTTTGTGTGGTTCAAAGGGCTGGCGGGTCAGCGTGTTGAGTGTGCCGGGGGCAGGCTAGCCCCCGGCGCGCGTTCTTGTTTAGTGGAATACCGCGTCGGGGTTATCCAGACTGTCTGATCCTTCAAATTCAATCTGGTCCAGTTCCAGTGCGGTCACGATGCGCTCGATTGTTTTGGTCTGGTCGATCAGGCCGTTGACGCCGGCCATGATCAGGGTTTCACCGCCTTCGTTGCCGCGTTCCAGCATCTGGTCATAGGCAAATCCTGCTTCCGCGGTCGATTTGATCCTGCCAAGGGCTTGCATCGTGACGGCCAGTTTCGCCTTCATCTCGGCGTCCAGTGCCGGGTCGGTTGCGATTACCAGATCGGCCAGCGATGCGCCCGATACAGGTGCGCCATCGATACGGGTATAGCTGCCCAGATAGACGTTCTGAACGCCCAGCCCGTCGTAGTAATGGCTGTTGTGGGTGTTGTCCGAAAAGCAATCATGTTCTTCTTCCGGGTCGTTCAGCATCAGGCCCAGACGCATCCGCTCACCCGCTTGTTCACCGTAGGACAGTGAACCCATACCGGTCAGGATCGCACTGACACCCCCAGTTTCGTTTTCCATCAGCGCCGCGCGCGCCGCGCCGCCTTGCTTCCACTGGTCCGCCATCCAGCTCAGGTCGCTGACCAGCAGGTCGGTTGCGGCGCTCAGATACTGGGTACGACGGTCGCAATTGCCACCGGTGCAGGCATCGCCGTTTGCATAATCGGTTGCCGGACGGTTGCCTGCACCTGCCCCGTGTCCATTCATGTCCTGCCCCCACAGCAGGAACTCGATAGCGTGATATCCTGTCGCGACGTTGGCTTCGATACCATCAGCTTCGTGCAGGGTTTCGCTCAGCAGTTCCGGAGTAATCTCGCTGGCGTCAATGGTTTCGCCCGACAGTTCGAAGCTGGGGTTGGCGATGACATTCAGAACCGCAAATTCGTTCTCATCCGTCGCACCACCATAGGCCGCGTCGACGTAATCAATCAGACCTTCATCCAGCGGCCAACCGTTTACTTTGCCTTCCCAGTCATCAACGATTGCATTGCCAAAACGATAAACTTCGGTCTGTTGATAAGGCACACGCGCTGCAACCCATGCTGCCCGTGCCGCAGTCAGGGTCGCGTCCGAGGGTTCGGCAATCAGCGCACCGACTGCGTCCCGCAAAACCTTTGCCGCAGTCAGGCTGTCGTCATACTTGGCTTCGGCAATATCGGCATAGGTTTCCAGAATATCCGCTTTTGTCGGCACATCACCGGCAAAAGCAAAAGTGGCTGTCGCAAATGTCAAAGCGCTGGCTGTTGCAAACAACTTGGTCATAGGGGTCGTTACTTTCTTGTCTGAACTGTCAAATCAGGCGGGTTTGTTACCGCGGCGGCTTTTGTTGAAATAACTGAGTTAAAAAGTCAACATTGTCAACCTGAGTTTTTTTGTCGGAAAAAGGAGCTGCTGACCTGATGGTCGCCATCCCCATATCTGGCGGGGGTATGATTCGGCGGATCACATTGCGCGGTACATGTTTCGGGCTAAAATCATCCCAGTGATTCTTGGTAGGTGGTTTGTTGTTCATGAAGCGCGTGGTTCTGGCCTTATTCCTGTTTCCTGCGGCACTAGCAGCGCAAGCAACGCAGGTTTCCACGCCTCATCACCACGGTTCGGGCCAGATCGATATCGTGTTTTCTGAAACCGGGTTTTCGTTGGCACTCCGGGTGCCCAGCATGGATATCGTCGGGTTCGAATCCCCGGTTGAAAACGATGACAACCGCACGCGTGTGGCCATAGCAATGTCAGAGCTTTCCGACCCGCTGGACCTGTTCGTAACCCCGCCGGAAGCTGGGTGCTCAACGGTGACCGCCCATGTGGTTCTGACATATGGGACCACACGGCAGAGTGGCGAGGCGAACGCAGTCACAGGCTCCACAACGGCGGAGAGTCACTCGGAGTTTCAGGCAGACTATGTCATTCAGTGTCAGGATATGAATGCGCTGAACATGATCGAGTTTGCCTATTTCGCGCGGTTCAGTGGGACTGGCCAGCTGAAACTCCACTTGAATACGGGCGGGGTACAGGACGCTGTCGAAATCACACGTGCGGCACCATATCTCGATCTTCCGCCGGATCGATGAGCGCTGAAATCAAAAGAAAAACCACAAGTGGTGTTTCGGTTTGATGCTCTGGGGATTTTGGTAGCGGAGGAGGGACTTGAACCCCCGACACGCGGATTATGATTCCGCTGCTCTAACCAACTGAGCTACTCCGCCGTGAGTGAGAGGCGATGTAAGCGAGGGGCCGGGGAGGGTCAAGAGGGAAATCGCCCTAACCGGGGAATTCTTTCACGGGCTCTTTCACCGGGTCCTGCAAGGGCGTCTGACGGAATATCGTGGTGTCCACCGTTCTGCGGATAAACGCGGCGCATATCTCCGGCTCTGTGATCAGGATCATATGACCCAGACCGTCAAGCTCTTCATAGCTCAGGCCATATTCGGCCATCGGCGGCCCGTGAAGGGCAGGGGACAGAAGCGCGTCTTGACTTCCATACAATATCCCGCCGGGGACCGACAGCTCGGGGTATCTGGCCACCAGCGCATCGCAACTGGCATCCAACCCGATAACGTCCTGCGAGGCCGTGACAAAGGCCGACGGGCGCAGCCCGAGTGCACCACCCGCACGGTCCAGAAAGTCATTTGGTGGGGTTTCAGGATCAAATGCCACGCCCAGACTGTGCGGCGCCGTTATTGAGGCCATGGGCACCGCAATCGTGTTGGCAATCAGGCTGCGCAGCCATTTGGTCCGGATCTCGAGAGGTTTGAAGATCACCGGTGTTTCGGGCACCCTGTGCGTTAGTGGTGCCAACAGAGCGAGGCCGGATACCCGCTCGGGGTGGTCTAAAGCCAGCGCCAGCGACACCGCACCTCCCAAAGAATGCCCCACCAGCACAACCTGATCCACACCCTTGGTTTCAAGAAACTCAGCAATCATCGCGGCCTGCTGCGGCAATTGTGCGAGCTCTGCCGTATCCCGGGTTGAATATCCGCAACCGGGGCGATCCAGCGCGATGACGTGGAAATCCTCGGCCAGTTGATCCACCAACGCGTAGGTAAAATGCTGTAACTGCCCAGCCAGACCGTGAATCAGAACGACCGTCTGCGCGTCCGGATTGCCCTTTTCCACATAGTGGATGCTGCCGCCCCGTACGGGCACGATTTGGCCCATCTGCGGCACGGTTTTTAGCCCCTGACGGGTTATCCGCCGGGTCCACAGGGCCATGGCCAGAAGAAAGACGGCAAAGGCCGCAATCAGGCTAAGAAAAAATGTCATCTAGCTGTCTCCGGTCCTAACGGGGTTGTATTGCTCCAATCCCGATTGTGACATGCGTTTCTGAAACTCGGCAACTGTTCCGGGCCAAAGTGTCGTGTTTTGCCCGTCCGCATCAATGTACCAGGATGTGCAGCCTCCGGTCTGCCAGACACTGTCCGCGTGGCGGTTCTGCATTTCCTGCGTAAAGGCTGCCTGTTTCACCGCATCGGGGGTGATTACCGACAGTTCCTTGTGCTGCATCTCGCTCAGAACCCGGCCGATATGCCTGACCTGGGCTTCGATCATCAATACGACCGAATTATGCCCAAGCCCGGTATGAGGCCCCAGAAGGATGAAAAAGTTGGGAAAACCGGCTATCGCCGTGCCCAGATGAGCAGACATCCCGTTTGCCCAAGCCGATCGCAGCGTTAGCCCATCTGTGCCGGTGATATCCAACCTTTCCACGACATTGGTGACCTGAAACCCGGTGCCCCAGATCAGCGCGTCTGCCTCTGTTCTGGAGCCATCTGTCGCGACGATGCAGTTGCCATCGATACTGGCCACGCCGTGTGGAATGACGCTGACATTGTCGCGGGCCAGCGCCGGGTACCAGTCATTTGAACTGAGAATGCGCTTGCACCCAATTCGATAGTCCGGTGTCAGAATGCGCCGTTCTTCGGGGTCGGAAATCGCGCCTTCCAGCGATTTTCGCCACATCTTCAGAGCAAAGTTCATCGCGCGTTCCTCGCCCCTGAACACGCGGTGGCGGAACTCGAAGAACATGAAAATCAGTTTGCGCCGGATGCGCGGAAGCAGGGGAAGGTAGGCATATAGTTTGCGCACCCAAGGCGCGATCGGGCCGTCAGGGCGCGGCATGACGTAAGGCGCGCTGCGCTGAAAAACGGTGACGTGGCGCGCAACCTTGGCAATCTCGGGCACGAACTGAACGGCTGACGCTCCGGTGCCGACAACAGCCACATGCTTTCCGGTCAGATCGACGGTGTGATCCCATTCGGCCGAATGAAAACAGGGGCCGGGAAAGCTCTCGGTGCCGGAAATATCCGGAATGCTGGGATGATGCAGGGCGCCGATGGCCGAGACCAAAAACCGGGCCGACCAGAATTGGCCATCCACGGTTTCAACCTGCCAAAGCGTGCCATCCCATTTCGCCGATTTCAGCGCCTGCCCAAAGTGGCAAAGATCATATAACCCCTCCTGATGCGCGACATTTTGCAGGTATGCCTGTATCTCTGCGCCACCGGCATAGGCGCGGCTCCAGTGCGGATTAGGGTGAGTCGCCATGGAATACAGATGCGACGGCACATCACAGGCGACGCCAGGATAGGTATTCTCGCGCCACGTGCCACCGATATCTTCGGCCTTTTCCAGAATGGCGATATCTTTGATGCCGCGTTTGCGCGCCTCAAGCGCCATCGTCAGCCCTGAGAACCCGGCACCGATGATCAGCATCTCTGTCGTGTGGTGCATTGAAGCGGCCCTCCTGAAACAACTTTATGGATATTTGTTGCAGATGTCTGCACGTGATTGGCAGTGAAGTAGGTCACACAAGATAAAATGACCGAACGACCTTACGTGAACAGGCGTGGCGAAATTCCGTCATCAGGGCAGTGTCGCTTCCTGCAAGCACATATCGCAATCAGAGAGGTAAACGCGGAGTAATTCCCTCAGTCTGATTCAAAACAGGAGGATTGCCCCTTGTCGACCCGTACGCTTGCACGCGCCGGCGGTCGTTCCGCGCGCCGCGCTCTTCGCACTGCGCCGAACTTTGACATGCTGCCGGGTCTGACCCGCGGCATCCCGCATTGCGAAGTTATGAACGGAAGCCAGGTTGAGCTTATCGACAAGGCCGCCATGGATATTCTGGAGAACGTCGGTGTCCAGTTCCGCGACCCGACCGCAGTGGAAGACTGGAAGAAAGCGGGCGCGAAGGTTGACGGAGAGCTGGTCTTTCTGGATCGCCACATGGTGCGCGAGTTGATCACGACCATTCCGGCGCGATTCACCTATCACGCGCGCGATCCACAAAAGAACCTCGCTCTCGGCGGCAAGCACTCGATCTTCGTGCCGATGACCGGAGCACCGTTTCTGCGTGATCTGGACGATGTGCGCCGTAACCCGACGCTGGACGATCTGGCGATGTTTCACAAACTGTCGCACATGATGCCCGCACTGCACAGCTCGGCCCATCATATCGTCGAACCTTACGACCACCCGATCAGCCAGCGGCACTTGCGCATCACTTATTCGTCGATGAAATACTCGGACAAAACATTCATGGGCATGACCACCTCGCCCAGGAATGCCGAAGACGTGATGGACATGTGCGATATCCTTTTCGGCGAAGGGTTCATTGATGACCACCCGGTTACAACGGGCAACTGCAACGGCAACAGCCCATTGGTCTGGGATGAAACCATGCTGGGTGCAATGCGTGCCTTCTGCCGCAGGAACCAGCCGGTTTTGTGCTCGCCCTTCGTTCTGGGCGGTGCCAATACGCCCGCATCGGTTCCCGCTACCGTGGCACAGCTGACCGCCGAGGCGCTTTCGGCACTGGCCTATACGCAGGTGATCCGCAAAGGCTGTCCGGCGATCTGGGGGCACTACCTGTCAACCGTTTCGATGAAATCCGGTGCACCGATGGCAGGGACGCCTGAAATCAGTCTGATGAATTTCATGATCGGTCAGATGGCGCGCTATTACGATGTGCCATGGCGCACTTCGAACACGCTGGGCGGGGCCAAGACGTTTGACGCGCAGGCCGGGTACGAATCCGCCACAACTCTGGGCGCTGTTCTGCATGCAGGGGCCCATTACATCTGGCATTCGGCAGGCTGGAACGAGGCGGGGATGCATTGTTCGGTCGCCAAGTTTGTTGTGGACGCAGAGCAATGCGCAATGGCCTATCGGATGGCAGAGGGGCCAAAATGGAATGATTTTGACGAAGCCTTGGCCGCAATTCCGGATGTGGGTCCCGGCGGGCACTATTTGGGGCATCCGCACACCCAGGAGAATTTTCAGACGGCTTTCTTCATGCCCGAACTGTTTGACAACAACTCGATCGAACAATGGGTGGCGGAAGGCGAAGTTGAAATCACCGAACGAGCCCTTAACTACGCGAGGAAGCTTTTGGCCGAGTATCAGGAACCCAAGCTGGATGAGGCAAAGAACGACGCCCTTCTGGACTATATCGCCCGTCGCGAGAGGGAAATCCCGGCCGCGGATGAGTTGAACCAGACTTACTGACGGTCAAGTTCATTCCTTACCGGACCGCCACTCTTTCCAGATCAGATAGCTGTTGGCGGCAAGCGAGGCGAATGGCTCGGGCGGCAAACGCGGCAAGTCCGGTTGCGCCAGAAAATGATCGGCGATGTCAGACTGCTGGTCCAACAACAGTTCAGCGACGCCCATGCCTTGCAGTGTTCCCCGTGCAATGCCCAGACCGTTCTGGCAACAGGCTGAGTAGACACCGTCCTTAAGCTCGCCGAACGCAGCCGATCCATTGCGACTGAGGCAAAGCATCCCGGCCCAGCGATGTTCCATCTGCACATCCGGCAGATGCGGAAAGCGTTCCCTGAACTTTCTGTCATGCACCCAGCCTGCATTGCGCAGTCGCATTGGACTGGTCTCGATTTTTGGATGAAAGCTGGAGCAGGTGCGGATCAGGATGCGATCCCCGTAGCTGCCGGAAGTGCGCCGTACTGACGTCCCCATCGGGTTCGCTGGCGTCACCGACCAGCGCGACTGCCCGCCCAGTGTCTTGATCTGTGCGTCGGTCAGCGGCGCTGTGAGCGAGGCATAGAGGCATATGTGCATCAACTGCCGCTGGTAGAACCCAAAGCTTTCCAGATGACCGTTATTGGCCAGAATGATCCGCCCGGTGCTGACTTTGGCCTTGTTGGTGCAGACCACCCAGCCTGCGCCCTGATGCTCAAAACCGGTGACGGGTGAACGCTCGAACACATCAATCTGCCCGGCCAGACGGGCAGACAGCGCTCGCACATATGCCGCAGGCTGGATCATCACTGTCCCCGGCGCATAAAGCCCCGAGGTATAGTGTGGGCTGCCCGTGATCTCTTGCATCTGCTGCTGATCATAAAGCGTATGCGGCTCGCCGAGTTTGGTCAGGTGCGCGGCAAAGGCGCGGTTATGCGCGTCGCCCGCTTTGGTGGCGGCGGCATTGTATTTGCCGCAAGGGTCGAACATTTCCTTTGACAGCCCGCAATCGAAGGCCACTTCGGTCGCAAAGGCAATCGCCTTGCGGTTCAGCGCAATGGTGGCGCGATCTGCGTCCGATCCCTTGCCTGCGTAGTTGTCCGAGGCCAAGTCATGGG
Source organism: Ruegeria sp. HKCCSP351 (assembly GCF_017872535.1). Classification (NCBI taxonomy): domain Bacteria; kingdom Pseudomonadati; phylum Pseudomonadota; class Alphaproteobacteria; order Rhodobacterales; family Roseobacteraceae; genus Ruegeria; species Ruegeria sp. HKCCSP351. The sequence continues at coordinate 318,901 of NZ_JAEDOV010000003.1, read as the reverse complement.
GCAGGTCGATCATGAACCCGGAATTTCGGCCTGCCGAGCTGTCCGCGAAGCGGCCGGCTTCCAGCAGAACGATTTTCAGGGAAGGATCCAATTGATGCAGCCGCCGCGCCGCGCTGAGCCCGGCAAACCCGCCGCCAACTATTGTGATATCTGCGGTCAGGTTCCGTTCCAGCACCGCCAGAGGTGTTTGGGGCGGCAGAATCGCATTCCAACCCGACGGGCCTGTCTGCCGGGGTAGCCTTTTTGCGTCATGTCGACTCAATCGACGGCCTCATCCGCGTCATCGGCCAGATCGATCCAGATGGTTTTCAACTGGGTGTACTGGTCATGCGCGTGGATCGAGTTATCGCGACCCCCAAAACCCGACTGCTTGTAACCACCGAAAGGTGTCGTGATGTCACCTTCGCCGAAGCTGTTCACCGTCACGGTGCCTGCGCGGATCATCCGCGCACCACGTATGGCGCGTTTGACATTGGCCGTGAAGATTGAGGCGCATAAGCCATAGTCGGTGTCGTTCGCGATCTGGATCGCTTCATCGAAGCCCGAGACTTCAATTACCGACAAGACAGGGCCAAAGATCTCCTCGCGCGCCAATGCAGCGTCGTTGCCGGGCACTTCGACCACGGTGGCCTCGACAAACCCGTTGTCCGCTTTGCCACCGATCACCACGTTCTCGGCCTGATCCAGATAGCCACAAACCTTGGTGTAGTGGTCTTCGCTCACCAGTGCGCCCATGCGGGTTTCGGGGTCGAGCGGGTCGCCGGTGTTCCATTGTTTGACGTGATGCGCGATGCGCTCCAGCAGCTCGGCCTTCACTTTCTTATGCACGATCAGGCGTGACGAGGCCGAGCAGTTCTCCCCCATGTTCCAGAATGCGCCATTGACGATATGCGCCGCCACCCGGTCGAGGTTTTCGGCATCCTTCATCACGATGGCAGGGTTCTTGCCACCCATCTCAAGCACCACCTCTTTGGCGTTGCTTTCCGCCGAATAGGTCAGAAAGCGTTTGCCGGTCACGGTCGAGCCTGTGAAGGACACCATGTCGATATCCATGTGCCGCCCAATGGGTTCGCCCACCTCGGTCCCGCCACCGGGAACGATGTTCAATACACCGCGTGGCAAACCGGCCTCCATCGCCAATTCGGCAAGGCGCAGGGCCGTCAAAGTGGTTTCCATCGCCGGTTTCACAACAACAGAACAGCCTGCCGCCAGCGCTGGCCCGATCTTCCATGCCAGCATCAGCAGCGGAAAGTTCCACGGCAGCACCAAACCCACAACGCCTATTGGCTCGCGCACCACCATGGCGATGTGATCGTCGCTGGCGGGCGAAACCTGATCGTAAATCTTGTCAATCGCCTCGGCGTGCCACTTCAGGCAGTGGATCGTCTCGGGCACATCAACAGTTTCGCAGTCAAAGATCGTCTTGCCGCTGTCGATGCTTTCCATCACGGCCAGTTCACGGGCGTTGCGGGTTATCAGTTTGCACAACCTGATCAATACATCCTTGCGATCAGACGGATGCAGTTTGCTCCATCGGCCATCGTCAAACGCCTCACGAGCTTTCGCGACCGCAAAATCCACATCTGCCCCATCGCAAGATGCAATATCGGCCAGATTTTCACCGGTTGCAGGGTTCACTGTCGCAAAGGTCCGGCCTGAGATCGCCGGACGGAATGCGCCGTCGATAAAGGCACCTGTCGGCAGGGTCAGGCCTGCGGCGATGGATTTGTATTCGTCCTGTGTCAACAGATCCATGTCTCTTACCCCTCTGCCACGATGTCGGCGATTGTCTTTTTCAGCACGCACGTGACCTGTTCCAGCGCGCGCTTGTCATCCTTGTTCAGACCCTTCAGCGGAGGCCGCATGATACCTGCGTCGATCCCGTTCATCGTGACGCCATGCTTGATGGTCTGGATGAACTTGCCACCCTGTTCCAGTACCCGCATCAGCGGCATCATCGCAGACATGATCCGGCGGCCCTTGGTGAAATTCCCTTCGACCACGCAGGCCTGATAAAGAGCCACATGTTCGGCAGGTAGGAAGTTCGACCCGCCACACACCCAGAACGGCGCGCCCCAGGCAAAGAACTCGAGTGCTTGGTCGTCCATTCCACAGCCCAGCTGGATATGCGGATAATCCCGCGCCAACAGATGCACCCGGTTGATATCGCCCGAGCTTTCCTTGATGCCGCAGAAATTTCGGCTGCGACCCACGCGGTCAAGGAACTCTTCCCCCATCATTGTGCCGGTACGGTGCGGATAGTTGTAGAGCATCACCGGCAAGTCGGCGGCTTTGTCGATGGCCAGCGCATTCAGCGCGTTTTCGCGATCCGTCGGTACCGAGTAGGGCGGGCTGGCCAACAGGATGGCGTCCGCGCCGATATCGCGCGCGCCCGCGGCCAGCGCTATCGAGTCCGAAGTCAGCATCGCGCCCGTGCCAACCACCAAGGGCAACCGCCCTTTCAGGTGTTTATGCGTGAATTTGGCGAGTTCCAGCCGCTCCGGCACGGTCTGGGCATAATTCTCACCTGTGGATCCGCCGGAAATCAGGCCGTGCACACCATTTTCGATCAGGTATTCGATCACGTCGGACAGGGCGTCCCAGTTCACGCTTCCATCGTCGTGATAGGGGGTGATCACAGGGGTATATATCCCTTCGAACTTGAAAATCGGGTTCATTCCGTCCTCATGCGGGTTTCGAAAGTGGCGGGATACCCATTGGGACATCCAGTGCGTCAGGCATCACAAACATCCCGATCTGATCCCGGGACAGGTTCCAGTGATCCTCGGCCAGTTTCGCCGCCTCAACTTCATCGCGTGCCTCGATGGCTGCGATGATCGCGTCATGCTGTTGGCTGGCCAGCGACAGGTTTTCGGACATTTCAACTGTCTGCGGCCGATAAAACGTCATGCCAATCCGTGCATGATCGATCAGCAGCCGGTTGAATGACGGAAGCAGGTAGACATTGCCGGACATCTCTCCGGTAACGTCATGAAAGCGGTTGTTGGCAAGTGCGCGATCCTCGGCCGACCCTGAATGAAGGGCAGCTTTGAACGCGTGCTGAGCCGCTTTCAGGTCACTGATTTGCACGTTAGTCGCGTTCACTGCCGCCAGACGCAGGATGGCCCCGTAGACCATCGGTGCGGCAAGGAAGAAATCGCGCAGCGTAGTGTAGGACATTTCCGAAACACGAGCGCTGCGGTTCTTCCGAAGATCCAGATAACCTTCGCCAGCCAACTGTCGAAATACCTCGCGCAGCGGCGTGCGCGACAAGCCGAATTCATCGGACAGATGCGCCTCATCCAGATCGTCGCCCGGACGAAGGCGCAGAGTCAGGATGGACATCTTCAGGTGTTCTCTGAGCGCGGTTTTGCGCGACTTGGCTTCGTCTTTCATCCTCTGGCCTCACTATATCCTGTGGCCGCCGCGTTCGAATCGCGGAGGTCACAGTTTTGTATTTCGAAAAAATACAACTTGTATACAAAAAAATCTCGTGCAGCATGAGTGTCTGCTAAATAGACTCACGTTCGGGCGTCGGCCCAGTTTGGAAATGGTTCTGCTCATGCCTCAGACGCAGCACTTCGCCTTCATCCTGGTCGAGGAGTTTTCGCACCTCGCCTTTTCCTGTGCGGTCGAGCCGCTGAGAATCGCCAACCTTGTGAGTGGCGAAGAGCTGTATCGTTGGTCATTTGTATCCGAACAGGGCGAGCAGGCCGTGTCTTCCAATGGATCCGTCACCCTTGTGCATTCCGGACTTGAGGAACTGTCCAAGTGCGATCAGCTCTTTGTTTTGTCGGGCATTCACATGCGTGACCATGTGACCCGTTCCCTTCTGGCCGCACTGCGGCGCGAACGCGCGCGTGGAACGCGGATCGGGGCCTTGTGTTCCGGGGCGTGGCTGCTGGCCGAGGCCGGGTTCCTCAATGGTATGCAGGCAGCGATCCATTGGGAATACCACGACGCGTTCATGGAGGCGTTTCCGGATGTCAATCTTGTGCGCAGTGTCTTTGTCGCCGACGAAAAACACATTACGGCATCAGGTGGAACCGCGACCGCAGACCTGATGCTGCATCTGATCGAACGAGACCATGGCGAAGAGCTGGCCACCGATGTCGCGGATCAAATGGTCTATAACACTGTACGTAATGCGACTGCCAAGCAGCGCGTTTCGCTGCAATCGCGCAATGGAATGCGCAATGCTCACCTGGCAAAGGCGATAGATATTATGCAGGACAGTCTGGAAACTCCAGTTTCACCATCCTTCATTGCAGACAATTTGGGTATCTCCACCCGTCAACTTGAACGGTTGTTTGGCAAGTACCTCAACACTTCGCCCAAACGGTACTTTATGGAAATGCGGCTGGAACGGGCCCGGAAGCTGCTTTTGCAAACCGAAGCGTCGGTCACCGAGGTCGCCGTGGCCTGTGGTTTTGAAAATCCGGGACATTTCTCTCGGGTATACCGGTCCAGTTTTGGCATCACACCGCACGCGCAGCGCAACAAGATCAACTGAAATCGGATAGATTGCTGCTTCTACCTGCCGACGGGGGTGCCGCGATCCGCTGACCTTGAACAGGTCCGACCTGGCACCCCCTGATCCCGCCGAGATACCCCCTCGTTAAAACTGGACTAGTCAACAGATCGGCAGGATTACCCACCAATAAATCTCGATATTGGCATAAGTATATCAAGAACTTGTCATCGACAGGTTTGTTGTGCCCTGTTTCGTTAATCTATTGTTAACTTAAAGCTCAGGTTGAAGCCTCTGGATGTTCCGTCAGCCAAAACGCCGACATCCGGTCACGATAATCGGTTCGTGCTGAAAGCGCTTCCTTGATTAGTCGGATGTATCTCAGCATGATCCGGATATGTCGGTTGAAATGGACACGTGGCTGAACGACCTCGGACTGGGTCAGTACGCAGATGTTTTTGCGGAAAACGACATTGATGCGCGCGTTCTGCCGCTGCTGACGGGTGACGACTTGAAAGAGCTAGGAGTGAGTTTTGGTCACCGGAAGATCATCCTTGCGGCGGTTCAAGATTTGGTTGGCTCTGGGCACCTGTCTTCATCAGCACCTGCCGCAGGGGAGCCCACCAGCGAGAACACTCAGCCATCCGCCGCTGATGATGTGCATGGTGAAGCTGCACCAACGAAAAAGCCCATCGCACCTGCGGCTGAGCGGCGTCATCTGACAGTGTTGTTCGCTGATCTGGTCGGCTCGACAGAGCTGACCAACCGTTTTGATCCCGAAGACATGCGGGATCTGCTACAGAACTATCAAGATACCGTCGCGGGGGCAGTGAGCAGATACGGTGGCTATGTCTCGAAATACCTTGGCGACGGTCTTCTTGTGTTTTTCGGTTGGCCAACAGCCTATGAAGATCACGCCATTCGCGCCATTAAGGCGGGGCTTGAGTGCGTCCGCCGCGTTGAAGAGCTTAACACCCCTGACGGCGAGCGTTTGTCGGCCAGGCTGGGTATTGCCAGCGGTGATGTCGTGGTCGGCGACACTATCGGCGAAAACTCTTATGAAGAAGGTGCCATGACCGGGCCGACCGTCAATCTTGCGGCGCGGATACAGGAACACGCTCAGCCGAACTCGGTGGTTTTGTCTGCGGAAGAAACCGAAGCCGCCTTGCACCGGATATTCGAGTTCGAGACCCTTGGACCAACTCAGCTGAAAGGGTTCAAAGACCCTCGGACCTTGTTGAAGGTCGTATCGGAACGCAGCGCGGAAAGCCGGTTTCGCGCGTCGTATAAGGATGACGCCAGCAGCACCATGATCGGCCGGGATTACGAAAAGGGGATCCTGTTGCAATCGTGGCAGCGTGCCCAAAGCGGTCATGGTGAGGTCGTTCTGCTGTCGGGTGAGGCGGGAATAGGAAAATCGCGCCTGACTGAGGGGTTTCTTGCAGATGTCACGGCAACCGGGCAGGCCGACGTGATAAGGCTGAACTGCTCTCCTTATCTGACCAGCAGCCCCTTTCATCCCGTCACCCAGCGAATTTCACAGGATGCGGGCGTTGAACCGGATTTTGATGACAATCAAATTCTGGAACATGTCAGGAAGCTGCTGGAAGGCCGGGAAGGTCTGGACTGGGAACAGGTTCTGCCTGTCTTTGCAGCGCTGGTTGCGCCGCGCAGTGCGCCGGCTCGTGAAGTTCTCGAGATGTCGCCGCAGGAGCAACGCGACATAACGATCCAAACCCTTATCCATACGGTGCAGGTCCGGGCAGGCGTGCGCCCGGTTATTCTGTGTGTTGAGGATGCACATTGGATCGATCCCTCGACGCAAGCCCTGCTGGAGCGGTTCAAGGCGATTTGCACCGATCTTCCCCTGATGATCCTGATGACCCACAGACCTGGGTGGGACCTGGCCCGCGATGACGGGGACACGCATGTTCAAACACTCCTGTTGCGCCGGTTCGGTTCTGCTGATGTCTCGGATCTGGTCCGCAATATCACCGGCAAGGACCCTGACGATGCCTTGATCGCGACGATCATCGAAAAAACGGACGGCGTGCCCCTGTTTGTCGAAGAATTGACCCAAGCAATCGTAAATGCTGATGAGCAGGGACAAGTCCACATACCATCGTCGCTGAAGGGCGCCTTGATGGCGCGGCTTGATGCAGTTTCGCCCGAGGCCAAACAGGTTGCGTTGACGGGGTCCGTCATTGGGCGGGAATTTGAACCAGACTTGGTAAAGGCCGCAATGGGGCTGGAACGCGCGGATATCAAACTTCGCCTTGAAGAACTGTCGCGAACGGGACTGATCTTTGAAAGCGGAAACAACCGCGGGCATTTCGTGTTTCGCCATGCCCTTATCCGCGATACGGCGTATCAATCCATGTTAAGTTCCACCCGCAGGCAGCAACATTCGGACGTTGCCCGAGCACTGATCGCGATGCGATCAGCTGAAATCGAACGCCGACCCGAGCTGGTGGCCCGCCATCTGTCAGAAGCAGAAGAATGGCGCGCCGCATTCGACAAATGGGAAGCTGCGGCGGAAATGGCGTTGGCCCGGTCAGCCAGCCAGGAAGCGATGGCCAATGCACTGGAAACACTCAGGGCTGCGGAAAAACTTGGCTCTGAAATCAGTGCGGAGATGGTCAGGGGCAAAATTCTTGTCGGACGCAGCCATGACAGCCAGGGCCAGTTGCCTGAGGCGATGGAAGTTCTGAAAAGTGCATCTAAAGCTGCCCGGAAACTCCATGACGTGGAGCTGGCAGCCGATGCAGCCAATCATTTTGCTGACTCGTGCATGATGACAAGCACGCGACATCACGAGGCCATAGACCTTTGTGACAAGGCACTGAAAGACCTGTCAGACAATGACGAAGTCAGGCGGTGCCGGTTGATGAGCCAACTTGCACGGGCGTATATGTTTGTCGGCCAGTTTTCCGAGGGTACCCGCTTTGGTCAGCAATCCATGGAACTGGCGGCGAAACTTGGGGATCATAAATCCCAGTTTTCGGTAATGATGATGCATTTTGGGGCGCCCTTCGTTGCGCGCAACGGGCGAGAGGCGCGCCATTGGCGTGAAAATCTGGACGCCATGCATCGGGTGGCAGAAAAGCTTGGCACCATAGACCAAGGCCGCGACCGGACGCTCAGCCTGTTTGTCGGCGCTGAAATGGCCGACCGTGACCTGATGGACAACTCGCTCGAGTTGCTGACAGCGATTTCAGAAAAGGACAATCATCTGCAACTCTATTGGGTTCAGAAACACGCACGCGCCATGGTTGCAATCATGGAAGGCGACTTTGTTCAGGCTGAAAAGCACGCCACCGAAGCAGTCAAGATCGGTCGAAAAACGCACGGGGAACATGTCGAGGGTGTTTTCGGCGTTCAGATGTTTACCATCCGGCGCGAGCAGAACCGTCTGCACGAGGTCGCGCCTGTGATCAAGAAACTGATGACCGACAGCCCCGAAGACATCTCGTGGAAGCCGGGTTTCGGCCTTATCGCGGCCGAGCTGGGGTACACGGAACCGGCCGAAAAAATACTGAATGAAATGGCGGAAAACGGCTTCGACCTACCGCCAGATGCCATGTATTCAACAACTCTGTCCTATCTTGCCGACATCTGCGTGGCAGTCGGGCATCCGGATCATGCCCAGACGCTTTACGGCATGCTGCAACCTTACGAAGACCTGACGATCACCGCAGGGGCAACCACAGTCTGCACAGGTGCCGCAGCCCGACGCCTGGGGAACCTGGCAACAGTGCTGAAAGACTGGGAAATTGCCGGGAAGATGTTCCAAAAAGCCATCGAGATTGACACGCGGATGAGTTGCCCGCCCTGGATTGCGCATTCCAAGGCAGCGTATGCATCCGCACTCAGACAACAGGGCCGCCCCAGTGATTTTGAACTGGCGTTTCAACTGGAAGGGGAAGCGTTGGCAATATCACAGAAATTGAGTATGGTTTCCCTTAAGTCAAAGCTCGAAGGGGTAGCCAGTTAAGGCCCGGAAAATGCTTGGGGGGCATAATGCCACGATACATCATTGAACGAAATTTTGCGGAACAGCTGAATATCAGCGACAACGACAAAATTCACATCAAAGAAATCAACGACGAAGTCGGCATTGAATGGATATTTTCCTTCCTCAGCGCAGATAAGCGCAAGACATACTGCCTTTACGAAGCCCCGGATGAAGAAAGCCTGCGAAAAGCGGCCGAACGTCTGAACATTCCAGCCGATGTCATCACGCCGGTAGATCGGATCGATCCGGGAATATTTGCCTGACGACCAGCTTTCTCCCACAACCAAATATCCCCTTCCCAGGGCAATAACAAACTCACGAGGCAGCCGTGCGCGAAACCTTTCCTGAACCAAGGGAGGCCTACGCATGTTTGACCTGAAAGCACTCGACGGACGTATCGCGTCTGTGGATCAAGGCGATTTGGACGCGCTTGATGCCTCACTGCGCGGCGGGGTCTACCTGCCGGGGACCCCGGAATATGAAGAAGCCAGGATTACCTGGAACAGCATGTTCGAGCGTTACCCCGCCTTCGTGATCCGTGCGATGGGGGCGAGCGATGTCCAGAAGGCAATTAATTTCGTCCGACAAGCAGGCCTCATGATGACCGTTCGATCAGGTGGACACCAGATCGCAGGGCACGCCGTCGCGGACAAGGCCGTCATGCTGGACCTGTCCCAGATGCGTTCAGTTCATGTGAATCCTGCCCGCAAAACTGCCCGGGTTGCACCGGGTGCGTTGCTTGGCGACGTTGATCGCGAAACACAGGCCCATGGTCTTGTCGTCCCCACAGGCATCAATTCGACCACCGGCATCGCCGGGTTGACCCTGGGCGGAGGTTTCGGCTGGACGACGCGGAAATTCGGCATGACGATCGACAACCTTCTGTCAGCAGAAGTCGTCACCGCGGATGGCGCGATTGTCACCGCATCATCCACGAGTCACCCGGAACTTTTCTGGGCCATTCGTGGTGGTGGCGGAAACTTTGGTGTCGTCACCTCATTCGAATTCCAGTTGCATGATCTTGGGCCGGATGTCCTGTCCGGCCTGATCGTGCACCCGATCGAAAAGGCACCAGAACTACTTTCCGAATTTGTGGCCATTGCGGACACGTCCCCCGATGAGCTCACCGTCTGGAGCGTGATGCGAAAAGCGCCGCCGCTCCCGTTCCTGCCGGAAGAGTGGCACGGGCGCGAGGTGCTGATTTTCGCAGCGTGCTATAGCGGCCCGATGGATGAGGGTGAAAAAGCAATGTCGGCCTTACGTGCGCTGGGTGAGCCGATTGTGGATGTCATTTCACCGCACAGGTTCGTGGACTGGCAGGCGGCTTTTGATCCCCTGTTGTCGCCGGGCGTCCGCAACTATTGGAAAAGTCATGACTTCAACACGTTGCCCCCGGCCGCCATCACGGACCTGCTGGACGCGATTTCCACCCTTCCTGATCCCGCTTGCGAGGTTTTCATTGCTCATGTCGGTGGCGCGATGGCCCGCGTTGAACCCGCTTCTACCGCCTACCCGCAAAGATCTGCGCATTTCATTATGAATGTTCACACACGATGGGAGGACCCTGACAAGGATGACTCCTGCATCGGGTGGGCACGCCGGCTGTACGAACAGATGAAGCCGTACTCAACAGGCAGTGCTTATGTGAACTTCATGCCTGAAGATCAGGCAGATCACATGACCGGCGCCTATGGTGTGAACGGCGAAAAGCTGTCCAAGATCAAAGGTATTTATGATCCGGGCAATCTGTTCCGGATCAATCACAATATCTTGCCTTCACGGGGGTAAGTAAGACTGCAACATCAAAGCTTTGGTTCGGGAGTGTTGCTGACACCTCATGGTCTTGCCTAGAGAACGACGCTGTACGGATATTTTCAATCCCGCAATCCTAGCCCATGGCAGCTCTCAGTCGATACCAAGCAACCCGCACTTTTCTTTCTGTTCCTGATGATGTCAAAGTCCTAGCGTCGGAATCACGAACTGAGACCGCGGCTGGAAATCGACCATTGTTGCGCTCACGCTCGGGTCTCGGCTTAAACCGCTGAAAGCCAAATCATTGAAAACTCGACAGAACTGGCGGCTTCCTGTTGAGTGCGCAGTTTTAGGGAAAATCATGGCTGGGGTGGTAGGATTCGAACCTACGATACACGGTACCAAAAACCGCTGCCTTACCACTTGGCTACACCCCAACGGTGAGCGGCTATCTACGATTGTTGATGGCAGGGTTCAAGAGCGTTTTGCAAAAAAAGCGAGCGCCGTAAAATTTTTTTGAAGGCCCCTCATTTGGTATCGATCAACACCGCTCCGGTACGGTTGCCTTCCTGTACCATCACATGGGCCGCAGCGCATTCTTCCAACGTAAAGACCTTATGAACTGGGCAGGTCAAGGCGCCATCAGCCAGTGCCTTGTGTAGTGTCTTTATTGCGACGGCGCGCAAGTTCGCAGGCAGCAGGTAGATCAGGACCGCCTCGAGTGTCACGGCCTTGAACATCATAGGTCCAAAGGGAAAGACGGGCGTCATATTCCGGGCAGATCCATATGCGTTGATACGGCCGTTCTCGGCGATGACGGCAATGTTGGTGTCAAGGTTCTGTCCAAATTCGACATCGACGATTCGACCAATTGCACGTCCATCATTTGCGTCGAGGATCTGATCCGAAAGGTGTTCACCGGTGTAGTCGAGAACGACATCTGCACCAGCTGCCTTGACCCGGTCAAAGCTGCGGGCGCTGGCCGTTGCGATCACTTTGGCTCCGGCCCATTTGGCAAGTTGCACAGCTAGGTAACCGACAGTTCCCGCCCCGCCATGGATCAAAACGGTTTGCCCGCGCGGCGTGCCGCCCGAAAACACCGCATGGCATGCGGTTAGGCCCGGAATTCCAAGAATTGCCCCGGTTTCAAGTGACACCGTCTCGGGCAGTTCCACAGCCTGGGATTCGGGCAGGGTGATGTGGCTGGCAGCTGTACCGAATGCGCGCTGCCATTGCCCGTTCCAGATCCACACGCGCTGGCCAATCCGCGTCGCGGGTACGCCATCGCCCACTGCTGTGATGACTCCAGCCCCGTCACTGTGCGGAACGATCAGCGGAAACGGAGGTTCTGTGACACCCGGTCGGGCCCCCGCGCGGGCCTTGATGTCCGAGGGGTTTACGCCGGAAAAGGACAGCTCGACCGTGACTTCACCCGGTCCAGGCGAACTCGGGGGTATATCCTGTATACGCAAGACATCGACAGCGTCTCCGAAGGCTGAATAGGTGACTGCGCGCATAGGGTCCTCCGTTTAGGTCGAGTTAAGCGGCGATTGCGCTGGTAACTCAAACACCTTGTGGCGCTTTTTCGGGGCGATGCGCAACCGCGGATACCGGAAATTGTCTTCCGCCTATTCCCGAATTTCGGAAGGGTCGACGCCCCAAAGGTTTGATTTCAATGTCCAGCCACGGTATCCGCCGGCGGTAATCCGGCACCAGTCCAGCGAACAGGTTCCAAGGCGCGCCACCACCCCGGTCTCGAAATGGGCATTCACGGGCGAGGCTGGATCGGGGCGGGCATAAACAGGCAGCATCTCGGATTCGATCAGCACCGTCCGGACGCCAGACAACAAGGCATAGTGAACCCAGCCACCCGCGCCGTCGCGGTCCTGGACCTTGCGCCAGTTGCCATATTCGGCAGTGACCTGCAGCGGCATGCCGCGCCGTTTGAACACCCAGTCGATTCGATGGGTCAGGGACGGTCCGCGTCGCACGTTGCCTTCGGCTGCCTTCATCGACACATAGCGGGGCAGGGGCAGGTTGGTGACCGATCCGCGTTTGACCTCGGCCTGAGCGGCACAGACACCGAACATGACCAGAAATACGGAAACTACCGCCAGAGATCGGCGTTTTACCGGTCGAATACCACTCACTGACTGCCCGCTCTTATGCCTGTTGATCCGGTTTTGAAAAAAGGTCGACACAATGCCATTGGGGTTCTTGTGCCCCGCCTTATCCTGCGCCACGATGCCATGGCGCGCGTCCGTTTGCAAAGCAGTGGGAGAGCCGAGGTGCCAAGAGAACGTTTAAGTGTTGTCGTTACGCGACGGTTGCCTGAGGCAGTAGAAACCCGGTTAAGCGAATTGTTCGACGTGCGCCTGCGCGACGAGGACACGCCAATGACGCGTGAGGAACTTGTAGCAGCGGTACAGGATGCCGATGTGCTGGTGCCTACGGTGACCGATACCATTGATGGCGGGCTATTGGGTCAGGCAGGTGAAAAGCTGCGGCTGATCGCCAATTACGGGGCCGGTGTCGACAATATCGATGTGGCGACGGCGCGGCAGCGCGGCATATTGGTGTCCAACACGCCCGGTGTGCTGACCGACGACACGGCAGATATGACCATGGCCCTGATTCTCGCTGTCACACGGCGCATTCCCGAAGGGTTGAGCGTCATGCAGCAAGGCGACTGGACCGGGTGGGCCCCCACCGCGTTTCTGGGTGGTCGCATTGGCGGGCGGCGTTTGGGTATTCTGGGCATGGGCCGGATCGGACAGGCCGTGGCCCGCCGCGCCAAGGCGTTTGGTATGCAGATCCACTATCACAACCGCCGCAGATTGCGCCCAGAGATTGAGCAAGAGCTGGAGGCGACCTATTGGGAAAGCCTGGATCAGATGGTGGCACGTATGGATGTGATATCTATCAACTGCCCATCGACGCCGTCGACCTTCCACCTGATGAACGCGCGCCGCCTGAAGCTGATGAAACCCACGGCAGTGATCGTGAATACTTCGCGGGGTGAGGTTCTCGACGAGAACGCTTTGACCCGGATGATCCGCGCGGGTGAAATTGCGGGCGCGGGGCTGGATGTGTACGAACAGGGAACCGGTGTAAACCCGCGCTTGCGGCAGTTGCCCAATGTGGTTCTACTGCCGCATATGGGGTCGGCCACGTTGGAGGGCCGGGTTGAGATGGGCGAAAAGGTCATCATCAACATCAAAACCTTCGAAGATGGCCATCGCCCACCGGATCAGGTTGTGCCTGCGATGCTCTGACGCGTCGGAAAGGATCATGTATGGACGTGTTTGAAGGGGGATGCCGCTGTGGGAATCTGCGTGTCTCAGCTTCGGGTCGTCCTCTTCGCGTCGGGATTTGCCATTGTCTGGACTGCCGCAAACACCATGGCGCGTTGTTTTATGCGGCGGCCATTTTTCCGGCGGATGCGGTTAAAATCACCGGCAATGTGAAAGGTTATTCCGACCGGTACTTTTGCCCCGAATGCGGATCTCCGGTATTTGCCCGAAGCGGCACCGAAGTTGAAGTGCATCTGGGCTGTCTTGACGCGCCAGACCAATTCACACCGACATATGAATGCTGGACCAAACGGCGCGAGGCGTGGCTACCCGAATTTGCCGAGACAACCCGCTATGATCAGGATCGTCGCGCCGAAGAAACCGAACCATAGGGGAAATGGCGAAACTTCGCTGTGATAACACGCTGCCATGCCTGATCGTTGCAGAGGGGGCAAAATCCTTACAGGATTGAAAATAAAGATTGTATTGGAGGGTTAGATCAGATGAGACATGTTTCAGCACTGCTGCTTTCGACCGCACTTACTATTTCGACACCGGGGTTCGCGCAGGAAACAGCCGACGTCGTCGCCCCTGAGGGCGCGACAGAGGGGCAGGTTCAGGCGATGACCGACGAGGTTATTGCGGCCCTCGAAGCCAAGCTTGAAGGAGTTCCGGTCACATCCGAAAACTGGATGATAGCTGCGGCCAATCCGCTGGCGGTGGAAGCCGGAGCCAAAGTGCTACGCGCGGGCGGGTCTGCTGCGGATGCGATGGTGGCCGTGCAGGTTGTGCTGGGGCTGGTTGAGCCGCAATCCTCTGGTCTGGGCGGGGGAGCGTTTCTGGTTTGGTACGACGCGGCCAGCGGGCAAATGACAACGCTGGACGGTCGCGAAACAGCGCCCCTCGCCGCAACCCCGACGCTCTTTCAGGACGAAAACGGTGAGCCGCTGAAATTCTTTGATGCGGTGGTGGGCGGATTGTCGGTAGGTACACCGGGTACGCCTGCACTGCTGGAAGAGGCGCATCGAAGATGGGGGCGCGCGTCTTGGCCTAGACTGTTTGCCGACGGTATCCGATTGGCGGATGAAGGGTTTCTTGTTTCCCCGCGTCTGGCCAGCCTTGTCGAAAACGATGCGGACCGCCTGTCCCGCTTTCCCGAAACAGCTGCATATTTCCTGCCTGATGGTCAGCCGTTGCGGCAGGGACAGCGTTTGATGAACCCGGATTATGCCGAAACATTGCGCATGCTAGCCAGCGATGGCGCTGCCGGTTTTTACGGAGGTGAGATCGCTGCGGATATCGTGCGAACAGTCCGAAACGCCCCCGGAAATCCCGGCGTTCTTGCGGGGGTGGATCTGGCGCTCTACCAGGTGATCGAACGAGAACCGGTTTGTGCCGATTACCGCGCCTACGAGGTTTGCGGCATGGGTCCGCCGTCGTCGGGTGCCCTGACCGTCGGGCAGATTCTGGGGATGTTGAACAGCTATGATCTTGCAGCAATGGGCGCCGAAAGTGCCGAGGCATGGCGCCTGATCGGCGATGCTTCGCGCCTCGCCTTTGCGGACCGTGGGCGGTACATGGCAGATAGCGATTTCATACCCATGCCCACCAAGGGGCTGGTTGATCCGGGTTACTTGTCCCAGCGGGCGGCGTTGCTGGAAAGCGAAGTGGCCTTGTCCGAGGTCGCACCGGGTAAACCGGAATTTGACCATGCTTTGATTTGGGCGGACGACGTGTCGCTGGAGCTGCCGTCAACCTCGCATATCTCGATCGTGGACAGCTATGGCAATGTGTTGTCGATGACGACGACAATCGAGAATGGTTTTGGGTCACGCCTGATGACAAACGGGTTCCTGCTGAACAACGAGCTTACTGATTTCTCGTTCAAGACACACAGCGACGGCGTGCCGATTGCCAACCGGCTGGAGCCGGGCAAGCGTCCGCGCTCATCCATGAGCCCGACTATCGTGTTAAAGGATGGCGAGTCGGTTCTGGCTATCGGGTCTCCGGGCGGCAGCCGGATTATCGGCTATGTCGCCAAGTCCATCATCGCCTGGGCCGATTGGGGAATGGACGTGCAGCAGGCGGTTTCCCTGCCTCATTTGGTCAACCGGTTCGGAACATATGATGTCGAGGCTGCGACTTCGGCAGAAGGATTTACGGACGCGCTTGCTCAGCTGGGTTTCGAAGTCAACGCGCGCGACCTGACTTCTGGGCTGCACGCAATCGAAATCGGTGACGGGCTTAGCGGTGGAGCCGACCCGCGCCGCGAAGGAATTGCGCTGGGCGAATAGACCCTCGGTATTAGTGGGGATTGCCTGCTTTCAACGGGCCTTTTAGTCATAGGCTGAAAGGCCCGAAACGTTTTTGGGGCAGGGGAGGATGACAATGGTGCAGGCAACCGCATTGCCAAGGAATGAAGCTGGTATTGAAACCGTAATTAGCATTCTCAAGCAGCGCTTTGGCGACAGGTTGCAAACGGGTGCCGCTGTCCGTGAACAACATGGGCACACCACGACCTGGATCGAAAACCAAGTCCCCGATGCCGTGGTTTTCCCGCATTCGACGCAGGATGTTTCGGACATCGTCAAAACCTGTGCGGCGCACCGGGTGCCAGTGATCCCGTTCGGTACAGGAACATCGCTGGAAGGGCATGTAAATGCCCCGGCAGGGGGCATCTCGGTCGATCTGACGCAGATGGATCGTGTGCTTGCAGTTCATGCCGAGGATCTGGATTGCGTCGTGCAGCCCGGTGTCACGCGCGAAGCGTTGAATACCCATCTGCGCGATCTGGGCCTGTTCTTTCCGATTGATCCCGGGGCGAATGCGTCGCTGGGTGGGATGGCTGCCACTCGCGCGTCGGGCACCAATGCGGTGCGCTATGGGACGATGAAGGACAACGTTCTCAGCCTTGAAGCCGTGATGCCAGACGGTCAGATCATCCGAACCGGGCACCGGGCCAAGAAATCTTCGGCCGGCTATGATCTGGCCCGTCTTCTGATCGGGGCGGAAGGCACGTTGGGAATCATCACCGAGCTGACATTGCGGTTGCAGGGTATCCCCGAAGCCATCAGTTCGGCGCGGTGTTCCTTTCCGACAGTCGATGCCGCGTGCCGTGCGGTGATGATGACCATTCAGTACGGCATTCCGGTTGCCCGGATCGAGTTGCTGGACGAGTTGTCGGTTCAGGCCGCCAACGCCTATTCCGGGCTGAGTCTGCCGGATACACCATTGTTGTTGCTGGAATTTCACGGCTCGGAAAGTGGTGCCGTAGAGCAGGCTGAAACCTTTGGTCAGATCGCCGAAGAATTTGGTGGCACAGACTTTGCGGCTACGTCGACTACTGAAGAACGAAACAAACTGTGGCAGGCGCGGCACGATATGTATTGGGCGTGTCTGCAATTGCGCCCCGGTGCGCGGGGTATTTCGACCGATGTCTGCGTACCGATCTCGCGCCTGGCCGAGTGTGTGACCGAGACGCAGAAGAAGGCTGCCGGCCTCGGCTTGTTGGCCCCCATCGTGGGCCATGTGGGGGACGGCAATTTTCATACGCTGCTGCTGATCGACATGGAAAACGTGGAAGAAGTTACCAAGGCCGAGGCGTTTGTCGGCTGGCTGAACGACATGGCGATATCCATGGAAGGCACATGTACCGGTGAACATGGCATCGGGCAGGGAAAGAGACCGTATCTGACCAGGGAACTGGGCGCCGCCACGCGATACATGGCTGCGATCAAGGCCGCGCTGGACCCAGGCAACATCATGAATCCCGGCAAGATCTTGTCGGACGACACATAGCTGTATTCACCCTCTAGTCCTTTTTGTGCCCTCAAAACGCCCACAAGTATTGTTCTTACAGGGCCGAAAACGGACAGGTGGTCGACATGAGCGCAAAATATCTGGCGGGGTTTGTAGCCATCTGCGGGTTGGCCGTTGCAGGGCTGGACTATGTTCAGCAAGCCAAAGCATCGGAAAATGGCTTTGGCATGAAAGAATATCTTGCCTCGGTATCCTCGCGTGTCGGTCTTTCTGACGGCTGGTTCACGGCAGAGGCGCAGCCTTCGCCATCACAGGAACCGGCGGTGAAAAGTCCCTCGGACGAAAGCGGCAAATTGGTCTGCGTCTCGGTCGGAACAAGCAAACGCTGCCGTTCCAGTGGTTGAGGGCAGCGGCCGGACGAATGAATTGCGACCCGCTTTCGATATTCGGGTCGTTTTTTTCATATCACTGGTCGGATGAATGTCGCGCTATCCCCCTTAAGTACGCCATATGGTGTCAACTGATTTCAAGGGGAGACGCCCGGTTATGAAAACCCAAGTCAAAGCATTGGTCGTAGGCGGCGGCGCCGTTGGGACCTCGATTGCCTATCACCTGGCCAAAGCAGGCTGGGACGATGTGATGTTGATCGAACGGGACGAACTTACGTCCGGGTCCACCTGGCACGCCGCGGGCCTGTTGCCGCTGTTCAACATGTCTTATGCGACGACCCATATCCACAAGTATTCCGTGGATTTCTACAAGACGCTTGAGGAAGAAACCGGCCTGAATGCGGGCTTCGCGGTTGTGGGCAACCTGCGCATGGCACAGACGCAAGAGCGTATGGACGAATACATGCTCTATGCCTCGACCGCCGAAACCTGTGATGTGAAATACGAGTGGCTGACCCCGGACCAGATCAAGGAACGCTGGCCGCTGATCGAAACATCGGATCTGAAGGGCGCGATCTATCACACCGAGGACGGTTATATTAACCCTGCCGATGTGACTCAGGCAATGGCCAAGGGGGCCCGTCAACGTGGCGTCGAAATCGTGCGCAAGATGCAGGCTGACGCGTTCCACTGGAACGGCACGCACTGGGAAGTGACTTGCACCAAGATGGTCGAAAAGGGAGGCAACCTGGTGCCTTCCGACGAACAGGTCGTGATCACCGCCGAACATGTTGTGACCGCGTCGGGCAACCACGCGCAGCGCACCGCCAAGATGCTGGGCATCAAAATGCCTGCCATCCCGGTGGAACATACCTTTATCGTCATGGATAAAGACCCCGAGTTGGTCAAATGGCGCGAAGCAGGCAACCCCGAGCACCCCGTTGTCCGCGACGCCGACAACGAATCTTACGCGCGTGAAGAACGCGGTGGATGGATTCTGGGCATCTATGAACACGGCGCCCCTGCGCAGTTCGAATTCGGCGTTCCGGACAGCTTCCGCGCCGACCTGTTTCCTCTGGATCTGGACCGGATCGCCGAGCAGTACATGGCAATGGCCGAGCGCGTGCCGTCCTGTGCCGATTCCGGCCTGAAGGATGATTTCAACGGCCCGATCTGTTATACGCCGGATGGTAACCCGCTGGTTGGTCCGGCCCCGGGTTTGCGTAACATGTGGCTGGCCGAGGGTTTCAGCTTTGGCATCACCGCTGCGGGCGGCACCGGTTATTATCTGGCACAGATGATGGTCGATGGCGAAGCCGAGATCGACATGGCCTCGCTGGACCCCAAACGCTATTCCAGCAACTGGATGACCACCGAGTTCGCGGCGCGCAAGAATGAAGAATGCTACGAGCATGTCTATATCCTGCACCACCCGGATGAAGAGCGTGAAGCCTGCCGTCCGCTGCGTACCGTTCCGGCGTACGACCGCCAGAAAGCGCGTGGCGCTCAGTTCGGCTGGGTCAATGGCTGGGAACGTCCGAACTATTTCGGTCCGCTGGACGCGCCCGAGAATTTCGACAAGGAAGCACGCTCGTTCCGTCGTGGCGGCTGGTGGCAGTATGCCGTCGAAGAGGCCAAGGCGATCCGCGAAGGCGTTGGCCTGATCGACGCATCGGCCTTCACCAAGCATGTCGTCAAAGGCCCCGGTGCCACCCAGTTCCTGGATTGGTTCACCTGCAACAAACTGCCCAAGGTCGGTCGCATCAACCTGACCTACGCGCTGACTGCGCACGGCACCACTCGTACCGAATACACCATCGTCCGCAATGGCGAGAACAACTACTACATCGTCTCTGCCGGTGCATGGACCGAGTACGACGCCGATTACCTGCGTAAAGCGGCCGAGGACAAGATGGAGGAGTTCGGTTACATCGAGATCCAGGACGTGACCACGCAATGGGGCGTCTTCGCCATCGCCGGACCCAAGTCGCGTGACGTTCTGAAAGAAGTTATCAAGGACGCCGACCCGGAAACTGCACTGTCCAACAAACGCTTCCCTTGGCTGTCGGCGCGTCAGATTGAGTTGGGCATGTGCCCGGTCAACGCGATCCGCGTGGCCTATACCGGTGAGCTAGGTTGGGAACTGCACCATCCGATCGAGATGCAGAACTACCTGTTCGACCTGTTGGAAAAAGCCGGTGAAAAGCACGGCATGAAGCTGGTCGGTGCCCGTGCCCAGAACTGGCTGCGTCAGGAGAAATCCTATCGCGCCTTTGGCACCGAACTGGGCCGCGACGCGACCCCGCTGGAAGCCGACCTGCCGCGCTTTGTCGACCTGTCCAAGGACTTCCACGGCAAAGCCAAGCTGGAAGAGACCAGTGTGCGCGTCAAGTGCTGCACCTTGCTGATCGACGGTCCGGCCGATGCTGACCCGTGGGGCCGCGAGGCGCTGTATACGCCGGAAGGCGAGCGTGTAGGTCGCCTGACCTCGGGCGGCTATTCGGTCGCGTTCGAGAAGTCGATCGGTATGGGCTATGTGAAGCCTGAACTGGCGGTCGAAGGCACCAAGCTGAAGGTCAAGATGCAGGACAAGTTGTGGGATGCGGTTGTCACCTGCGACAGCCCATACGATCCGAAAAACGAAACCATCCGCAAGGACGGTTGATCAATCAAAGGCCCCGGAAATTCCGGGGCCTTTTCTGTTGGTTACGCGGATAGTTCGTCGAAACATTCCAACGCCTTGGCGGCATACATCATGGCTGGCCCACCACCCATCTGAATGGCCATACCCAAAACGTCGGACACCTCTTCGCGTGTTGCACCCGCTTTGACCAACGCATCGGTGTGCAGAGTAATGCAGGGCTCGCAGCGGAGCGATACCGACATACCCAGCGCAATAAATTCCTTTGTTTTATAGTCGAGCGTTCCGCCTTCCTTCACAGCCTTCCCAAGTGCGCCGAATGCGCGCGACGTGTCGGGAATGGCCCCGTTGAGGTTGCGCAAGCTGGTTCGTGTTGCCGAGAGCTTTTCTTGCCAAGCCATTTTGAGTGCCTTTTTCATATAAGATAACGGGAATATGTGCGGGCAGTGGTAAGTTGACCTTGATCTCGATCAGTTGGCCGGGCGTTGGGAAACAAATGCAAGGTTGTTTGCGGGCATGTCGATGGTTTTCAGCACGCGCAACCCTACGTCCTGGAACAAGCCAAGGACATCTTCGTCGTTCTTGTAGCCAATGTCGGGATCTTGTCCGATCAGAGCCTCGTGAAACTTTTTGTCCCCGCCACTTGTCAATTGGCCCGAGCGTTTGAATGGGCCGTACAAAACGAACCTCCCGTTTTCAGTTAGGGACTGCGCGACTTCGGCGAAAATGGCTCTGGTGTCCTGCCAACTGATCAAATGTATCAGGTTAATCAAGACGATCAGGTCCTGCGAAGGAAAGCGCGCATGCCAGCCCGAATTCGTTGCGTCCAGATGTTCGGCATTTGCCACGTTGGGTAAGGCGCTGGTATAGGCGTCGATGCTAACGCGGCGTTCAGGGTCAGGTTCGGTGGGATGCCACGTCAGATCGGGCAGCAAATCAGCAAACGCACAGACATGCTGACCGGTTCCGCTTGCAATCTCCAGCGCGTGCCCACGGCGCGGTGCCCAGTCTTGTAGCAACGCGCAAAGCGCATCGGAGTTTCGCGTCGCTGCCGGGGCCACCAGTTTCCCATCCTCACTTGCGTTGGCGACATTCGCAGAGGGCGGTAGATTGCGTTTGATCATCTGTTCAACCTGTTTGGGGTCAGCGACTTAACACTGTCTGGATCCAGCACCGGCGTGTTTCCGACCACCAAATCACACAGCAACTGCGAAGCTGCCGGTGCTGTTTGGAAACCATACCCGCCTTGACCCGCAGACCAGATAAACGACGGATCGATCGGGTCAGGCCCAAGCACCAAGGTTCCGTCCGGTGCGAAACTGCGCAATCCTGCCCAGTTCGTTTCGACCCGTGTTACTGGTTCGGTCATTAATTCTTCATAGCGCGCCAGACCTTCGGCCAACACCATGTCGTCGGCATAGGCGTCCTGAGGTGGTGCGGGATCGGCTTCGCAAGGCGAAACAAGCAATTTGCCCGCGTCCGGTTTGGCGTACCATGTTTCACCCGTGCCCAACATCATGGGCCATCCGGATACATCATGGCCCCCGGGGGCGGGCAGCCGCGCCATTGAACGGCGGCGAGGAGAGATGCCGATGGGCGGTACCCCTGCAAGCTTGGCGATCTCGTCCACCCATGCACCGGCCGCATTCACCAAATTGCGGGCTTCGAAGATCTGCCCGGCCTCGACCAGCCAATGCCGCTCTTTTCGAATGCCGGTTACTTTGCTTTTTGTTGCAACGGTTCCTCCGTTCTGGCGAATGGTCCGCGCGTAATCCTGCAACAGGCGATCAGTATCGATGTCAAAAGCAGCTTGGCTGATAGCCGCAAAACCCACCTTGGCCGGGTTCAGGATCGGAACGCTCGAAACCGCCTGATCGATGGGAATTCTTTCCATGTTCAGGTCTTTGCGGTCGGCTTCGAAAACTTCGCTTTGGTCAAACGAACCGATCAACATCAGTCCGCGCTGGGTTAGGTACCCACCGTTTTGTGTGTGCAGGAACGTGGCCCCAGCCCTGTTCAGCGCCACCACGGATTGCGGGCCATAGCTTTCTTCAAACAGGGCCGCCGAGCGACCCGACGCGTGATACCCCAAGGCGTCTTCGGCCTCTAAAACCATCACGGTTCCATATTGTGACAAGCGCGCGCCTGCACTTAACCCGGCAACTCCGCCCCCGATGACGAGGAAATCGATCATTATTTGTGTTCCTTCCGCAGCAGGTTCGCCACAAGTTTTCTGGTTTCATGTTGTTCTTTGGGTCAAGCATTTGGCTTTTCGAAGAATCTCCAAACTATAAGCAGCCTTGAATTTGGGCTTCAACCCGGTCAAAGAAGTATCAAAACGAACAGGAGGGCAAGGTGACTGCAGCAGATCTTCATCCAATGGCCACTGGACACATTCCCCGATATATCGTCGCAGCTGACGGAAGCGATTACCTTTTTTCGGCTATGGTCGTCTTCTTTGTCGTTCTCGTGGTGCTGATCGGTGTTGGGTATCTGACGCTCCATTCGGTTCCGGAGAAAATGGCGCACGAGAACAACCATCCGCAATTTCAGTTGGTGGGTATTCTGGCGCTGCTGGCCCTGTTTACTCACAACGGGTTATTCTGGGTTGCCGCCGTACTGGTCGCAGGGTTTCAGTTTCCGGATTTTGCAACCCCGCTTAAAAGCATCGCCGATGCCATTCGTTCTCTTGGACGTGCAATTGCTTCGGAACCGGGCCCCGAGGCACCTGTGCCAACCCCTGGCGTTTCAGACTCCACCGACGTGCAGGAGCAAAACACATGATTGAAACCCTGCTTTGCGCCCTGATCACGGTGCTGCCCGATTATCTGTTCCGCCGGTTTGTTCAGGGCAAACGTATCGGTCACGAGATCACCCTTTTCACCATGTGGTACGAGTTGCGCTGGGGTCTTACGACCTGTGCCATTCTGGCGCTGACGGTAATCACCACGCTGTTCTATTTTCACCCAGCCAGTAAAACCGCAGCGTCCTATTTTCGAACCGTGACGATCCTGCCGCAGCTAGGTGGCCGTGTTTCGGAAATTTTCGTTAAGAACAATGAACTGGTAACTGCTGGCCAGCCTATTTTCAGGATCGAAGATTTCAGCCAGACAGCGCAGGTTCAGGCGGCGAATGCACAGATCGCACAGGTTCAGGCCTCGCTGATAGTGGCTGAAACCGATCTGGCCGAGGCTGATGCCGGTATTGCCGGTGCCAAGGCGGCTTTGGCGCAGTCCCTGGACGATCTTGAACGAAATACGACCCTGCGCGACCAAGGTTCAAGCGCTGTCCGGCTGACCGAGATCGAGCGGCTGGAAAACCTTGTTGCCGAGCGTGAGGCGCAGGTGGTTGCGGCCGAATCCAGACGTGCGGCAGTCGAACAGCAGATCGAAGAGCTGATCCCTGCGCAACTAGCCAGCGCCATTGCTCAGCTGGACGCCGCTCAGACCGAGTTGGACAAAACGCTGATTGTCGCCGGTGTTACCGGACGGGTCGAGCAGTTTAGCCTGCAGGTTGGCGATTACGTGAGCCCGTTGTTGCGTCCTGCTGGCATCCTCGTTCCATCGCATACCGGACATGACCGTTTTCAGGCTGCTTTCAACCAGCTGTCTGCTCAGGTGATCAAACCAGGTATGATCGGTGAGTTGGGCTGCATGACCAAGCCATTCACCGTAATTCCAACTGTGGTGGTCGAGGTTCAGGATGTCATACCGTCCGGTCAGATCCGTCCATCAGATGAATTGCGGGATGTGCAGAATAACACCAATCCCGGCTCGATTCTGGTCTATATGGAGCCGTTGTATGAAGGTATGGCCGATGACCTTCCTCCGGGCAGCAACTGCCTGGCCAACGTCTACACTGACAACCATGACCGTCTGGAACACGAGGATTTGGGCTTTTGGAAAGCTGCTTTCCTGCACGTGGTCGACACAATTGGCGTGGTCCATGCGGCAGGTTTGCGTTTGCGCCTGATCCTGATGCCCGTTAACACTCTGGTGCTGACCGGGCATTGATCCGGTTTCTTCAGAACAGTTCTTAACGCGCCCGGCAGGTTCCCCGCCGGGCGCTTGCATTTTTATAGCGCTGCTTTGAACAGCTGAGTGAGGTTTTCTTTGGTCAACTCAATCGGGTTCCCGCCGCATGAAGGGTCGATGATTGCGCCTTCGACGAGGGTTGGGATTGAGGTCTCGGTTACGCCGAATTCTGCCAGCTTTCGCGGGATGCCAAGGCTGTCGTTGAATTCCTGTACAAAAGCGCGGAAGCCGTCAAAGCCACCGTTGATGCCCAGATAGGCGGCAGCCTGCTGGAAACGATCTGCTATGGCGGGAGCATTGAAATCCAGCACAGCAGGCATGCAGACCGCATTGGTGGTGCCGTGATGGGTGTTGAAGTGCGCGCCGACCGGGTGACTCATGGCATGGATCGCACCCAGACCTTTCTGGAAGGCGGTTGCGCCCATGGCCGCCGCGCTCATCATCTGGGCGCGGGCCTCAATGTCGCTGCCATCTGCGTAGGCGCGCGGCAGATATTCTTTCACCAAACGCATACCTTCCAGTGCAATACCCTGGCTCATCGGGTGATAATGCGGGCTCGAATAGGCTTCGACGCAATGCGCGAAGGCGTCCAGACCGGTGCCTGCGGTGATGAATTTGGGCATTCCAACCGTCAGTTCAGGATCGCAGATCACCACCGTCGGCAGGACTTTGGGGTGGAAGATGATCTTCTTGGCGTGGGTCTCGGAATTTGTGATGACGCTGGCGCGGCCAACTTCGGATCCGGTCCCCGCAGTCGTTGGAACCGCAATGATCGGCGCGATTGCATCCGCATCGGCGCGGGTCCACCAGTCGCCGATATCCTCAAAGTCCCATACCGGGCGCGTCTGGCTGCACATGAAGGCGACCATCTTGCCCAGATCCAGCCCCGAGCCGCCGCCAAAGGCAATCACACCATCATGTCCACCGGCCTTGTATGCCGCAACGCCTGCGTCGAGGTTCTTCTCATTCGGGTTTGGGTCCACGTCACTGAATACACCGCGACCCAGACCAGCCGCCTCCATGATATCCAGCGTCGCCGCGGTGATCGGCAGATCGGCCAACCCCTTGTCCGTGACCAGCAGGGGTTTCTTCATCCCGGCTGTGGCACAGGCTGCGGGCAGTTCCTTGATGCGCTCGGCACCAAATTTGATTGCGGTCGGATAGGACCAGTTTCCAACAAGTGACATGTCAGGTTTCCTTTGTGATTTGAGACCTGCGCGGGTGAGGGGGTCAGCCCCGAGCAGGCCGTCGTCCTTAGCCCGTGACCTTCTTCAGGTGGTAGGATTTTGGACGGGTGAGATTGTGATAGCCGATGACCGAAAGACCACCGCCGCGCCCGGTATTCTTGCAACCGGTCCAGCACAGGCCAGGGTCCAGATAGTCGGCCCGGTTCATGAAGACGGTGCCGGTCTCGATCTGGTCGCCCACACGCGCCGCGCGGTCCACATCGCGGGTCCAAAGGCTGGCTGTCAGACCAAACTCGCTGTCATTCATCAGCGCGATGGCCTCGGCATCCGAGGACACTTTCATGATGCCCACAACCGGGCCAAAGCTTTCGTCCCGCATCACCCGCATGTCATGGGTGACGTTGGTCAGGATCTGTGGCGTGAGATATGCGCCACCGTCGTCCTCGGGGAAGGGGTCGATATCCGCGACCGCGCCGGCCTCAACCGCTTCGGCAATCTGCGCGCGCACCTCGTCAGCGAAACGCACATTGGCCATAGGACCTATGGTTGTTTCGGCATCCAGCGGATTGCCCAGCTTATAACCCTTCACGATCTCTACCGCCTTGGCGACAAAGTCATCGTAAAGGCTTTCGTGAACGTAAATCCGCTCGATCCCGCAGCAACACTGGCCCGAATTGAACATCGCGCCGTCGATCAGCGTATCAACCGCCGCGTCCAGATCGGCGTCGTCCATAACGTAACCCGGATCCTTGCCGCCCAGTTCGGTGCCCACGCCAGTAAAGGTACCCGCCGCCGCACGCTCCATCGCCTGACCGCCGCCGACCGAACCGGTGAAGTTCACAAAGTCGAACGCGTTGCCCGCGATGAGGTCATTGGTCACGTCGTGGCTGAGGAACACATTCTGGAACACGTCTTCGGGCACCCCTGCCGAATGGAACGCCTGCGCCATGCGTTCACCGACCAACAGGGTCTGGGTCGCGTGTTTCAGAACAACCGTGTTGCCCGCGATCAGCGCGGGCGCCACCGTGTTGATTGCCGTCATGTAAGGATAGTTCCAGGGTGCAACCACAAAGACCACCCCATGCGGAATGCGCTTGATATAGCGTTTGAAAGTCTCGTCTTCGCCCACGGCAATATCGGCCAATGACGTCTCGGCGATCTCTGCCATATGGCTGGCGCGTTCGTTGAATCCCCCAAACTCGCCGCCATAGCGCACTGGGCGGCCCATCATATGGGCCAGTTCCGGAACAATCTCATCATTCATCGCGCCAACAGCCGCGACACCCGCCATCACCAGATCAATCCGCTCCTGCAACGGCCGCGCTGCCCATCCGGCCTGTGCCGCCCGCGCCCGCGCCGCGCCCTCAAACGCAGCCTCCCGCGACAGCACCTCGCGTTCCGCATAAACCGATCCATCAATCGGCGAGACACATTGCAACATCTGCGCCATATCCACTCCATCTCTAAAGAGAGCAGGATCCCTGCTTCATCTGGCCATAAATATCCCGGGGTGCGCGAGGGGCTGGCCCCTCGCTTCTTCCATCTCAAGCCCGCTCAAAGCCGCGGGCAATTTCCCAATCGGTTACCACGCGTTCGAACTCCTCGATTTCAACCTCAGCCGCGCGGGTATAGTGATCGACAACGTCATCGCCCATGGCCGCGCGTAACATGGCCGAACCTTGCAGGGCGTTTCGTGCTGCACGCAGCGTGCCGGGGATCATTCCCGTCTCGCCCTGATAGACATCGCCCTTTGTCGGCGGCTGCAACTCCAGCCCTTCTTCGATCCCTGCGATCCCGGCCGCCAACATCCCTGCAATCGCCAGATAGGGGTTCATATCCGATCCCGGAATACGGCACTCGACCCGTATCGCCTTGGTTCCATCCCCGCACAGGCGGTACCCGGCCGTGCGGTTGTCTACCGACCAGATGATCCGCGTCGGTGCAAAGGTGCCCTTCATGAACCGCTTGTAGCTGTTGATGTACGGTGCCATGAAATACGTGTAATCAGCGGCGTATTTCAGCAGGCCGGCCATATAGCTTTTCATCAACGCCGACATGCCCAGCTCATCCGCCGCGTCATAGAACGCCGGTTGCCCATCCTTCCAAAGCGACTGATGCACATGAGACGAGCTGCCCACCCTTTCATGATGCCATTTTGGCAGGAAGGTCGCCGCATGACCGTGCTGCCAGGCGATCTCTTTCACCGCGTTCTTGGCGATCGAGTGATACTCTGCCGTGTCCATCGCAGGCGCATATTTGATGTTCAGTTCTTCCTGCCCGGCCTCGGCCTCACCTTTGGTGTTCTCGACCGGAATGCCCGCATCCCACAGGTGGTTCCGGATCGGGCGCATCACATGCTCTTCCTTGGTGGTCTGCAGAATGTGATAATCTTCGTTATAACCCGAGATCGGTTCCAGATCGCGGAACCCTTCCTTGCGGATTGCATCAAAACTTTTCGCGAACAGGAAGAATTCCAGCTCGGTGGCGCACATCGCCTCATACCCCATCGCCTTCAGGCGGTTCACCTGCTTTTTCAGGATCGAGCGCGGCGCATGTGGCACTTCCTCATGGGTGTGGTGATCCAGCACATCGCACATGACCATCGCGGTACCTTCCAGCCAGGGCACCGGGCGCAATGTGCTAAGGTCTGGCTTCATCACATAGTCGCCATAACCACGCTCCCAACTGGTCGAAGCATACCCATCCGGCGTCGCCATCTCGAGATCCGTGGCCAGCAGGTAGTTACAGCAATGCGTCTCTTCCCACGCGCCAGCCACAAAATGACTTGCATGAAAACGCTTGCCCATCAACCGACCCTGCATGTCAACCATGCAAACCAATACTGTGTCGATCGCGCCGTCTGCGACAAGCGATTTCAGGGTTTCGAAAGTCAGAGTTGCGGTCATGAAACAAACCTCATGCGTTGAGTAGGGGCGCCGCATGACAGCGCCCCTGTTTTGATATCAATCGAATGTGTAAGGTGCGCCGGCCTGGTTAATGACCGAGTTATACTCACGGAAGATGCCAACGATCTTCTGGTGAATTTCGCCTTCCTGTGCGACCTCGTCCCAGAATTCGATAGCGGCATTTTCCACTTCTTTCCATTCTGCCGCCGGAACCTGTCGCAACTGCAGTTTGTCGCCATTCGCGCGCAAGGCCGCTTCGCCGCCCCAGTACCACTGGTTACGATAGGTGTGGCCTGCTTCGACACCTGCCATCACAACCGATTTCAGGTGGTCAGGCAACTCGGCCCAGCGTTCCTGGTTTGCAAACCAAGACCCGATCCACGCGCCTGAGATGTTGTTGGTCAGGAAATAGTCGGTCACATTGGCCCAGCCAACAGTGTAATCTTCAGTGATGCCCGACCAGGCCATTCCGTCCAACTCACCGGTTTGCACGGCCACTTCCGCGTCTTCGTATGGGATATTGACTGGTACGACACCAAACTTGGCCAGAAAACGCCCGGCCGTCGGGAAGGTATAGAGCTTCAGCCCATCCAGGTCGCCAAGGCTTTTGATTTCCTTTTTGGTGTTGAAGTTGCAGGGGTCCTGACCCGCTGCCGATAGCCACGTCACACCAACCTTCTCATATTCCGAGCGCCAGATATCAGCCAGACCGTATTGGTTGAACAGCACTGGAACGTCTAGAATATGCTTGGTCGCGAAGGGGAAATAACCACCGAATTGACGCAGCGGAGTAGGCGAAGCCATGGAATCGTCGTCCGAATGCACACCGTCAATCGTGCCGCGTTGCAGGGCCTGGAACAGTTCACCTGTCGGAACGATCTGGTCCGCATAGAACAGTTCGATCTCAAGTTCGCCATTGGCATTGGCGTTGATGTAATCGATGGCTGGCTTGGTCACATGCTCGCCCAATGCGCCACCGGCATAGGTCTGGAACCGCCACTTGATGGCGGATTGCGCTTTGACGATCGCAGGAGAGGCCAGTGTGGCGGCCCCCGCCAGACCGGCGGAGCTTAGAAATCTGCGTCTTGTAGTCATTGTCTTTCTCCTCTGTTTAGTCTTGCTGAACTTCGCCCCTTTCCGGGGTCTTGTGACTTAATTTCCATAGACATAATTCGGCAGCCATAGCGCGATTTCAGGAAAGATGATGATTATGGCCAAGGCGCAGACCATCACCAGAACAAAAGGAACGATCGAACTGTAGATATCGCGCAGCGAAATTTCCGGGGGGGCCATCGCGCGCATCAGGAACAGGTTATAGCCGAATGGCGGCGTCATATATGCGATCTGCGTGGTGATCGTATAAAGCACGCCGTACCAGATAAGATCAAATCCAAGCGCACCCACCAGCGGAACGTAAAGCGGCGCGACGATAACCAGCATGGCAGTATCGTCCAGAAACGTACCCATCAGGATAAAGCTGAGCTGCATAAGAATCAGAATCATCCACGGGGAAAGACCCAGCTTTTCGGTGAACAGGCTTTCGATTGCCTTGACCGCGCCCAACCCGTCGAAGACAGCGCCAAAAGCCAGAGCCGCTAGAATGATCCACATGAACATGCACGAGATGCCCAGGGTGTGCCGAATAGAATTCTCGAACACCGTGCGTGTCAGCCGTCCTTTCAGAAAGGCCGCCAGCATGGCCGTTGTGGCTCCGATGGCGGAGGATTCCACCAACGAAGTCCAGCCGTTAACAAAAGGAACCATCATCACCATGAAAATGCCCAAAGGTAACAATCCGGCTTGCAACAGCAGCAGCTTTTCTCGCAACGGAATGTCGCGGTCTTCCGCGGGCAGGACCGGGCCGAGCGATGGGTTGATGCGGCAACGGATGACAATGTAGATGATGAACATGGCCGCCATCATCAGCCCGGGTATCACTCCAGCGAGCCATAACTGGCCGACGGGTTGCCGCGCGATCATCGCATAAAGAACCAGAACAACGGATGGTGGCACCAGAATCCCAAGGGATGATCCGGCCTGAATGACGCCGGTCACCATGCGCTTGTCATAGTTCCGGCGCAGCAATTCCGGCAAGGCGATCGTAGCGCCGATTGCCATACCTGCAACGGACAAACCGTTCATTGCCGAGATAAGAACCATCAGCCCGATGGTTCCGACAGCCAGACCACCGGACAAGCCGCCCATCCAGACATGGAACATCTTGTAAAGGTCATCTGCGATCCGACTTTCGGAAAGGATGTATCCCATGAAAATGAACATGGGCAGTGTCAGCAGCGGGTACCACTTCATGACCTTGATCGCAGCGGCAAAACCCAGATCGTAGCCGCCCCGATCTCCCCATAGGAACAAGGCCGAAACCACAGCGACACAGCCGATTGCACCAAAGACGCGCTGGCCGGTCAGCATCATAAGCATCATTGATGCGAACATCAGTAAGGCAATCATCTCGTATGACATCAGATTACCTCGCGCGGGATATCGTCGCCGCACAGGCGCAGAATATCTTTGAACAATTCTGATATGGCTTGCAGCAGCATCAAGAAGATACCGATAACCATGATCAGCTTGACCGGCCAAAGGTAGGGTCGCCAGATCGTCGCGCTGCGCTCACCACCATATTGGAAGGAATACATCAGGCTGTCCCATCCCCCCCACAGCAAGATGACCAGATAGATGATCAGGAATACGACTGTGAAGGCATCCGTCCAGGCCTTGCGGCGATGAGACCATTCGCCATAAAGCAGGTCCATTCGCACGTTTGACCCCATCTGGATCGAATAAGGGCCACCAAGCATGTAGTAGGCCACCATGGCGAACTGAGCCATTTCGAGCGTCCAGAGCGACGGCACGAAAAAGGTTTTCGAGACCGAAGACCAGAACAGAATACCCATCATGACGAATATGCCGTACATGACGACGCGCCCGATCCAGCGGTTCGTTCGATCAATGACCGCCACGTAGCCCCGCAAGAACTTCATCTCGATACCTCAACTCTCATTGTTTCGCCTCTGTGTGCGAATACGCATCAATGACCGTTTGCAGGATCGGCGTCAGAATCCCGGCAATACGGTCTACTCCCGTTGGTGTGTCAATAAGATCGTTTCGAACTTCGACCATGACATTCGGAAGCCCTCGACTGATCGCATGTTCCTGCAACGTATGCGTGACGCCATCCGTGGCAGAGTAAGGTTCGTTCAACGCGGCTTTCAGACCCGAGTCCTTGGCGCAGCGCAGCATAAGTTGGGCTGCCCGGTCGTCTTCGTCATGAAGAATGCCCAATTCGACTGATCGGGTCCTACCGTTGTAGACGGGAGTGAAACTGTGCATCGTGACAACGACAGGCGGCCGATCCCGCGCGTCCAGAGTAGACGACAACAATTGTTTGAACGGCTCATAAACCTCGCGGACCCTTTGTGCGCGTTGAGCGTCCGTCAGGTTTTCGTTGCCGGGGATGGAAAACACTTCGCTTACCTGCGGCATTGCATCTGCACGTTCAGGCGAGCGGTTGCAGTCGTAAACAAGTCGGCTGATGCAGGAATGAACCAGCGGCGCGTCCAAAGCCTTCATCAGTTCGACGGAAAGCGCCAATGCGCCAATATCCCATGCTGCATGAGACAATGCAGCGTCCTCAGTCAGGCCCAATCCGTTCAGTGACGCTGGGATGAATCGGCTAGCATGTTCGCATACCAAAACGCACTGTGCCCGACTGCTGGCATTCTGCACGCGGGCTGCCGGAGCTTCGGTTGGTAGAAGCATTGGTGTCTCGGAATCGTGGCGCATAAGTAGCATTTGTTACAGCAACCTCACGCCTGTCAAGAAAATTACTGTAGACAAAATTACAAACGAACATATTCTGTAAAAAATTTGAGATACGAAGGTGCCGATGGCCACCGTTGCGAAACTTGTCAAACAGCGGATCCAGGAAGAGCTTGACGATCTGACACGGTCAGAACGGCAGCTGGCCTCGGTACTCTTGCAAGATTATCCGATGACCGGCTTGCAATCGATCACCAAGCTGGCCGCTGCGGCGCAGGTCTCGACCCCGACGGTCATACGTATGGCACGCAAGCTGGGTTTTGACGGTTTTCCCGCTCTGCAGGACGCCCTGCGAGAGGAGGTGGCTGCACAAATCAAAAAGCCGATCTCGAAACGGGATGCCTGGGTTGTGGATGACGAGGCGGAACATCCCACAACGCGGTTTGCACAGGCCGTTTGGACAAATATGCGCCACACGCTGGAACGTCTGGACAAAGAGATGTTCGACACCGTTGCCCAGCTTCTGGCCAACACGGATCGCCATCTTTACGTCGTGGGCGGGCGTATCACGCGTTCAAATGCGGACTATCTGTTCAATCACATGCAGATTATTCGACCCAATGTGACGATGCTGGGCAATTCGGCAAACGTTTGGCCGCAGTACCTGCTTGATATGGATGAAACCTCGGTTCTGGTGATATTTGATATACGCCGATACGAGGCCTATCTCGAGAAACTGGCGCAGGTCGCATCTAGCCGCGGCGTGACGGTTATCCTGTTCACCGACCAGTGGGGATCACCGATTGGCAAGACCGCCAATTACACGTTTCATGCACTGGTCGAGGCGCCCTCCAGCTGGGACTCAACAATAGCGCTACAGCTGATTTCGGAAACCCTGATCGCTGAAGTGCAAGAGGCCCGGTGGGAAGAAAGCAAGGAACGCATCGAGGAACTCGAGCGGTTTTTCTCCTCGACGCGGATATTTCGCAGTCACGATTGAAGGCCGTACATCCACCGGGAAATATCACGTTTTTGGCCGCGCTAATTTTCACACTTCCCGCTTGACGCGCCCGGGCGCATGACTTAACCAGCGCAAACCATGTGCGGGTATAGCTTAATGGTAAAGCCCCTGCCTTCCAAGCAGGCTATGTCGGTTCGATTCCGTCTACCCGCTCCAATCCCCACTGATTTCTGCGTCAAATGGCCCTTATGGTTGGCTGTTTCTGGCAGGAATGCTTGACCGGAACGGCGACTGGCGCCAAGAAAGCGTTCACTTTGTAGCGTTCAATTCACAAGGGCCGGACATGGCAAGACAGACCGCCAATAAACCAGCACAATCAGCGGCTCCTGGCGCTAGCGAAGAGCGGGCCCGCTCAAGGAAAATCGGGGTGCTGGGGTCGCTCTGGCCTTTCATGAAACCCTACAGGCTATTGATGATCGGGGCGACACTGGCGCTGATCCTGACGGCCAGTATGACGTTGACCCTGCCATTGGCCGTGCGGCGGGTCGTTGACAATTTCCGCATTCAGGACGGTGAATTGTTGGACTGGTACTTTTTGGCAGCGTTGGGCATTGCCGCTGTTCTGGCTGCGGGAACCGGTGTCCGATATGCGTTGGTCACACGGTTGGGGGAACGTGTGGTTGCGGATATCCGCAAGGCTGTATTTGATCGTGTGATCGGCATGAGCCCCGAATTCTACGAACGCATCATGACCGGTGAAGTGCTGAGCAGGATCACCACTGACACCACACTCATCCAATCGGTTCTTGGCTCATCGGTTTCCATCGCGCTGCGCAACATGCTGATGTTTGTCGGCGGGCTGGTTCTGATGCTGTTGACCTCGGCTAAGCTGACCGGGCTTGTCTTGCTGCTTATCCCCGTGGTGGTGGTGCCGATATTGATTCTGGGGCGGCGTTTGCGCGTGATCAGCCGCGAAAACCAGGATTGGATTGCGGCGTCTTCCGGAAACGCGGGCGAGGCATTGGGGGCGGTACAGACGGTGCAGGCCTTTACCCACGAACAGGCCAGCCGCCAGCAATTCGATGAGATGACCGAGATGTCCTATACCGTTTCGCTGCGCCGGATTCAGACGCGCGCGGTGCTGACGGTGATTGTGATCTTTCTGGTTTTTTCAGGCATCGTTGGCGTTCTGTGGATGGGTGCAAATGACGTACGCAACGGTGTGATGACCGAAGGCGTTCTAATTCAATTCGTGATCTACTCGATCATCATGGCGGGTTCTGTCGCGGCCCTGTCCGAAATATGGAGCGAGCTTCAGCGCGCCGCCGGAGCCACCGAGCGTCTTGTCGAGTTGCTGAATGCCGAAGATACGGTTTCGGACCCCGTTAACTCGGCTCCTTTGCCAAAGGACGTCCGGGGCGAAATCCGGTTCGAAGATGTCAGTTTTCGCTATCCCTCGCGCCCCGATGCAATCGCGCTGGATCACTTGTCGCTTCAGGTAAACCCGGGCGAGACCGTTGCCTTTGTCGGGCCGTCAGGGGCGGGCAAGACGACGATCATTCAATTGATTCAACGGTTCTATGACCCAAATTCGGGCCGGGTTATGTTGGATGGCCATGATCTGCAGGAACTGGATCGCACAGATTTCCGGAAGTACATGTCTTTGGTGCCGCAGGATCCGGTGATCTTTGCCGCCTCAGCCCGCGAAAACATTCGCTTCGGTCGCCTGGACGCAACAGATGCCGAAGTAGAAGCCGCAGCCCGTGCCGCTATTGCGCATGACTTTATCGCGTCCTTGCCCGACGGGTATGACAGTTTTGTCGGCGAGCGGGGGGTCATGCTGTCGGGTGGGCAGAAGCAGCGTATCGCAATCGCCCGCGCCATATTGCGCGACGCACCCGTGCTGCTGCTTGACGAGGCAACCTCGGCCCTTGATGCGGAAAGTGAACGCGCAGTACAGGGCGCTGTGGATCAGATGCGTGCCGGTCGCACGACCCTGATTGTTGCGCACAGATTGGCCACCGTAAAGAAAGCCGACCGCATTGTTGTGCTGGAAGAAGGCCGTATCGTGGCGCAGGGCAGCCATGATGATCTGGTGTCCCAAGATGGGCTATATGCGCGCCTCGCACGACTGCAGTTCACCGATGGCGTAGCCGCAGAATAGGAGTGACGCTCGGGCATTAGTGAATTCGCCGTAGCGTCACTCTACATTTTACCCCCTTTGAAGGCTAAGGCCTCGCTTGCGCGAGGGTTGTTTTGCTTCCATCTTGGTTGCGAACAACAAGCTCGTGCAAAAACACGGGAGAAAAACGGGAGGAACCACATGGCCTTTGTGGGATTGGAAGACAAGACGCGCATAGAACAGGAGATGTCGTGGGAGGATCGGGATTTGCCTGTCACCTTCCATCAGCTCCTGTCGCGCACGGCAGAGAAATTTCCCAACCACAACGCCATCAGTTTTCAGCTGCTTTCCGGGCCCACAGACAAGGCTGAAACCCTGACCTGGTCGGAACTTCTGGGTAAGGTCAATCAGGCAGCAAACCTGTTCCGCTCGCTGGGTGTTGGTGAAAAAGACGTGGTGGCTTATGTGCTGCCAAACTGTAACGAAACGCTGATTACCATGATGGGCGGTGCAGTTGCGGGAATCGTGAACCCCATCAACCCGCTGCTGGAGCCCGAGCAGATTGCGGCGATCCTGCGTGAGACAGGCGCCAAGGTGGTTGTTACGTTAAAGTCCTTCCCGAAAACAGATGTTGCCCAGAAGGTGGAAGAGGCGGTGCGCCACGCGCCCAAGGTCA
Organism: Ruegeria sp. HKCCSP351; assembly: GCF_017872535.1. NCBI lineage: Bacteria > Pseudomonadati > Pseudomonadota > Alphaproteobacteria > Rhodobacterales > Roseobacteraceae > Ruegeria > Ruegeria sp. HKCCSP351. The sequence goes on along the minus strand of NZ_JAEDOV010000003.1, from coordinate 282,918 downwards.
ACACCATTCTGGAAATCGACCTGAATCGGTACCTGACGCCGCCCAAGTCGTGGCTGGTTCCCTTCCTGCGCCCCAAGATGGGCGAAAAGGAAAAGCTGGCGCATGCGGATTACAAAAACTTCAACAAGGAACTTGCCAAGCAACCGACGACGCTGACATTCGAGGACAGCAAGGAAGATCGCGTTGCTTGTTATTTCCACACCGGTGGGACCACCGGGATGCCCAAGGTGGCGCAACATAAATACTCGGGCCTGATCTACAACGGCTGGCTGGGCAAAACGCTGTTGTTTGATGAAAATGACGTCATCATGTGCCCGCTGCCGATGTTCCACGTCTTTGCCGTGCATGTGATCGTGATGGCCGCCGTTTCGTCAGGTGCGCATGTAATTTTCCCGACACCTGCAGGTTATCGCGGTGACGGTGTGTTCGACAATTTCTGGAAGCTGATCGAGCGCTGGAGAGTGAGCTTTATCATCACTGTTCCAACCGCGATTTCAGCCAAGATGCAACGCCCGGTAGATGCCGATATCTCAAGCGTGAAAACCGCCTTTTCGGGTTCGGCGCCGCTGCCGGTGGAGTTGTTCCGCCGCTTCGAAGAGGCGACGGGCGTCACCATCGTCGAAGGCTACGGCCTGACCGAGGCCACCTGTCTGGTCTCGTGCAACCCCGTGGATGGCGAGAAAAAGATCGGTTCGATCGGTATTCCGTTCCCCTATACGGATGTCAAAATCCTGCTGGATGGGCCGGATGGACCGACAGAGTGCGGCACTGATCAGATTGGTGAGATCTGCATCTCGAACCCCGGTGTGTATGCAGGCAACACGTATACTGAGGCTGACAAGAACATTGGTCTTTACCACTTTGACAAATACCTGCGTACGGGCGATCTGGGGCGGTTTGACGAAGACGGCTACCTTTGGATCACGGGTCGCGCCAAGGACCTGATCATTCGCGGTGGTCACAATATCGATCCTGCTGAAATCGAAGAGGCGCTGCTGGGTCACAATGCAGTTGCCTTCGCGGGGGCGATCGGTCAGCCGGACGCGCATTCGGGCGAAGTGCCCTGCGCCTTTGTAGAATTGGTCGATGGAGCGTCGGTCACTGAAAACGAGCTGCTGGAGTATTGCAAGGTTCACGTGCATGAGCGTGCTGCACAACCCAAGCATATAACCATTCTTGACGAGTTGCCGAAAACTGCCGTCGGTAAGGTGTTCAAGCCGGACCTGCGCAAACAGGCCATCACCCGCATTTACAACGGTGCTCTTGACGCTGCGGGGCTTGCTGCGCGGGTTGTTCTTGTGATCGACGATAAAAAGCGTGGCCTTGTCGCGCAGCTTGACGCGAACGGATCTTCGGAAGACGATGTCTCGAAAGTGCTGGGCGCATATACCCGGCCCTGGGAGTGGTCCAAATAAGCCGGAGGAACAATGGACTATGAACGCCTGATCGACGAAGAAACCTGGGCGTTCATACGCCGCACGGCCGAAAGCTATCCGGATGATGCGGTCGATTTGTCCATCGAGGACCAGCGTCGGGTCTATGACACGATGTGCAAGCAGTTTCGCCAACCGCGCCCTGCCGGTGTCGAAACCCAGGACCTGTACGCCGATGGCGTGCCGGTCCGCCATTATACCGCCGGGCATCCGACCCGAACGGTTGTCTATTTTCATGGTGGTGGCTTTGTCGTTGGCGGGTTGGACAGCCACGATGATGTCTGTGCCGAGTTTTGTGCGCAGACGGGATACCGCGTCGTTTCAGTCGACTACAGGCTGTGTCCTGAACATGTGCATCCAGCGCAGTTCCAGGATTGCTGGACAGCTGTGAAATGGGCGGCGGTCGAGTATGGCGACCCGCTGGTTCTGGCCGGGGACAGCGCGGGAGGAAATTTGTCAGCAGCTATTGCCCACCATGCGCGCGGGCGGCTGGACAATATTCTGGGGCAAGTCCTGATCTACCCCGGCCTTGGCGGAGATCAATCGCGCGGCTCATATCTCGAGCACGCCCATGCTCCTTTACTGACACTGGACGATATCAAGTTCTATGAAACAGTCCGATACACAGACGCCCAGCCGCAAGGCGATCCGACTTATGCGCCGCTACAGGGCGATGATTTTTCGAAACTGCCGCCTACTGTTGTGATTACCGCTGACTGTGACCCGCTCCGCGATGACGGGAAGGTCTATTGCGAGCGGATCAGCGCGGCTGGTGGTCAGGCCCATTGGATCAACGAACCTGGCCTTGTTCATGGGTACCTGCGTGCGCGAACCTCGGTAAGGCGTGCGGCAGACAGTTTCGAACGGATCTCGGTCGCAATCGAAGCACTGGGGCAAGAGATCTGGCCCTACGACTGAAGCCAGCCAGTTACTTCAAAAACGGCTTAGCCTTCATCGAGTCGGCAAGAGGTGCACCCATGCGACTTAGAATAGTCGGGGCCAATTGGATCTGGTCGATTACGGTTTCCGTGTCAGGCCCTTCGGCATCGCCGAAGTAATACAGCGCAGTTTCCTGTTGCAGGGGGCTGCGCCCTCCGTGGTGTCCGCGCTCGTCTTGGCCGTGATCGGCGGTGACGATCACCTCATACCCCAATTGGCGCCAGCGTGGGATGAACGGGGCCAGCATCTCGTCTGCAACAAAACAGGCATGATCCATTTCCTCGCAGTCGTGATAGAAACGGTGACCCATGCTGTCCAATGTGCAGGTGTGCAGGATGCCATAGTCCAACCCAAAGCGCAGACACAGATTGGTCAGGGTCGCAAATAGATCGATGTCGGACGGGGTCATCTGATTGTCTTTGCCGTAGCCGGTCATGCTGTGAAAGCGACCGTGATTGATGGTCTGGCTCTCAGGCTCGTCATATTCGACGTCGCGGACATAGTCGAACGGGTGACGGTTGAAGAACTGCGACCAGAAACTGTGTGTGACAGCCCCGGTCACACCGCCGGCCTCACGTACCTGGCTAAAAATATCCTTATGGCTCAGGCGAAAAACGTTGCCGTTTCCGGTGCAGCCGTGTTCTTGCGGTGTTACGCCCGTATGGATCGATGCATAGCAACTGGCCGAAGTTGAAGGCAGCACTGCGCGGTGCTTCCACACCCGAGCTTCGCCGCTGTCGACCCAGCCTTCCAGGTTGCCAAACAGGCGGCGGAAATTCCGGTATGGTACTCCGTCCAGGATGATCAAAAGTAGTTTACGGTCCATGGTTCGGCCCCTTGATCTGGGTATTTCATGCGGACGATACGCGAGTTGAAACCATGCGCCTGCCAAATCGCGTCCCAAATATTAAATTCCCGACGTCAGCCAAGATGCAAAACGCCGGGAATCCATTTCTTCAAAGTGATGTTACAGGCGCAGAGATCAGTTCCCCGCGCTTTCCATTTTGCGATGGGCAACGACCTCCTCCAGCCAACCCAGATGCATTTCTGGCACTGAACTCAGCAGAAGGTCTGTATAGTCGTCGAATGGCGGGCTGAGCACCTGACTCTTTGGGCCATAACGGGCCACGCGTCCCTGATACATCACCGCAATGCTGTCGCTGATGGCCCGAACCGTCGCCAGATCGTGGGTGATAAACAGATAGGCCACATCCTCGATCTTCTGCAAATCCAGCAGCAGCTTGAGGATACCGTCCGCCACCAGCGGGTCGAGCGCCGATGTCACCTCGTCACAAATGATCATCTTGGGCTTGGCCGCCAAAGACCGCGCGATACACACGCGTTGCTTCTGGCCACCGGACAACTCGGCCGGATAACGGTCAATGAACTTCTCTCCCAACTCGATCTCGTCCAGCAGCTCGACGATCCGTTTGCGCTTTTCGGCACCGCGCATGTTGAAGTAGAACTCCAGCGGGCGCCCGATGATCGTGCCCACGGTCTGTCGCGGGTTCATTGCCACGTCAGCCATCTGATAGATCATCTGCAACTCGCGCAGGTCCTCGCGGGATCGTCCGGCAAGATCAGGCGAAAGTTTGCGCCCGGCAAACGTAATCACGCCATCGCGGGGCGGCAACAGGCCAGTGATCACCCGGGCAAGTGTCGACTTACCTGACCCGGATTCACCCACAACCGCCAGCGTCTGACCTGGATGAAGCTCGACATTGACGTTGTGCAGCACGTCGAAATTCAGCCCCTTGTAGCGCGCGGTGATACCGTCAACGCTTAGCAGCGGTTCCGCTGTGGGCTGTTTTTCCTCGTGCTCGATCGAACGAACCGAGACCAGAGCCTGCGTGTACTCTTCCCGCGGGTTGTTGATGATCTGATCGGTCGACCCGTATTCAACCGTATTTCCCATCCTCAGAACCATGATTTCGTCGCTGACCTGCGCCACGACCGCAAGGTCGTGCGTGATGTAGAGAGCAGCAACACCGGTATCGCGAATGGCTTCTTTGATCGCCATCAGCACGTCGATTTGCGTGGTCACATCCAGCGCCGTGGTGGGTTCATCGAACACCACCAGATCGGGTTCAGGGCACAGCGCCAGCGCCGTCATGCATCGCTGCAACTGTCCGCCTGAAACCTGGTGCGGGTAGCGGTCACCGATATTATCCGGGTCGGGTAGGCCTAGTTTGGCGAACAGTTCTCGCGCGCGGCCTTCGGCCTCTTTTCGCGAAAACTTCTTGTGCTCGACCGCAGCTTCGACAACCTGATCCATGATCTTCTTGGCCGGGTTGAACGACGCGGCAGCGGATTGCGACACATACGCTACCTCACCCCCGCGCAGATTGCGGATATCGCCATGGGATGATTTCAGGATATCGCGCCCATTTACCCAAACCTCGCCGCCGGTGATTTCAACACCACCCCGGCCATAGGCCATGGAAGCGAGGCCGATGGTGGATTTCCCGGCACCGGATTCTCCGATCAGCCCCAGCACTTTGCCGCGTTCGAGGTCAAAACTGACCCCGTGCACGATTTCGATATCATGGGGTTTCTCACCCGGTGGATAGACCGTTGCACCAATCTTGAGGTCACGGACCTTGAGAAGGGTATCACTCATCCCCGGCCTCCTTTCAGCGATGTGGTTCGGTTCAGGATCCAGTCAGCCACAAGGTTGACCGAGATCGCGAGCGTTGCGATGGCCACCGCGGGGTACAGGGCCGCGCCAATGCCATACACGATGCCGTCCTTGTTTTCCTTCACGATGCCGCCCCAGTCGGCCAGCGGTGGCTGAACGCCCAGCCCCAGAAACGAAAGGGTCGAGATGAAGAGAACCATAAAGATGAACCGCAGCCCAAACTCGGCCACTAGCGGTGACAGGGCGTTTGGCAGGATTTCGCGGAAGATGATCCAGGCACGGCCCTCGCCGCGCAATTTGGCCGCCTCGACATAATCCATCACGTTGATGTCGACAGCAACCGACCGCGACAGGCGATACGGGCGTGTCGCGTCCAGAAGCCCCATCACCAGGATCAGGATCGGGACCGTCACCGGGACGATGGCCAGAATGACCAGCGCCAGGATCAGCGTCGGGATCGACATGACCAGATCGACTGCCCGGCTGAGAACCTGATCGGCCCAACCGCCCAGAACCGCAGCCAGCAAACCCAGCGATGTGCCGGTTACAAAGCTAAGGATCGTAGCCGCAGCAGCAATGAAGATGGTGGTGCGCCCGCCATAGATCATGCGTGTCAGTAGATCCCGACCGATATTGTCGGTGCCCAACAGGTGTTCGGCGCTTGATGGCTCCCACACATCGCCAACCACTTCGGCCATACCGTATGGTGCAATCAAAGGTGCGGCTAAGGCGACAAAGAAATAGAGACCTGTGAAAAACAGACCGATCATCGCCGAAATTGGAATATTCTTCATCATTTCGGATGCCTCAGTCTTGGGTTGGCCAGGATCGATACGATATCGGCCACCATGTTCAGCCCGATATAGACGGCGGCAAAGACCACACCGCACGCCAGCACGACCGGCACGTCACGCTTGGTCACCGAGTCCACCAGGTATTGTCCCATGCCGGGATAAACGAACACCACTTCGACTACGACAACACCCACAACCAGATAGGCCAGGTTCAGCATCACCACGTTTACAATGGGTGAGATCGCGTTCGGAAAGGCATGTCGCGCAATGACCTGAAAGTTCGACAACCCCTTCAGTTCCGCCGTTTCGATATAGGCCGACTGCATCAGGTTGAGGATCGCTGCGCGGGTCATGCGCATCATCTGCGCCAGAACCACCAGTGTTAGCACGAATGCGGGCAACGCGATCGCATTGAGTTTTTGCCCGAATGACATCGAGTCATTGATCATCGCAAGCGAGGAAAACCAGCCCAGCTTTACCGAGACATAGTAGATCACCACGTAACCGATCAGAAATTCGGGGATCGAAACCGTCGTCAATGTGATGGCAGAGATCAGCTTGTCTGGCCAGCGGTTGCGGTAGCGGACCGCCAGCAGGCCCAGAAAGATGGCAAGCGGAACCGAAACCACGGCTGCGGCACATGCCAGAAACAATGTGTTGCCCAACCGTTTGCCAATGCTTTCAGCAATGTCGAGCTTGTTGGTCAGGGACTGACCCAGATCACCCTGAACGATACCGCCCAGCCATTCGAAATAGCGGGTCAGGGCAGGCCGGTTCAGGCCCATTTCTTCGCGAAGGTTTGCAAGGGCCTCTGGGGTTGCGGACTGCCCCAGGACGGCTTGCGCTGCGTCTCCGGGAAGGGCTTCGGTCAGGCCAAAAATCAGAGCCGAAGCGCCAAACAGCAATAGGAGTCCCAGCGCGAGGCGCTGGGAAACCAGTTTGATGATAGGATGCATGATCCGTGGCCTGTTTTACGCGAACCACATCTTACGCGACACGTTGCCGTTCATCATCTCTTGTGTCGGATCGCTTTCCCAACCTTCCAGCTGGTTGCTGATACCTTCGACGAAGTCGTTGAACATCGGGCAAATCAAGCCGCCTTCGTCGCGGACCATACGGCCCATCTGGCTATAGATGCCTTTGCGTTTCTCGACATCCAGTTCTGCACGTGCCGCGAACAGCAAGTCGTCAAAGGCCTGAACTTTGAACCGTGTATCGTTCCAGTCCGCAGTCGACAGGTATGCGGTCGAGTACATTTGATCCTGCACCGGGCGGCCACCCCAATAAGAAGCGCAGAAGGGTTGCACGTTCCAGACTTCGGACCAGTAGCCATCATTGGGTTCGCGCTTGATTTCCAGCGGGATACCGGCCTGCGCGGCCGTCTGCTGGAACAGGGCAGCGGCATCAACGGCTCCTGGAAACGCGCCATCTGCGACACGAAGGATGATCGGCGAACCATCATGGCCGGACTTTTTGTAGTGCTCGGCTGCTTTTTCGATGCTGAACTCACGCTGTTCAATGGTTGAGTCGAACAGTGGATAGGCCGCGTTGATTGGCATATCGTTCCCGATCGAGCCATAGCCGCGCAGAACCTTGTCTACGAGTTCTGTGCGGTTGATGGCGTATTTCAACGCAGTGCGTAGTTCGTTGTTGTCAAACGGCGCGGTATCACAATGCATGATAAAGACATAGTGACCGCGGCCAGCGGTTGAATGAACCGTTAGATTTGGCGCACGACCAAGCAGATCGGCGACTTTCGGCTCGACCCGGTTGATCGCGTGAACTTGTCCGGATTGCAGCGCCGCGGTTCGCGCGGTTGCGTCATTGATGACGACGACTTCGACACTGTCGAAGTTGCCGAAATCAGAATTCCAGTGGTTCTCGTTCTTTGTAAACAAGTGACGCACGCCGGGTTCGTCAACTTCCAGTTTGTACGGTCCAGTTCCGATACCCGCTCCAGGATTATCCATACCGCCATCAGGCTGAATGATCAGGTGGTAGTCGGCCATAAGATAAGGCAGGTCGGCGTTTGCCTCGGTCAGGGTGACCTGGAAGTTGTCACCGTCAGCTTTCATTGACTCGATGCCCTTCATGATGCCTAGGGCACCGGACTTGGAGTCTTCGTTCGAGTGGCGCTGCATGGTTTTCAGCACGTCTTCGCTGGTCATGGTCTTGCCGTTGTGGAATTCGACACCCTGACGCAGCTTGAAAGTCCAAACTTTGGCATCAGCACTGCCTTCAACACTTTCCGCCAGACGAGGCTCGATCGAGCCGTCCGGTGCAACTTCGACAAGCTGGTCACCAAATTGTTTGCCGTTCTGGAAGGGAACAGAGCTTGCGTAGGTCGCCGGGTCCAGAGAGTTAGTGGATTCACCACCCTGAAGACCAAATTTCAAATCACCGCCCTTTTTCGGGCCAGCAGCCCGAGCGGCGTCTGCGAACATTGTGCTGGCCATCGCAGCCGAAACACCCAAAGCCGCGGCTTTCCCCATGAATTCGCGGCGGGTCATTTTTCCGGCTGTGACCTGACCGGCCATATGCGTGATTTGTTCGTTCATCGAGTATTCTCCCTATCGAGTGGTTTTAACCCTTTTCGGGTTTTTGTTGACGCATGAGTCAACGTTGGCTTATTTCAGCGGGCCGGGCAAGGGTATTTCTCCTCAATGCCGAAGGCCGAAGCGCAAGTAACCTTGTTCGGTGCGAGGCCCTTTCCACAAGAATACTATGATACAATCGTGTTTCAGACCAGTTTCCGAGCCTTTACGGTCCGGGGCGGCATGAAATACGCCAAATCATCCACGTATTGCGACAACCAAGTCCATGACATTGGTGCCAGTTGGCCCGGTTGTCAGCAAGGCTTGGGCTTTTTCAAGAAACGAGCCGCTGTCAGCTTTTTTTAGGGCGGCTATACCGCTTTCGTTCCATGTTGCACCGGTAATGATTCCCCCTGCCGCATTGGTCGGTCCGTCTGTGCCGTCCGTGCCGCCGACAACAACTGTCAGGTTGGATTGCCCGGAGATTTCCCGCGCCAGTGCAAGTGCCAATGCCTGGTTTCGTCCACCGCGCCCAGGGTGATCCGGCAAGACCACAGTCGGTTCCCCACCGAAGACCATCACGCCCTTTTCCATACCGCGCAGCAGTTGGCCAAGATGTGCGGCAACCTTCAGATAGTCATCATGCAGCGCCTCTTCATTGGCCCAAACCTTTAGCCCAGCTGCTTCGGCGGCTTGTACAACCGCATTGCGGGCATGGGCGTTCGAGGCCACGATCCGCGTGGTGGCCTCAAATGTGTGGCTGGGAGGCAAAGCGCCGATACCCGATCCAATGACATTGAGGTCGTCGCCCGGTACGTCCGAGATGGCCAGAACAGTCGCGCGCGCGCCCGCAAAGTGCGACAGCAACCCCCCGCCTTTGATGCGGGACAGTTTGCGCCGCTCAGCATTCATCGCGCCGATATCCATCCCTTCTGACAGCAACCTGCGGTTCAATGCTTCGAGATCGCTCAGTGATTTTCCGGGCAAAAGGTCCTCGGCCAACGAAGACGCGCCACCCGAAACCAAAAGCAGCACATGTGATCCGGGTTCCATCTGTTCCAGCACCTTACGCAGAGCGTGCCCACCAGCAAGGCTGCGGTTGTCCGGAACCGGGTGCGAGGCTTCGATCACCTCGACAGTGTCCGGCAAGTCCCGACCGTGATCGTCCTTGGTCACGACAAGCGTGGGAATTGCGCCGAACCGCGCCAAGGCTGCTCGTGCCATGGCGGCGGCGGGCTTGCCTACGGCCAGAATACGATCCGGTTTCGGGATGTCGGGCAGGGCGGCTTCGGTGGCGGCATATCCGTCAACAGCCTCAACTCCGGCGTGCCAAAGTTGAACGGCTTGCTTTTTAGTATCCATCAAGTTTCCACCCAGATTGTGACCGGCCCGTCGTTGACGAGTTCAACGGCCATGTCGGCCCCAAATTGTCCAGTTTCCACCGCTACACCCTGCGCGGCAAGGTGGTTTGCGAAGGTGCTATACAGATGCTCACCCAGCTCGGGCGGTGCCGCCGTTGAAAACCCCGGCCTGTTTCCGCTTGTTGTATCTGCCGCCAGTGTGAACTGGCTGATCACCAAAGCCGACCCTTTTACATCCAGAAGAGAGCGGTTCATCTTGCCCGCGTCGTCTTTGAATATCCTGAGTCTGGCGGTTTTCCGCGCAAGGTTTTCAGCCTGGGCTTCATCGTCCCCCTGCATGGCACAGACTAGAATCAAAAGCCCCGGACCGGATGCGCCAATGACGTTGCCATCGACCGATACTTTGGCTTGCGAAACTCTTTGAAGCAGAGCGCGCACGTGGTTCCCCCCTTGGCGATTATCTTGCCTGAGCGAAGGTTTAGCCGCGCCAGTCGACAAAGTCACCCAGCGCGGCACGATCTGTGCGAAAGTTATTTGCGGGATGCTTTCTGTCTGAATACCCAAAGGAAATTGCGCACAGGATCAGGCGGTTTTCCGGGATTTGAAAATATCTGTGCAGAAACGGGCCATACGCGGCTAATGCGGCCTGAGGAATGGTTGCCACACCCAGCGTCTGCGCTGCCAACGAGAAAGCCGTAACAAACCCCCCGCAATCCATTGCGCCATATGGTCCAAGTTCCGCCGGGCTTGAGATGATGGCGCAATGCGGTGCATCGAACAGAGCGAAATTGCGCATCATTTGTTGGGCCGATCCTGCCCGGTCCCCGCGTTCCACACCGACGGCTTCATAGAGCGCCCAACCGCACGCGCGGCGGCGGTCTTGATAGACGCCGGAGTATGACGCGGGAAACGGAAGATCGGGGGCCGGTACGCCTGTTTCAGCTTCGTTTTGCATCGCAGCACGGAACCTGTCGGTCTCTGCGCCGCTTGTGATTACCAATTGCCACGGCTGCGCGTTACACCAGCTTGGGACCCGGGCCGCGCTGGCCACGATTTGCTCGATCTGCTCTTTTGGCACAGGGTCGGGCAGGAAGGCCCGGCAGGAATGGCGATTTTTCAGAAGGTTATTCAGTTCTGCAAATGACACAGGCGCCTCGTTTCTACGTCTCGACACTTAGGATGATCATGCCACGCCAGATGTACAAGAGACCGCTATTGCTGCCCGTTGGCTGCCAGATACCCGACAACCCCGGCGACGAGCAGGCCCAGAATAACGGCAATCGTGATCTTGATGGCTGACCAGGGGCGTTCCCCCTGAACCCGCCCGGTTCGGCCGTTTACCACAAATCGATAGGTCTGCCCGCGATATTTGTATGCCGCCAGCCAGATCGGTAGCAGAATATGCTTGAACGTGACGTCTCGTACTTCGGTGTCTAGCGTGTGGATACGCTGCTTGTCGCCCCCAATATCGAAACGAACATCCCGTTCGATCACGCGCGCCATATGCGCGCGGGCCTCGCTGTAGCCCTCTTTCAATTCGACCGTATACGCTTCGGCGCGAAACCCGGCGAGGTATTCTGGCTGGTAAGGCTCCAGCGCAGGCAGATCCCAAGGCTGCAGCGCGTCGGTGTAAGCCTTGGGCAGCGACTGCGAGGCCAGCACCAGGACGTCGTCAAAAAACCGCGCAACACGACCCGATTTGGGCGACCAGCGCACCTTTGGCACCTGCTGCTGAACCCGTTTACCGTCCCGCATCACTGTGTGGGTTTCATAATAGATCACGCCGCGCTCACCACGGTAGGCGGACTTGGTGTCGGCATCAAAGGTCCAGTACGGAACATAGATGCCCTGCATCTTGCGGCCCTTGCGGGCATAGTCCTTCAACCCGTTTGGCGCGAACCATAACCGACCCAGCCAATCACTCATCGCCTTATGCGCCTCGCGCTCGTCGAAAGCAAATGGCAGAACACCCTTTGGCTTAATATGCCGGTTCACGCCGGTGTCGGTTACCACCGGCGTGGCACAGAACGGGCATTCCGCAGCGTGCGTGTTGGGGTCGAATTCAACCTGCGCTGCACAGTTCGGGCAGGAAAGTACGCGGGTCTGTTCCAGCTCGCTGTCAGGCAGACGGTCCGCAATGGCCGCGTCAAAATCCAGTTCGCGCAGGCTGGCACCTTGCCAAGGGCCCGATCCGATTGGTTCCGAATGACCACAATGATCACATGTCAGCGTACCATTGCTAGGGCTGAATCGATAATCCGCACCGCATTGCTGGCAGGGAAAGCGGTGCTCTGCAAGGTCAGGGGCGTGTGTCATACGTTACCCAATAGTGTCAGGTCAGATGGAGGAGTATCGCGTTTCGGTCAGGCCCCCGGCGGCGGTGGCGGCAGAATGGTGAACAGTTGCGCCAGTTCCTGCACGTCACCGGCCTTTTTCCAGCCGTCCTGGCCCGCGGTCCAGACATAAGTGTCGCGCGTCAGATCGCCCTCGCTGGCCATTCGGCCCATCCTGGCTTTGGAGTATGGGCCGCTGGTCTGCCCATCCACGGCGATATGCCAAACATGCTCGACCGGCGGCGGCGGCGGGGCCGTATGAGCTGCCGGACGTGGGGCAGCGGGGGCGGGCGATCCCCACGGGCCGCTCGGCTGGCCCGCTGCCATGTTTGACATCTGCTGTGCCATCGCCATGCCCATTCCCATGCCAAGACCTGCGCCCATGCCACCGCCTTGGCTGGGGTTGCTGGCCGCAGCCGTCATTGCCTCTGCTGCGGAATACTGTGTGAACTTGCCCAGATCTCCGGCCAATCCCATCGAGGTCCGCTTGTCCAATGCGGCCTCGACCGCCGGCGGAAGCGAAATATTCTCGATGTAGAATTCCGGCATCTCCAGCCCATAACCATCCAGCACCGGGGAAACTTCAGCCGCGATCAGTTTGCCCAGATCAGCCGTGTTCGCCGCCATGTCCAATACAGGAATACCCGACCCCGAAATAACGCGGCTGAACTCCTGCACGATGATGTTGCGGACCTGAAAGCTGATCTCGTTCATGGTGAATTCGCCGTCGGTTCCGACGATTTCCACAAGGAACCTGGCCGGGTCTTTGACCCGAACGGTATAGGTGCCATAGGCGCGAATGCGGGTCGGCCCGAACTCGGGGTCGCGCAGCATGATCGGGTTCTTGGTCCCCCATTTCAGGTCGTTGAACCGGGTCGTATTGACGAAGTAGATCTCGGACTTGAACGGCGACTGAAAGCCATGATCCCAGTGCTGCAACGTGGTCAGGATCGGCATGTTGTTGGTCTCAAGCATATAGAGACCTGGAGTGAACACATCTGCCAATTGCCCTTCGTGCACAAATACGGCCGCCTGACCTTCGCGCACGGTCAGCTTGGCGCCGTATTTGATTTCATGGCCTTCACGCTCGAACCGCCAGACCATGGTGTCGCGAGTGTCGTCAACCCAATGGATGACGTCAATGAATTCTCCGGTCAGAAAATCGAATATTCCCATTTGGGTTCTCCTGTCCTTGGTGTCAGAGCGGCTGCCCCATCAATTCCCGGGCAATGACATGCACGATGGGGCGGGCCTGATCGACTGTCACGCCGGGCTCAAGCCGCTTGTCATATAGCATTGTCAGCAGTTTTTCGTCATGGCTCGTCAGCAGGGCAAACTCGTCATCATCATTGAAGATCGATGGGCGCGCTGCCGGGCTGTCGTTCGACAATCCCAGCCCCTGTGCGATTTCTTCGTGGATACAGCTGCGGCGGACCAGATCGGTCAGCTCGGCCCGGATCAACGCAACGGCGCGCACATATTTGTACGGAGACGCCGTTGTCGCCGAGGCAAAAACAAAACAATCGAAATTCGATCTCGGATTTGCGACCAGATCAAGCGAAGCCTGACTGATATTCGGGATCAGCTGTTTCAGTCGGGACACCACATAGGTGCTGTCGTCCTTGCCCGCGAAGAAGACGTGGAAGTTAGCGTTTCGGGAGACCACGGAAATCGGATGATCCGTCAGCCTCCCCAGGCGCGTGGCAAAGGATTGAACCCGTTCCGCATCCTGTTCCCGAACAGCGGGCAGCACGGAAGGCCCAAACTCGGTCTGGATGCGCACCGGCCCCGACCACCGGCTGAGTTGCCCGTCTGTCTGGCGGGAACCGATGGAAACATTTTGGGTCGGATATTCGCTGTAGAACGCAATCGCTTCGAAATTTCGCGCCAGATCCTGGGCGTCATAAGGCGTATCGGGGCCGCCCCCGTCTGTCCGCAATAACCCCCGGACCAGAAGGTCGCGTTCGACACGCTGGTAAAACCGCGCCAGATCCTGACTTGCGGCAGATGGCGGTACATAGGCATTCGCCGCAACAGAAACAGGCGCCGCGCGCGCTTGTGGTGCAATCGAGGATGTCAGTGTTTCATCGCAATTGGCCAAAGCCAAAAACGCCGCCATCCCCAACCCCAGTTTCAGATATGTAATATCCCGCACGCCCAGTTCAGCCTCAGCCGGGGACAGCGGTTCCAGCGTTGTCGCCGGTCCCGTCTCGTCGCGCCTTGGCGGATGCCAGAGTGTCGCGCAGTTCCGCTTCCATCTTCTGCAACTCGGCCTCGGCGGCAGCACGTTTGGCTTTTCCTTCATCCGCAATGGCAAGGCTTTCGTTGATGGTGCCGATCAGGTCTGCGTTGGCCTTTTTGACAGCTTCGATATCGAACACGCCGCGTTCCATTTCCTCGCGGATCATCTTGTTCGATTGACGCAGATTGGCAGCATTCGAAGTCAAGAGTTCGTTGGTCAAGTCGTTGGCGTCGCGCACCGCGGCGGCAGCTTCGGCGCTGCGCTGAATGGTGACGGCCTGTGCCAGTTGCGTTTCCCACAGCGGCACGGTGTTCACCAGCGTCGAGTTGATCTTTGTGACCAGAGACTTGTCGTTCTCCTGCACCAGCCGGATCGACGGCAGCGACTGCATCGTGACCTGACGGGTCAGTTTCAGATCGTGCACGCGGCGCTCCAGATCGTCACGCGCGGCGCGCATGTCACGCAGTTCCTGCGCTTTCATCACTTGTTCTTCTTCTGGCGCGGTCTGAACGGCAGCTTCCCTTTCGGGGATGTCGTGGCTGTCCAACTCGGTCAGCTTTTCTTCACCCGCCGCGATGTACAGCGCCAGTTCATCGTAGAAACCCAGAGTTTTTTCATAAAGCAGGTCCAGCGATTTGATGTCCTTGAGCAGTGTATGCTCATGCCCCAGAAGATCGTCGGTTATGCGGTCGATCTGCCCCTGAACTTCTTCGAACTGAGCGGTAAATTTCGCAAATGGCGCGGCCCTGCCCAGCAGCCTTTCCCACCAGCTGCGCTCGCGGCGCACATCCAGTTCACTGACTGAAAAACCGCGGATGGTGGTCACGATATTGCGTAGGCTGTCGCCTGCCGGGCCAACATCCTTGTTGCGCACATCCGCAAGCATGGCTTGACTGATTTCCTGCAATTCGGCCTGAGCGGAAGACCCGAAAGCAACAATCGAATTGGTGTTGCTCATGTCGATCTCGTCCATGCGCTTACGAATCTCGGCACTCACAGGTTCGTCGGCTTCTTCAAGCGAGATTACCTCGGCCTTTGGTTCGGGCAGGGCAACTGCGGTGACTTCCTGCACCAGTGTTTCGGCCTGAGCCGCCTTGTTCTTGATCTCATCGGACATGGGGATGTTCCTCGCTCAAATAATGGCCGGTCAGTCCAACCGGACGCCTTCGCGCTGCAGCCTTTCGCGCAGCACGTCGATTTCGACCGTCAAATCACTGCGGTCATCCAATAGCATTTTGCGCGTACGCGCGGCGAAATTCTGTTCCAGATCATCCAGTAGCGCGATGTAGTCTGTCATCGCCTGCGCATCGCGGGTCCGGGCATAGACATCCGCGAACTTGACAGTCGCATCACGCGCGCCCTGAAGATAAACCGTCATGTATTTCCGCGCGCCCGCCAGATCGCGGGGGTCTTCCTCGACCGTTCGGAAAAGGTCACGTGCGGTGTCCTGGAACCGTTCCAAACGGGCTTCGATCCGGCGATCACCCGCGCGTTTGATGGCGTCAGTCATCTCGGAAAGACGGTTTTCCGCATCCTCAACGACCCTGGCAACGCGATCTTGCTGAAAGGTGTCAATTCCTTCCATGCCCTTGTCCTTCATCGGATCAAACCCGAAGGAGGCCGAATGCAGAACGGTTGCTGCCACGCCGAACAAGACAGGGGCAAGCAGGCTGACTTGTGATGCCGCTTCAGCATTCAGAAACTCGGTCCGGTAGGACGCAAGACCGGCGCCCAGCCCTGTCAAAAGGCTGGCAAAGATTTTACGCGGAAACGCAGGCCGGCGTGCGGTTTTACGGGCGTTAAACGCGGCTTCGGCCCGCAGACCTTCGCGCAGCAAGAACGCAGCTGCCGTCAGCAGGCCCGCTGCAATCAGACCTATGGTCATGCCAATCGCGCCGTCGTTCAGCGACAGAAATACCACTGGGATGGCCGGTATGAACAGGACATTGGCACGCGCGCCCGCAGGTTCGACCCGCGCGCCATCGAATTGCCCACGGGGCTGAAGAGTGTCGCCGGACGTATCATCCTGAGGGCTGTATTTACCGCCAAATCGCTTAGCCATGCGTTACAAGCCCCCAAGCACGCCTGTGCACACGCCAAACAAGAGCACCAGCAATACGGCGTAGGCGAATTTTTGCACTCCGCTTCCGGACATCACGCTCCCCAATTTGCAGCAATCACAGAAAATTTAGGGGATACGCAGGCTTGGCGCTAGGGGGAAGGTTGCCGAACCTGCATCACTTGCGGGGATTCTTGCCGGTGGGCGGACGTTTTCTTTGTGGTCGCGTCGGGCGTTTGGGGGCCACTTCGGGTTTGGTATCCGAATCCAGCCCAAGTTGATCGCGCATAACGCGGCGGCGGATTTCTTCGACTTCGCCCGGCTTCAGATTGCCCAATTGGAACGGGCCGTAAGAAACCCGCAACAAGCGGTTCACATTAAAACCGATATCTTCCATCGCGCGACGGATTTCTCGGTTCTTTCCTTCGCGCAGACCGATGGTCAGCCAGGCATTTGCGCCCTGCTGGCGATCCAATGTGACGGTCATTGGCTGGAACCGCTCTCCCTCAATCACCAGCCCTTTGCGCAGCGGTTCGAAATCTTCGTCTTTCGGGCGGCCGTTCACCCGCACACGGTATTTGCGCAACCAGCCGGTCGCGGGCAGTTCAAGCTTACGCTTGATAGCACCATCATTAGTCAGCAGCAGCAGACCTTCGGAATTCAGGTCAAGCCGACCAACGCTCATCACCCGCGGCATGTCTTCGGGCAGCTTGTCGAAAATCGTATCGCGCCCTTTTTCGTCGCGGGTTGTCGTAACCAGCCCAGCAGGCTTGTGATACAGCCACAAACGCGAGGGTTCCGGTTCCGAGACCGGTTTGCCGTCGACAATGATCTTGTCTTTCGCCGTCACGTTCAGGGCGGGGCTGTCGATGGTCTTGCCATTCACGGCCACGCGGCCAGCTTCGATCATGCGCTCGGCCTCGCGCCGCGACGCGACGCCAGCACGGGCCAGGACTTTGGCGATCCGGTCGCCAGGAGGAGGGGTCTTGTTCATGTCTGGGCCATACCCTATCCCGCGCGCTTGCGAAAGGCAGGTTTCTGATGCAGTCAGGGGCATGGTGTTCAAATCGCATATGGAACAGGCGCTGTGTGAGGCGCGCGCAGCAGCGGATCGCGGCGAAGTGCCCGTTGGTGCGGTCATAGTCGGGCCGGACGGCTCTGTTGTGGCGGTGGCAGGAAACCGGACTCGTGAGTTGAACGATCCTACGGCGCATGCAGAAATCCTGGCTTTGCGCGCGGCCTGTGCGCAGACAGGTTCAGAACGTTTGCCGGATCATGACCTTTATGTAACGCTGGAGCCTTGCGCTATGTGTGCCGCGGCCTTAGCGGCCGTGCGCATCCGGCGCATTTACTACGGGGCCGCCGACCCCAAATCGGGGGGCGTGGCACATGGGGCCCGCGTGTTTTCACACCCTCAGGCACACCATGCGCCCGAAGTCTATGACGGTATCGCCGGGGAAGACGCCGCAGAACTTTTGAAAGACTTCTTTGCGTCGCGCCGGAAGGGTGAGCCGGGCTGAAGCACGGACTACAGTTTGATTGGGTGCATCACCTCAGGCTCGATCACGTCCACACCGGGTAACCCGTCAACCAGCGCCTGAGCGGATTGCTCAAGAATCGGGAAGGTCTTGTAGTGGCACGGAATTACAGTCTTGAAGTTAAAATATCTATCAGCAGCGTAAGCGGTAGCTTTCATATCCATGGTGAAATGCCCGCCCGCTGACAGGATGCCGATATCGGGTTTGTAGTAATCCCCCATCCAGTCCATGTCGGCCATGATGTCGGTATCACCCGAAACATAAAGCATGCGCCCCTCGGCACTGATCATGAAGCCGACCTCGCTGCCGCCCGTGCGCAGGCCATCCGGTGTCGAAAAGGTCGAGCTATGAGAGGCCGGGACCATTGTTACCTTGACCCCGTCAAGGTTGACCGTGCCGCCCTTGTTGAAACCAATGGTCTCGATGCCTTCGGCTTCGGCCCAGTACCCCATCAGGTCATATTGTCCCACAACCGGAATTTTCAGGTGTTTGGCCAACGGCAGAACGTCGACGACATGGTCAAAATGCGTATGGGTCAGAAGGATGTGGGTGGCGCCATCAACGGCGGCGTTATGCTGTTCCTCGGGCAAGGCCGGGTTGCCGGTCAACCAGGGGTCGATTAGCAGCACCTGTCCCTGGGTTTCGATACGGAAACTTCCATGGCCCAACCAGATAATGTTCATAATTATTTCCTCCCGATCATTCTGTTGGCGGCAGCCTAACATCGGTTAAGTAAATTTCCATGGATTGGTTTCGTGAAATAGACGGGTACTGCGAGCGGTTGTCTCCAGCCTACTGGGCAGAGCCCGTTAACGCGGTTACAAACGCTGTATTTCTGATTTGCGCATGGGTCATGTGGCGGCGCTTGCGCAATCAGGACATGCCACTGGCCAAGGTACTGGTGGCGCTTTTGGCGATTATCGGGGTTGGCAGTTACCTGTTTCACACGCATGCGCAGGTATGGGCGGCTTTGTTGGATGTTGTGCCCATACTGTTGTTCATATTAGTCTATATTTTTGCGGTGAACAAAGACATCTGGAAGATGCCTTCGTGGTTGGCGTTCGGGGGTATGCTTCTTTTTCTTCCCTATGCGACGGCTGCTGTCCCACTGTTCCAAATGGTTCCGGGGCTTGGAGGGTCGGCGGTTTATGCACCTGTCCCTTTGCTGATCCTGATCTATGCTGTTCTTTTGAGCGGTCGTGATCCGATTCTGGCCAAAGGGCTGAAAATCGGGGCGTTGATCCTGATCCTGTCGATAACCTTCCGTGACCTCGATATGCGTCTCTGTGGTCAATGGCCCGTGGGGACACACTTCATGTGGCATATCCTGAATGCCATCATGTTGGGCTGGATGATCGAAGTATATTGTGCGGCTCTCATCAGGGGTCATGTCACCCAAACTCATGGGTCATGAGCATACGGCACGGAGGCCTGTCGAGACCATCCTTCAGACTTGGGCTGGCTGTCAGTGAAGCTGCGCAGAGCTTTCTCAGTCCTTGAAGGCTGCGGCCAGATGATCGGGCAGGTTGAATTCGCTCAAGACCCGTGCGCGGCCCTCAGGCGACATCTTGCGAGCAGTCTTTTCAACGATGCTCTGGATTTTTTCGACTGAGTGTTTCGCCGCAAAGGGCTGGAAGTACCATCTCAGAAACACAAAGCAGATCACATCTTCAAGCGCCTGCACCTCTGCATCGCGTTTGATGCCTTGCTTGCGCAGCATTCGGCCCGCAGCTTCGGCCTGCTCGGCGTCATAGCCTTCTTGAGTCATCAAACTCATCACCACGTCCGCGTGATGCACACCCTGCGCCTTTCGCCAGGCCAGATAACCCACCCGGCCTTCCGGGAATTCACTGCGGGCAAGTTTCCACCGCTCCACATGTTGACCACGCGCCGCAATCTGCAAGGCGTCGGACGCACCCGGAAAAAGGCGGTCAAGCTCTGCACTCATACGTTCGCCGTAAAGCTGCGCTTCGGGGCGGCCATCATCGCGATTGGGGTCATTTGCGTTGGCTGCATCGATGGCATCCAGGACCGCTTGTTTTTGCGTGTTCATCAGCTGCTCCACTTGCTTGTCGGAACCGCAAGCGACCTATGCAGTTCCCTTTTGGTATTTGCAGCAATGCTAACGACTCGCTTAGGGCTGTGCACCCTCGAATATGCGCTACGGCCGGGTCAGAGAGGGGAAATCCAACCCGGCCGGGACCTGCGCGTCACTTTGCAGGTTTAACCTTGTCCTGTGTGACCGGTTCCGTCACGGGCGACGGGAAGGTCAACGTGCGTGTCAGGTTGCTTGTGTCGATACCCAATGCCATGGCCGGTGCGGCCAAAAAGGTGGCGGACAAGACTGCGGCAATCATCAGGGGTTTCATGTTTTTCTCCGGTTTGCGTTGTGTCGCAAAACTAGAAATGAACAATATAGTTCAGTTTTCAAGAGCAATATTGAACTAATAAGTTCACTTTTTTGCATACCACTCATTCAGTTTTGAATGGCGGGGGTCATGCGGCGAAACTTAAACTCGGTACGGCCCATGGCGCAGCGGTCTTGCGACTGCCGCGACAGACAGGTAAACGCCCCATAACGTAGATGAGGGAAGCCGATGTCGATTGACCAAAGCACCGCCGCCAAAGTGGCCAAACTGGCCCGGATCAAGGTCGAGGATGACGCGCTGCCGGCGCTGGCATCCGAGTTCAATACCATCCTTGGGTTCATCGAACAGCTGAACGAAGTGGACGTCGACGGTGTCGAGCCGATGGTCTCGGTCACGCCGATGCGGCTGAAACGCCGTAAGGACGAGGTGACCGACGGCAACCAGCAGGACAAGGTTCTGGCCAACGCGCCTGACGCCCGCGAAGGGTTCTTCGCTGTTCCCAAAGTGGTGGAGTAAGACATGAGCGATTTGAACAAACTGGGTCTGGCCGAGGCACGCGATGCCCTGCGTTCCGGTGACGTCACATCTGTCGAGTTGACCGACGCCTGCCTGAAAGCCATTGACGAGGCAGATGCGCTGAACGCCTTTGTCCACAAGACACCCGAACTTGCGATGGAGCGGGCCAAGGCCGCGGATGAGCGTATCCAGCGTGGCGACGCACCGTCGATGTGTGGCCTGCCGATCGGTATCAAGGATCTGTTTTGCACCAAGGGTGTGCCGTCGCAAGCGGCGTCGAAAATCCTGGAAGGGTTCAAGCCGGAATACGAATCCACTGTTTCTCAGCAACTGGCCGATGCAGGCGCGGTGATGCTGGGTAAACTGAACATGGACGAATTCGCCATGGGATCGTCCAACGAAACCTCGACCTATGGCAATGCGGTCAGCCCGTGGCGCCGTGGCAACGATGATGCACAACTGACACCGGGCGGCTCGTCTGGCGGGTCTGCATCTGCCGTGGCTGCTGATTTGTGCCTGGCTGCGACAGGTACCGACACCGGAGGCTCGATCCGCCAGCCTGCGGCCTTCGTTGGCATCACGGGCATCAAACCCACCTATGGTCGTTGCTCGCGGTGGGGCATCGTCGCCTTTGCGTCCTCGCTGGATCAGGCAGGACCAATGACCAAGAACGTACGTGATGCAGCGATCATGCTGGAAACCATGTGCGGGCATGACCCCAAGGATTCGACCAGTGCCGAACTGTCCGTCCCGAATTTCGAGGCCATGCTGACCGGTGACATCAAGGGCAAGAAGATCGGTATCCCGAAAGAGTACCGTATGGACGGCATGCCCGCCGAGATCGAAAAACTCTGGGCCGATGGCGCAGCGATGCTGAAAGCTGCGGGTGCCGAGATTGTCGACATCTCGCTTCCGCACACCAAATACGCACTGCCCGCCTATTACGTGATTGCCCCGGCCGAGGCGTCTTCGAACCTCGCCCGTTATGACGGTGTTCGCTATGGCCGCCGCGCCCAGCTGGCGCAGGGCGATGGCATCACCGAGATGTACGAAAAGACCCGCGCCGAAGGCTTTGGCCCCGAGGTGCAGCGCCGCGTGATGGTCGGCACATATGTGCTGTCCGCAGGTTTCTATGACGCCTATTACAATCGCGCGCGCCGGGTCCGGACATTGATCAAGAAAGACTTCGAAGACGTGTTTGCCGCAGGTATCGATGCCATTCTGACACCGGCAACCCCTTCGGCGGCTTTCGGTCTGGGTGAAATGACCGAGGCGGACCCTGTTCAAATGTATTTGAACGACGTCTTTACAGTTACCGTGAACCTCGCTGGCTTGCCCGGTATCTCGGTCCCCGCAGGGCTGGATGCGCAAGGTCTTCCCTTGGGGTTGCAGCTGATCGGGCGCCCGTGGGAAGAAGGTGACTTGCTCAACACCGCTTATGCGCTGGAAAACGCAGCCGGATTTGTGGCCAAGCCCGGCAAATGGTGGTAAGCCTTCGGGCAACTGGATTTCTGAAAACGGAGCCAAACAATGCGTGTTTTGCTTTTGGTCCCGGCCCTGACACTGGCTGCGGCTTGCACCAATGTCGCGCCGTTGACCAGCACGGGTTTCAACACGCCTGAATATCAGGCGCAGCGCGAGGCTCAATTGGCGGGCCAGGGTGGGGCGATCAATCCTCTGCTGGCTCCGGTCGATGTTTCCCAGCAACCGTTGGGCACGTCGGGAGCATCGACCTTTGCAACGGGTGAGAATGCGGACATCGCCAACCAGACTGCCGCTGCGTTGGCCAGCACGTCTGGGCAATCCGCGGTCCCCGTGTCGCCGACTTCCGGCTCCAGCAGCAGTGCGATCTCTGACGAGCAGGACTTCGCAGCCGTGTCCGAGAGGCGCAGCATCCAATCCGATGCCGCCCGGATTGAGCAAAACCGCCAGACCTACGAAGTCGTCGCGCCAACCGCCGTGCCCGAGCGCACGGCGAGCGGCCAGCCGAATATCGTACAATATGCGCTGAGCACCTCCAACCCGGTGGGCACGCAACTCTACAGCCGCTCTGGTTTCAACCTGCAAGCCAAGGCACAGCGGAACTGTGCGCAATTCCCGTCACCGGATCAGGCTCAGATCGAATTCCTGTCCAACGGCGGTCCGCAACGTGACCGCAAGGGGCTGGACCCGGACGGCGACGGCTATGCCTGTGGCTGGGACCCCAGCCCGTTCCGCAGTGCCGTTAACAACTGACGCCCTGGCGCCGATCTGGCACCCGTCTCCGAATTTCGGCAAGCGCCGGGGCGGGCTGGTGCCATCCTTGATCGTGATCCACTATACTGCCATGGGCGGTGCGCAGGCGGCTCTGGATCGCCTATGCGACCCGGCTTCCGAGGTTTCGGCTCATTACCTGATCGGGTGCGATGGCACCCTTTGGCAAATGGTGCGGGAAGAAGATCGCGCCTGGCATGCCGGGGCAGGGGAATGGGACGGCAAGGACGACATAAACTCGCGCTCGGTTGGGATCGAACTGGATAACACCGGGACACATCCGTTTTCGCAGCCGCAATTGGTGGTGCTGGAACAGTTGTTGCCCCTGATCATGACCCGCTGGTCCATTACTCCGTCCGGAGTTATCGGACATTCCGACATGGCGCCCGGGCGCAAATCCGACCCTGGGCCGCGCTTTGACTGGAGCAGGCTCGAAAAGCAGGCGCTGGCCAAACCGCGCGGCACAGGAGTTGATCCGATGTCACCCAACGCAGAAGCTTTTCGCACCTCTGCTCGGATGGCAGGTTTCACCGCCCCCGTGGACGATGCAAAACTGCTGGCCGCTGTCCGATTGCGATTTCGACCCTGGGCGAAAGGTCCGCTGGACATGGCGGATATGAATGCGCTCACCCCGTCGGACACAACAACCTGATCCGCTCTTCATCTGGCCAAAAATATCCCGGGGTTGAATTGGCCGCAGGCCAAGAAGGGGCTGGCCCCTTCTCGAACCCGTCAGCTCTTGACGCCGCAGACCACAAAGCCTACCCAGCCCAGGCGCGGAGGGCCGGATGGCCGCTGGGGCCTATGCCCGAGAGGAAAGTCCGGACTCCACAAGACAACGGTGCCGGGTAACGCCCGGGCGGGGCAACCCGACGGAAAGCGCCACAGAAATCAGACCGCCCGGAACCTTGGTTCAGGGTAAGGGTGAAACGGTGGGGTAAGAGCCCACCGCGCCGCTGGCAACAGGGGCGGCACGGCAAGCCCCACCGGGAGCAATGCCAAATAGGGTCCCCGCGCGGGCCGGTCGGCGCAAGCCGATACCGCCGCTAGGCACGTCTTGGCCGAGAGGGACCGGGTTGGCAGCTTGAGCCGCGCAGCAATGCACGGCCTAGAGGAATGGTCATCGAAGGGGGCAACCCCGGAACAAGATCCGGCTTACAGGCCCTCCGCGCGTATCCTGTTATCCTCCGGGCGGCGTGTATGTCCCCGTCAATCTTGCGGCCTTCTCAGCAACCGAAACGAACTCGTCCGCGGTCCAGGCCCGAACCGTTTCTATGTTCGTGACCGCACCTGATGCCGCGACTGCCATGCCAACCGCCACAGCATCTGTTCCGTCTGGCGCTTCGCTGATCACGACCACGTCATTGCTGCCGGTTGTCATGTAAAAGGACAGCAGTCGGCCGCCGACTTTCTCCAGCAGTGCTTTCACCGGGCCGGTGCGGTTCTCGGGCTTTTGCAACATGCCTTTGACGCCAGCTTGCGAGTAAGTTGCGTAGGTAATGAAAACAGGCATTGGTACCTCCGTTTTAACGAGAATTCACAGGGCCTTTCAGTCAGCCGACCCCGAGAGCCGTCTTACGTCAGATGCCGGAGATCAACGGTGCCACGATGTGCCAAAGACCTGCGCCGATAAGCACCACACCTGACACCGGCACCAGCCACCGGGCTGTCGGCAGCAGTTTTTCCAGTGCCACGTAAGCGGCAATGCCAACAATCCAGTAGAGGTTCATGATTCCACCGACGAAAAGAAGCAGCATCAACGCCCAGCAACAGCCCAGGCAATACGTGCCGTGCAGAGCTCCGGTTCTGAGCGCGCCGAAGGGGCCGGGCCGGTTGTGATCGGCAAGAAACCTTGCAGGGCTTTGGCAGTGACGAAGGCACGCATTCTTCAAACTTGAAAACTGATAGAATCCGGCAGCCAGCAGAACACATCCCGCGAACTGGCCAGAGCGAATAGTCATCATCGGCCCGCTCGACAGCCCGATTTGTTCCAACCCCCACTGCAATGCCGTTGCAGTCAGGCTGAACGTACCCCAGGTCACCAGATAGCCCAGCAGGAAGCACAGGCTGAACGTTGCGGCGCGCTCTTTCTCAGGACCCATGCGCTTTGTCGCCGCAAACAAAAGCACGGCTGGCGCGGCACTTGGGGTCATCATGGCAATCATCATGATCCACCACATCAGGAAAATGAGCAGAGCATAGCCGAAGCTCCAGGCGGTTGCAGAACCCATCTGCATGGGCTCTCCAACCGGGCCTGCCATGCGAGTCATTTCGACCGCAGACATTTTCATCCCGACGCCGGCAACTGTGTACCAGGCGGCTGCAAGAATGATCAGAAGGACGCTGCCCAACACGATTGCATTGTCCTGCCTCAACAGCCGCTCAATCGCCCCGACAGGGGCTGCCGCACTCTGTCTGGTCATGAGAAAGTCTCCGGCTACGCGCCCAGAACACCGTGACCAGAGAGGTTCAGATGTGCGAGATGGGCGTGCGTGGCATCAAAGGTAAGGCTGATTTCGCCGCCCTTTGTTTTGGCCGACCCCGAGGCGGCCTCGGCGTGGCGGTACTCAAAGCCGTTCGGCAGCTGGATCGATGCCCTGTGCGCAGCGCCCGATACGATATGAGGAATCGGACTGACCTCGACGTCGAAGACCCCCGGAACCTTGGCATAGCCGCTGCGATCATCGCGGTTCCAGTTCAATTCGATCGGGACAAAAAGCGTATCATATTTCGTCGGGGCCATCGCGCTGTAGACGTACCACATGGTTGCCATTTCATCGGTGTCTTCACCGGTCATGATGGCCTGCAATGCTGCGCGCTGTTCGGCTGTAGCACTTTCGTCAATAATCAGTTGCATCTGACCATTGCCTTCGTGGATCGGTCCCGGCCAGTGATAAACACCTGCTGCCCGCAAACCGGCCAGATCAGTATCGCCATAATGTCCGCTTTCGATGTCGAAAACGACCACAGCCTCGCAATTGCCATGAGAAGGAAGAACGCTGAACTGGCAGGGGCAACCGAAGTTGCAATTACAATTGGCCAGTTCTTCGCCCTGAATAACCCATTCTGTCATGATAGCCCCCCAAGAAAAGCTGCGTCAAACAACACTGCTCCGCGCGGGCATTACCTGTTCACACTGCCTTGGTCGTCGAGCCTGAAGTTGGCCTCTTGGACGTACCAGTTGCGGCAAACCTATCACGATATCGTGATATGTACAAACTAACTCACCGCCCATTGGTCCTCATCGGCTTGGAAATTCAGTCCGGAATCCCGTGGGGGTTGAACGTGGTATTCGCCTTTGCGTTCCTTTGATAGAATTGGGGCATATTTTGAAAAACCGGGAGAATTGTCATGAGCTTTATGAAGACACTTGCGTCCGTTGCCGTTGGATTCGCGGCCGCGAAGGGGCTAGAAAAATACCAGAAAATGGGCGGAATGGCTGGCTTGCAGGACATGATGCAAGGCGCAGGTGGTGGCCTTGGTATGGAACAGCTCGGCAAGATGGCCGAACAGTTCGGCCTTCCCGGAGGTGCGACAGGCCTTCAGGACATGATGGGTAAGATGGGGTTGGGGGGCAGTTCCGCCGGTGCCGCCGGTCTTGGCGGGCTTTTGAATGCGATGCAGGGGGCGGCCAGAACGGGCAGTCAGCAGACCACCGACATGATGGAGACCGTGTTTGGTGAAACACCAGCGGGGGCTGCGATGGAAGCTCAGGCCAAGCTCATGTTGCGGGCAATGATCCAGGCGGCCAAGGCAGACGGCGAGCTGGACGAGCACGAGAAAGAAACGATCCTCGGAGAGTTGGGCGATGACATCAGTGACGAGGAACGCGCTTTCGTGCAGGAGCAACTGAACGCACCCGTCGATGTCATGGGCCTAGCAGCTGATTCTGGAGCACCTCTCAGAACGCAGATTTATGCGACGTCTCTGGCGGCAATACGGTTGGACAACGATCGCGAGGCCGCATATTTGCGGCAATTGTCCACTGCGCTGGGTCTTTCGGACAGTGAAAGAGACCAGATTCACAGCTATATGGGTGCACCAACGTTACCGGGTTAAATCTGTGCCCGATTCCTGGGCTGGGTTGTCCGATTGGCCTTGACATGCACAGCGTAGCGCGTAAAAGCGCACGCTCATAGGAATTCAACCGAAAGGCCCCTGCCTTTCCGGACGCAGGAGATAACCATGGCGAAGCCGACGACAATCAAGATCCGTCTGAACTCGACCGCGGGCACGGGCCACTTCTACGTGACCAAAAAGAACGCGCGCACCATGACCGAGAAAATGACCATTCGTAAATACGATCCGGTCGTTCGGAAGCATGTCGAGTACAAGGAAGGCAAGATCAAGTAATCTTTCCGTTCCATTTGGACTTTCCAAAAAGGCTCTGCTTGGCAGAGCCTTTTTTTTGTGCTGAATTCCGGTGGTTGGTTGCCAAGAACGTCAAAATAACCATCTCGGGCCGTTGCAGGAGCGCATCAGCCACCGATGCAATCGCATTGGCTGTGGCTTGCTTTTTGTGCCGACCTGCAAGTACGCTTGAGCAAACCGCCACAAAATGTTGACCGCCATGAAAAAAATCTTGTTATCCACAATAGCCGTTCTGACTTTGGCGGCTTGTGAAGACCCGTTCAACCGTGAAGGTGTCGGGTTTACCGGAATCGATGGCGAACCCCGCACGATTTCCGACGTCCCCGGAGCCGTTGCTTTTTTGCCGCCTGAAACGAATGTCCCGGCTGAGCTGGCAGAACTTCAGACCGTTACTCTATTGGCTGATGAAGTGGACCCCTCCAAGGTGGCAGCCGTTGCTATCGATAATGGCGGGCGGACGCCGGACAATGCGGTCCAGCTACAGGGCAGCGATACGAACCTGTTCCTGAGCACCGTCAGCGTCAACGGAACCTTGTTTGGTGTCCTTCGCACGCCGACGAACAGTGTAAAGGTCGACAACTCGATCGGTGTTGGTTTTGCGCAAGAGGCCGAGCGTTTTACCGGGTGCCTGCCTGCTGGTGATGTGTTCCGCAAAGGCACGTCCGAGCGTAGTTCGGGCTTTGCGGTGCCGTTGAACTGCAGCTAAATCTCATACCTTCTGATGTATCAAGCCCCCGCCGATCTGGTGGGGGCTTTTTCTTGTCTGGGTACGCGCGGACGCCAAAGCTTTGTCTGGAAGGACTTGTGCATCGGGCAAGCGCGATCATCAGTTGGTTCTAAACGAAAAAAGGCCGGTCTGACGACCGGCCTTTATCCCTTACATTGGTTTGCAATTACTCGCGGTTACCCAAGAATTGCAGCAGGAACATGAACAGGTTGATGAAATCCAGGTACAGGTTCAACGCGCCCATGATAGCGGCCTTGCCCAGCCATTCCTGATCGCCACTATGGGCCATTTGCAAGTATGTGTTCTTGATATTCTGGGTGTCATAGGCGGTCAGGCCCGCGAAGATCAGAACGCCGATGGCCGAGATTGCAAAGGCAACCGCCGAAGACGCCAGAAAGATGTTCACAACCATCGCGACGATCAGGCCGATCAGGCCCATCATCAGGAAAGTGCCCATGGCGGACAAGTCTTTCTTGGTTGTGTAACCATACAGGGAAAGGCCCGCGAACGCGATTGCGGTGATCAGGAAGACCTGAATGACCGACTCACCGGTGAAAACAAGGAAAATCCAGCTGATCGAAACGCCCATCACCGCTGCAAAAACGTAGAACACCAGCTGTGCGGCGGCCGCCGACATACGGTTGATCCCGGCGCTGAAGCCGAAGACAAACAGCAGGGGTGCAAACATGATGACCCAGCGCAGGGGCGATGCGTAAATGCTATAGCCCAGCGATGTCAGATAGGTATCGGCATTCAACTGTGCCGCCGCGGCTGACGGATCGCTAGTGGTTGCCAGGCCCGCGATGGCCCAGGCTGCTGCGAATGTGATCAGCATGCCTACGGACATAGTGCCATAGACTTTGTTCATATGGGCGCGCAGGCCCTCATCAATCTCGGCAGCGCGCGCGCCGGCCGCCGTCCGGATCGTGTCGAATTGTGCCATCAAAGGGTCTCCCTTTACATAATTATGCAGCCCCCGGCTGTGCGGGAAGCGTTCTAGGCAAATATCGGCAACTCAGGGCTGTGTTTCAAGTATTTACCGCGGAAAACCAACTAATTTACGCAACAAAAGTGGCGATCCGTAACAAGTGACCGCCACTCATGAACTAAAGATTTGTATTTGCATCATTTCTGCCAGAAATCCGGCGCGTCCCAGACGAAGCGTCTGGCTTCGGCATCGGCCTCTGATCTGGAGATTCCGATGTCCTGAAGGGCGCGATTATCAAGTTGCGCCAGCTGGCGGCGTTGACGCTTCAGGGAAACAGCGCGCCTGATAATAGTGCTGAGTGATTGCTTTTTCTGCTTGCAAGGGTGATGAATGGCAATTTGGGTCATATTTATTGTCCTTTCGTTTTTTGTCGATGGTTTCGCTTGTCGTCATCAATTTCCTTGATTGATATGGGGGAGTATGACATATTTTGAAAACGAATATTTTTGATGAAACCCATAAGGAATTGTGAATATGCGAAATCTGGACATCACAACCCTGCGCTCATTTGTTGCTGTGGCAGATCAGGGTGGAGTGACACGCGCTGCCGGGTTCCTGCATCTGACGCAATCTGCGGTCTCGATGCAGTTGAAACGGCTGGAGGAGTTGCTTGGCCTGCAGTTGCTGGACCGCAGTGGCAGAACGATTGCCCTGACCGCGTCCGGTGAACAATTGCTGGCTTATGCGCGCCGCATGATCGCATTGAATGATGAGGTCATCTCGAAACTGACCGATCAGGCCTTTGAAGGTGAGGTGGTGTTGGGGGTTCCTCACGACATAGTTTACCCGGCCATCCCCAGGGTCCTGCAACGATTCAACGCGGATTTCCCGCGGGTCAGAGTTCAGCTGGTGTCGTCTTATTCCTTGCAGTTGAAAGAGATGTACCAACGCGGTGAATGTGACGTGATCCTGACCACGGAGCCGTCGTCGGTGGATGGTGCGGAAACCATTGCAGAGCTGCCCTTGCGCTGGATAGGTGCACCGGGCGGGTCAGCCTGGCGCAAGCGTCCGCTACCTTTGGCACTTGGACGTCGCTGCTTGTTTCGACCACAGGTGATATCCGCGCTGGATGCAGCCGGTATTCCCTGGGAGTTGTCGGTGGAAACTGAAAACGACCGCACAATCGAGGCCACGGTCAGTGCTGATCTGGCAGTGTATGCGGCATTGGAAGGTACTGAAGCCGCACATCTTGAGCAGATCGAAGGCGGCGGTGCGCTACCGGACCTGCCTGCGCATATGATCAACCTGTATGGTGGCGAGCCGGGTCGAGACGCGGTTGTCGAAGCACTGGCGCAGTTGGTGCGTCAGAACTTCCGCCTGCTTGCGGGAACGCAACTGCGTGCCGTGGTGGGTTGATTGCGGTCAGGGGGTGATCACGATTTTGCCCGTCGATTTCCGCTCTTTCAGCAACCGCATGCCCTGCGCGACCTCATCAAGAGGCAAGACGTGGCTAATGTGCGGATTGATACGGCCCTCGGCGTGCCAGCGGAAAAGGGTGCCAAAGCTTTCGCGCACGGCTTCCGGTCGGAACTTCAAATACCCGCCAATGTAAAAGCCGATCACGGTCAGGTTCTTGACCAGCAGATGATTGGCGGGGATTTGCGGAACATCTCCCCCGGCAAATCCGATGGGCAGCAGGCGGCCTTCGGGGTTGGTGGCGCGAAAGGCCGCCTTGAACACATCGCCGCCGATTGCGTCATAAACGACATCCGCGCCGCCAAGCGATCTGACCCGATCCCTCAGATCCTCTGAGGCATCAATCAGGTGGTCGGCCCCTGCGGCGCGTGCAACGGCCAGCTTTTCGAGGCCGCGGGCCTGTGCGATGACGGTGGCGCCCATGAGCTTGCCGATTTCAACTGCGGTCAGCCCGACACCGCCCGCTGCGCCGGTAACCAGAAGCGTCTCGCTGGGTTGCAGTCGGGCGCGGTGGTCAAGCGCCATGTGGCTGGTGCCATAGGCAATCTGGATCGCAGCGGCGTCTTCGAAACGGGTCGTGCCCGGCAACGGGATCGCGCGATCGGCATCGAATACGCCAAATTCTGCGAGCCCTCCCTGACCGGAATAGACGGCAATCCGGTCGCCTAGTTTCAGGGTGGACACACCTGGACCTATGGCATCCACGACACCGGCGATTTCCATACCCAAAGTAAACGGTGCAGGCGGTGTATCCTGATACGTGCCTTTCTGCATCAACAGATCAGCGAAATTCAAACCGCAGGCTTTGATCGCAACCCGCACCTGACCTTCACCCGGTTCGGGTTTCGGTACATCGCACAGCTGGGCAACTGCCCCGTCAGATCGAATACAATAGGCCTTCATTTGGCTCCTCACGTGTTTGGGGCATAGGCACGTGGGCTGTGCAAGATGTCAATTCCTTATGCGCGGCGCCCCGAAACGACTGAAAATCTGTCGCATGTCCGACCGGGCCACGCGAAAAGCGGGCAGGGCATTTGACGCATACAACCACAGCCCTTGTGAGGGGGGATCGATTCAACCAGCTTGAAAAAAAATTCAAAACGGGCAATATAGACTATCAGTGCTGGTAACGGGGGACGGCACAGTCCGGATCAGGGGGCGTTTAAGGGGAGCCCTCTTGGTATTGCGATATCGGACGTCGCACGATCCCGTACAAATGTGTGTAGTAGAGGAGAATACCAATGACTCATCACGTCGATGTTCATGTGGGCAAGCGCGTTCGGCATCGCCGCTGGCTGATTGGGATGACCCAGCAACAGTTGGCGCAGCAAGTTGGTATCAAGTTCCAGCAGATCCAGAAATATGAGACCGGAGCCAACCGAATCAGCGCGTCGCGCCTGTGGGACATTGCCGAGGCATTGGACGTTCCGGTCAGCTTCTTCTTCGAAGGATTGGAAGAAGCCCAGAAAAGCAGCTCGGAAAAGAAATCTGTTCCAGCTGATCTGATGGGCGATAAAGAAGCCTTGGATCTTGTCCGCTCTTACTACGCAATTCCGGAAAACCAGCGCCGCCGCCTGTTTGAACTTGCACGTGTCCTCAGCGACGTCGCCTGATCAGACCGGCTTGACTTTGCCAGGTAATGCCCGCACCAGAGTGCCATGCATCCGGCGAGTTTAAGCGACATTGAAATTGCAGAAGAAATGGCCGAAGCGGCACGCGCGGCCATTCTTCCTTTTTTTCGTCAGACCAATCTGGAAACTGCGAACAAGCTGACCGATGGGTTCGACCCCGTCACCGTGGCGGACCGGGCCGCCGAAAAAGCCATGCGAGAGGTTCTGTCCCGGTTGCGCCCCGAAGATGGCGTGTTGGGTGAAGAATACGGTGCGCACAAAGGCAGCAGCGGCCGAACCTGGGTCTTGGACCCCATCGACGGGACGCGCGGGTTTATCAGTGGTACACCAACCTGGGGCGTTCTGATCGCGCTCAGCACAGCAGATGGGCCGATCATGGGGGTGATTGATCAGCCCTACATTGGCGAACGCTTTGTCGGATCGACTGCTGGTGCGCAGCTTAAAGGGCCGCTGGGGACCAGTAAGCTGCAAACACGGGGGACGAAATCTCTGGCGCAAGCGACGCTGTTCACCACTTTTCCTGAAGTCGGCACCCCGGATGACCGGGCCGGGTTTCAGGCCGTATCGGAACAGGTGCAACTGACCCGGTATGGAATGGACTGCTACGCTTATGCCTTGTTGGCAGCTGGGCAGGCGGATCTGGTGATCGAAGCAGGGCTGAACTCGTATGATATTCAGGCCCCTATTGCGGTTATTCAGGCGGCCGGTGGAATTGTGACCGACTGGCAAGGCGGCCCGGCGCATGAGGGCGGTCGTGCATTGGCCGCAGCCAACGCAGAGATTCATGCAGAGGCGCTTCAGATCCTGCGTCGGTTCTGAAACCTGTTGTCGCAGATCCCGATGGCGGGTACATACTACACAGTCGGTTCTTGAGCCCGTTTTCCACCGACCTTCGCACTCCTTGCAAGAGACGGGCAGATTCAGGAGCGCGACATGACAGAAATCCTACTCAAAAATGCTGACCTGATCCTGACGATGGACGAGTCCCGGCAGGAACTCCCCGGGGCTGACATTTTGATCCGCGACGGCCAGATCGACGGGATCGGGCACGGATTGCAGGCACAAGGCGAGGTTCACGATGTTTCGGGCTGTCTGGTGACACCCGGGCTGGTGAACACTCATCACCATCTTTACCAAACGTTGACCCGCGCGGTGCCGGGCGGGCAGGACGCATTGCTGTTCGGGTGGCTTCAGACACTCTATCCGATTTGGGCGAAGTTCGGTCCAGACGAGATGTTCACCTCGGCCCAGATCGGTTTGGCAGAGCTGGCACTGTCAGGCTGTACGCTCAGTTCTGATCACCTGTACCTCTACCCCAATGGTTCGCGGCTGGAGGATACGATTGCTGCCGCATCCGAGTTGGGGATTCGATTTCACCCAACACGCGGCGCGATGAGCATTGGTGAAAGCGGTGGCGGCCTGCCACCGGACAGTCTGGTTGAAGAAGAAACAGCCATACTGGACGACATGATCCGTGTCGTGGATGCGTTTCACGATCCGTCAGAAGGATCGATGTGCCGCGTAGGTCTGGCCCCGTGTTCACCGTTTTCCGTCAGCCGGGACCTGATGCGAGATGCAGCCCTTCTGGCACGGGACAAAGGTGTGATGTTGCATACGCATCTGGCTGAAAACGATGAAGATATCGCCTATTCACAGGCTCAGTTCGGTTGTCGGCCCGGTCAATACGCCGAAGATCTGGGTTGGACTGGCCCGGATGTGTGGCACGCCCATTGTGTCAAGTTGGACGGGGCCGAGATTGATCTGTTTTCACGTACGAAAACTGGTGTCGCTCATTGCCCATGTTCGAACTGCCGACTGGGATCAGGCATCGCGCCGGTGCGGGCGATGCGCGATGCGGGGGTAAAGGTGGGTCTCGGCGCTGATGGTTCGGCCAGTAATGACAACGGCAATCTGATGCTTGAGGCTAGGCAGGCGCTGCTGTTGCAGCGGGTGGTCAATGGGGCAGATGCGATGTCGGCCCGTGAAGCGTTGGAGATTGCGACACGTGGCGGGGCCGATGTGCTGGGGCGTCCCGATTGCGGGCGGCTTATGCCGGGAAAACGTGCGGATGTCGCTGTTTGGGATATGCGCAGTATCGAAAGCGCAGGCAGTTGGGACCCGGCAGCTCTGCTTCTTGCAGGTCCGATGCAGGTAAAGCACCTGTTTGTCGAAGGCCGCCAGATCGTGCGGGATGGGCATATCACGACGATTGACCTGCCCCGCGTGATTGAGCGTCAAAACAGTCTTGCCAAGGAGTTGCAGGCCTAGGCGGCCTGCCGCCCACCGATCCAGACCTCGGCCACAGCCCGATCATCACCCATCATGATGGTAGGGAAGATGGCCTCCCAAACATCGTTTGCACAAGCCTCGCGCTGGGCTATGGCCGGGGTCGAGGCGAGATCAATCACGACCAGATCCGCCTCCATTCCCGGCGCAATGTTGCCGATGCAATCATCCATCCGCAGGCTGCGCGCCGACCCGACCGTACCCAGCCACAGCAATTGCGCCGGATGCAGGGGTCGCCCACGCAACTGACCTATTTCATAGGCGGCAGCCATGGTGCGCAGCATTGAAAAACTTGATCCGCCACCGGTATCTGTTGCCAAACCGATCCGGTGGCCATCATGGATCAAGCCGTTCATGTCGAACAGACCCGACCCTATGAAGGTGTTCGAGGTGGGGCAGTGGATCAGTGACGCATCAACCTCGCTCAGACGATCGCGTTCCCGATCTTCCAGATGGATGACATGCCCATAAAGTCCGTTCTGCCCCAGCAGCCCGAACTTTTCGTAAGTGTCCAGATAGTCCCGGGCATCGGGGAACAGGGAGCGGACCCACTCGATTTCGTCTGTCTGCTCGCTCAGGTGTGTTTGCATCAGGCAATGGGGATGTTCCGCCCAAAGCGCGCCCATGGCCTCAAGCTGTTCAGGAGTGGACGTAGGCGAAAACCGGGGCGTGATGGCATAAGACAGGCGGTCGACACGGTGCCATTTCTCAAGCAGCGCGGCAGATTGGTCATAGGCTGTATGGGCCGTGTCACGCAGACCTTCAGGCGCATTGCGGTCCATGCAGGTCTTGCCCGCGACCACACGTTGTCCCCGTTGCTGCGCGGCAGTGAAAAAGGCATCCACGCTTTCGGGGTGGATTGTGCAAAAACTGCACATCGTCGTTGTGCCATGGGCGGCAGTCAGATCCAGATAACGGTTGGCGATTTCAGAGGCGTATTCAGGATCACCAAACTTCATCTCTTCGGGGAAGGTGTAGGTGTTCAGCCAGTCGATCAACCGCTTCCCCCAACTGGCGATCATGGCCGTCTGCGGGTAGTGCACATGCGGGTCAACGAAACCCGCGATGATCAGGTGATTGCTATGGTCCTTGATGACGGCATCAGGGTGACGCCGCATCAGCGCATCAGACGCTCCGACATCAGCAACGCGCCCTTTGTCAATCACGACGGCCTCGTCCAGCCGGGTCGCTTCGGTTGGCTCTCCGTCAAAGGGTGAGCCTGTGAAACTCAGAACGTGCCCTTTCAAAAGCGTCTTTTGCGCCATTTGCCCTGTTCTCCACCTGTTTGGGACCGCGCTGTAGCATAGGCAGACGAAAGAAGTGGGTAAATCGGCGCATTGTCATTGTTTTCTGGTAGCTGCTTCTTCTATTTAGGGGCCAATCGCCGAACGAAGGGGGCATCGCATGACGACAGGCAGTGATCAAGCCGAACACGATCTGCCCCAGGACGATGACGCGTATGCGCTGGATCGCCGGACCGTGGCGGCGATCCTATACGCCGTCGATGTGGATGATCGCGACAAGCTGATTGAGCTGATGGAGCCGCTGCACGCGGCCGATATCGCTGACCTTTTGGAGCAGATCAATCCTTATGATCGGGCGCGGCTGATCCGGCTTTATGACAAGGAATTTGACGGCGACATCCTGTCTGAACTGGATGAATCGGTTCGCGAGGAAATCATCGCCGTTCTGACTCCCGAGGTTCTGGCGGAAGCCGTGCGCGAGATGGAAAGCGACGATGTCGTTGACCTTCTGGAAGACCTTGAGGAACCGCAGCAGGAGACCATTCTGGGCGCGCTCGAAGATTCCGAGCGGCTAGCAGCGCAACAAGCGCTTGCCTATCCCGAGAATTCGGCTGGTCGTTTGATGCAGCGCGAGGTCGTCATGGCGCCCGAGCATTGGACCGTCGGTCAGGCCATCGACTTTATGCGTGCCAATGACGATCTGCCCGAGCAGTTCTATCATGTTGTTCTGGTCGATCCGCGTCTGAAACCAACGGCGCAGGTGACATTGGGCAAGCTGATGGCGTCCCGACGCGAAGTGCCGTTGTGCGATCTGGCGGAAGAGGAGTTTCACATCATCCCCGTTGATCAGGACGAGGAGGACGTGGCTTATGCCTTCAACCAGTATCACCTGATCTCGGCCCCAGTGGTGGATGCCGATGGGCGTCTGGTTGGTGTGATCACCATCGATGACGCGATGGTCGTTCTGGATGAAGAGCACGAAGAAGACATCCTGCGCCTTGCCGGTGTGAGCGACGAAAGCTCTCTGTCAGATAGTGTCGCGGCGACCAGTCGGCGACGGTTGCCCTGGCTGGCGGTAAACCTGTGCACGGCAATCTGTGCCTCGTTGGTTATCTCGCAATTTGCGGCGGCTATTGACCAGCTTGTCGCGCTGGCCATCCTGATGCCGATTGTAGCATCCATGGGGGGCAATGCGGGTACTCAGTCGCTGACCGTTGCAGTGCGCGCATTGGCGACACGCGACCTGACCAATTCAAACGTGATGCGCGTTATCAGGCGGGAACTGCTGGTGGGCATGTTGAACGGGCTCTGTTTTGCCATTGTGCTGGGGACCGTGGGAATGCTGTGGTTCGGTTCACCTTGGCTGGGTGTCGTGATTGGGTCAGCCTTGGTCGTGAACATGATCATCGCGGGCTTTGCAGGCACGGTAGTACCGGTGGTGCTGGATCGTCTGGGAATTGACCCGGCGCTGGCTTCAGGAACCTTTGTGACAACCACAACCGATGTCATGGGGTTCTTCATCTTTCTTGGGCTTGCCAGTGTGGTGCTATTGTGACCGATCTGACAGAAATCAAAGCAGCTGCACGCAAAGCGGCGTTTGCGCGCCGCAAAGTCGCGTTCGACACGCGTGTTCCCGGTGCGGCCGGACGTTTGTCCGAGGTTCTGGCGGGTTATCGCAGCGTGCCCTTGTCAGGCTACATGCCAATCCGAACCGAGATCGACCCGGTGTCTGCCATGGCTGAAGCTGCGGCTTATGGACCTGTCGGTGTTCCCGTGATCCAAGCCGCTGGAAAACCTCTGAAATTTTCGCGCTGGACGCCAGAAGGACCGCTGAAAGACGGCCCATTCGGCGCCAAAGTGCCTGAGGTTGATGATTATTTCGACCCCGAAATTCTGATTGTGCCGCTGGTGGCTTTTGATGCCAACGGCGGGCGCCTTGGATATGGTGGTGGATTTTATGACCGCACGCTGGAAGGATTGCGAGGCAAGCGCGCGACAATGGCAATCGGTTTCGCTTTTGACGCGCAAGAGGCGCAGGATCTGCCGCTGGAGCCGACCGATCAGCCGCTGGACATGGTTGTCACGGAAAGCCGGGTGCTGACGTTCTAGCTGCTACTGTTCGAAATGGCTGCGCAAGTAATCCCAGGCATCCACCTCGGTGCCGTCTTTCAGGATGCAGACCCCAAAGACGCTTCCGTCTTCGTTCTTCCGAAGCTGGTAAACCCCATCATTCTCGATGCAAAAGGTCGCGGCGGGGTTGGGCATGGATGTCTTCGTACCTTGGGCCATAACGCCCGAAGCGGCCACAAGGCCGACTGTCAGTGTTGCCAATAATTTCACAACATGTCCTTTTGACTTATGCGCATGGCTATGATTTTGCCGCGCCTGCATGTAATTTCAAGTTCGGGCTCAACTTAAATTTCACGGTTCCGCCTTGTTATTGCCCAGCACAGCCCCTACGACCCGGATCATGAGGATTTTGTTTCTTGGTGATGTCATGGGGCGCGCGGGGCGCGCGGCCGTTCAGCAGCATTTGCCGCGCCTGCGCGACGAATGGCGGCTGGATTTCGTTGTGGTCAATGGCGAAAACGCGTCGAACGGCATGGGGTTAAGCGGCGATCACGCCAAGCTGCTGCTGGATGCC
Source organism: Ruegeria sp. HKCCSP351 (assembly GCF_017872535.1). Lineage (NCBI taxonomy): Bacteria > Pseudomonadati > Pseudomonadota > Alphaproteobacteria > Rhodobacterales > Roseobacteraceae > Ruegeria > Ruegeria sp. HKCCSP351. The sequence goes on along the minus strand of NZ_JAEDOV010000003.1, from coordinate 244,602 downwards.
GGGGCAGATTGCCTGACATTGGGCGATCATGCGTTCGACCAGAAAGACATGCTGCAATATATCGAGAAAGAACAGCGCATCGTGCGCCCGGTGAACTATGCCAAGGGCGCACCGGGGCGGGGGCACCGGCTGTTCAACGCACCCGGCGGGCGCAAGGTTCTGGTGGTGCAGGTGCTGGGGCAGGTATTTATGAAACGGCCATTTGACGACCCGTTCTCGGCCATTGAACCTATCCTGAAGTCGCACCCACGGGGTGGACAGGCACAGGCCATCATCGTCGATATGCATTGCGAAGCGACGTCTGAGAAGATGGCCATGGGTCACTATTGCGACAAGCGCGCCAGCCTTGTGGTGGGCACACATACCCATGTACCCACAGCGGATTCGCAAATTCTGCCGGGTGGCACAGCCTATCTGACGGATGCGGGCATGTGCGGCGACTATGACTCGGTCATTGGTATGGACAAGCAGGAACCGATGCGCCGGTTCATAACCGGGATGCCCAAGACCCGATTTACCCCCGCCAATGGCGAGGCCACGCTGAGCGGCGTTTTTGTCGAAACGGATGATCGCGACGGCCAGGCCAAATCTGTTCGCATGGTGCGCTTTGGTGGGCGTTTGGAACAAGCCGGGCCTGATTAACGAACGTCGGGCTTGCTCTGCCACGCGCAATGCGTGAAACTGCATGTCATCAGGCGCTTGGGCCAGGGTTCGGACAGAATACCACGAATGAATTTCCTTCCACTGACAGAGACGGGCAGCGCAATTCTGGCGCTGCTGATTGTTGCGAGCATGTTCGTCATGTTCCTGCGCGAGGTTTATCCGACCGAGGTTGTGGCCATCGGTGGTGTCTCACTGATGCTGGTCACAGGGATATTGCCCTATCAAAGCGCGCTGGCGGTCTTGTCCAATCCCGCGCCCTGGACGATTGCGGCGATGTTCATCATCATGGGGGCCTTGGTGCGGACCGGGGCCTTAGACGCCTTCACGTCGACCGCGCAAAGGCAGGCGCAGGTCAACCCGCGCATTGCCATCGGTTTGCTGATGGGGTTCGTCGTGCTGGCCTCGGCTTTTGTGTCGAACACGCCCGTTGTTGTGGTCATGATCCCGGTTTTTGTTCAGATCGCCCGCACGCTGAATGTACCCGCGTCAAAGCTGCTAATTCCACTCAGTTATGCCGCCATTCTTGGCGGGACACTGACACTGATCGGAACGTCCACCAACCTGCTGGTGGATGGTGTGGCCCGTGCGCAGGGGATGAAAGCATTCACGATATTCGAGGTCACGCCGCTGGGGATTGCACTGGTGATCTACGGCATGATCTATCTGCGTTTCATCGCCCCCAGATTGCTGCCCGAGCGGGACAGCATGGCCTCGCTGCTTAGCGACCGGTCCAGAATGAAGTTTTTCACTGAAGCGGTCATTCCGCCTGACAGCAACCTGATCGGGCGTGAAGTGACCGGCGTTCAGTTGTTCAAACGCCCCGGCGTGCGACTGATCGACGTGGTCCGGGGCGATGAATCGCTGCGGCGCAATCTGAAGGGCGTCGAATTGCAGGTCGGTGACCGCGTGGTCTTGCGGACCGAGATGACGGAACTTCTTAGCCTTCAGACCAACAAAGAGCTCAAGCGCGTGGATCAGGTTTCCGCTGTCGAGACCAAGACGGTCGAGGTGCTGATCACACCCGGATGCCGGATGGTGGGGCGGACATTGGGAATGCTGCGGTTGCGGCGCCGGTACGGTGTCTATGTGCTGGCCGTTCACCGCCGTAATCAGAATATCGGCCGTCAGTTGGATGACCTGGTGGTGCGGGTCGGGGATACATTACTGCTGGAGGGCGCCCCGGCAGATATCCAGCGCCTAGCCGCGGACATGGACATGGTGGATGTCAGCCAACCCTCTGCACGCGCCTTCCGTCGCAGCCATGCGCCGATTGCAATTGGCGCGCTGGTCGGGATCGTCGTCCTGGCGGCATTGGGTGTCGCGCCGATCCTGCTGCTGTCGATTGTGGCCGTAGCCGTGGTTCTTCTGACCCGCTGCATCGATGCAGACGAGGCGTTTTCCTTTGTAGAAGGTCGCCTGTTGGCGCTGATCTTCGCGATGCTCGCCATCGGTGCGTCACTGGACAGCTCTGGCGCGGTTTCACTGATTGTCGAGGCCGTGGCACCGGGATTAAGCGCTTTGCCGCCCTTCCTGATCATCTGGGCGATCTATCTGCTGACCTCGGTGCTGACCGAACTGGTTTCCAACAATGCGGTTGCGGTTGTGGTCACGCCTATTGCCATCGGGCTGGCCCAGGCCGTCGGAATGGACCCGCGCCCGTTGGTGGTTGCGGTTATGGTGGCGGCTTCGGCATCGTTCGCAACACCGATCGGATACCAGACTAACATGATGGTCTACGGCCCTGGCGGTTACAGGTTCACCGATTTCATGAAGGTCGGTGTTCCGCTAAATCTGACAGTCGGATTGCTGGCATCGCTGCTTATTCCGTTGATCTGGCCTTTGTGATTTCGGCGCAGAATTGCCACTTTGTCGAAGCGCATCTTGCAAAGATCCAAGGGCACACGATCTTTTGCGAAGAGGGTTTGCAAAAGGATTTGACCTATGCAGCATTTAAGTCGCGCAATATGGGTGTGTGCAGCAACTTGGGCAGCGTTAAGCGGTGTCGCCATTGCCGGTGCAGTTGAAGGGACCGCCACGTACCGAGAGCGCATTGCACTGCCACCGGACGCAACCCTTTATGTCGAGCTTCAGGATATCTCGCTGGCCGATGCCCCCGCTGTCACACTTGCCGCGCAACGGTATGCGCTGAGCGGGGTGCCCGCGCAGTTCAAATTGACTTATGACGATGCGCTGATCATGGATGCCCATCGCTATGCTGTGCGGGCGTCAGTGATGCAGGGACAAAACCTGCTGTTCACCACAGATACCGTTTACCCCGTTCTGACGAATGGGGCAGAAAATGCCGCTGACCTTCTGTTGGTTCAGGTCCAGGGGCAGGGGTCGGCAGCGCTGGACAACACCCAATGGGCCGCCTCGGTCCTGAATGGTGCGCCTGTCGAATCCGAAAAACGCCCCGAGCTTGTCTTTGGTCAGGATGGGGTCTTTTCAGGAAGCAGCGGCTGTAACCGGTTCACTGGTCAGGCCGAAATTTCCGGTAATCGCATTGCGTTTCCAGACAACATGGCGGCAACACTCATGGCGTGCCCGCCCCCGCTGGACGCGGTTGAGCGGCAATTCCTGCAAGCCTTGCAAAACGTTACGACATTCGCGATGCAGGGCAACGCTCTGGCTCTGCTAGATGTGCAGGGCCAGCCGGTGATCAAACTGGTGCGCAAGTAACAGGGAAAGTGCGTCAGGCAACGGCCCTTGATCGCCCGGTATTTCGACCGGAAAAGATGCAGCCGCCCAGGAATGTACCCTCCAGCGCGTTGTAGCCGTGATAGCCGCCGCCGCCGAATCCGGCGACTTCGCCAGCAGCGAACAGGCCCGGTACCACATTTCCGTCTGATCCAATCATCTGACTGTCCAGATTGGTCTGCAACCCACCCAGAGATTTGCGTGTCAGAATATGCAGCTTGACGGCAATCAGCGGGCCGTTGGCCGGATCCAGAAACTTATGCGGTTTGGCTGTGCGGATCAGTTTATCTCCGCGATAATTGCGCGCGGCAAGGATCGCCATCATCTGCGCATCTTTCGAAAAAGGGTTGTCGACCTGCGAATCCCGGGCTTCGATCTGGGCACGCAGTTGAGCCTCATCTATCGGAGTGTCGCCCAGATGGTTCATGCCGTTGACCAGTTCGGTCAGCGTGTTGGCAACAACAAAGTCCTCACCCTTTTCCTTGAACGCCTCGACCGGAGCAGTTGCGCTGGAACCTGACAGAATGCGCTGACGGATAACCTCTTTCCAGCTGCCCGAAGTGAAGTCGGGGTTTTGTTCCGACCCGGACAGCGCAAATTCCTTTTTGATCACCTTCTGGGTCAGAACGAACCAGCTGTATTCATATCCGGTTTTCAGGATCTCACGCAGTGACCCCAATGTGTCGAACCCCGGCAGACAGGGCGGTGCCAGGCGGTTGCCCCTGGCGTCAAACCACATTGAACTTGGGCCGGGCAGGATGCGAATGCCGTGGGCGGGCCAGATCGGGTCCCAGTTGTGGACGCCTTCGGTGTAATGCCACATCCGATCACCATTGATGACATGGCCCCCCGCTTTTTCGCTGATTGCGATCATGCGGCCATCAACGTGAAAGGGTACCCCTGCAACCATGTCTTTGGGAGGCTCACCCAAACGGTCCCGGGGCCAATTTTGACGCACCATGTCAAAATTGCCGCCAATACCGCCGGAGGTGACGATGATCGACGGGGCATAAACTTCGAACTCGCCAACCTCATCGCGGTTGGTTTTGCCACCGCGCTGGGAGGTGTCATCGGCCAGAATTTCTCCGGAAACACCTTTGGCGGTTCCGTTCTGCATGATGATATGGCTGACCTGGTGGCGGAACTTCATCTGGATCAATCCGGCGCTGACATGGTCGCGGACACGTCGGATAAAGTGTTCAAGAACGCCGGGGCCGGTGCCCCATGTGATGTGAAAGCGCGGGACCGAGTTGCCGTGCCCCGTCGCATAAGCCCCGCCGCGTTCGGCCCAGCCAACGACCGGAAACCAGCGCAGGCCCATTTCGTGCAGCCACTGACGCATCTCGCCAGCCGCAAACTCGATATAGGCATCGGCCCATTTGCGGGGCCATGCGTCTTCGTCACGGTCAAACTGTGCGCTGCCCATCCAGTCGCGCAACGCCAGATCGTGGCTGTCGCGTATACCCATGCGGCGCTGTTCGGGGGTGTCGACCATGAACAGTCCACCAAGGCTCCAGAACGCCTGACCGCCCAGAAAGGTTTCAGGTTCCTGATCGAGTATGATTACCTTTTTGCCTCGGTCGCCCAGTTCGGCTGCGGCGGCCAATCCGGCCAGACCAGCACCGATTACGATCGCATCAGCAGTGTCGTTTGTCATAACGGTCCTTTCAGCGCCTGCGGAACCAGACAAGAAACGGCAGAACCACGGCGTACATCGTAATGCCATAAACCGCCGAGGGCAGGGCCAGCGGGCTGAACCCGCTTTCGGTATTCGTGATCAGCGCCGCCAGTGTAATGCCCAGCGTGGAGTTTTGAATACCGGTTTCGATCGAGATCGTCTTGCACTCATTCCAGGACAGGTTTGATATCCGCGCAAGCCCCAGCCCGATGAACAGCAGGGCGATATTCAAAGAAATCAAGCCTGCGCCCATGATGCCAAGATTGTCGACGAACAATTGCCAGTTCCCGGCCAGTGCCGCGGCAACGATCAGCACGAACAAAACGGTCGCGAGCGTTGACAATCCCGGCTCTACGCGGTTTGCAAACCCCGTTGCAAAGTAGCGAATTCCGACCCCGATTGCCACAGGCAGCGTTGTTATCAGAAACAATGCAACAGCCAGCCCGGTGATCGAAACCTCGGGTGCTTCGTCGCCCATGAATTGCCTGATCGACCACGCGGCCAGTATTGGTACGGTCACCATCGACAAAAGGCTGATCACGGCGGTCAGGCTGACCGAAAGTGCGACATCGGCTTTGGCGAGCTTGGAGAGGATGTTGCTGGTTACGCCGCCCGGGCAAAAACTGAGCAGCATGAAACCAACCGCGATCTCGGGGGGCAATCCAAAGATTGTGACCGTCACAAAGGCTGCGACCGGCAAGAGAACAATCTGGCTTGCTGCCCCGATGGCAAAGGCGCGTCGCCGGCTCAGGATACGACGGAAGTCTGCCACTTCCAGCCCGATGCCCAGAGACAACATGATAATGGCAAGCGACACCGGCAAGCCGACATTCAAAAGCAAATCCAAGGACAACCCCTCCCAAAGTTGCGTCAGATCAGCCTATGCGAGGGGGCAAGGCGCAGGCAACCGCGCCGTTGGGTCACTCGTATCGCTGGACGAAACGGCGCAGGATTTCGCCGGGTTGCGTAACCTCTGCCGAATGGCAATGGTCGATCAGTTTCTGCGCGTCTTCGGGCGGGAAGTAGCCATGGTTCTTGTAGATGTTGATGCGTTGTTCAAAGTCTTTGGCATCGGCTTCCGGGTGGAACTGAGTGGCATAGACGTTCTGGCCCCAGCGGATCATCTGGAACGGGCAGGGGTCGGACGCAACAAGGTGAACGCAGCCCTGGGGCAGGGTTTGAACCGCTTCTTTGTGACCAACAAAAGCATCAAAGGTGGCGTCCAATTCTGCGGTAAGCGGGTCTTGTTGTCCTTCGGGGGTCAGGCGGCACCTGGATGGTCCCACAGGCTCGCCATACCGGGCTTTGCTGACGTTGCCATCCAAATGTACGGCCAGAATACCAAGGCCATAGCAGCACCCCATGAAGGGGTGATCCAGCGCGGTAATCTGCGGCATCAAACCCAGGATTGCGGCTTCGATCCGCGCATCCGTCGCAGATTTGGTTGCGGGGTCATCACTGACGCATCCCGGCCCACCGCCTACGATGACACCGGCATAGTCCGTAACATCCAGCCCTTCAGGCAGGTCGTCGCAATCCAGACGGATGCGGTGTGTGCGTTCGGGCGATAACCCGCTGCGGTTCAGGATCGAAGCATATTCTGCGTCGGAGGCATCCGTTTCCGGGCGCAGTTGCAGGATCAAAAAGCGTTTCATGAACAGCCTTTACCCGTCACAGCGGCCAAAAGACAAGGATGGCGGGGACGGAAACCGCGATGATCAGAGCCTCAAGCGGCAGGCCCATGCGCCAGTAGTCGCCAAAATGATAGCCGCCGGGGCCCAGAACCAGCGTGTTGTTCTTGTGACCGATAGGCGTCAGGAACGCAGCCGAGGCCGCAACGGCCACGGTCATCAGGAACGGGTCGGGCGACACCCCGAGCGTTTGGGCCATCTGGATGCCCACCGGGGCCGCGACGATGGCGGTGGCGGTGTTGTTCAGGACATCCGACAAGGTCATCGTCACGACCATCAGTACGGTCAGGATCGCCCATGCAGGCAGGCCGTTGGTCAGCTGGATCAGCGCATTGGCAATCAGCTCGGTGCCGCCGGATGTTTCCAAAGCGCTGCCCAGAGGGATCATCGAACCCAGCAGTACAACAACGGGCCATTCGATATGGTTATAGATCTCCGTGATTGGCATGACCTTGGTTAGCACATAGGCAATGACGACAAGACCCAATGCGACTGGAAGGTAAATCAATCCGACACTGGCCGCGAAAACGGCAGCGGCAAACAGACCGATGGCCAGCCAGGCCTTGTCGTTTGCCGTCACGTTCAATCCGCGTTCGGCCAGTGGCAGACACCCCAGCCAATCGGTCACATCAGGGCTGCGATCACGAGGGCAAAGCAGCAGCAGGATGTCTCCCGGTTGAACCTCGGTCTTGCGAACCTGTTCGGTGATCTGACGACCCTGACGCGAGATGCCCATCAGGACGGTACTTTGGCGCCAGGCCAGTCCAATACCCTGCGCAGTACGGCCGGTTATGCGCGCGCTTTCGGGAACGACCACTTCGATCACTTCAAGCCCGTCGCCTTCAGCCGTCAGCAGCTCCTGCCGTCGTGTGTCCGAGAAATCCAGTTTCAGCGCAGAACGGAATTCGTCCAGTGCTTCGGGGCGTGCTTCCAGTACCAGCGCGTCGCCATCGTTCAGTGTGGCATGGGTTGACCGGCCATATCGCCGTTTCCCATTCCGGATCAGGCCGATGATAGCCACGTCGGATTTTTCGGCCGTTTCATAAAGTTCGCTGACCCGTTTGCCGATATGGGCAGACCCCGGCGGAATCGTCAGTTCGGCAATGTATTCGGCCAGCACCTCGGATGTTTCTTGTTGCACGCCGCGATTGGGGATCAACCGCCATCCGATCAGCGCGACAAATGCCAGACCGGCAATCGCTGCTGTTCCACCAACAGGGGCGAAATCGAACATGTGAAACGGCTCGCCGAGCGTTTCCTGCCGGATCGAGGCGATGATGATATTCGGAGGGGTGCCGATCAGGGTGACCATGCCTCCCAGAATGGTAGCAAAGCTCAGCGGCATCAGGGACAAGCTCGGAGGGCGACCTGCTTTGCGCGCGGTCTGAATATCCACGGGCATCAGCAGGGCAAGCGCAGCGACATTGTTCATGAAAGCCGACAGAATGGCACTGATCCCGCCCATCAGGGCGATATGCGCGCCCAGTCCCCGTGACGCATCAACCAGAGTGCGGGTGATCAGAAAGACCGCTCCCGACCTGACCAAACCGGCAGAGACCACAAGCACCAGCGCGACGATAATGGTCGCCGGGTGGCCAAATCCCGCGAAGGCGTCACCGACAGGCACTACGCCCAGCACCACGCCGATCATAAGCGCGGCAAAGGCCACAAGGTCATATCGAAACCGACCCCATAGCAGCATTCCGAAGACGGTGATGAAAAGGGCAAAAAGTATGATCTGATCTGTCGTCATGCCGTCACCATACAAGGCGGTGAGGTCGTCGCAAGCCGCTCTCTTGATCCTGCCCCCCGCAAACGTCTATATGAGCGCCGAACACGCAAACATGATGACGAGGACGCACTATGGCAGGCCACTCCAAATGGGCCAACATCCAGCACCGCAAGGGGCGTCAGGACGCCGCGCGGTCCAAACTATTTTCCAAACTGTCCAAAGAGATCACCGTGGCCGCCAAGATGGGCGATCCCGATCCAGACAAGAACCCGCGCCTGCGTCTGGCGGTCAAAGAAGCCAAGTCGAACTCGGTCCCCAAGGATGTGATCGACCGTGCGATCAAGAAATCGCAAGCGGGTGAAGGCGAGGACTACGAAGAAATTCGCTACGAGGGCTACGGGCCCAATGGAGTAGCGGTAATTGTCGAAACCATGACCGACAACCGAAACCGGACCGCTTCGACCGTTCGTTCCACGTTCTCAAAAAACGGTGGCAATCTGGGCGAGACCGGCTCGGTTGGGTTCATGTTTGACCGCAAGGGTGAGGTCATTTACTCGGCAGATGCTGGCGATGCCGACACGATATTTGAGGCCGCGATTGAGGCCGGAGCCGAAGACGTCGAGAGTTCGGAAGACGGTCACATCATCTGGTGCGCGGATACTGATCTGAACGATGTCTCAAACGCTCTGGAAGGGGCGCTGGGTGAGTCTGAATCCACCAAGCTGGTCTGGAAACCGACCACAACGACGGAACTGGGCCTTGAGGACATGCAAAAGCTGATGAAACTGGTCGATGCACTGGAAGACGATGACGACGTTCAGCGTGTCACGACCAACTTCGAAGCCACCGACGAGGTCATGGCTCAGCTTTGAGCTGACCCATACCAACTCATTGAAACCCGGTCGCAACGGCCGGGTTTTTTGTTTTTTGACGGTTTTATTGAATTATTGGCTGAAACATTCGATGCGCTTAGGCTGAAAGTGCGGGAAATCCAGAAAACATGAAGACACAGTACGAATGACATTCAAACCTTCCGATCAGGCCAAGCGCAACGTGCCCGTTCTGGCTGGGCAGAGTATCCTGTCTCAGGTCGCGTGGACGCTCGGCAGCCCGTCGGTTGTTTTGCCGTTTCTAGCCGTTTCCTTCGAGTTGCCGATGTTTGTGGCGGGTGCACTGGTGTCGGTGCGGATGGTCGGTTGCTTGATTGCGGATTTCTTTCTGGCACAACCCGTTGCAGCAAGAAGCAAGAAGAAACGTGCGATTGCGTTGACCGAAGCGGTCATTGGCGCCTGTCTGCTTCTGGCAATAGCTGCGGCCGCAACCGGGGCTGTCCCATTGATCGCTGTGGTTTTCCTGTCTGTATTTCTTGTGATCGGGCTTGTCAGCGAAGTGCAGACCCTGATGCTTACGGATCTGTTAGGCGACCACGTTCAGGCACGTTCGCGCATGGTCATGCAATATCTGCAGCTTGGTGCCGGGGGGCTATGTGCCATTGGTCTTGCGTTGCTGGTGCATCAGATCACCAAGGATAATCCACCCTTTTCGCGCCATTCAGTCATGATTGGCGTTTCGGTTTTATTCTTCCTGCTGTCGGGTCTGTTCATGCTGGCGATGACAGAAACCGTGCGTGAGGTCGCGCCGACGACACCGCAGCAGTCCGAAAGGGGTATTTCGATTAAGGCGAATATCAAGGGTATTCTGGGTATGTTCGAATACCAGTGGTTCCGGCGCTATATGATCATGCGTCTGCCCTTGGTTGCTGTTTCGCTGTCCGTTCCGTTCTTCGCGCTCATCGCAGCCGAAGCGCATCACAGCTCGACACAGGGATTGACCGCGATGATCGTCTCTTCCGCTTCGGGATATCTTGTATCGGGCCCTCTGTGGCAAACCATCAACATGAAGTCCCATCGTGCGGTCATGGTGGTCGGGACATTGATGGTCGCCGCAACAGGCAGTGTTCTTTTGGTGTTCCACTATTTGGGCATCGACCATCGGGTTCACTTGCATGCAATTGCGCTGTTCGTTGTCACCGTTGCGGTGACCGGGATCAGCAGTGCGCGCAAGCTCTATTTTCTGGATGTGGCACCCAAAGAACAGCGGGTGCGGGGATCGGCAGCGGTCAAGGCGTTTGCGCGTTTAACCGCAGTGTTGTTGTCCGCGGGCCTTGCCGCTGTCGCCCATATGCACGAGGTCGCAATGGCCGTGGCTTTCATCGTCGTCGCCAGTCTGGCGTCCTGTGTAAACTGCTACCGCATGATGCAACCGGAACAGAAATAGACAGTACAGCCCACGAATTGAGTTTTCGGCCACCCTTGCGACGGCCTCAGAAGAAGGATGAAATCTCTTCCAGGGGTTTCTTGAGTTTTGCCACAGCAGGCACAGTCGCGTCTTCTGACGGATGCCCCACCGCGATGATCATGGTTGGTTTTTCCGACGCGGGCCGGTCCAGCGCGTCGTTCAGAAACCGCATCGGGTTCGGGGTGTGGGTCAGGGTGCTGAGGCCCGCGTGATGCAGCGCGGCAATCAGAAAGCCGGTGGCAATGTTTACACTCTCCGGGACGTAGTAGTTCTTGTACCGCGTTCCATCCTCGAATTGCCCCCAGCGCTGGGCAAAAACCACGATCAGCCAAGGGGCGATTGTCAGATGTTCTTTGACCGCGTTGGTGCCGATGGGCTCCAGTGCCTTGATCCATTCATCCCCGGCGCCACCTGCGTAGAACCGGCGTTCTTCTTCTTCGGCTTCTTCCCGGATGCGGTGTTTAAGGGCAGGGTCCGAGATAGCTGCAAAATGCCAGGGTTGGTGATTGGCGCCCGACGGGGCGGTGCCCGCGGTGCGCAGGCTGGATTCGATTACCTCACGGGCGACGGGGCGGGGGCTGAAATCCCGGACAGTGTGACGCTGACGCATCTTTTCGTAAAATGCCTGCGCCGCGCCCAGCATGTCTGCATCGCTGATGTCGCACCGGTCCGGCAGGGGAATCGGGTCATAGCCAAGAGCGTCACGTGAGAACATCGGTTCCTCCGAAAATGTCGTGTTTGTTTAGCTGCTTTGAGGCAGAAGCAAAATTCGTTCTGAGGCACGTTTGACAGCCTGGGTCAGAGGTTTGAGCGCGGGCGCAAGAACACGCCCAACCTGCCAGCTCAGCGCGACATCCAACGGCGCATCGGGCACGATGGGGCGCAACAGCCCATGTTTCAAAGCCTCCTGCACCAGAGCTGCGGGGTTCATGCCCCACCCAAGCCCGGCAATCGCCGCGTCCACGAACCCGTGTGAAGAAGGCAGGAAATGAGACGGGGGTGTCAGGCGTTTGCCTGTGTGTTGAACAATCCAGGCCCTTTGTAGCCCGTCCTTTTGGTTGAAAACCAGGCAAGGTGCCTTGCCAAGTTCTGCCTCGGTCACTTTGTCCCGAAACCAGGTGTTGATGAATTCCGGGCTGGCTGTTGGCAGATAGCGCAACACGCCCAATGGGATCGCGTCGCACCCGGTCACTGTCTGGCCACCAACGGTGACGGCGGCGCTTACCTCGCCCCGTCGCAGCCAATCTGCGGAGTGATCCTGATCGTCGATCACCAGATCGAACAGCATGTCAGGCACCTGCGCCATCGCATCAACAAACCAGGTGGCCAGACTGTCTGCCGGTACAGCGATGCGGACGCGGGCGGACCTTGGTTCCTGCTCCAGCGTCAGTTCTCGAACCAACTGTGCCTCAAGCAGCCCGACATCTTCCGCGTAACGGGCAATGCGCAGCCCGGCGGGCGTTCCGGTGCAAGGGCTGCCCCGATGTATCAGGGTGGCTCCAATCCGATCTTCAAGCGCCCTGATCCGCTGGGATATCGCCGAGGGCGTCACCGCCAGCTCTGCCGCAGCCGCATCAAAGCTGCCATGGCGCAGAATGGCAGACAAAGCGGACAGGTGAAGAGGATCCAGCAGCATTAGTCAGGCTTAACTCGGGATAACATCTTTAATTTGATAGATCTCACCGACGGCCTTAGTCAACGTCTTGCAATAGCAGGAGGTCCCATGCCCACGTCCATGATCGCCGGTTTCGCGCTGGGTTTCAGTCTGATCCTCGCCATCGGGGCACAGAACGCCTTTATTCTGCGACAGGGATTGCGGCGTGAACATGTGTTTCTTCTGTGCCTGACCTGCTCAATGTCCGACGCGGTTTTGATCGTTGCAGGCGTCACAGGGTTCGGGACTCTGGCCCATTCAGCCCCCTGGTTTGAACCTGTAATGCGATATGGCGGGGTTGCTTTTCTGACATGGTATGGGCTGCGCAGCTTCGGGTCTGCCCTGCGGGGTGGCGCGGTGATGGAAACGGGCAGCGGCCCGCGAACCAGCCTCAGAACCGCGATGCTTGCCGTTCTCGCCTTCACCTGGCTGAACCCGCATGTCTATCTGGATACAGTGGTTCTGATCGGCTCAATCTCGGCACAGTATGATGACCGGGTCGGATTTGCCATCGGGGCGGTCACGTCCAGCTTTGTCTTCTTCTTTTCACTTGGATACGGCGCGGGTGTTCTGTCTCCGGTGTTTGCGCGCCCGCGCGCCTGGCAGGTGCTGGACGCAGTGATCGGGGTCGTAATGCTGGGTATCGCACTGAAACTTGTTATCATGTGAAGGGTTGTTCCCGGCAGGGTTTCGGTGTTCAACCTAAGCCATGACATCGCTTGCCGTTTCGTCGCGCCCGCTTGCCGGTATGTTCTGGATGTTTGCCGCCGGGCTGTCCTTTGTTGTGATGACCGCTTTGGTCAAATCTCTGGGCACGACGATGAATCCGATCCAGGCTGCATTCCTGCGTTATGCGCTGGGATTGGTGTTTCTGTTACCGGCCTTGCGGTCGATCATGGCGACCCGGCTGACACCCCGCCTGCTGACGTTGTTCGGTTTGCGCGGTGTCGTACACGCGATAGCTGTCATGCTTTGGTTTTTTGCCATGACACAAATCCCCTTGGCCGAAGTCACTGCCATGAACTACATGACGCCGGTTTATGTCACCTTGGGCGCGGCCCTGTTTCTGGGCGAGAAGCTGGCTTTTCGCAGGGTTGCCGCCATTCTGGTCGCCTTGGTGGGCGTACTGGTTATCCTGCGCCCCGGGTTTCGCGAGGTCTCGCAAGGTCACCTTGCCATGCTCGGAACGGCCCTGATGCTAAGCGGGTCCTATTTGCTGGCCAAGCTTCTTGTCCGCGACGTTCCGCCTTCGGTTGTCGTGGCGCATCTGTCCATCTGGGTAACTATCGCCTTGATCCCATTTGCGGTTGCCGTCTGGACCCGGCCCAGTATGCAAGAACTCGGGGTTCTGTTTCTGGTGGCCAGCTTTGCGACCGCAGGTCATTACTTCATGACATTGGCGTTGCAGGCCGCGCCTGTGGCCGTCACACAACCCGTTACATTCCTGCAGTTGATCTGGGCCACGCTTGTGGGTGCAGCGATCTTCCACGAAAGTGTCGACCTATGGGTTGTGGCTGGCGGAACCCTGATACTGGGCGCTGTAAGCTTCATCTCATGGCGCGAGTTCATGTTGAACCGTCGGGACTTGACGCCTCCCAGTATTGCGCCGAAGCTGTGAAGTGACATCTCCGCGCTTACATTGATTGACGAGTCAATAAAAACATCCTAGCTTGGTCGCATGACACCTGTATGGGGAAAGCGATGCCAAAAGTTGGAATGGAGCCGATCCGCAAGGACGCGATTGTTCGAGCGACGATTGCTGAACTGGGTGTCAAGAAATCCCTGGATGTAACTGTCAGCCAGATTGCCAAACGCGCGGGCATGTCCAGCGCATTGGCCCACCATTATTTTGGCGGAAAGGATCAGATATTTCTGGCCGCAATGCGTCAGATCCTCGCCGACTTCAGCGACGAAGCCAGGGCCCAGTTGAAAGCGGCCAAACCGGGCAACCGGGCAGAGGCGATTATCCACGCCTGTTTTGCCCCTTCGTGTTTCACACCTGACGTGACTGCCGCTTGGATGACGTTTTATGTGTTGGCGCAGACCAACAGTGACGCGCTGCGATTGTGGCAGATCTATCAGGCGCGCATCAGATCGAATCTGGTTCATGCCCTGCGTCCAAGGATGCAGGATCCGGTTGAGGCTGCCGAGAACATGATTGCCCTGATTGACGGGCTCTATATTCGCGCAGCGCTCAGCGCCCCGGAAGAACCGCAATTGGCCGTGAACCACGCTATGCGCGTGCTCGATACTCTGCTCGAGGCTGAAAAATGACAAAACCGAACATTCTGATCCTGATGGTGGATCAGCTGAACGGAACCCTCTTTCCCGACGGTCCCGCTGACTGGCTTCATGCTCCGAACCTGAAGAAACTGGCCGAAAGGTCGACCCGTTTTGCCAACGCTTATACAGCGTCGCCGCTTTGTGCGCCGGGGCGGGCCAGCATTATGTCCGGTCAATTGCCCTCGCGCACTGGTGTCTACGATAACGCGGCAGAGTTCCGCAGCGATATCCCAACTTACGCACACCATTTGCGCAGGGCCGGATATTACACCTGTCTGTCAGGTAAAATGCACTTTGTCGGCCCGGACCAGATGCACGGGTTTGAGGATCGCCTGACAACTGATATCTACCCGGCCGATTTTGGCTGGACACCAGACTACCGAAAGCCGGGTGAGCGGATCGACTGGTGGTATCACAACATGGGGTCGGTGACCGGCGCGGGTATTGCCGAGATTTCCAACCAGATGGAGTATGATGATGAGGTCGCCTATAACGCCAAGGCCAAGCTTTATGACCTTGCGCGCGGCAAGGGTGACCGCCCATGGTGCGTGACGGTCAGCTTCACCCATCCGCATGATCCCTATGTCGCCCGTCGCAAATACTGGGACCTTTACGAGGATTGCGCGCATTTGCTGCCCGAAATCGCTGATATCGGCTATGACAACCAGGATCCTCACGCCAAGCGGATCTTTGATGCCAACGACTGGCGTAGCTTCGACATCACCGAGGAAGACATTCGCAAGTCCCGCCGTGCTTATTTCGCCAACATCACATATCTCGATGACAAGATCGGTGAAATCCTCGAAGTGCTCGAAACGACACGGCAAGAGGCGATCATCCTGTTCGTCTCGGATCACGGTGACATGCTGGGCGAACGTGGCCTTTGGTTCAAAATGAACTTCTACGAAGGCTCGGCGCGCGTTCCTTTGATGATTTTGTCCCCGGACTTGCCTGCGGGGCGGATCGATACGCCAGTTTCCACCATCGATGTCACACCCACGCTCGGGGCGCTGGCAGGCGTTGACATGGCCGAGATCGCCCCATGGACGGACGGCGAAAACCTGGTGCCATTGGCGCAAGGTGGCGCGCGAACCGCGCCTGTGGCCATGGAATATGCGGCCGAGGCATCTTACGCGCCGCTGGTGTCGCTGCGCTATGGCAAGTGGAAATACAATCGATGTGCGCTGGACCCGGATCAACTGTTTGATCTCGAGGTAGACCCGCATGAACTGACCAATCTGGCAGACAGCTCCGAACATGCGGGCACACTGCAAACACTGCGCGCAAAGTCCGAGGCCCGATGGGATTTGGAGCGCTTCGACGCGGATGTCCGCGCCAGTCAGGCACGGCGTTGGGTTGTGTACGAAGCGCTGCGGCAGGGCGGATACTACCCGTGGGATTATCAGCCGCTGCAAAAAGCGTCGGAACGCTACATGCGCAATCACATGGATCTGAACATCGTCGAGGAAAACGCCCGGTTCCCACGCGGCGAGTAACCTCTTCATCTTTTTGAAAATACTCCCGCCGGAGGCGTCATACCCGGCGGGTGAGGAGTTATGAATATGGAAGCAGATTTTGTCATCGTTGGCGCAGGGTCCGCAGGCTGCGCAATGGCATATCGTCTGAGCGAGGCCGGGGCCTCGGTTCTGGTGATCGAGCACGGTGGCACCGACATGGGGCCGTTTATCCAGATGCCTGCCGCGCTCAGCTATCCGATGAACATGTCGCGCTATGACTGGGGATATCAATCCGAGCCTGAACCGCATCTGAACAACCGCCGTCTGGCCTGCCCGCGCGGCAAGGTGATCGGCGGGTCATCGTCGATCAACGGCATGGTCTATGTGCGCGGTCACGCACGCGATTTCGACACATGGGCCGAGATGGGGGCTGACGGCTGGTCTTATGCGGATGTTCTGCCCTATTACAAACGTATGGAGACCTGGCATGACGGTGGTCATGGCGGCGATCCGGCCTGGCGCGGCACTGACGGCCCGTTGCATGTGTCACGCGGCCCACGCGCAAATCCACTGTTTCAGGCCTTTGTCGATGCAGGCCAGCAGGCGGGATACGAGGTCACCGGCGACTATAACGGCGAAAAGCAGGAAGGCTTTGGCCCGATGGAACAGACCGTCTGGAAAGGGCGGCGCTGGTCAGCGGCGAATGCCTATCTGAAGCCAGCGCTCAAACGCGACAATTGCGATATCGTGCGGGGTCTTGCGTCTCGGGTTGTTATGGAAAACGGTCGCGCCACTGGTGTGGAACTGATCCGTGGCGATAAGAAAGAAATCATCAAGGCCCGGCGCGAGGTCGTTCTGGCCGCGTCCTCGATCAACTCGCCCAAGCTGCTTATGCTGTCCGGAATCGGACCGGGCGCGCATCTGGCCGAGCATGGGATCGACGTCGTTGCGGATCGTCCGGGGGTGGGTGCGAACCTTCAGGACCATCTGGAGCTGTATATTCAACAAGCTTCGCTGCAGCCGATCACGCTCTACAAGCACTGGAACCTGTTCAGCAAAGGCCTGATCGGGGCGCAATGGTTGTTTACCAAGACAGGTTTGGGCGCATCGAACCAGTTTGAAAGCGCGGCGTTCATCAGGTCGAAACCGGGCGTGGAATATCCCGACATTCAGTACCACTTTCTGCCGATCGCAGTTCGCTATGACGGGCAGGCGGCGGCAGAGGGGCACGGGTTCCAGGCGCATGTCGGCCCGATGCGGTCCCCGTCGCGCGGGACGGTCACATTGCGCTCTACCCAAGCCGCAGACGCGCCGGTGATCAAGTTCAACTACATGAGTCACGAAGAAGATTGGGAAGATTTCCGCACTTGTATCCGGCTGACCCGCGAAATCTTTGGGCAAAACGCTTTCAAACCCTATGCGGGCAAGGAAATTCAGCCGGGTGCCGCTGTGCAAACGGATGAAGAGCTGAACGCCTTTATCGCGGAACATGCCGAAAGCGCCTATCACCCCTGCGGCACCTGCCGGATGGGGCGTGCGGATGACAAAGGTGCGGTGGTCGATCCCGAGGGTCGCGTCATCGGCGTGGATGGGCTGCGCGTCGCAGACAGTTCGATTTTCCCGCAGATCACCAACGGCAATCTCAACGCCCCCTCGATCATGGTTGGCGAGAAAGTATCGGATTCTTTGCTGGGCAAAGACCCGTTGCCCAAGGCCAATGACCGCCCGTGGATTCACCCCGGCTGGGCAACCGCTCAGCGTTAATCCTTCTGAACTGCCCCCGGTTGAATGTGTAAATTTTCGGCGCTTGCCGGGGGTATGCTGGCAAAAAGTTCAGTGTTCCTGTCCAGATAAGCCTGAGCCACGTTTCAGAACAACTTGCCCCCTGCACGGCAGGATGGCGCGTGGCGTTGTTTTGAAATTCGCGGGATTATTACGGCTAGTTGATCCGGGTCAAAGCGAAAGCCCGATCACGCTTCTATCACTGATTTGCAACGACATATGAAGGAGCGAACAGAGATGTCTCACACCCCGCATGAACTGGCCGAAGAGTTTCCGGACAAAGTTGAACTGATGAGCCAGCTCAAGCAGTCGGATGCGCATTTTGCCCGGCTGGCCGATGAGTATCATGAGGTCAACCGCGAAGTACACCGCGCCGAAACCAATGTCGAACCCATGGAGGAGCTGGCCGAGGTTGATCTGCGCAAAAAACGCGCCGCGCTAAAGGATGAGATCTGGGCGATCCTGTCCAAGGCTTAAACCACTGGCGGGGGCTCTGCCCCCGTCGTGACCAGAGACGCGACTGCGGTGGGATAATAAATCAGACTAAGATCAGGTCACTTCATAGGGCAGAGTGCCGCGAATATGGGTGTCGATGCTCAGACGACGTTCCAGCGGCGGAACCGAACGCTGGTGACATGTTTGCCGCTCGCAGATGCGGCAGGAGATACCGATGGGCTCGTAGGCGCTGGCATTGTTGATGTCGAGGTTGTCGGCATAAACAAGCGCCGGGGCATGACGGACCTCGCATCCCAGCGCTATGGCGTACCGTCTGACGGGCGCACCGAACGAGCCCCCCGATTTTGAGACATCCCGCGCCAGCGAGATATAGCGAACGCCATCTGGTGTTTCCGCCAGCTGCCGCAGGAAATGCCCGGGCGTTTCAAAGGCCCGGTGCACGTTCCAAAGCGGGCAAGCCCCACCAAAGCGCGCAAATTGCAGGCGTGTGGCTGAGTGCCGCTTGGTGATCGTCCCCGCCTGATCAACCCGAACGAAGAAGAACGGGATGCCCTTGGCGCCGGGACGCTGTAGTGTCGACAGCCGATGTGCAACCTGCTCGACCGACGCCCCGAACCGGTTGCTGAGCAGCTCCAGATCGTGACGCTCTTCCTGAGCGGCGGTCAAAAACGCGGTATAAGGCATCAGAGAGGCACCAGCGAAATAGTTGGCAAGACCGATCTTGGCAATGGCGCGGGCTTCGTCGCTTTGGAATTTGGCGAAATCCAGGGTCGCCTCCAGCAACTGGTCCTGACTGATCAGCGCGACCTGCAACAGAAGCTGGAACACCTGCGTCTGCGGCGCTGCACGGGAGGACAGGCGCAAAATTTTGCTGTCGACATCATAAGCGCGCAAAGGGCCCATATCTGAAAAAACCACCTGAATTCCGCGCTCTGAAAGGCTACTCAGGGCGGCTTGTCGGATACCACCAGGCCCGTCGGCGCGGTTGGCAAACAGTTCTGCGGCCCTGTCCACGGCGTCGATGTAGTTGTCGCAATAGTGGAAGAAATCGCGCACTTCTTCCCACGGGCTGGCCTGAATACGCGCATCTTCACGCCCCAAAGCCTCGTCCAGCGAGGCTAGTCGTTCATGCGTCTGCCGGTAGGTTTTGTGCAATTCGATAAACGCGCGCGCCAGGGCGGGGGCGTTGGATGCCGTCAGGCGCAGATCGGCCAGAGGGGGCTGTATGTCGGCAAAAACAGGATCGGCCAGCGCCTCGCGCATGTCTGAAACAAGACGTTCGCTGTCACCTGTGCTGAGTTCGGTAACATCCATTCCGAACTCCTGCGCCAGAGCCAGCACAACCGTAGTCGAGATCGGCCGGTTGTTGTTTTCCATCTGATTCAGATAGGGCAATGAAACGCCCAGTTTGGCGGCAAATTCACGCTGCGTCAGGGTCAGGCGCGTTCGCATTTCGCGCAGTTTCGCGCCGGCATAGAGCTTTTGGGTGGCCATTGGGTGCCTTTGCAAGTTTTCCAATCTCCGAGGTTAACTTTGCAAAGTCATTGGGGCAAGCGATTACAGCCCAATTGCCGTTCTCTTCGTACGACAGTTGAAATTGCGACGATTGCCAGAACGGCTGTTGCCAGCATCAGCCAAAGCAGCGGCATCGCGCCGGTTTCACGTGTCAGCAGGGCACCTGCCAACGCGCTCAGCCCGGCGCCGCCACCTAACATGATGGCGCCACTCAGGCCCGAGGCGGTTGCAGCCAGTTGAGGGCGCACTGATAGCGCGCCCGAGGTTGCGTTGGGGATGACCATGCCATTGCCGACGCCCACAAATGTCATGAACCCAAAGAAACTGAGTGCGGTTCCACGGTCGGCCAGAAACAGCAATGCCGACACAGCGACGCCAAACGCATTGAGCAGGCTTCCCCATAGCACCATGCGGTTCACACCGAACCGCACTGAAAAACGTCCGCTCATGAAATTACCAACAAAATACCCAACCGCAGGTGCGCCAAAATAAATGCCAACCTGTGCCGCGCTCAACCCGAACAATTCGGTGCCGATGAAAGGTGCGCCGCCGAGATAGGCGAAAAACGAACCCGATGAGAAGGCACAAGCCAGTGAATATCCCCAGAACCGTGGCGAGGTCAGAAGTTCGGGATATTCCTTGAATTGCTGGACAAGCGTTTTACCGCTTTTTGCCGATGTTTCCCCAAAGTCCGAATAGGTCAGTGCCATAGTCAGCAGACCCACGGCAAAGGGCAGCCAGAAATTCGCTTTCCAACCAAAACTCACTTCCAGCAAGCCGCCGATGGCAGGGCCGATCATCGGAACCACGGCCATGCCCATCGTCACATAACCGATCATCGAGGCAGCTTGATCCTGATCGTACATATCCCGCACCGCTGCGCGGCTGAGAACCATACCGACGACCACTACCGCCTGACACATCCTGAACGCCAGAAAAACCGTGGCATTGGGGGCGAAGATGCACCCAAGGGTCGCCATCAGGAACAGGCCAAGGCCCCACAGTAAAACTGGTCTGCGTCCTGCCTGATCCGCAATTGGACCTATGAGAATTTGCAGAATGGCATTGATCAGCAGATAAAGCGCAATCGACAGCTGCATGACCTTGTAATCGGTTTCGAAATACTCGGCCATGTTTGGCAGGCTGGGCAGAAACAGGTTCATGCTCAGGGCGGACAGGCCCGAGAGTAAAACAAGCGTCGCCAATGTGGGTGGTGTGCGGTGGACCGCGTCAGAGCTGAACTGCATGGTTCACATGTATAGCCGTGGATTTACGGAATGCCAGCCATTCGCAAAATTGCCTGCGAGAATTCGCAGTTTTGCAATTATCCAAATTACTGTTGCTGAAATTTTGCAAATTTGCCGAAAATAGCTTTGGATGAGCGGCCCAAACAGGTAGGGTCCCGTCAAATTTATAAGGGGATAGTCGTCATGAAAGACATTCTTTCCGAACTGGAAGGCCGCCGCGATAACGCGCGTCTGGGCGGTGGGCAGAAACGGATCGATGCCCAGCACGCACGCGGCAAACTGACCGCGCGTGAACGGATCGAACTGCTGTTGGACGAGGGCAGC
The DNA here is from genome assembly GCF_017872535.1 of Ruegeria sp. HKCCSP351. Lineage (NCBI taxonomy): Bacteria > Pseudomonadati > Pseudomonadota > Alphaproteobacteria > Rhodobacterales > Roseobacteraceae > Ruegeria > Ruegeria sp. HKCCSP351. Next base: position 223,125 of record NZ_JAEDOV010000003.1, on the reverse strand, counting down.
TTTGAAGAGTTTGACATGTTTGTCAGCCACCGCTGCACCGATTTCGGGATGGAAAAACAAAAGCCTGCGGGCGACGGTGTTGTCACCGGTTGGGGCACGATCAACGGGCGCATGGTTTATGTGTTCAGCCAGGATTTTACCGTCTTTGGCGGATCGCTGTCGGAAACCCATGCTCAGAAGATCTGCAAGATTATGGACATGGCGGTCCAGAACGGTGCCCCGGTGATCGGAATTAACGATTCGGGCGGCGCGCGCATCCAGGAAGGTGTGGCTTCGCTGGCGGGTTATGCCGAAGTGTTCCAGCGCAATATCATGGCTTCGGGTGTGGTGCCGCAGATCAGCGTAATCATGGGGCCCTGCGCGGGTGGTGCGGTGTACAGCCCGGCGATGACCGACTTTATCTTCATGGTCAAAGACACCTCTTACATGTTCGTGACCGGCCCGGATGTGGTGAAGACCGTAACCAACGAAGTGGTGACTGCCGAGGAACTGGGGGGGGCCTCGACCCATACCAAGAAATCCTCGGTCGCTGATGGCGCGTTCGAAAACGACGTCGAAGCTTTGGCCGAGGTGCGGCGCCTGGTGGATTTCCTGCCCCTCAACAACCGCGAAAAGCCGCCCGTGCGCCCGTTCTTTGACGAACCCGGCCGGATCGAGGCTTCGCTGGACACTCTTGTGCCAGAAAATCCGAACACGCCCTACGATATGAAGGAACTCATCGCCAAAGTGGCGGACGAGGGCGATTTCTATGAAATTCAGGAAGATTTTGCGAAGAACATCATTACCGGGTTCATCCGGCTGGAAGGTCAGACCGTAGGCGTCGTCGCAAACCAGCCGATGGTGCTGGCCGGGTGTCTGGATATCGACTCCTCGCGCAAGGCTGCGCGCTTTGTACGCTTCTGTGACTGCTTCGAAATCCCGATCCTGACACTGGTCGATGTTCCTGGCTTCCTGCCGGGAACAAGCCAGGAATATGGCGGCGTCATCAAACATGGGGCCAAGTTGCTGTTTGCCTATGGCGAGGCAACCGTGCCGAAGGTGACGGTGATTACCCGAAAGGCTTATGGTGGTGCTTACGACGTTATGGCCTCCAAGCATTTGCGCGGTGATTTCAACTATGCGTGGCCCACCGCCGAAATTGCGGTCATGGGGGCCAAAGGGGCGACCGAGATCATTCACCGCGCCGATCTGGGGGATGCGGACAAGATCGCATCTCACACCAAGGATTACGAAGACCGATTTGCAAATCCCTTCGTGGCAGCCGAGCGCGGCTTCATCGATGAGGTGATCATGCCGCATTCGACCCGCCGTCGTGTATCCCGGGCATTTGCCAGCTTGCGCGGCAAACAGCTGAAGAACCCTTGGAAAAAGCACGACAATATCCCGCTGTGATCCTTCTGGGGGCGGGGTGGCCCGCGCCGCTCAATCTTAGACTGCCACAGCGGCTCTGAGGCTAAAACGCCCTCAAATTGAGGCGGAATTGACAAAAACCGGCAAATAGTTGAATGATCCGACCCGTCAGACATAGAACCGCGCAGACCAATCGTACTGCGCGCGCGACCCCGGAAGGAGGAGCTCGCCGCTGGTGGGTCCGGGGTCGCGCCATTTGTCTGGTTGCTCTCGCCTTCAGCCATCCTGCTTTTGCAGACTCCGATACTTTGCTGCCGGTTCCGTCGGGCCAGCCAGTGCAACTGAGCGATGTCCTGCTGGACAACAATCCAGGCGAGCTTTGGCTGCGCTTTCGCTTTATCGCACCCAGAATAGGCGCGTCAGTGGGACGGATCGGGTATGATGTTGCGTCGAAGGATATGGAGCACCTGTGCCAGATTCTGGCCGTTCCATATGTCGCGCAGCATGAATTGCATCCGGTGCGGGTCGTGATCTCTTTGTCCGATCGCCCGGTAGAGTTTGGTGATGCCGCCCCTGATGCGACCCAGTTTTTTGAGGCTTACCGGCTGGAGCAGTCCCAGTGTATCTGGGAGGGGCTTTGACCATGACCGCAGGTATCCATGAGTGCAAAGCGTCTCAGACCAACTGTGCGGCTTTGGAGGTGCGCATCATGAACCCATCCCTTTTCGGGCTCGAATTGCTTTTGTCTGCAAGTATGACACAAGAGGGCCTTTCATGCTGAAGCATCGTGGTTTCCCCGGTCGCCTTTCAGGCACTGACTTTCAGTTCACCATTCGTCGCGCCAACCCAAAGGGCGCTACACCGTTAACGCGGCGCGAGCGGTTTCGGGACCGTAAACCTGCGGACAGGCGCGCTGATAGTGCGTTCATGGAAGCCCTTTGGGCCCATTTCGGCGACCAGCCGTTCGAACGGGGCAATCTGGATGCTGGGCGTTTGAGCTGGCTGTTCGGGCGCGAAGTCATCCCGGCAGAAGACCCCTTTGATCCGGCCAGTTATGATGCCTTGCTCGTTATCGACGTAAACGCTGCGCGCGCATCCTTCCCGGACATCATCGACGGGATGGACTGATTGTGACATTCGCTGCCGCACATAATCCGATCACTGCCAGTTTCGGGAAAATCCTGCCCGAAACCGGGCAGGATTTATGTGTGGTCTCAGAAGTTCAACTGGGCTGCAAGCTGAACGCGGCTGCCGTCAAAGGTTCTGCCGGTGGGCGCGTCATTCCGCTCGCCATAGATGTATTCGGCGCTGAGCGTCAGACTGTCCGTCGCCTTGTAGAACGCGTTGACATGGATCGTTTCCAGCTCGGTGAAGGACAGCGTCCCGGTCGAGGTTGGCAGATCATAGTCTTCACGACCGTAAGCAATACCGACATTCCACTTTGCGCCGAGGTCCTGCCTGAATTCCACGGTGTAGCCATCCACATCGTTGGCCTGCCCACCGACAATGGCATCGCCGAGACCGATCAGGTACGGGCCAAGTGCCTCACCTGTGACGTAGTTGACCTGAAACAACCCGCCTTGCCAGGGGCGGATGCCGCCCGAAAGCGTAAAGCCGGTTTGATCCACTTCGACATTGCCGGAATTGGCTTTACCGTACAAAACGGCACCACGGGCAATGTACGTACCGTCGTTATATTCCGCCGAGGCCGTCAGGACGGGATCATCGGAATTCGACCCGCTGACGTTCTCTTCGATCGAGACCGCAAACTGTGCATTGCTGCCAAGCTGTCCGGTGTATCTCAGCTGTGGGACACGAGCGAATGCGATACCCACCGGGCCGTTGAATTCGACAGTGGTCGGGTAGGTGTCCAATGGTTGGAAGTTGGTCCAGTACTGACCAATCAGGAACTGATCGCCGATGGTGATGTTGGCATGGCGAATGCGCAATTCAGCCGTGCCGCCGGAACCGAACAGGTCAAGCTCAAGCTGTCCGCCAATGTCACCGATCCCGCTTGGGGTGGTGGTACGCAGTCCGATCCGCGATTGGCGAACGGTTGCCCCGAAGGTGCCGTCTGTCGCGGCCGAGGGTTCACCGATAACATTCACGAACGCCGTATCCCCCTGATCGTAGTCAAAGTCATAGAAGAAATCGGCCTTCACGTATCCGTAAACGTCCAGAACGGTGTTGCCGATGCGGAAATCTCCGTTGGCGGGGCCGCTTTTGTCGGCTTCCAGCGCCTCGACCCGGGCGCGCAAAGCGTCGAGTTCGGCTTGGGTCTGGGCGTCCTGGGCGACAGCAAACGTGCCGGTCACACTGAGCGCAGAGGCAGCGAGCAGGAGTGCCTTTTTTCTAGTCATAGTCATGTGGGTGTTCCTTTGAGTGCGAGTGTGCCCAGGGACCGTTTCACGCAGCAGAAATCTTTGGAAATCACGAGAAAGGGAATAGAACTATCTGATTTCTCAAGAAAATGTGCCTTTTTCGACTTCTTGAATCACAGCGTCTTGAACCTGTCATCTAACGCTCTGCTGCGCCGTAATTCCTCCGCCGGTGGAGTGGCGGCGATTCGTGATGCTGCAACCGCAGAAAGCATCGGCAGCGGCCCGTTTTGTAACGAAACTGTGACGGTGAATGGGGCTTTCGCGCTGGTAATTCACTTGAATGCTGTCGGCACGAAGTTGCGCGCCCTTTTGCGGCTTGGGCAGAAACCAGCCGAGTTGTCGTCGGGAAACAATACTGTGATTGCCCAACGGATTGTGCCGTGCAAACTGAATAGGCCGTGCGGCTCTACTTTGCCTGCGCCGCACATGCACTTACTATTCCGTACCCCTTCCTTGCGCGGGCAGGCTTGTGTTCCCCACATAGACCTGTCCGCGTTTTTCTTTTTGGCTCCCACGGCCAAAGAGAAGCGAAAACCTGCACAAAACCTGCCTGCAACTGCATTGATATTGAATAACAGGCCCCATTTCGCGCATCTGATCCCAAACGAACCAAGAAAACTAAAAGGGCAGACACAATGCGATTCTCGAAACTCATCCTTGTTGCGGCGACCTGTGCGGGTCTGGCCGCGTGCGGTGACACCACGGGCGAACAGGCACTCCTCGGCGGTGGTGCAGGGGCTGTGGGGGCCGCGGTCCTCAATGCCGACCCGCTGTTTGGCGCGGCCGTCGGTGCAGCGGGCAACGTGCTGTACTGCAAGACGCAGAACAACTGTAACTAACGCATATCCTTCGGGGCGCCTGGCGCCTCAGCCATCATTGCGCATCACGCCGTCGTGGGGATCGTACCCTGCGGCGGCGTTTTGCGTTTCCGGAACACCAAGCCAAAGGACGTTTCATGTTCAATAAGATCCTGATCGCCAACCGGGGCGAGATCGCCTGCCGGGTCATCAAGACCGCCCGCAAGATGGGTATCGGCACCGTTGCCATTTATTCGGACGCGGACAAGAACGCGCTGCATGTGTCGATGGCCGACGAAGCCGTGCATATCGGTCCGCCCCCGGCGAACCAGTCCTACATTGTGATCGACAAGGTCATGGATGCCATCCGTCAAAGCGGCGCGCAGGCGGTTCATCCCGGCTATGGCTTCCTGTCGGAAAATTCGAAGTTCGCCGAGGCGCTCGAGGCCGAAGGTGTCGCCTTTGTCGGACCCCCTGTCGGTGCAATCGAAAGCATGGGCGACAAGATTACTTCGAAGAAGATCGCACAGGAGGCCGGAGTTTCGACGGTTCCGGGTTACATGGGGCTGATCGAGGACGCGGACGAGGCGGTCAGGATCTCGAACGACATCGGTTATCCGGTCATGATCAAAGCCAGCGCCGGTGGCGGTGGCAAGGGCATGCGCATCGCGTGGAGCGATGAAGAGGCGCGCGAAGGCTTTCAGTCGTCCAAGAACGAAGCCGCAAACTCGTTCGGAGATGACCGGATCTTCATCGAAAAATTCGTAACTCAGCCGCGCCATATCGAAATTCAGGTTCTGTGCGACAGTCACGGAAATGGCATCTACCTGGGCGAGCGTGAATGCTCGATCCAGCGCCGGAACCAGAAAGTGGTGGAAGAGGCGCCGTCACCCTTCCTTGATCCCGAAACCCGCAAGGCGATGGGTGAACAGGCTGTCGCTCTGGCCAAGGCCGTGAACTACGCGAGTGCTGGTACGGTCGAGTTCATTGTGGACGGAGACAAGAACTTCTACTTCCTCGAAATGAACACGCGCCTGCAGGTGGAACACCCTGTCACGGAACTGATCACCGGCGTCGATCTGGTCGAGCAGATGATCCGTGTCGCAGCGGGTGAAAAGCTATCGATAACACAGGATGACGTGACCCTGACCGGCTGGGCGATTGAAAACCGTCTGTATGCGGAAGACCCGTATCGCAACTTCCTGCCGTCGATCGGTCGTCTGACCCGGTATCGCCCGCCGCAGGAAACCGCGGCCGGTCCGTTGCTGGTCAACGGTAAATGGCAGGGTGAAGCCCCCGAAGGCGAAACCGCCGTACGTAACGATACCGGCGTCTACGAGGGCGGCGAGATCAGTATGTATTACGACCCGATGATCGCCAAGCTCTGCACTTGGGCCCCGACCCGCGAAAAAGCAATCGAAGCGATGCGCGTGGCGTTGGACAGTTTCGAAGTGGAAGGCATCGGTCACAACCTGCCGTTCCTGTCGGCAGTGATGGATCACCCGAAGTTTGTCAGCGGTGACATGACAACGGCCTTTATCGCTGAAGAATATCCAGACGGGTTCGAGGGCGTAACGTTGCCCGAAGTGGATCTGCGCCGGATTGCTGCATCCTGCGCCGCGATGCACCGCGTCGCCGAAATCCGGCGCACCCGCGTGTCGGGCCGGATGGACAATCACGAACGCAAAGTAGGCAAGCGCTGGGTTGTGACATTGCAGGGGCAGGATTTCGCCGTGCAGGTCAATGCCGACAAAGAAGGGTCAACGGTCAAGTTTGACGACGGATCGTCCCTGCGTGTCGCGTCGGACTGGACGCCGGGCGATCAACTTGCGGTTCTGGACGTGGATGGCAGCCCGCTGGTTCTGAAAATCGGCAAGATCTCGGGCGGTTTCCGCGTTCGCAATCGCGGCGCGGACTTGAAAGTGCATGTACGCCGTCCGCGTCAGGCGGAACTGGCCAAGCTGATGCCGGAAAAACTGCCACCAGATACCTCGAAAATGCTGCTCTGTCCGATGCCCGGCCTTGTCGTGAAGATTGACGTCGAAGTGGGGCAGGAAGTGCAGGAAGGTCAGGCGCTATGCACAATTGAGGCGATGAAGATGGAAAACATCCTGCGCGCTGAAAAGAGGGGCGTGGTCGCCAAGGTCAATGCAGGTCCCGGTGACAGCCTTGCTGTGGACGACGTGATCATCGAGTTCGAGTGACCATGTTGGCGCTTTCGACATACAACCCAAAGTTCCCGGCGCATCGCACCGGGGCCTTAGGGCATGGCGAAAGCGTTCAGCCCCCTTCGCGCCGTTCGCGAATCTCGCGTTCGCGCAGGGGGGTCTTGTCAATAGACCTTCCAATCTCACGCACGCTCCACGGGCTGGGTTTGCGCAATTTGACCACGCCGTCCTTGTCGACGAACACCATCTGGAATCCACGCGGCCGCAGCTTGGTCCGGATCGGAGACCGGGCAGACGGGTCCGTGTCTGTCAGCACGATGACATCACGGTCGCGCATGGCTGCTTCTTCTGCGACAAGCATATCGATCTGCTGCTGGAACCGCGGATCGGCGGGTGTGTCAGCGAAAACCACGATGGGGCGTTTTACCCACAAAAACTCGCTGAGTTCACTTTCACCCACCGGGCGGACAAAACTGTCATCAGACGTCGCGGTTCCGTCTGCCGCCAGGGCAGCCAGAGGGATTAGTGCCGAGAAAACAAAGGCAAGCGTGCGTATCATGTGGCCTCCTGTTCTATCGAATATAGCCCCTGTGCCCGCGATTGCGACCGGCGATTTGCGCCGGGTGACCACATTTTCGCGCTTGCGCCTGGATGATCAGGCCAAGTGCAGGACCTTGGCGCGGACGCTTTCAGCGGCCGCCATCCGTATTGACGAGAGGAAATCGAAATGACCGACACAAAGGACTGGACAGCGCTTGCCGAGAAAGAGCTGCGCGGACGTCCGTTGGACGACCTGACCAAGGAAACGCTGGAAGGCATCGCGGTCAAACCGCTTTACACCCAGGAAGACACCGCCGATCTGCCGCATATGGGGTCGTTGCCGGGCTTTGGCCCGTTTACTCGCGGTGTTAAGGCCACGATGTATGCCGGGCGTCCATGGACGATCCGCCAATATGCGGGTTTCTCAACCGCCGAGGAGTCGAACGCGTTCTACCGGCGCAATCTGGCGGCGGGCCAGCAGGGCGTTTCGGTTGCCTTCGATCTGGCGACACATCGCGGCTATGACAGTGATCACCCACGCGTTGTTGGCGATGTCGGTAAGGCAGGCGTTGCCATCGACAGTGTCGAGGATATGAAGATCCTGTTCGACGGCATTCCGTTGGACAAGGTCTCGGTCTCGATGACCATGAACGGTGCGGTTGTTCCGATTCTGGCCAGTTTCATTGTTGCGGGTGAAGAACAGGGTCACGACAAATCTGTCCTGTCCGGCACCATTCAGAACGACATTCTGAAAGAATTCATGGTGCGCAACACCTATATCTACCCGCCCGAACCGTCGATGAAGATCATCTCGGACATCATCGAATACACGTCGAACGAGATGCCCAAGTTCAACTCGATCTCGATCTCGGGCTATCACATGCAAGAGGCCGGGGCGAACCTTGTACAGGAACTGGCCTATACGCTGGCTGATGGGCGTGAATACGTCCGTGCAGCGACTGAGGCCGGGATGGACGTGGACAAGTTCGCTGGTCGTTTGTCTTTCTTCTTTGCCATCGGCATGAATTTCTTCATGGAGATCGCCAAATTGCGCGCCGCGCGCACGCTGTGGCACCGGGTCATGACCGAGTTCGGCGCGAAATCCGAACGGTCAAAAATGCTGCGCACCCATTGCCAGACTTCCGGTGTATCGCTTCAGGAACAAGACCCTTACAACAATGTCATCCGCACCGCCTATGAAGCGATGAGTGCAGTTCTTGGGGGCACCCAGTCCCTGCATACCAATGCTCTGGACGAGGCAATTGCGCTGCCCACCGATTTCTCGGCCCGCATCGCGCGGAACACGCAGCTCGTGCTTCAGGAAGAAACCGGTGTAACTGATGTGGTCGATCCGCTGGCCGGTTCCTACTATGTCGAAAGCCTGACCAATGAACTGGTCGAAAAAGCCTGGGCCCTGATGGAAGAGGTCGAGGAGATGGGTGGCATGACCAAGGCGGTTGCCTCGGGCATGCCCAAGCTGCGGATCGAGGAAAGCGCGGCCCGTCGTCAGGCCATGATTGACCGGGGCGACGAAGTGATTGTTGGCGTCAACAAGTACCGCAAGGAACAGGAAGACCCGATCGACATTCTGGATGTCGACAACGTCGCCGTACGCGAGGCGCAGGTGGCGCGGCTGGAACGCATTCGCGCAACCCGTGATGAAGCCGCGTGCCAAGCCGCGCTGGACGCCCTGACCAAGACCGCCCAGGAGGGCGGAAACCTGCTGGCCGCTGCGGTCGAAGCCGCCCGCGCCCGTGCATCCGTAGGAGAGATCAGCATGGCAATGGAGAAAGAATTCGGCCGCCACCGCGCCGAGGTGAAAACCCTGGCCGGTGTCTATGGCGCTGCTTACGAGGGCGACGAAGGCTTTGCCGCGATCCAGAAATCCATTGAAGACTTTGCTGAGGCCGAGGGCCGCCGCCCCCGTCTGCTGGTGGTCAAGATGGGGCAGGACGGGCATGATCGCGGTGCCAAGGTTATCGCCACAGCCTTTGCCGATATCGGTTTTGATGTTGACGTTGGCCCGCTGTTCCAGACACCGGCTGAGGCGGCTCAGGATGCCGTCGACAATGACGTCCACGTGGTCGGCATTTCCTCGCAGGCGGCGGGGCATAAAACGCTGGCACCCCAGCTGGTGGAAGAGCTGAAGAAAGCAGGGGCCGACGATATCATCGTGATCTGTGGTGGGGTGATCCCGCAGCAGGATTATCAGTTCCTGTATGACCATGGGGTCAAGGCTATCTTTGGTCCGGGCACCAACATTCCCGAGGCCGCTCAGGACATTCTGCGCCTGATCCGCGAAGCGCGGCCCTGACATAAGGCAAGACTTTCAACGAAAGCTCTTGTGATCCTGTGCCAATGGCGAAAACATGCGACCGGATCCCTTTGGGTCCGGTCGTTTTTCGCAGGAGGGCGCACATGTTACTCGATCATCTGGCCGTCGCGGGCGAAACGCTTGAAGAAGCGTCTGCGCATATCGAACAGGCGCTTGGCGTTGCGTTGCAACCCGGTGGGAAACACGAAAAATTCGGGACACATAACAGGCTGCTGGGGCTCAGGGACGGGCTCTATCTGGAAGCGATTGCCATCGATCCGCAGGCGCACCCTCCGGGCAGGCCGCGATGGTTCGATCTGGACAATTTTCAGGGCGGACCGCGTTTGACGAACTGGATATGCCGGGTCGAGGATATCGTGGCCACACTGTCGATCTTCCCCGATGGCACCGGAGAGCCCATCGATCTGACCCGCGGCGCGTTGCAATGGCGCATGGCGGTTCCGCCAACGGGGCGTTTGCCGTTCGACAATCTGTTTCCCGCCCTTATCGAATGGCAGGGCGACCTGCACCCGGCAAACATGTTGCAGGACAGCGCGTGCCGGTTGCGGCGTCTGGTTGTCTACCACCCCGACGCCCTGACACTAGCCCGTCAACTGGGTGAGCTGGATCATGTGGTATTCGATTCCGGCCCCGCCGCTTTGCAGGCAGAGATCGAGACACCTCATGGGCTTCGGGTGCTGGAATGAACATACGCCCGGCCACAGCGTCAGATGCACCCGCCATTGCCCGGATCACCAACGCGATCATCCGGGACACTTTGGTCACTTTCACGACGGACGAGCGCAGCGCCGCCCAGATTGCCGAAGATATCAAGGCACGCGTGCCTGGTTATCTGGTTGCCGAGCACGACAGCCACGTTATCGGCTTTGCCACATATGGCCCTTTCCGAACCGGGCCCGGTTATGCGCAAACATGCGAACATACGATCCAGCTGTTACCGGACGCGCGCGGCAGAGGGGTGGGGCGTGCGTTGATGTCCGCGCTTCAGGATATTGCGCAAGCCCAAGGCGTTCATGTTCTGGTCGCGGGCATATCCTCGGCCAATCCGGGGGCCGAGGCGTTTCATGCCGCACTTGGCTATTCGAAAGTCGGGCTGATGCCCGAAGTCGGCTTCAAATTCGGCCAGCGACTGGACCTTGTGCTGATGCAGAAAATTCTTGGTGCTGAATGACCTGTTGGACCTGACAGTCCTGAATTGTGACGCTAGGGTGCGGTCATGTCGATCTGGACCCGCATATCCGATGCGCTGAGCGCGCTTGCCCAAGGCGAAAGCCTGACCGCAGTTTTTGAAAAACTACGCTCGCCACCGGAACGGTCCGTGGCCTTTACGATTGCGGTCATCGCACTGGGTGCCAAAATGGCCAAGGCAGACGGTCAGGTGACCCGTGATGAGGTCACCGCTTTTCGCGACGTGTTTCAGATCGCGCGCGAAGATGAGGAAGGTGCAGCCCGCGTCTTCAACATGGCCCGTACGGACGTGGCGGGATATCAGGACTACGCCCGCAAAATCGCACGCATGTTCTCGGAAGACAGTACAACCCTGTGTGACCTGATGGAGGGGCTTTTTCACATCGCGATGGCGGATGGTTTCTATCATCCGAACGAAAACGCATTTCTCGAAGATGTCAGCCAAATCTTCGGACAAACTGACGCGCAGTTCAAAGCACTGCGGGCGCGTTTTGTCCCGGATGCGCCAAACGATCCATACACGGTACTGGGCGTTCCACATGACATGCCGCTGCCCGATATTCGCAAGGTCTGGCGGCAACTGGTTCGGGAAACGCACCCCGACGCCATGATGGCCCGGGGTGTCCCCGAAGAGGCGATCCGGTTGGCCGAGAAAAAGATGATCGATATCAATCGCGCCTGGGATGAAATCAACGGCGCGCGGGCCTGATCAGATGCGGCTGGCGACCTATAATATCGAATGGTTCGCCAATCTGTTCGACCAGAAAGACAGGCTGATCGTCGATGACAGTTGGTCCGGCAGGCACAACGTCACCAAAGCGCAGCAGGTCGAAGCGATTGCCAAGGTTCTGACCGCGATTGACGCTGATGCGATTCTGATTGTCGAGGCGCCCAACACCGGCAGACACCAGAACACGGTTCGGGCCCTGCAAGCCTTTTCCGAAGCGTTCGACTTGCGCACGTCTGATGCGGTGATGGGCTATGCAAACGACACACATCAGGAACTGGCATTGCTCTATGACAGAACGGTGCTGAGTGTTCACCACGATCCCAAGGGAGATATTGCAGATGCCACAGCCCCCCGGTTCGATGGTGTATTCAAAATCGACCTCGACATTGATGCGACCGAGGATGTCGTGCGGTTCTCCAAACCGCCGATGGAACTGGCGGTGACGACGCAAGCGGGGCACAACATTCGTCTGATCGGGGCACATCTGAAATCCAAGGCACCGCACGGTGCCGAATCGCGGGATGAGGCAATCCGGATTTCGATTGCCAATCGCCGCAAACAGCTGGCGCAAGCGATCTGGCTTGCACGGCGCGTCGAATGGCATGTTGCGCAAAAACAGCCCGTCATTTTGCTGGGCGATCTGAACGATGGCCCCGGGCTGGATGAGTTTGAGCACCTCTTTGGCCGCTCGTCGGTCGAGGTGTTGCTGCAAGCCGGATTGTTCGACCCGAACGCCGTCACAGCCTATAGGTTTCGGCCCGGGCCGGTGCCTGCCACTGCGCGCTTTGCCCGTCCGGAGGAAGGCAAATTTCTGGACGCTTTGCTGGATTACATAATGATTACCACGGACCTGCAAGCAAATCGCCCGTCCTGGCGTATCTGGCACCCGTTTCAGGATGCCGCCTGTTGGGCTGAACCGGAATTGCGACAGGCGCTTTTGACGGCCTCCGATCATTTTCCAGTCACGCTGGATATTGAACTGTGACCTTTCCAGCCTGCCACACGGGCCTTATATGTCAGGTATGAAACGCATATTGCTGATCAGCACGATCTCCATGTTCCTTGCTGCGCCCTCCATGGCACAGGAAGACAGCGAAAAATCCCTGATGGAACAGGGGGCCGAACTGTTTTTCGAAGGTTTGCGCAAGGAAATGGAACCGGCATTGGAAAACTTGCTGGGTCTTGCGGAAGAGCTTGGCCCGGCGATGCAGTCCTTCTTGCAGCAGATGGGCCCAGCGCTTGCTGAACTGGCGGCCGAGGTCAAGGACTGGAGCGTTTATGAACCGCCCGAGATCCTGCACAATGGCGATATCATTATCCGCAGAAAACCGACCCAAGAGCCATCCGAGCCCGAAAAGCGGGATATCGAGGTGCCAGAAGGACCCACAGACATCTGACCTGGTTAAAGGTCAGCCCCTGATAATCACGCGAGTCTGAGATTTCAGTGCTGCTGCCAAAGCGCTGAACCGGGCTTCAGCCACTTCGCTGAACAGGGGGGCAGCGGATTCGGGTAGATACAGTTCCAGTTCTCGCTTTTTTGGGAAAAACTTGAGCTGCCCCATATTGGCATCGTTGTGCATCCACAACATCGCGCCAAAGCGCATGGCCTTGCCTAGAATTTCAGCTTGTTTCTGGCTTTTTTCATCCAGCAATTCGTAAAGCCGAGAGAACCGGTTTCCTTCCCGTTTGTTGCGATAACGGTGTTGCAGTGCCAAACCGATGAAAACACGTTCGGAGTGCTTCAGGCCACCCAGATTGGCGCGCGTGACGTTGTCGAAACACACCTCGGCCCGATAGTCGGGATGCGCGCGCCAGCTTACATCGTGCAGCAGGCAGGCCGCCTTGATCAGGCGCACTCTGCTGGGCGGTGCCGATCTAAACAGCGGGATGACAAAATCATAGAGGTTGCTGCCAAATCCCGGCAGGCGGGCGTCCTTGGCTTCCGAGAACCGGCTGGCTTCGATAAGCGGGTCGCGGTCGCGCACTTCCTGCGGCATCTGCTCATACAGCAACCCCTCGCGGATACCATAGCTTGAGATGGCGATATCTTTGGGTTTGAACGTACGGATCAGCCGTGCCAGAACATCCATCGCGTAAGGGATAAGCGCCATGCGCGAGCTGGACACGCCCGCCTGAGCACGCAACTTTTCACTGTCGTGTTTTTCGATGTATTTGATCGTCTCGCGCACCTGCTTGGTGGTCATGCGGTATTCATGCAGCACGTTCAGCGGATAGCCCCGCCGCAGCATGTCCAGCCGCGCAAAGGCGCGCCAGCTGCCGCCGACCAGAAACAAACGATCCCGCTGCTGGCCCATCTGATTGCGCAGATCTTCCATCGTTTCCTTGATATGCGCTTTTCGCGCACGTCGCCCGCCTTTGATGTCACGCAGTTTCAGCGGCCCAAGCGGCGAGGTCACGCGGCGGCCGACCTGACCACCGCCGATTTCGGCCAATTCCATCGACGATCCGCCGATATCGCAGATCAGCCCATAAGCTCCGGGCCATCCCAACAGGACACCCTGTGCCGACAGGCGGGCTTCTTCGTCACCGTCAATGATGGCCACCTGCAAACCGGTTTCAGCCTGCACCTGATCGCAGAACTCGGGCCCATCCGAGGCTTCGCGCACAGCAGCGGTGGCGACAACATGCAAACCGGGCAAGTCCAGATCCATTGCCAGGTGCTGGAAGCGCCGCAATGCCGCCAGGGCGCGTTCGCGGCCACGCGGGTTCAGCCGTCCGGTTTCGGACAGGCCCGCCCCCAGTTCGCACATGACCTTTTCATTGTAGAAATAAGCCGGTGATCGGGCCGCCCCGTCGAAAATGACCATCCGGACCGAGTTCGACCCGACATCGACAACCCCGACGCGCGACAGCGCCCGTGCGTCCGGTTTGTCAAACAGAGGCTTTCCGATTGTTCCCCAGTCCGGGATATCGGTTTCGACGGTCTGATCCATGTGCCTTCCAGATTGTTCTTTTTGAGGATGCGAAATTGACGTCAGCGGGTCAATCATTGGTCTCGACCTCATCCGGGGCCGTGTTCAGTACGCGAATGGCCAGCGTGCGTGTGATGTCGCGTTTTTCCGCCAGGGCCAGTTGGTCCAGTTGGGTTACAACGTCGGCTGCGCTTTCGAATCGCCGGTCCATATGCTTGACAAGATAGGCGATGACATCGGGGCCGGGGTTAAGCTGCCTGTCAACAAATAGCTTGGCAAGAACTGCGCCCAGCAATGCGTCGTCGGGCGGGTCAAGCGCGACGTGATGCGCACCTTCGACCCGGCTTTGCAGATCGGCCAACGGCAACGCCCAAAATTTTGGCGCAAGACGGCCGGTCATCAGCAGGGGGTGCCCTTCGGCCAGTACAAGATTATGCAGGTGGAACAGCGTTTTTTGCTGCTCGAGATCACCGGCGATCAAAGGCACGTCTTCGACCGCAATCGGCATACGCGCCAGGTCTGGCACATCGTCATATCGCAGATCGCTGGCCTGAAGGATACACCCGCCGGTTTCAGCGGCCCAGACATGGGCCAGATGGGTTTTGCCCGCACCGGCAGGCCCGCTCAGCACCAGTTTGTTGCCGGGCCAGGACGTGGCCGAGATCATTGCCACGGCCAGCGCATTGGCCGGTGACACAAAGAAGTCCTCTCGCCCGAGCGCAGTTTTGGCGGGCAGATCAAAGCTGAGTTGTCGGGCCATTTACTCGGTTTCCTGATCCAGACCTTCAAGACCAGTGTACAATCTGCTGTCGAGGTATAGCGATGTGGCAAAGCGGGCCAGCACGCCCAATGCTGCAGCGACCGGGACCGCGATTAGCATGCCGACGAAGCCGAACAGCGCGCCAAAGACCGACAGGGCCAGCAGCAACCAGACCGGGTGCAGCCCAACCGAGCTGCCGACCAGCTTGGGTGTCAGGAAATTGCCCTCGGTGACCTGCCCAACGGCAAAGATACCCGCGATCAGCCCGATATGAGCCCAGTCACCCCAGAACTGAAACAGCGCAAGCCCGATGGCCAGCGAGCCTCCGATAAGGGCGCCCAGATAGGGAATGAATGTGACCAGACCCGCGATAAAGCCCACAATCAGACCAAATTGCAAACCAGCAAGCATCAGTGCGACTGCGTAATAGGTGCCAAGGATCAAGCAGACCGTTCCCATGCCGCGCACGAACGAGGCCAGAACCGCGTCGATCTCACCCGCCAGCCGCCTGATGATGGGGGCGTGGTCACGTGGCAGCAGCTCTCCGATGCGGGCGGTCATGCGGTCCCAGTCCAACAGCAAGTAGACGGCCACAACCGGCACAATGACCAACAGAACAACGATGTTGATCGCGGAACCCAGCGAGGTCAGCACCGTCTGCATAACGTCCCCGGTCTTGGATTTCAGCGTTTCGCCAAAGGACACCAGCATCGCGTGCGTGCTCGATTCCCGGTCAAGCAAGGACGGGAACTGTTTTTCTATGAAACTGCGCAACTGTTTGAACAGATCAGGCAGTACATCGACAAGATCCAACAACTGGGTGATCAGCGCAGGAACTACCATCAGAATTGCCAGTACAAACCCCAGAACACCGACGACCGTGATGACCGCCGTAGCGGCCATACGCGACAGGCCCAGCCGCTCCAGCCGGTCAGCGACCGGATCCAGGAAATAGGCAATGGCCCCACCGATGACAAAAGGCAACAAGACATCGCCAAGGGCCCACAGGATCAACGCGAAAACCGCAGCGGCGATGCTCCAGTATCTCAGCTGATCCTTAACCGGCAAAGCCATGGCGATCCCCTTGTTCAGGCCCTTGCAGGTGTTCTTGGCGCATCAAAGCCCATGATGCAAGCGGTTCATGGCGCTTGCGTTTACAGGGGTCAGCCGCGCAACGTTCCCAATTCCGGGGTGTCTTCGGTGGCGGTTTCGTCGGGCCAGTTGGTGCGCCAAATCTCGGCCGACCAGTGACCGCAATGAACCGCCGGACGGTCAAAGCCGGGCAGGGGCGGCAGCAAAGGCGCGACGACGACGTCGTGACGGGGCACCGCGAAATAGGGAAAAGAGTACCGTTCCCGCCCCGACCGGTTCACAACCCGATGGGGCGTGGATTTCAACCGCCCGCCCGACCACAGCTCCAGCATGTCACCGATATTCACCACGAAACCACTGGGCGGGCAATCGGGCGAGATCCAGCCACCGCTGCGGGTCTGCACCTCAAGCCCGCCCACCGGATCGGGGGCAATGATGGTCAAGGCGTCGGTATCCTTGTGCGGATGGATGCCATAGCCCGCCTCATCCTCGGCCTGAGGCGGGTAATGCAGCAGGGTCATGTTGGTCATCGGGGCCCGGAATGCACTGCGCAGCGCGTCGGATTTCAGATCCAGCCCTGCCTCTAACGCGCCCAGCAACAGATCGGTGACGCGATCCAGTTGCCGCCAGTAACCCAGAATGACCTCTTTCGCACCGGGTACGTCGCCAGGCCAGATGTTTGGCCCGTATAACGCGCAATCCTCACGCACCGGATCGTCAGCCGCGACCTCGTGATGCAGTTTGTAGCCTTCGTATTTGTCGGCCTTGCCCGATCCATCATTGGGTGTGAAAAACCCCATGGGAATATAGCCGCGATAGTTGGCGCGGGTGATGGCCTGATCCCATTTTCGTGCGTCATCGACGGCAAAGATCTGTCGGGTGATCTGACGCACCTGATCCACGGTTTGCTGGGATATGCCAGTCCCGGTGATCGACAAAAAGCCGATCCCCTGACAGGCCGCAAGGATGTGCCGGACCGTTGTGTCATAGGCTGCGGTTCCTGGTGCAGTCAAAGGCGCGATATCAATCGTTGGGATACTGTCCATCAATGAATCCTCACCCCCTGGCGTTGCAGTTCAGCGCGAACCGGTGCCAGATTCAGCTGGTCCAGCTCCTGATTGCTTTTCAGTGAGACCGCAGCGGCAATGCCCGCGCCCTGACCCATGACGGCGCAGCAGGCCATATTTCGCGTTGCGGCATGCGCCACCCGGTCCGCGCCATGTGAGCGTCCTGCAACCAGCAGACCTTTGATGCCCTTGGGCAGCATCGACCGATAGGGGATTTGCATATACCGCCCCGTAGTTGGCAGGATCAGAATGCCATAGCCGTCGATGAACTCGGGATAGATACCTATCGTATCCTCGAACCGGCCCTGATGGCGGGCATCGTTTTCGGTCATGTTGTAAACGGCATCGATCTTGCGGGTGTCGCGGATGCCGATGGTCATCCCGAAATTCCGCAAACGCGCGTTTTCGCAACCGGGCATGAACCGGCGCAGCGCCTCGATGGCCAGCATGGTCTGGCGGCGGCCTTCAATCTCGCCGCGCGTCAGGCTGTCGGGGTCGGTGCCATCGATCTCGGCCAGATGGATGAGGTTCATGTAGGTCAGCTCGCCCGTGTCATGCATCGCGCCCCAGGTTCCTGCGATGGTGTTCAGATGCGGTGGGATCAGCCCCTGATCGATCGCTTGTTGGAATGGTTTGTGCACGAAGGGTGAGAACATGTCGTCCTCTTTACCGCTGGTCTCAATGTTCCACTCGCCCCCGCCGCCCCAGTCCTTGTAGGTCTGCGGGTCAGCTTTTACACCTTCCATAAAGGCCCGCTTGTCGACGCCCGCCAGGTGAAACATGACCGAGGCCGCCATCATGTCCTCGCGCGGAGTTTTGTGGGTCGGCGCGCCCGAACGATGGGCTACATCCGCGTCGCCGGTGGCATCAATGACGACCTTGGCCAAAATCGCTTCGCGCCCGGCCTTGGATTCTGTGATGACGCCGGTGATCCGGTCTCCATCCAGGATCGGCGCGACGAATTGTCGGTGCAGCATCGGGTGCACGCCCGCCTCTTCGACCAGCTTGTCGGCGACCAGTTTGAAGCCTTCGCTGTCCAACTCATAACTTAGCGACTGGCTTTCGGGAACGGCGGCCCCCATCTCCTTGGCGCGGGTTTCGAACTCCATCCCGATGCCGCCTGCCTCGACGGTTTGCTCGTGCCGGTACCAGGCAAATCCTTCGACGCCGACCGCCGTGATGTTGCCACCCATGCAACCGAACCGATCAATCAAAGATACCTCGGCCCCCGCACGTGCCGCTGCAAGCGCTGCGGCCAACCCGGCGGGGCCGGAACCGACGACCAGAACATCGGTTTGATGAATGACGGGGATTTGGCGTGCGGGTTCCTGAATGGTCTGCATTGGCGCCTCATGGAATTTGCGTTTCCGCTACCATTGGGATTCCCGATTGGCGGGTCAATCAAAAAACCGACTGCCGCGAGGTCGGAAAAACACCAATGCGCGATTGCCCCCGGCGGGGCTTTGGCATAATCACCTGTCCAGTCGAATTCTTACCTTTGAAGGTCCGTCCATGCGCCTGAGCCGTTACTTTCTGCCCGTTCTCAAGGAAAACCCGTCCGAGGCTCAGATCGTCAGCCACCGGCTGATGCTGCGTGCCGGGATGATCAAGCAGGCCTCTGCCGGGATTTATTCCTGGCTGCCGCTAGGCTTCAAAGTGCTGCGCAAGCTGGAAAACATCGTCCACGAGGAACAGGCGCGGGCCGGTCATATCGCGATCCAGATGCCCATTATCCAGTCGGCGGATCTGTGGCGTGAATCCGGGCGCTATGACGATTACGGTCAGGAGATGCTGCGGATGAAGGACCGGCATGACCGGGACATGCTGTTCACGCCCACGGCCGAAGAACTGGTGACCGATATTTTCCGCGGCCACGTGAACAGCTACAAAGACCTGCCGCTGACGCTTTACCAGATCCAGTGGAAGTTTCGCGATGAAATCCGCCCGCGTTTCGGCGTGATGCGGGGCCGCGAATTCTACATGAAGGACGGATACAACTTCGACCTGACCAAGGAAGATGCGCTGCACGCCTACAACCGCCATCTGGTCAGCTATCTGCGCACCTATGAACGGATGGGACTTCAGGCGATTCCGATGCGCGCCGATTCAGGCCCCATCGGCGGCGATGACACGCATGAGTTCCTGGTTCTGGCCGATACCGGTGAATCCGAAGTTTTCTATGACAGCGCTGTTACTGATCTGACCTTTGGCGACCGTGACATCGATTATGACAACCGCGAACAGTGTCAGGCCATTCTGGAAGAGTTCACTTCAAAATACGCGCGCACTGATGAAACCCATGATGAAGCGCTGTTCAACCAGATACCCGAAGAACGCCGCCGCGTGGCGCGCGGCATCGAGGTGGGCCAAATCTTCTACTTTGGCACCAAATACTCCGATCCCTTGGGTGCAACTGTCCAAGGCCCGGATGGCAAACCGGTTCCGGTTCACATGGGTAGTCATGGCATCGGTGTCAGCCGCCTTGTAGGAGCAATCATCGAGGCCAGCCATGACGACAAAGGCATCATCTGGCCCGAGGGTGTGACCCCGTTCCATTGCGGTATCGTCAACCTCAAGCAGGGCGATGAAGAAGCCGATGCAGCCTGTGACAAGATCTACACGGCGCTGACAGCTTTGGGTCTGGAGCCGCTCTATGACGACCGCAACGAACGCGCAGGCGGCAAATTCGCCACGATGGACCTGATCGGTCTGCCCTGGCGCATCACGGTTGGCCCGCGTGGTCTGAAGAATGGTGTGGTTGAACTGACCTGCCGCCGTACCGGCGAAAGCGAGGAACTGAGCCCCGAGGCGGCCGTTACCAAAGTTGCTGAGATTTACCAGCAGATCGCCTGAGCGACCATCCGTTGCTGCATTAAGCAGGCGTTGAAACACGCCCCATGATCTGGAAGGGGTGCCGGAAGCTCAGATCTGGCGGCCCTTCCTAAGCTACCTGAATGCTGACCGCGTCAGTCGGCAGGTTCTCAGTTTTGATCCGACGTCGGACGCTCGGCCAGGACGTCTCCGTTGGCTCCGTCACCTGTCGCCACAACTATCGGGCGGCCAAGGCGGCTGATCAGTTCGCGAAACTCGATATCCAGAAAGCGCAATCCGCAAATCCGCGCATCGGTTGCCCGATCCGTGATACACAAACGGCCTTGACGGAAAACCAGACGATATCCTTTGTCTTTCAGGATGTCTGCCAAATTGCCCCAGCTTGCCGCAGTGACAAAGATCGGCCGGATGGCCGCGCGCAGCAAGGCTGCGGTTTCACAATCCAATTCTGTTGAAGCCTGACGGGTCGAAATTGCACCCGCGCCACTGGTTGAAATTCGTAAATTCATTGAGCGACCCCCGCTCTTTAAATGTGTTCCCCCATGGTTAGGGTGGCAAAGTTTCTGAAAATAATCAAAAAGAGTAATAAAATTTCGCGCTTATTGTTGCCTTTACGATTCAGTGGCTCACGATGCGCGATGATTAACTTCATACCTGAAACAATCACCTTCTGTCTGTGATGCGCTTCACAACCCATGGTGTAGCGCCCTAATTGGAAGACACCTGTTTCGCACACGTATTTTGGATATGTACGGGAATGATTCGGCTCATTCAGGCTGAGAAACCAGTTCAGAGTGACAACCAGCTTGACCATTGGGCGAAATGCCGAAAGGGTCGCCGCAAACAAGAAAGCCCGGAGCAGGCATGGCCAAGACACCCCCGCCCTTTGCCCCTTTTGAATGGAAGATCGCCTGGCGGTATCTGCGCGCGCGCAGGGCCGAAGGCGGCGTCAGCGTGATGACATGGATATCACTGATCGGGATCACACTTGCCGTGTTTGCCCTGATCGCTACGCTCGCTGTTCGTTCAGGTTTTCGCTCTGAATTTGTCGGCACCATTCTGGGTGCCAATGCGCATGTGACGGTCTATTCCTCGGGTGAATTTGACGCTCAGGGTCGAGTGGATCGGACAATTGCCGATTACAACGAACGCACCGACCGCATAGCGCAGGTGCCCGGTGTTGAACGCGCCGCACCGCTGGTGAAGGGGCAGGTGCTGATCACCAATCGCGACAGCAGCAGCGGGGTCGAGGTGTTTGGCATCCGACCCGACGATCTGCTCGACCTGCCGGGTATCGCGCAGGCGGAACAGGCGGCGGGGGACCTGTCGGACTTCCAGACGGGTGAGGATGTCATCGCCATTGGATCGGGTGTGGCCCGCAGCATCGGGGCCACTGTCGGGGATGTGGTCAAACTGACCTCGCCCAACGGGGTCAAAACCGCCTTTGGCACGTCGCCGCGCGTGAATGCCTATCGCGTTGTCTATGTGTTTTCAGCCGGTCGCTATGACATCGATCGCACCCGCGTCTACATGCCGTTTTCGCAGGCGCAGGGCTTTTTCAACCGTGAAGGTGTGGCGGATGAGATCGAAGTGATGGTGGACAAGCCCGAAGATCTTGGCCCGATCCTGGTTCCCATTCTTGAGGCGTCGGGCGAGCGCAGCCAGATCTGGACATGGCAGGACGCATCCGGTGGCTTTCTGCGCGCGCTCGAGGTTGAGGATAATGTGATGTTCATCATCCTGTCGATCCTCGTTCTGATTGCTGCGATGAACATCGTTTCTGGCCTGATCATGCTGGTCAAGAACAAAGGGCGCGATATCGGAATCCTGCGCACAATCGGCCTGAGCGAAGGATCGGTTCTGCGCGTCTTTTTCATCTGCGGTGCGTTCACCGGCCTGATCGGCACTGCAATGGGGGTTATCCTGGGATGCCTCTTTGCAATCTATATTGATCCGATCTTCTCATTCGTGAACTACGTGATGGGCGGCGGCGTATGGGATCCGTCGATCCGTGGCATCTACGCCCTGCCGGCCGAGCTGCATCTGAGCGATGTGCTCAAGGCGACGGGCTTGTCGCTGGGTCTGTCTTTCGTCGTCACCTATTTCCCTGCCCGCCGCGCGGCGCGGCTGAACCCGGTCGAGGCGCTGCGCTATGAATGATGTCACCTTGCGACTGAACGGTCTGACCAAGACCTACCTCAAAGGCACACCGGGTGAGGTACAGGTTCTGCGCGGGGTCGATCTGGAACTGCGCGCGGGTGAAGCCGTGGCCATGGTTGCGCCGTCAGGTGCGGGCAAATCAACGCTTCTGCACATCGCCGGTCTGCTGGATCGGCCTGACGATGGAACCGTGGAAATCGGGGGGCAGAATGTGAACGGCAAGGGCGACCGAACCAGAACGGCGTTGCGTCGGCGGGATATCGGGTTCGTATATCAGTTCCATCACCTGCTGCCCGAGTTTACGGCGCTGGAAAACATCACATTGCCGCAACTGGCCAATGGCGCGTCTGAAAAAGCAGCCCAGGCACGGGCGTTGGATTTGCTGGACCGTGTGGGCGTCGCCCCGCGCGCCAGCCACCGCCCTGCGGCGCTGTCGGGCGGTGAACAGCAACGCGTGGCCTTTTGCCGGGCACTTGCCAACGCGCCACGTGTTTTGCTGGCCGACGAACCGACAGGCAATCTGGACCCTGAAACTTCGGATCAGGTGTTCGATGCGCTGATGACACTGGTGCGGGGCGAGGGATTGTCGGCGTTGATTGCAACCCACAATCTCGAACTGGCGGCGCGCATGGACCGCATGGTCCGGCTTGAGGGCGGCGTGCTCAGGCCAGTTGAGTGATCGCAACACCGATGGCCATGACGGCGATACCACACGCCCGCATCAGGGTGAGGGGTGCCACCTGCGCGCCGAACAGGCCGAAGTGATCGATAGCCGCTGCACTGATCAATTGCCCCAACAGGACAAAGAACACGGCGTTTCCCACACCGAAATGCGGGGCGACATGGGTGATCGACAACACATAGAAAGCAATCAGGACACCTGCAAGCAACAGGTGTTTTGGGGCCTGTGCAACCTTGGACAAGGCTGCAATACCGGGAAACAACAGCATGGTCAGCGCCGAGGCGGCCAGGGCAATTGCAAACAGCACCACGGCTGCCGTTGTTGGTGATCCGATGACCTTGCCAAGGGCCGCGTTAAGAGCAGCCAGTATCGGAATTCCAAATCCGGCGGCCAGCATGATGGCTGCATATTGTGTCATTGCCCGAACCCTCTGCACCTGTTTCGTTGATCTGGATCATTGCGCCCATATGCCTGTCGGGCAACCCTGCAAATGTCAATCGTGACAGGAGGATACGATGTTCAAGGCAACGATCGGTATGCTGGTTCTCGGGGTTTCGGCTGCTGCCACACAGGCTGCTTGGGCGCAGGATGCGGCGACCGGAGAGGAACTCTATTTGCATTACTGTGCGACCTGTCACGGGATTGACGCAACGGGGCAGGGGCCGATGGCCAGCGTGCTGGTTGTTCAGCCGTCCGATCTGACCGCATTGTCCGGCGAAAGCGGGGTGTTTCCGACCGCCCGCGTTGTTGCCCGCATCGACGGCAGGGACCCACTGGTCAGCCATGGCAGCCCGATGCCGGTCTATGGCCCTTATTTCGACGGGCAGGACACATCCATGAAAACACCGGAAGGTCAGCCGATCCTGACCAGCCAGCCGATAGTTGATTTGGTGGCATATCTGGAAACCCTGCAGCGCGCCCGGAACTAACTGCAAATCCCCTCGATCCTGGCTTCGCTCCACGGGATCAGGACCGGGCGCTCGCGCCCCTGTTCCGGCAAGGGTGACAGATCAAAATGGGCACCCAGCATGTCATGCAGTCTTTTGGTGCGCTTGGCCTGAGGGGCCAGCGCGCGACAGCACACGTATTCCTCGACGATCGCGCCCTGCTGTTCGAATCCGTAGGTCAGAAAATCGGGAGAGGTTTCGAGGTCGAACAGATATGGATCCCTCCGGCCCCCATGTTCCGCTGCAGCGCGCAGGGGGTGGTAACCGGTGGTCCGGCGATTCTGCCATTGCCAGACATGCGTCAGCTCGTGGGCCAAAAGCATCGCGGCCAGCAGGTTCATCTGATCCGGAAAGTCGGACATATAGTCCTCCAGATACCAGTCGCGGGTAAAATAGACTTTGTTGAACAGGGCCACGGCGGCAGGTTTGCCCGTCACCGGCCCGGGGTCCACCGGGGGCAGAATGCGCTCGCGGCAGGCCAGTCGCGGGCGTTCTTCGCGGAAATACGTCACGTTGGTAACCGGGGCACCTTCGACCAGACGGATGTGATCCAGATTCAGGGTTCCCCCCTGAATGGTCTCCGCAAAATCGCGCTCCTGCTCGGTCAACTCACGACCGCAGGCGGCCAGCAACAAAAGAGAAGCAAAGAATACACGCAGAACCATAAGTTGAATCTTATTCCGCTGCGGGTATTCCGCAAACCGTTTTCACAGACTCATGGCCAGAACCCGGCTGATTTCCGTTAGTGATCGCCCGGACTGACCCATCCATGTATTAAAGGCGTTCTGAACCGCCTCCATCGCTTTCTTCGAGGTGGCAGGCTTGTCGATCACACCTTCGGCAATCAGGCGGGCGGTGACATCCTGGGACAGAATGAAACTGTCCCGCCCGGCAAACCGCATCGCGTATTGCGCTGAAGCGCCGCCCAGTCGGGCCCCGCGTTTGGCCAACATGGCCAGAAGATTGACGTAGTCATCAGATGGCCAGCCGCCCAGCACTTTACCCACGCCGCCTTCCTCGCGCAGCTCAAGCAGGAACGCAGCGTTATCCCGTACAGCCGCGATCTTGGTTCCATTCCTGACGATGCGCGTATCCTGCAACAGGGTGTCAAACTTCTCATCATCCATGAACGCGCATCGCCCCACGTCGAACCTGTCAAAGGCTGTTTCGAACCCGTCCCATTTGTTTTCGATGACTTTCCAGTTGAAACCGGCCTGAAAGATGCATTTCGTGATGACCGACAGCCAGCGGTCCTCAGGCATCGCTGCCAGTTCCGCGGGGGTTTTCGGTTTGCTCAGTTTTGCGTCCAGTGCTTCTGGACCGCCGTGGCGCACGGCTGCGATTTCAAAGATTTCGTCAAACGTTCGCATCTGTCTAACCTTGATGTTGCCCGACATTGAATGTTTATCTTTTGTTCTTGTTTGGCAACGAAAAATCTGACCTTTTCCAGATTTGAGGCAGTCCCCCGAATAACAGGATTCGCAGAAAAATGCGGATTTTTGAAAGAAGTTCTCGACAAAAGGTGGCAAAATGTTTTCTGATTGACTCGTCAGTCAACGTCCCGTCTTAGCGAAATGGAACAAGGGCAAGCCGGGTTGGATGCATAAAGAGAACCGGGAGGGGGAAACAAACTGGCCGCAAGATCTTTTCCACAATTTGGAAACGGATCACTGTTCTTTTCCAGCCAAATTTGTGCATGCTGCGGCATGGCATTGTCATCAGACAGATAGAACGGCGGGAAAATCCTTGCCGGGATGGGCAAAACAAATATGACAGGGAGTTAAGTCCATGAAAAAACTAAGTGTAAGCCTAATGGCTCTGAGCGTTGCAGGCGCAGCGCAGGCGGCGGATATGGGTGCCGTGGATGAACCGATCAAACTGGCGATCAACGAATGGACCGGCCAGCACGTGACTACGCATGTGGCGGGTGAGATGCTCAAGGCAGCCGGTTATAACGTCGAATATGTGACCGCGGGCATGATGAACCAGTTCCAGGCGCTGGCCGATGGCGACATCGACGCGACACTGGAAATCTGGTCTTCCAACGTTTCCGATGAATACGCCAAGAAAATCGGTGAAGGTACTGTGGTCGAAATCGGTGATCTGGGTCTGGATGCCAAGGAAGGCATCGCATACCCGGCGCATGTGGCCGATCTGTGCCCGGGCCTGCCCGCATGGGAAGCGCTGAAAGATTGCGCGCAGGTCTTTGCGACGGCGGAAACTCTGCCCGGTGGTCGTCTGGTCGACTACCCGGCCGATTGGGGTACTCCAGGCGCGGATCGCATGACCGGTCTGGAATTGCCGTTCAAAGCCGTACCAGCAGGGTCCGAAGGGGCGCTGATCGCGGAATTGCGCGCCTCGACCGAACGCAAATCGCCACTGCTGATAACCTTCTGGCAGCCGCATTGGGCGATGTCGGCCTACGACGTTCAATTCGTTGAACTGCCCGCCGGTGAAGAGGCGTGCTTTAGTGATCCGGCCTGGGGCCCGAATCCGAACGCTGTCAATGACTGCGACTTCTCGCCCTCGCGCATCTTCAAAGCTGGCTGGAGCGGAATGGAGGAGAAATGGCCAGCAGCCTTTGAAATCCTGACCAATTATCAACTGGCGGTTGAAGACCAGCAGCCGATGATGGGCGCGATCGACGTTGACGGTGGAAAGGTCGAAGAAGTTGTCGCCGCATGGATGGCCGAAAACGAAGGCAAGTGGCGTCCGGTTGTTGACGCGGCAACCCAGTGAGCCCGCGTAAGTGACGGACACGACCATGCCAGCCATCGCCTGCCGGAATCTCTGGCAGGTGTTTGGCCCCGGCGCTGACAAAGCCCTGACCGACGCGCTGTCTCGGTCAGGGAATGACGCCGACAAGGCTGCCGCCGCCCTTCGCGAACAGGGGCTGATCCCCGCTGTTCAGGATGCCAATTTTGAGGTTCAGGAGGGCGAGCTTTTTGTCATCATGGGCCTGTCGGGCTCGGGCAAATCCACGCTGATCCGCTGCATCTCGCAGCTGCTGCCCGGCACGGGCGGCGAGATTCGGGTGGACGGCGAAAACGTCATCGGAGCCTCAAAGAAGGCGCTGACAGAGTTGCGCCGCAAAAAACTGGGCATGGTGTTCCAGCATTTCGGCCTGTTCCCCCACATGACCGTTGCTGAAAACGTCGCATATCCTCTGCGCGTTCAGGGCGTGGGCAAAAAGGAACGGCTGGCACGCGCGCAGGAAGTGATCTCGCTGGTCGGTCTGGAAGGGCGCGAAGACAGCTTCCCGCGACAGCTTTCCGGCGGGCAGCGGCAGCGGGTGGGTATCGCCCGCAGTCTTGCCGTAAACCCTGACATCTGGTTTCTGGACGAACCGTTCTCGGCGCTTGATCCACTGATCCGTCGCCAGTTGCAGGATGAATTCCTGCGCATTCAAGCAACGTTGAAGAAATCCATCGTCTTCATCACCCATGACATTCAAGAGGCGCTGAAGCTGGCCGACCGCATCGCCATCATGCGCGACGGCAAGATTGTTCAGATCGGAACGCCCACAGATATCGTGTTGCGCCCGGTGGATGATTACGTGCGCGAATTCTCGAAGGATGTCGCCAAAGGTCAGCACGCCAAGGTCGCCTCGGTGATGCGGAGCGAGGCGGAATGTGGCCCGGATGATCCCGGCCTCACCACCTCGATGACGCTGGACGCAGCCCTTGCGCATTGCATGGAGCTGTATGAACCCGTGCCCGTACGGGATGAGGCAGGTAATGTCGTCGGCACGGTGCATCCGTCCGATCTGGCCGCAGCTCTTCAGGTGGACGAGACATGACCGCCATAACCGACCTTCCGGCACGGCGTGGTGCGCAGTTGACGGCAGGTGCGAAGGCCGCCCTGATAACGGTTGTCGTCGGTGCAGTTTGCCTTGCGCTCGAGGGTGTCGCCCCGTGGCTGGTCAAATGGCCCGCCGCGTGGGAATTGCCTGCAACCCAATGGGTTGGCGCGTTTCTGGACTGGTTTCTGAACCTGATCAAACCGGCAATGCGGCTGTTTTCGGACCTGATGACCCACCCAATGAACTGGGCGAATTTCGTGCTGGGCAAAACGCCATGGCCCATCCTGATCGGGATCGTGACCGCACTGGGCTGGTATCTGGGCGGCTTGTCCATGGCCGCACTTGGCTTTCTGGGCCTCAGCTTTGTTTTGGCCTCGGGCTATTGGGCCGAAAGCATGAATACGCTGGCGCTTGTTGCCGTCTCTGTCCCTGTGGCGTTGGTCATTGGGGGCGGCATCGGCATCCTCGCCAACGAATTGCCAAAGGTGAAAACCTTTGTACAGGCCGTGCTGGACATCATGCAGACGGTGCCGACCTTTGCCTATCTGACACCGCTGCTGCTGCTGTTTGGATTTGGTCCTGTTGTTGGTCTGATTGCTTCGGCCATCTATGCCGCACCGCCCATGGCGCGCAACGTGATGCTGGGGTTGGAACGGGTAGAGCCCGAGATCAAAGAGGCGGCCATCATGTCCGGCGGTACGCGGTTCCAGCAACTGTTCCAGGTCGAAATCCCTGCCGCCACCACTCAGATCATGGTCGGTGTGAACCAATGTCTGATGGCTGCTCTGTCGATGGTTATCATCGCCGCCGTCATCGGTGGGTTCAACGATATCGGCTGGGAGGTTCTGCTGACCATGCGCAAGGCGCAGTTTGGCGAATCGCTGATGGCGGGTCTGGTTATCGTGGTCTTTGCCGTGGTGATCGACCGGATGAGCGGTACTTTGGCGACCGAGCGTAAACGCTATGACAGCCGTGTTGTCTGGGCGATGCTGGGTTTTGCTGTTGTCTTCACAGCGGCCTTCTGGGCGTGGTTGCCAAACCCTACGGAACTGACCCTGCTGGACCCGATGGCCGAAGCCGTGGACAGTGGCCTGACCGCATTCACGCAGGCCAATGGCCAGTGGCTGGACGCCCTCAAGAACAACTCATTGTTCTATGTTCTGCTGCCGCTGCGGATCGGGTTGGATCAGGCGGTGCTGCCCTTCACATGGGGTTTCCAGTGGACGTCGAGCATGAGCTATGGCCTGTTCGCGGCCGGTTCCGGGATTGCGCTTTTGATGGCGTGGCGGGGGCGGCTGACTGGCGGGCTGGTCGTTCTGATCCTGATCGGAATGCTGGAAACCGGTATCGCGAACCTGCCGTGGCCCTTTGTCCTGACCGGCGCTGCCGCGCTGGGTTGGGTCGCCGGGGGCTGGCGCTTGGCCGCGCTCTGCGTGGGGCTGCTCTGCACCATCCTCGTCTCAGGCCTGTGGGAAAGGGCGCTGCTGTCGCTTTATCTCAGCGGCGCAGCGGTGTTTACCTGCGCTTTGGCAGGTGGGCTGATCGGTCTTGCCAGCGCGGTTTGGCAGCCGGTGTGGAACGTGGTCCGTCCGATCTGCGACATGTTGCAGACAATCCCTCTGTTCGTGTTCCTGATTCCGGTGCTGATGGTGTTCCAGATTGGTGAGTTCTCGGCCTTTTTGGCCATCTGTGCCTATGCGATTGTCCCGATGATCCGCTACACGCGGCACGGGTTGGTCAATACACCGGATGAGATGATGGAGGCCGCAATCTCAAGCGGTGCGACTGAGTGGCAGATCATGCGCGATGTGCGGGCGCCTTATGCGGCGCCGACCATTCTGCTGGGGCTGAACCAGACCATCCTTTATGCGTTTGCCATGCTGGTCATCGCGGCACTGATCGGGACCACTGGTCTGGGCCAGTCGATCTATCTGGCGCTGGGTCAGGCGGATGTAGGATTGGGCATATCTGCCGGGGCCGCGATGGCGATTCTGGCACTGATCGCCGACCGCATCGTTCAGGGCTTTGCCGAAGAACGCCGCGCGGCGCTTGGGCTGTAATACAGGGCAGGGGCGGTGCGTCCGCCCCTGCGACCCAACTTGATTTCGGGCAAGGAAGTCGCTGTCCTCCCAGTCTAGACCGACCCCAACACGTTTGGAGAACATCATGACCGGTTGGGGCCTGTTTCTTGCAGCACTCATCGCTTTCCTACTCAGCCATGCAATTCCTGTACGGCCCACCGTGCGGGGCTGGCTGATCGGCACGCTCGGGCGCTGGGGGTATTTCGCTGCCTATTCACTTCTGTCTTTGGCCGTGCTGGTCTGGCTGATTGTCACCGCGGCAAACGCCCCCCATGTCGAGGTCATTCCACCGTTCGCAGTCTTGCGCTGGGTGCCGATACTGATCATGCCAGTGGTGTGCTGGCTGGCTGTGGCCGGGCTTGCGATCCAGAATCCGTTTTCTTTCGGAGGGATGGGCAAAAGGCCCTTTGACCCCGAACACCCCGGTATTCTGCGCACCACCCGCCACCCGATCCTTGCTTCGCTGCTGTTGTGGTCTTTGGCGCATCTTCTGGCCAATGGAAGCCTGTCACATGTGATCCTGTTTGGCCTGTTTGCCGGATTTTCTGTTATGGGCACGATCCTGATCGACAGGCGTAAATCGCGTGAGATGGGCTTTGAATGGGTTCGGTTGTCCCGAAATACGGCGCGGTTCTCACTGCGCTCACCGCGACCCTGGCCACGCCCTTGGGTCTGGCTGACCGCACTGGCCGCTTATGCGGTTCTTCTTCACCTGCACGCACCTGTGATTGGTCTGTCGCCGCTTCCTTGACTGGGGGAGTGGTCGGGCTGCGCCTTGCGTGCTATTTGAAACGTCACAATCGAATTACAAGAGGTCCAAGATGCATCTGGCCTATGTCACCACCACCGACCGCGGCGCGACGGATCGCTTGCTGAGCGCTGTTGCTGAGCGTCTGCTGGCATCCGGCGCGAAACTGGCCGGTGTCGTCCAGACGAATACGGAATGTACCGACAGCAGCAAATGCGACATGGATGTCCGCGTGTTGCCGGATGGGGATACCATCCGTATCTCGCAATCGCTGGGCTCGCAGTCGCGCGGCTGCCGTCTGGACCCCGCAGCGCTGGAACAGGCGGTTGGGTATGTGACCGCCTCGCTTGCGAACGCACCGGACCTGTTGATTATCAACAAATTCGGCAAGCATGAATCCGATGGGCGGGGGTTCCGTCCGGTGATCGGCGAAGCGCTGGCGCTGGATATTCCGGTGCTGGTCGGCGTGAACGGGTTGAACGCGGGAAAGTTCAACGCTTTCGCCGAAGGCGCAGCGGAAGCCCTCCCGGCGGATCTGGATGCAATCGAGGCGTGGTTCAACCGCATAGCGCAGATGCGCCCGGCTGCGGAATAGGTGCGCAATCGACCGGCGCATTGATCTGAACGTCATGACATGAGTTGGCGAAGACCACGCGGCCCCCTTCGTTCACAATCCGGTCGGGTTAGCGCCGGGTTAATATCTGTAAAACGGATCAGGGCTGCCGCATCTGAGAATGGCGGCAGACCAACAGCAATGACACAGCTGCCAGAGAATAACGCAGCGCGGGACACGCGTCCGGACCATCTTCGGAATATGTTGGAAAGATGGTGGGCGACCCTGGAATCGAACCAGGCGTGCGTCTCCGCGAGGGAGTTACAGTCCCCTGCCACACCTTGCGGCCTGTCGCCCACTGTCAGGCGTTGCACCTGACGTGGAGGCGTGATTACTAGCGCACCAAAGGAGCGTCAACAGGAAAATTTCCCTTTGGCGCAGGAAACCGAATTCCCGGCCCGGAGGCCCTTGAAATGAAGAAACCCAAATGGGTCGTCGAAAAGGAACAGGCGCGCAAAGCAGCTGCTGCGGAAACAGTCTGGCTGTTTGGCCTGCACGCGGTTCGCGACGCTTTGATGAACCCGAAACGGCAAAAACTACGCCTGATGGTGACGCGGAATGCGTGTGACAAACTGGCGGAAGCTGTTGAATTTGCTGGGATCGAGGCCGAAATAGTTGACCCGCGCAAGTTCTCTGCACCCATCGATACTGGATCAGTGCATCAAGGCGCAGCGCTGGAGGTCAAGCCGTTGGAATGGGGCAGTCTGGCCGATAACTGCATCGGTCGCGAAAACCCTCGCGTCATTCTGCTGGACCGGGTCACAGACCCGCACAATGTTGGGGCGATTCTGCGCTCGGCCGAAGTTCTGGGGGCCAGTGCGGTGATCGGCACACGCCACCACTCCGCACCCGAGACCGGTGCACTGGCAAAAACCGCCAGCGGCGCGCTTGAGCGGCAGCCCTATCTGCGGGTGCGCAACCTTGCGGACGCGATTGTCGAGCTTCAGAGCATGGGCTTTCTGGTCCTTGGGCTGGACGGAGAAGCCGATGTGACAATCGAAGGCGCGTTGGGCACTGGCCGGGACCGCCCCGTCGCGCTTGTGCTGGGTGCGGAAGGTCCGGGCTTGCGGCAGAAGACAAAGGAAACCGTGGATCAGTTGGTTAAAATTGACGCAGCCGGGGGATTTGGTTCGCTGAACGTCTCAAATGCCGCGGCAATCGCCTTATATGCATCGCGACCCTAAAAAAAGGAGAGCGTCATTCCCGGTCCTGCCAAAATCGCGACCTGCTGCTATTGCGGCACCCGGGCTGCCCTGATCCTGAAAGGCAAGGAACGGCACGAGCTTAGCTGCTCCAGCTGTGGGGCACCGTTGCACGACCTGAAGATGTTGCCCGCTCGGAAAGTACTTAAACCCGAACCGGTGCGCGTAGCTGTGTCTCATGCCGCCCCGCGGAAAACAAAGCGCAAAAAGAGGAATAAGACCATGCTGGCGCGCGTGTTCGACGAAGCCTGGGACGTGATCGAAGACATCTTTGACTAAGTTTCAACTGGCGGGCACGCGTTCACATCCTTGTCAACAGGGGTTTCGAAAAGCGCCAAAAGTTGCATTTTGATGGTCTTGAATATGCAGATTCCAATATGACGATGCTGAACCGACGTACTCTTCTTTGCTCGCTGAGCACTGTGTTGCTTGCCCCTGCCGTATTGGCGCAGGACAACCCCGTGTATTACGCCACTGACGGTGTGGCGTTGGCGGGATATGATCCTGTGTCCTTTTTTGACAGCGACGCGCCCTTAAAAGGGGTGCCCGAAAATGCGGTCATGTGGAAAGGTGCCCGGTGGCATTTCAAATCGCAGGCAAATCGTGAGCTCTTCGAAGGCAATCCGCGCGCTTTTGCGCCGCAGTTCGGTGGCTATTGCTCGTACGGGATGGCGATGGGCGTGCTGAAAAGCACGGATCCCAAGGCGTGGCAGGTGGTCGACGGGCGCCTTTATCTGACGCATTCGCCCGAGGTCGAGGAAATCTGGCAGCAGGATCGGGCAGGTTACATTGCGATGGCAGAGGAAAACTGGCCCGCAATTCTCTACGGAAAGTAGGCAACCTTCAGAAAATTGTGAAAAGTCATCACAAAAATACGCTCGCCCTCTTTTTTTTAATCAAGCCATGCTTAAATGTCACAGTGACCGCGGAACGGAACTGCCGCGGGTCATTTCACTGTCCCTCGTTCCAACAACTGGCGCCCAAGCATTCTTGGGCGCTTTTTTCTTTTTGGAACCCTGTTAAGGATAGGGCATGCCAGACTATTCCGATCAGTACCTCAAGGCCATTTTGCAACGCACCAAGACGGTGGCCGTTGTCGGTGTTTCCATGAACCCGGTGCGACCCAGCTATTACGTGGCGCGCTATTTGTCGCTGAAAGGCATCAAGGTGATTCCCGTCAATCCGGGCCACGCGGGCAAAGACCTGTTTGGTCAGACGGTTCGCGGCAACCTGTCAGAGATCTCCGAGCCTGTGGACATGGTGGATATTTTCCGGCGGTCCGAGGCTGTGCCACCCATTGTGGATGAGGCGCTGGACGCTTTCCCGTCGCTTGGTACGATCTGGATGCAGATTGGCGTGGAACACCCTGAAGCGGCGGCAAAGGCCCAGGCCCGTGGCGTGGATGTGGTGATGAACCGCTGCCCCAAGATCGAATATCAGCGCCTGTTTGGCGAATTGCGCATGGGCGGATTTTCGACCGGGATCATCTCGTCCAAGCTTTAGGGTTTGGCGGGGACGTAAGGTTTCAACCGCGCCACTTGTTCCTTCCGCCGCTTTTCCAGCACCACGTCGCGCGGGACCCAGTCATACCGGGTATCCTCGACCAGCGGAGACCAGAACAACACGCCGCCATAACGCCACGGGTCCAGTACGACGCCATCATACAGCGTCGCGCCTTTACGGCTGATGATTGCGGTGCTGTGGTCGATCCGCGTCGGGTTGTCCGCGTTTGCTATGGCACGGTGCAGCTCCAGCGTCCGGAAGTTTTCCTGTTTCAGCCGCCGTTCGATATCCTCGGCCCAGTGCCAGCACAGCCCACGCGGGCGCAGGCCTTTGTTGACCTTCATGTTATGGATTAGGGGCGGGTCCGTGATCTGGTATTCCTCGACCAGCTGAGCGGTATAGGCGTAGGCGATTCCCGCCGCGCGTCGGGCCTCCTCTGGGTCGATATCCGGGCCAAGGCCCTGAATCTCCGAGGCGAGCCGTTGCACCTCATCCCCAGTCGAAGGCGGCGGCGCGGAACACCCCGCGACGATGGCAACGGTTGCCACAAGCATCAGAATTCGGATCATATCGCGCCTTCGCCCTCTCAGTCTGGCATCCGAGTATAACGGCCCGGGCGTCGGTGCGGAACCCGGACCTTACCCTTTGGGGCGGGCAGCTTTTTCGGCGATACCACTGGTGCCCTGACGGTGATCCAGCTCGGCTAAAACATCATCCAGCGCCACGTCCCGCGCGGCCAGCATGACCAGAAGGTGATACAACACGTCCGCCGCTTCCGAGGTCAGCTTAACCTGATCCCCTTTTACGGCTTCGATGATGGCCTCTATGGCCTCTTCACCGAATTTCTCGGCGCATTTCTCAGGGCCTTTCGCAAGCAGCTTGGCCGTCCAGCTGCTATCGGGATCAGCCCCCTTGCGTGCCTCGATCGTGGCGGCCAGATCGTGCAGAATGCTCATGTCAGCCTCATGGGGATGCCGGCGGCGGCCATATGTTCCTTGGCCTCGCGGATGGTGTATTCGCCGAAATGGAAAATCGATGCCGCCAATACGGCGCTTGCACCGCCCTTGGTGACACCCTCGACCAGATGGTCCAGAGTGCCAACACCGCCCGAGGCGATCACGGGCACATCCACCGCGTCGGAAATGGCGCGGGTCAGCGGCAGGTTGAACCCGGATTTGGTGCCGTCGCGATCCATTGAAGTCAGCAGGATTTCACCGGCCCCTTTGGCGACCACGGTTCTTGCAAAGGCAACCGCATCAATGCCGGTGGGTTTGCGCCCGCCATGGGTGAAGATTTCCCACTTGCCGGGGCTGACTGTCTTGGCGTCGATGGCGCAGACAATGCACTGACTGCCGAACTGATCTGCCGCTTCGGCAATCACGTCCGGATTGGCAACCGCGGCCGAGTTGAAGCTGACCTTGTCCGCCCCCGCCAGCAGCAAGGCGCGCACATCGTCTTTTGTTCGCACCCCACCG
This sequence comes from Ruegeria sp. HKCCSP351, assembly GCF_017872535.1. Lineage (NCBI taxonomy): Bacteria > Pseudomonadati > Pseudomonadota > Alphaproteobacteria > Rhodobacterales > Roseobacteraceae > Ruegeria > Ruegeria sp. HKCCSP351. The sequence goes on along the minus strand of NZ_JAEDOV010000003.1, from coordinate 187,739 downwards.
CCCACGGTCAACGGCACGAAACACTGTTCCGCCGTACGCTGCACCACATCGAACATGGTTCCGCGATTCTCATGGGTCGCGTGAATGTCGAGAAAGCAGATCTCGTCTGCACCGGCTGCATCATAGGCCTTGGCCGATTCCACCGGGTCGCCCGCATCGCGCAGGCCCACGAAATTCACACCTTTGACCACACGGCCATCGGCAACATCAAGGCAGGGAATGATCCGGGTTTTCAGCATAGGATATCCTTTGTGGGCGCACCTCTAGCGGCAAAGCCTTGCCGATGCCAGACTTGTGATTGTGAGAGATCTCAATTCTGTGAAAACTGGGGTGAATTTCACAGAAGGAATATCGATATGCGTAGACTGATACTGGCTTGTGTTTTTTCGTTCGGAGGCGCGCTGACCGCTATGGCTGATGATCTGATCAAGGTTCAATCCGACAAATCCGTGGCCGAGGCGCTGGACGCGCTTGAAGTTGCCGTCGGAAATGCAGGCGCAACCGTGTTTGCCCGCATTGACCACGCGGCCGGGGCGGAAAAGATTGGCACACCCATTCCGGCCAATCAGGTGTTGATTTTCGGCAACCCTGCGCTGGGTACGCCAGCCATACAGATCGACCCGCGCGCCGGGCTGTTTCTGCCTCTCAAGGTGCAGGCGTACGAAGATGCCAATGGTCAGGTCTGGCTGATCTATGAAGACCCGAAAGAGACATTGGACGACCTGAACGATGTCGACAAATCTCCGGTCATCGAAAAGATGCGCGGTGCACTGGCCAAGCTGACCGCCGCAGCCGCGCAATAACCGATCACGACAGGGCGCGGATGGCCTCGGCCAGGTCAATTGCGCCATCATAAAGCGCCCGGCCTGAAATCGCGCCGTTCAGCGCAACGCCACAATCGCGCAGGGCGATCAGGTCGTCCAGCGAACTTACACCGCCCGAGGCGATCACAGGGATGGAAACGGCCTGTGCCAGGGCTGCGGTCGCTTCGATGTTCGGGCCCTGCATGGCACCGTCGCGATTGATATCGGTGTAGATGATTGCCGCAACGCCCGCGTCTTCGAAACTACGGGCCAGATCGGTGACCTGAACATTGGTCTCTTCGGCCCAGCCCTTGGTGGCCACCATGCCATTGCGTGCATCGATGCCGACGGCGACCTTGCCGGCAAAAGCTTTGGCTGCTTCGCGCACCAGATCGGGGTTTTCGACAGCGACAGTGCCCAAAATGACCCGCGCCAGCCCCTTCTCGATCCATTTTTCGATCGTGGCCATGTCGCGGATGCCACCGCCCAGTTGCGCAGGAACCTTGCACGCTTTCAGAATTGCCTCAACCGGTGCTGCGTTGACCGGCTCGCCTGCGAATGCGCCGTTCAGGTCGACCAAATGCAGCCATTCGCACCCCGCCTCGACAAAGGCGCGGGCCTGAGCGGCCGGGTCTTCGTTGAACACGGTGGCCTTGTCCATTTCACCACGCAGCAGGCGTACGGCCTGGCCGTCTTTGAGGTCGATGGCGGGGTAGAGGATCATGTCGGGCGGCCCTATATCACTGTTACACGCGCGGGATATCGCACAAGCAGGGCAGGGGATGCAACGCGACGCTGGGTCATTCTTGCCCGCCGCCCATTAGCGGGTCAGACTGCCCACAAAACAGGGAGAAGATCATGAAGACTTTTACTCTTTCAGCGGGCCTGATGCTGCTTGCTACAGCTGCTTTTGCCGACGATCCGGTTGACGGCCTGTGGAAAACAGCGCCGGGCGACACGGGTGGCTATCTGCATGTGACGATTTCCGAATGCGGCAGTGCGATCTGCGGCACCATCGACAGCGCGTTCGACGCCGATGGTAACCAGCAGCTGGAATATGAGAACCTTGGCAAAAAGATCATCTGGGACATGGTCCCCGAAGGGGGCGGCAGCTATGACAGCGGCAAGATCTGGGCACCGGACCGGGACAAAACCTACAACTCGAAAATGTCGCTGGACGGCCAGAACAAACTGACCGTCAAGGGATGCGTGGCGGGCGGTCTGATCTGCCGCGGTCAAACCTGGACGCGGGTTCAGTAAGCCTCAGGGCTTCCAGGTCAGGAAGTTGCCCAGCATACGCAGGCCAACATCCTGGCTTTTCTCGGGGTGAAACTGCATCCCAACCATCGTGTCGCGGCCAATCACGGCCGTGACGTCTTGCCCATAGTCCACATAAGCCAACCGCTGTGCCGGGTTGTTTACACGAAAGTGGTAGGAATGGACGAAATAGGTGTGATCGCCTGATTTCACCCCGTTGAAAACTGGATGATCGCTTTCCAGAACCAGATCGTTCCAGCCCATATGCGGCACTTTCAGCGCGGCATCTGACGGTTCGATCCGAACGACGTCGCCTGCCACCCAGCCCAGACCATCGGTCTCGGTGTATTCATGGCCTTTGGTTGCCATCAGTTGCATGCCAACGCAGATGCCCAGAAACGGGCGGCCCTTCTGTTCGACCGCCTCGACCATCGCGTCATAAATACCCTTATGGCCGCGCAGCTCGGCAGCACAGGCCGGGAAGGCACCATCACCGGGCAGAACCAGTCGGTCCGCGCGCGCAACCACATCCGCGTCCGAGGTGACAACAACGTCACCAGCGCCGACCTCTTGCGCCATGCGCTGAAACGCCTTTTCCGCTGAATGCAGATTGCCGCTTTCATAGTCGATGATGGCTGTCAGCATTTACAGCGCGCCCTTGGTCGACGGAATCGCATCCGCCTTGCGCGGATCGGTTTCGACGGCGTCGCGCAACGCGCGCGCAACAGCCTTGAACGCGGCCTCGGCGATGTGGTGGCTGTTGAAGCCGTGCAGTTGGTCGATATGCAGGGTGATGCCGCCATGGGTGCTGAGCGCCTGAAAAAACTCGCGCACCAGTTCGGTGTCGAACGCTCCGATCTTTTGCGTCGGCAGATCGACATTCCAGATCAGGAACGGGCGGCCCGACAGGTCCAGCGCACAGCGCACCTGCGCGTCATCCATCGGAAGATGGCATTCGCCATAGCGCCGGATACCCTTCTTGTCGCCCAGGGCCTGTGTCAAAGCCTGCCCCAGCGCGATGCCGGTATCCTCGACCGTGTGGTGATCGTCGATGTGATAGTCACCCTTGGCGCGGATCGTCATGTCGATCAACGAGTGGCGCGCCAGCTGGTCCAGCATATGGTCAAAGAACCCGACGCCGGTCTGATTGTCATAGGTGCCGGTGCCATCCAGATTGACCGAGACCGAAATTTCGGTTTCGGCGGTTTTGCGGCTGATCGAAGCGGTGCGCATGGGCGAAATCCTTTTGCTACAGGCGCGCTTATAGACGGGGTGGGGCGGGTTGATCCAGACCATGCGTTGCAATCGCTGCAAACTGTTGCAAGGGATTGCACCCGGCCCGGCACCATGTCAGCTTGCAGACAACATGAACCAACAGGGCCAAGCCATGTCCACCTGCGTATTCATCCAGATCCGCTGCAAACCCGGCACCACCTACAAGGTCGCCGAGGAAATCGCCCTGCGCGAAATACACTCAGAGCTTTACTCCACCAGCGGTGAGTTTGATCTGATGCTCAAGCTCTACATCCCCGAAACCGAGGATGTGGGCCATTTCATCAACGAACACCTGCTGGTGATTCCCGATATCGAACGCTCGCTGACGACGATGACGTTCAAGGCGTTCTAACCCAACTCAAACGTTGTCACGCCATAGATGCGGCTCAGGTCGATATCCGGCTGATCGCCGGAATACATCCGGGCCGTTTCGAACACTTTCACAAGCCCCAGCCTGTCGGCAAATGCAAAGGCGGCGTTGTTGGGCTGTGGCATGTCGATGAACACCTCTTGCCCGCTTTGATCTTCGGGCAGAGCCTTTAACACGCTTGCAAGCAGCGCTTCGGCAATGTCGGCGCGGTCCGCAAATAACGGCCCGACTTTGTATCCGGTCTGACAGGGGCGCAGCGTGGCATAGCCTTTGATCTGCCCGTCTTCGAGAAACACGCGGGACACATGGCCGCTTGCGCTCAGCCAACCATGCAGGAACGCATCGCGCCGGGCTGGGAAAAGCTGACGGTCATAGTCCCTTAACGCATCAGAAACCGTGCTCAGCACGTCAACACCAGCGGTCGGTGCCAGCGCGCGCAGGATATCGGCAATCCGCCCTGAAAAGCGGTAGTTGTTATAGGCAAAGGTGAACCCGGATTTCCGGTAGTTGTCCTGCTGCTCGACCACGCCATCCAGACCCATGTTGCGCCCGGTACAATGGGCCAGCGCATGCTGCGCAATCTCAAGCCCGTGGCCATGGTGTCTGTATTCCGGCTTGACGATGTAGAAACCCAAAAAGGCAAAATCATCGTCATAATTCACCGCCGAGACAGACGCGATCATTTCGCCATCCAGAAAACCACCCAGGAACCCGTCAGGTTCGGTGCTGCGAAAACACAAGGCATCGTGATGGCCCGGATTCCACCCCTCGCGCCCGGCCCAATCCACGGCCTCCTGCAACTCATCAGCGGTCAAGGGGCGTATAATATATTCAGACATGCAGAAATCCCGTGTTGTGAATTGCATTCAGGATGCCGCAACGCGGTGCAAAGAACCAGCATGTTCGGAACGTTTGGTATCTGGAGCGGGCGAGGCGATTCGAACGCCCGACCCTAACCTTGGCAAGGTTATGCTCTACCCCTGAGCTACGCCCGCATCAGATACATATGTGGTCCGAAGACCTCTCAATGGAGCGGGCGAGGCGATTCGAACGCCCGACCCTAACCTTGGCAAGGTTATGCTCTACCCCTGAGCTACGCCCGCGCCGTTGAGTGAGGAGGGATGTATAAATTCCCACGCGGGGCTGCAAGCGGAAAAACACAAAAAGCGGGAAAAATCTTTTCGACGGAATCCGGCCCGTGACCCGTTCAACCCGTATTGCAAATCAATAAAACACAGGCGGGAGGTGCCGTCATGATATCCGTTGCGGACCTGAAGATCGTGATGCTTGCTGCGATGATTCTGATCGGGGCTGCCATCCTGAAACCGGACCGGCATGAACATGACCGGTTCACACCGGTTCTGCTGGGCGCACCGCAGATCGAAACAACCGTTCTGGCAGGGTAACACCCGCCAGACGGCCTAAAGCGCCAGAATCAGGTTTGCCAAGGCCGCACCCAGAATGGCGAGGAATGTCAGGCTCATGCCGGCCTGCCGCAGGATGACGATCTGTGGTGTCCGTCCAAATCCGTACGCGTGCAAAAGACGCCCCGCCAGCAACATCAGCCCCAGCAGATGAACCAATATTCCGGCCGCGCCTTGCAACTCGACCATAGCAATCAGCAACAGGGAAATCGGGGCGTATTCGGCGCAGTTCGAGTGTGTCCGTATCGCCTTGATCATCAGCTTGCTGCCGCCGTCCCCGACCGAGATTTTGTCGCTGCGTCGTTGCAGGATCACTTTGACGCTGAGTGCGACGTAGAGAATTGCGATCAGGGCCGCATAGATCGGGGTGATTGCAAGCATAATGGGTCTCCGCTCAATCATAGAAAAAGGCCGTGCGGTCTCCCACACGGCCTGATGAACATTAGGTTGTTTTCCGTCTTATTCCAGTTCGATCAGAAGGTCCTTTGCGTCAATCTGGCCGCCGGGCTGGATATGCACGGCTTTGACGGTCGCATCACGCTCGGCATGGATGCCGGTTTCCATCTTCATCGCCTCGATGGTCAGCAGCATGTCACCTTCCTTGACCTGCTGGCCCGCGGTCACGGCAACAGTGGCCACAACACCCGGCATCGGCGCCCCGACATGATCGGGGTTGCCGACCTCGGCCTTGGGGCGCGCCTGAGTGGTTGATGTGACCATCCGGTTCGGCACCCGGATCACACGCGGCTGGCCGTTGAGCTCGAAGAACACTTTGACCTCGCCCTTTTCATCCGTTTCGCCAATGGCCTGACACCGGATTTCCAGCGTCTTGCCGGGGTCGATTTCGGCCGTGATCTCTTCGCCGGGCTCCATGCCGTAGAAGAAGGTGCGCGTGGGCAGGGTGCGGACCGGGCCGTAAATCCGGTGACGGCCCATGTAATCCAGAAACACCTTGGGATACATCAGGTACCCGTTCAGATCCTCGTCATCGACCTCTTTGCCTTCCAACTGCTTGGACAACTCGGCGCGGGTGGCCTCAAGATCGACGGCAGGCACGTCCTTGCCGGGGCGCTGGGTGTTGGGGGCCTCGTCCTTCAGCACTTTCTTGATGATGGTGTTCGGGAATCCGCCCGGAGGTTGGCCCAGATTGCCGCGCATCATATCGACGACCGATTCGGGGAAGGCCACATCTGTCGCCGGATCCTCGACCTGCTCGCGGGTCAGGCCCTGACTGACCATCATCAGCGCCATGTCACCAACAACCTTCGACGAGGGCGTTACCTTTACGATATCACCGAACATCTGGTTCACATCGGCGTACATCTGCGCGACCTCGTGCCAGCGCTCTTCCAGACCCAGGCTGCGTGCCTGTGCCTTGAGGTTGGTGAACTGACCACCCGGCATTTCGTGCAGATACACTTCGGACGCCGGGGCCTGCAGGCTTGATTCGAAGGCCGCATATTGGCCACGCACAGCCTCGAAGTAATCGCTGATCTCGCGGATCGCCTTGATGTCCAACCCGGTGTCACGGTCGGTATGGCGCAGCGCCTCGACCACAGTGCCCAGCGTTGCCTGGGACGTGTTGCCACTGAAGCTGTCCATCGCGCAATCCACCGCGTCCACTCCCGCCTCAGAGGCGGCAAGGATGGTCGCGCTGGCGATACCGGCCGTGTCATGGGTGTGGAAGTGGATCGGCAGTCCAACCTCTTCCTTCAGCGTCCGGATCAGAATCTTGGCCGAGGCCGGTTTCAGCAGGCCCGCCATATCCTTCAGACCCAGAACATGCGCGCCTGCGTCGCGCAACTCCTTGGCCATTCCGACATAGTATTTCAGGTTATACTTGGCGCGGTCAGGGTCCAGAATATCGCCGGTATAACAAACGGTACCCTCGCAGATCTTGCCGCTGTCGATTACAGCATCCATCGCAACGCGCATGTTCTCGACCCAGTTCAGCGAGTCGAAGACGCGGAAGACGTCGATGTTTTTCGATGCCTGGCGCACGAACTCCTGCACCACGTTGTCGGGATAATTGGTGTACCCAACCCCGTTTGCGCCCCGCAGCAGCATCTGCGTCATCAGGTTCGGCATCGCCTCGCGCAGATCGCGCAGACGCTGCCAGGGGCATTCCTGCAGGAACCGGTAGGCCACGTCAAACGTCGCACCGCCCCAGCACTCGACCGAGAACAGCTGCGGCAGGTTCGCGGCATAGGTTGGCGCCACCTTGATCATGTCGATCGACCGCATCCGGGTCGCCAACAACGACTGGTGCCCGTCGCGCATGGTGGTGTCGGTGATCAGCAGCTGCCGCTGCGCTTTCATCCAGTCCGCCACGGCCTGCGGGCCTTTCTGCTCCAGCAGGTTGCGCGTGCCCATCCGCGGCTCGGCCTTCTGCGCGGGGGGCTTGGCGACTTTCAGGTCGGCGCGCGGCTCGGGGCGGCCTTTGGTTTCGGGATGACCATTCACCGTAATATCGGCGATATAGGTCAGAACCTTGGTGCCCCGGTCGCGGCGGCGCTTGAAGGCAAACAGATCCGGCGTCGTGTCGATGAATTTGGTGGTGTATTCATTCGACAGGAAGGTCGGGTGCTTCAGCAGGTTGATGACGAAATCGATATTGGTGCTGACGCCGCGAATACGGAACTCGCGCAGGGCGCGGTCCATCCGGCTGATCGCCTTCTCGGGCGTCGGCGCCCAGGCGGTGACCTTTGTCAGAAGCGAGTCGTAATACCGCGTAATGACACCGCCCGCATACGCGGTTCCGCCATCCAGACGAATGCCCATGCCCGTGGCCGAGCGATAAGCGGTGATCCGGCCATAGTCGGGGATGAAATTGTTCTGCGGGTCTTCTGTGGTGATCCGTGTCTGCAGTGCGTGACCGTTCAGATGCACCTCGGCCTGACTGGCGGCGCCGGTGGCCTCGGCCAACGTTTTGCCCTCGGCGATCAGGATCTGCGCCTGAACGATGTCGATCCCGGTGACTTCTTCGGTGACCGTGTGTTCGACCTGTACGCGGGGGTTCACCTCGATGAAGTAGAATTTGCCGGTCTCCATATCCATTAGGAACTCGACAGTGCCTGCGCATTCGTAATTCACATGGGCGCAGATCTTACGGCCCAGTTCGCAAATTTCGGCGCGCTGTTCTTCGCTCAGGTAAGGGGCAGGGGCGCGTTCGACGACCTTCTGGTTCCGGCGCTGGACCGAACAGTCGCGTTCATAAAGGTGATAAATCTCACCATGCTTGTCGCCCAGAATCTGAACCTCGACATGGCGGGCACGGGTGATCATCTTTTCCAGATAACCCTCGCCATTGCCAAAGGCGGCCTCAGCCTCGCGGCGGCCTTCCAGAACCTTTTCTTCCAGCTCGTCTTCCGACTGGATCGGGCGCATCCCGCGTCCGCCGCCGCCCCAGGACGCCTTGAGCATCAGCGGGTATCCGATCTCGGCGGCCTCCTTGCGGATCGCGTCCATCTTATCACCCAAGACCTCGGTGGCCGGAATGACAGGCACACCGGCCGCAATGGCCACGCGCCGCGCGCTGGCCTTGTCACCCAATGCGCGCATGGTCTCGGCCCGGGGGCCGATGAAGGTGATGCCGTTCTTGACACAGGCATCCACGAAATCCGGGTTTTCGGACAGCAGGCCATAGCCCGGATGGATCGCGTCCGCGCCGCAATGCTTGGCCACGCGGATGATCTCGTCAATCGACAGGTACGCCGCGACCGGACCCATGCCCTCGCCAATCTGATAGGCCTCATCCGCCTTGAACCTGTGCAGGCCCAGTTTGTCTTCTTCAGCGTAAACAGCGACGGTGCGTTTGCCCATCTCGTTTGCTGCGCGCATGACGCGGATGGCAATCTCGCCGCGATTGGCGATCAGGATCTTGTTGAAGTCTGTCATATCAGGTCCCGGTCTTTGGTGTTTGGGCGTCTTAATGGGCGGAGAATACGCACAGGTACATCCGTTCTTCTGGGTAGAACCGGCATGTTATCGCTCGCAAACGCCCTTTGGCCTCGGCACACTTATAGGGATGCCGCGTTGCAGCATCAATAATTTAGCATTTCGTCTCAAACTGACACAGATCGGCCAGTCCCATCTGACCCATATTCGCGTGCAGATCCTGCCTCAGGATATCGATCACATGCGCGGGGCCTTTTGCGCCAAGTGCCGCAAGACCGTACAGAAATGCGCGTCCCAACATGACGAAATCTGCGCCCAGCGAAAGCGCACGCAGGATATCCAGCCCGCCTTCGACACCGCTGTCGAAAATCAGCGGCAGGCGGGTCGTGCTCCGGATTGCGGGAAGAACCTCGACGCTGGCCGGGGCTGCATCGAACTGTCGGCCCCCGTGATTCGACACCCACAGGGCGTCCACACCCACCTGTTCCAGCCTGTCTGTGTCCTCGGGGCGCAGTATGCCTTTCACGACGAACGGTCCATCCCAATGATCGCGCAGCCATTTGACGTAATCCAGATCCGGCGAGGTTCGCAGCAGGTATCCGACATGGGCCGTCGGCGGCAGATCACCAGGGTCATCGATATACTTGTCCAGTGTGCGCATGTGCGGAACGCCGCTGCGCAGCATGCCCAGGGCCCATGCAGGTCTTTGGGCGATCTGTGCCAGCAGGCGCGGTGTCAGTTTCGGCGGCTGCCGCAGGCCCGAGCGCGTCTGCCGTTCCCTGCGTGAGGCGACAGGGACGTCAGCGGTCAGAACCAGAGTTCGAAATCCCGCCCGGCGGGCCCGGTTCAGCATGTCCATGCGAATATCTGGGTCCCTTGGCGGATACAGCTGGAACCACGCGGTCTCACCCAGATAGGGGGCCAGGTCTTCGGGGCTCTGACTGGCCACCGTCGACAGCGAATAGGGAATGCCTGCCTTGGCGGCGGCCTGTGCCAGCAACCGCTCCGCATCGGGCCAAACCAGGCCGGACATCCCGATCGGCGCAATACCGAAGGGCAAAGGACAGGTGCCGCCCAAGAATTTCACCGACGTATCGAATTCAAGTTCCCCATGCAGGATCGAGGGGCTCAGACGGACATCATCCAGCGCCTTTCGATTGCGATGCCGCGTCGTTTCTATCCCGGTGCCACTGTCGATGTATTCCCATACGAAGTGCGGCAGCCGACGGCGTGCGCGGCGTTTCAGATCGGGAATACCGGGATAGGTACTGTGCAGGTCCATAAGGATTGATCGGACCTGCGGGGCGATTCGGCAAGGTTTTCAAGCGACTTCCGGCGATGGGCGTTTACCCGTTGCGGGAACGCGCCTGGCCTGCTCCAGCGCCCCGGCGGCGACGTGAACCTGATTGCGCCCCTTGTCCTTGGCGACATACAGCGCATCATCCGCGGCACGCATCAGATCCTGCGGCATGGTGCCGTGGGCGGGGTAATGCGCGACCCCGACCGAGATTGTGATACGGGGCAGGGCCTTTTCGCCATAGCGGACAATGACCGCCTCGACCGACTGGCGAAACTGCTCGGCCCGGGTCATGGCATCTTCGGGGCTGTTGTCGGGCAGGATCAGCATGAATTCCTCACCGCCGATGCGGCAGGCGATCTCGTCCCGGTCGCAGCCCTGTTCCAGCGCCGCGCCGACCGCGCGCAACACCATGTCTCCGGCGTCATGACCATGCGTGTCGTTGAATTTCTTGAAGTGATCCACGTCCACAGCAATCAGGCTCAGCGCCGCACCGGTCTGCTGGCTGCGGCTGATGGCCTTGCGCAATGTCTCGGTCATGTGGCGGCGGTTGAACAGCCCGGTCAGCGGGTCGCGCACCGATTGGTCATGCAGCTGATCGCGCATACGGACATTGGCGATTGCCATGCTGATCTGTTCGGCGCACAGCTGCGCCAGCTTGCGGCTTTTGTGGAAACAGGCCTCTCGCCCCTCAGCCGCGCGCAGATGCAACAGACCAACGGTTTCCCCGTGGGCCAGAATGGGAAAACAGAAATAGGGCCGCCCGTCATGCGGTTCGGCATGTTCGCAGACAAAATCGATCTCGGATGCACCGAACTCGTAAGTCCGGCCGCGCCTCAAACCCCAGCATCCTTCCGGATGGATATGGGATTTATGCGTTCCCCCGTTCCAGCTGGCACACCCGTCCAGCACATCGCGCGAGTTGGAATAGACGTACACGCTCCCCTCGGCCTTAGGCAGTATATGGGTCATAAAGCGCGCTACCATGTCGAAAAGCTCATCCAGTGAGCGGCTTGATTGCAGCCACTCGTTCAACTCGCCCAGCAGGCGCACCTCACGCGCCAGGCGAAGCTGCTCTCCCATCAGTTCGCGTTCTTTCACGGCGCGCTTGTGTAGATCACGCATCTGACGGCGGTTGGTGCGGTGGACGATCAGGATGACCGTGGCCAGCGCCAGCAACGCGACACTGCTCAGCAACGCCAGCGACAGGCGCACGCGCGTGATGAACAGGGTTCTGAGATTGGTGATGTCCGAATAAAATTCGATAGCGCCAAGGAAAACGCCGTCCCTGACGATTGGTGTATAAACCTCGGCCACATGTCGGGTGTTTGGGCCTGCATGTCCGGCTGGGTCATTGTCGATCGAGTCAACCTCTGCCGCGGGTTTTTCCGCGTGATTGTAATAAATGCTTCCGGCGGCGACGACCGACTGAAAGTACGGTTTTGTATTCACCGCCCCCACATCGCTGGCACGGGTCGACCAGAACACCTGACCGGACGCATCAAACAGTTTGAACCGGTAGATGTCCGAGGTTTCGGGCAGCAGCATCAGGAATTCCGCGTCATGCTCGTGCAGCTCATGGTACCGAAACGTTGCATCCAGATCGTCCAGATGGCTTTCGACCTGACGGCTTAGCTGCATGGCGTCTTTTCGCAAATCCGATTCCAACATGCGGTCCACAACCGGGGCAGGGGCCGCATAGATGCCCCATCCCGCTGCCGCTGTCAGCGCGATCAGAATCAGGGTAACGCCCACAAGTCTCAGCCGTGACGACCCGCCCGTCAGTTCCTTCGCTTCCATCTGTTCCACTCCCGCAGCAATGGGGTCAGCATCCGGGCCAGGACTTGACAGAGGGTTAACAGCCCCACAGGGCAGCGGCATCTTTGTTTAGAATTGAATGCAAAAAGACGTGAAAAAACTCCGCGAACAAGCCGTGAACAAACTCTTTCCCTCGGCCTCCATCCGGCGTAGTTTGGGGTCATGAGCAGTTTTGACGAAATGGACGCCTTCGAAGGCGCATCCCTGTCGGCGCGGGCTATGGCCGTGCGCCCTTCGCCCTATCTGGATGAGCTGAACCCGGCGCAACGTGACGCGGTCGAACATCTGGACGGCCCGGTTCTGATGTTGGCCGGGGCGGGGACCGGCAAGACCAAGGCGCTGACGGCCCGGATTGCGCATCTGCTCAACACGGCGCGCGCGCGCCCGAACGAGATTCTGTCGGTGACCTTCACCAACAAGGCCGCGCGCGAGATGAAGGAACGAGTGGGCCGCCTGCTGGGTCAACCCGCCGAAAGAATGCCATGGCTGGGCACCTTCCATTCCATTTGCGTCAAACTGCTGCGCCGCCACGCGGAACTGGTCGATCTGAAATCGAACTTCACCATTCTGGACAGCGACGATCAGCTGCGCCTGCTCAAGCAACTGGTTCGGGCTGCCAATATCGATGACAAACGCTGGCCGGCACGAATGCTGGCGGGAATTATCGATGACTGGAAAAACCGGGCGCTGACGCCCGACAAGGTGCCTGCGGCGGATACCGGGGCCTATAACAACAAGGGCATTGAGCTTTATGCTCAGTACCAAACTCGCCTGCGCGAGCTGAACGCGGTGGATTTTGGCGACCTGCTGCTACACATGGTCACGATTTTCCAGACCCACCCGGATGTTCTGGAACAATACCAGCGCTGGTTCCGCTACATCCTTGTGGATGAGTATCAGGATACCAACGTCGCCCAGTACCTGTGGTTGCGCCTGCTGGCCGGTGGACACAAGAACATCTGCTGCGTGGGCGATGACGATCAGTCGATCTATGGCTGGCGCGGGGCCGAGGTCGGCAACATCCTGCGGTTCGAAAAGGACTTTCCCGGTGCGTATGTGGTGCGGCTGGAGCAGAACTACCGCTCGACCCCGCATATTCTGGCGGCTGCATCGAACGTCATTCGGGGCAACGAAAGCCGCTTGGGTAAAGAGCTTTGGACCGATGCCAAAGACGGCCACAAGGTCAACCTGATCGGTCATTGGGATGGCGAGGAAGAGGCCCGCTGGATCGGAGAGGAAATCGACGCCATGCAGGGCGGGACGCGCGGTATCCGTCCGATGAACCTTGATGAGATGGCAATTCTCGTGCGCGCCAGCCACCAGATGCGCGCCTTCGAGGACCGGTTCCTGACCATCGGTCTGCCCTACAAGGTGATCGGCGGCCCGCGTTTCTACGAGCGGATGGAGATCCGCGATGCCATGGCCTATTTCCGGCTGGTGGTCAGCCCCGAAGATGATCTGGCCTTCGAGCGGATCGTGAACACGCCGAAACGCGGACTGGGCGACAAGGCGCAGCAGACCATTCAGATTGTGGCGCGTGAGAATGGCGTGTCTCTGGTCGAAGGTGCGCGGATTGCAGTCGAAAACGGGCTGATTAAGGGCAAGGGCGGCAAAGCCCTGCGCGAATTGATCGACGGGTTGGCCCGGTGGAATGCGATGACACGCGGTCCCCGGATTGAAGTCGATGATGACACGGTTATTGATGACGGGGTTTCGCCGATCCGCTATGGCGCGCCCGAGCATACGCATATTGAGCTTGCACAGATCGTCCTCGACGAATCCGGCTACACGGCCCATTGGCAGAACGACAAGACCCCCGAAGCGCCGGGGCGTCTGGAAAACCTCAAGGAACTGGTCAACCAACTTGACAATTTCGAGAACCTGCAAGGGTTTCTGGAACATGTCAGCCTGGTCATGGACAATGAACAGGACGGTGACGGGGCCAAGGTCTCGATCATGACCCTGCACGCGGCCAAGGGGCTGGAGTTTCCCGTCGTCTTCCTGCCGGGCTGGGAAGACGGGCTGTTCCCCTCGCAACGGTCGATGGACGAAACCGGCCTCAAGGGGCTCGAGGAAGAACGCCGTCTGGCCTATGTTGGCATAACCCGTGCCGAAGAGGTTTGTACGATTTCCTTCGCCGCCAACAGGCGGGTATTTGGGCAATGGCAGAATTCCATGCCCTCGCGCTTCATTGACGAGTTGCCCGAGGACCATGTCGATGTGCTGACACCTCCGGGCCTTTATGGCGGCGGTCATCAGACGGCGGGCATAGAAACCCGCGCGGCCGAAGCCAATGTCTATAACTCGCCGGGCTGGAGACGGTTGCAGGCGCGGCAGGGCCAATATGGCATGTCGCAACCCCGCGAAAGCCGCAACACGGTGATCGACGCCACCGCACTGGCCAGTTTCACGCTGGGCGAGCGGGTGTTTCACCAGAAATTCGGCTATGGCGCGGTGATCGGGATCGAAGGCGACAAGGTCGAGGTCGATTTTGACAAGGCGGGTATCAAGAAAGTGGTCTCGCGTTTTCTGACCAACAAGGATGACGTCCCGTTCTGAACCGTCATATCCCGTCGACCAGAACCAGATTGGTGGTTGCGGTGGCCTGTCGGATCTTCGCCAGATCAATGTAATCCGGGTCGTCCTTCCAGGCTTTCGCTGCTGCAAGATCCGGAAACTCCATCAACACAATCCCGCCTTCGGGCCAATCGCCTTCGATCCGTTCGACCGGTTTGGATGAGACCGTCAGCAGGCGACCGCCGTGGCGGTCGAAGATCGGCATGAAACCCGCCAGATAGGCCTGGTACCCGTCCGGGTCGTGAATGTTGATCTGTGCAATGAAATAGGCGGCCATGGCATCCTCCGCATCAGAAGTCAGGACGCCATCCTACACCAGTGTCCGAAAAACAAAAAACGGCGGTTCCCAGGGAGGAGGAGAGGGAACCGCCGTCTTGTCAACATCAGAGCAGGGAGGAGGAGAGCCCTGATGTATGCGAGCCCGGGTTTGAACCCGGTATGAGGAAGACGCGGCGATGTCAGGGAGGAGGAAGACATCGCCGCGCGCTTTCAACATCAAGGCAGGGAGGAGGACGCCCCGATGTATCCGTGTCCGGCAGGTTGAGGCCGGTATAAGGTGCGGCAACGTCAGGGAGGAGGAAGACGTTGCCGCTGATTACAGACCCTAAGGGAGGAGGAAGGGCCTGATCTCAGTATACGTGTCGCGCTTACCGCGCGGTTTGTTCGTTTGCCGCCTGCAGCGCAACACGGCGGATCATCGAGCGGTGCAGGCCAAGATCGGCCAGCTCGCGGTTCGACAGAGCGGACAGTTCATTGACGGTCTGGCGGTACAGGCGGTAGCGCACGAACCGGGTCTTTGCGTTTTCCAGAACTGCGCCAAAACCGAACGCCGGTGCGTTCTTTACTGCTGTATGCGTGCTTGCGACTGCCATGCTCATCATCCGTATCTTTTTGTCTTGCCGGTATCGTCCGGCCCTTGCTTGAGATTGAAGATAGGCAAATGCTGCAATTGCACAATGGGTCACGACATCAATGCTGCTATGCAGCAAACGCATAGATTGGCTCAGTTTTTTCTTCTTGCCGCGATGCGCCTTGAAAATATGGGGTCGACCCTAGGTCAGCTTTGTCGGCGGCATCTGGCCCTTCCCGATGGTCTGCCTCTGAATTGAGCGCACTCGGCGGGAAATTGGGCAAAACATATCCGTTCCGATGTTGACAAGGCTTGGGTGAATCGCGCGTGGGAAATCATGGGGCGATGTGGTCGCGTGGGGGGGATTGCCGGAAAACGACCCGAAATTCTGAACGATTCGAAGGGCTGATTGTGCATTTGAGGCCAATATTTCCAGTCCAAAAGAAAATCCGGCAAAATTCTTGGGAAATCGCGGGAAAAATTTCAACTGAAGAATTCTCCTATATATAGGGGTTGATTTTTCATCTTCCGCTAATACTGGTGTCGCGGATCTCGAGTCCTTCAATGATATTCCGTTCTGGCCGTGTTCCTCATGACACGTTGCGCAAAATTCCTATTGATTTCCATAAAATCCCATGGCATCCCTAATACATCCGATGAGGACGAGGCAGCAGGGGCACCAAACGACCCCGACCAAAAATATTCAGGTTTCATACAGGCATCTCGCTTTCATCAACCAAGAGATCCGGCGCGCGGGCGAGCAGACATCCCCCCAGGTGGCGCGCGCAGCTGGACATCCCGCAAAGCGGGTCAATGCGGCGGGTTGATCAGTGGCAGCAGATCAACCCGCCGTTTTTCATCCGGGGGGAACGTGAATTCAAGGTGGGGCGCAAGCGAAAGGGACAGTCGTCTTGGCGCGCAGGTTTAGAGGTGAAAGCCACCACAAGGTGGATACGAAGGGCAGGGTATCGATCCCGGCCTCGTTTCGCCGCGTGCTTGAATCGTCCGATCCCAACTGGCAGCCCGGTGACAACCCTGAACTGGTGATTGTCTATGGCGACCACCGCCGCAAGTTCCTTGAATGTTATACCATGCAGGCGATTGACGAGGTCGATGCCAAGATCGATGCCCTGCCGCGCGGCTCGATGCAGCGGCGGATGTTGCAGCGCATGTTCCACGGTCAGTCCTTCCCGACTAACGTGGACGAAACCGGGCGTCTTGTGCTGCCCGCCAAGCTGCGTAGCAAGATCGGCCTCGAAGGCGAGGCGTTCTTTATTGCCGCAGGCGACACCTTTCAGATATGGAAGCCCGAGACCTACGAGGTCGAGGAGCTGGCCAAGACCGAAGAATGGATGGATGATCTGCCGGACGATTTTGATCCGATGCAGTTCCTAGATGGCACCGGGGATGCGTAACGGCATGGCCGGCGCTGCGTCCTCATCTGAAAAACCACATATCCCCGTTCTGCTGCGCCCCTTGCTGGCTGCGGTTGCGCCGGTCACCGGCATCTGGCTGGACGGCACGTTTGGCGCGGGCGGCTATACGCGCGGGTTGTTGGAGACCGGGGCAGACAAGGTCATCGGTGTAGACCGTGACCCGCTGGCCTTTGAAATGGCAGCAGATTGGGCGCAGGATTACGGCGACCGGCTGGTGATGCAGCCCGGCGTATTCTCGCGCATGGACGAATATGCGCAGGATCTGGACGGCGTTGTACTAGATCTTGGCGTGTCCTCGATGCAGCTGGATCAGGCCGAGCGCGGGTTTTCCTTTATGAAGGACGGCCCTCTGGATATGCGCATGAGCCAGCAAGGCGAAAGCGCCGCCGATTTGGTGAACACGGCGACCGAGGCGCAACTGGCTGATATCCTGTTCCACTATGGCGAAGAACGCGCCAGCCGCCGGATTGCCAAGGCAATTGTCAGGGCGCGAACCGAGGCGCCGATCACAACGACCCTGCGTCTGGCCGAGATTGTCGAATCCTGTCTGCCACGCCCGAAACCGGGGCAATCGCATCCCGCAACACGCAGTTTTCAGGGCCTGCGGATCGCGGTGAATGCCGAATATGAAGAGTTGTTTCAGGGCCTTATGGCCGCCGAACGTGCGCTGAAACCCGGTGGGCAGCTGGCCGTTGTCACCTTCCATTCCATCGAAGACCGGATGGTCAAACGGTTCTTTCAGTCGCGCGCGGGCAAAACAGGGCGTGCGAACCGCTATGCGCCCGAGATGGAACAGGACCAGCCGCAATTCACACTGAAGACCCGCAAGGCCGTAGGACCCGACGAACAGGAATTGCAGGAAAACCCGCGCGCGCGTTCGGCCAAGCTGCGTGTTGCGATCCGCACCGATGCTCCGGCGGGGGAAATTGAGGCCCGCGCCATTGGAATGCCTCAACTGGGGGGAAGGGCAAGATGAAGAGTGTTTTGTATGTGTTGACTGCTCTGTCTGTGTTCGGATTGGCGCTTTGGGCCTATCAGGAGAATTATCGCACCCAACAGGTGGTGAAGGAAACTCAATCCCTGCAACGCGAGATCGGCATGGCGCAGGTGCGGTTGGCGGTCCTGAACGCAGAATGGGCCTATTTGAACCGTCCCGACCGGCTGCGAGAACTGGCGGACCTGAATTTTGAACGCCTTGGTCTGCTGCCTCTGCGGGCCGAACAGTTCGGGCGCGCCGATCAGATTGCCTTTGCCGAAGACCCGGACCTGCCCATCGTTGACCCCATTGAATTGCAGGCCATCACCGACATTCAGGCCTTGGGCGAGGTGCAGATCCCATGACACGCACGCCCCTTCGTCCACTGGCCCGTATCCTTGACGCCCGCGCCCGTGGCGAAAACCCTAAGGCGATCGAGCGTGAAAACATTCGCAAACGTCACGAAGACATGAAAGACCGCGCCCGCGCCCGCGCCGAAGGGCGTCTGCTGGTGCTGGGGCTGTTCTTCTTCTGCGCATTCTCGGTGGTTGGCGTCCGCATGGGCATGTTGGCAACGTCCGAGGTGCAGGAGCCACTGGCCAATGCGCCGGGGGCCGCGATTGCCATGCAACGCGCCAATATCGTCGACCGCGAAGGGCGCATTCTGGCCACCAATCTGGATACCTATTCCGTTTATGCACAGCCGCCCCTGATGATCGACCCGATTGCGGCAGCGGATCAGCTGGTCGCGATCTTCCCCGATCTAGATAAAGAGCGTCTGGTCAAGGATTTCACTGGCAAGCGCAAGTTTCTGTGGATCAAGAAACGCATTTCGCCCGAACAGAAACAGGCCGTGCACGACATCGGTGATCCCGGCATCCTGTTTGGCCCGCGCGAAATGCGCCTCTATCCCAATGGCAAGTTGGCCGCGCATATCCTCGGCGGGTCCGGCTTTGGCCGCGAGGGCGTCAGCGCCGCCGAGGTGATCGGTGTGGCCGGGGTGGAAAAGCAGTTTGACGACTATCTGCGCGACCCAGCCAACGGCAACAAGCCACTGCAACTGTCGCTGGACCTGACCATTCAGGCCGCGGTCGAACAGGTGCTCTACGGCGGTATGAAGATCATGAACGCCAAGGGCGCATCGGCGGTTCTGATGAATGCGCATACGGGCGAGGTTTTATCCGCCGCCTCGCTGCCCTCATTCGATCCCAATGATCGCCCACGCCCGCCGACCTCAGGGTTTGATCCCTCGGACAGCCCGCTGTTCAACCGCTATGTGCAGGGCGTGTACGAACTGGGATCGGTCTTCAAGATTTTCACCGCCGCGCAGGCGGTTGACCTTGGGCTGGTAAACTCGAACACCATCATCGATACATCCGGCCCGATGAAGATCGGGCGCTTCCCGATCGGAGAGTTCAACGGCAAGAATTACGGCAAGATCAGCGTGGCAGATGTGATCGTCCACAGCTCGAACCGTGGCACCGGGCGTCTGGCGTTGCAGATCGGCGCGCAGCGGCAGCAGGACTTTCTGAATGCGCTCGGCATGTTCGACCCGACCCCGTTTGAGATTGTCGAGGCCACGGGCGGTGTGCCGCTGAAGCCGAAGAAATGGGGCGAGCTGAGTACTGTGACCATCTCCTACGGCCACGGCCTGTCAACCAGCCCGATGCATCTGGCGGCGGGATATGCCGCGATTGCCAACGGTGGGCACTATGTCAGCCCGACCATCCTGCGCCAGAACGGCCCGCAATACGGCCCTCGCGTGATGTCGCAGGGAACCGCGCGTCAGGCGCAGAAGATGCTGCGCAAGGTGGTGACGGATGGCACCGCCAGCTTTGGCGAGGTGAAGGGGTATGACGTGGCTGGAAAGACCGGCACGGCAGACAAGCCCAAACCGCGCGGCGGGTATTACGAAGACAAGGTCATCGCTACTTTCGCAACGATCTTCCCGGCTTATGATCCGAAATATGTGCTGATCGTCACGCTGGATGAACCCTCAATCGTGGCATACGGCGAAAAACGCCGCACCGCAGGCTGGACCGCGGTGCCTGTAGCTGCCGAACTTATTGGTCGCGTGGCGCCTCTGCTGGGCTTGCGTCCCCGGCTTGAGCCTGAGGCGGGCGCTGCTATAACGCTGACCTCAAACTAGGCTGTCCGGCAAGAGGTGGGTCATGGGCATAAGGACAAAG
Organism: Ruegeria sp. HKCCSP351; assembly: GCF_017872535.1. NCBI lineage: Bacteria > Pseudomonadati > Pseudomonadota > Alphaproteobacteria > Rhodobacterales > Roseobacteraceae > Ruegeria > Ruegeria sp. HKCCSP351. The sequence continues at coordinate 167,570 of NZ_JAEDOV010000003.1, read as the reverse complement.
AAACTCAGCCAACTGGCCCTGACCGCGCGAGGCGGGGTTAACCCCGAGATCACCGGTCTGGCCGTTGACAGCCGCGAGGTGAAAGACGGTCTCCTGTTTGCAGCCCTTCCCGGCACGCGGGTTCATGGTGGTTCGTTCATCCAATACGCCCTGCGCATGGGGGCCGCTGCCATCCTGACCGATGCCGAAGGGGCGAAAATCGCAGCAGCTGATCTTGCAGCGTCGGATGCGGCGCTGGTGGTTGTCGAAGACCCGCGTCAGGCGCTGGCCGGGGCCGCCGCGTTGTGGTTCGGCGCGATGCCGCAGACCATTGTCGCGGTCACCGGAACCAACGGAAAAACCTCGGTTGCCACCTTTGTGCGCCAGATCTGGACCGAACTGGGCCACGCGGCCGTCAATCTTGGAACAACCGGGGTCGAAGGGGCATGGACCGCACCGCTGGCCCATACCACGCCCGAGCCGATCACCCTGCATCGCTGTCTGGCGGAAGCCGCCGAAAACGGTGTGACCCACGCCGCAATGGAGGCCTCGTCCCACGGCCTCGAACAGCGCCGCCTGGATGGCGTGCACCTTACCGCTGCCGGGTTTTCGAACTTCACGCAGGATCATCTGGATTACCACGAGACTTTTGAAGCGTATTTCGCAGCCAAGGCCGGGTTGTTCGACCGGGTTCTGCCGCAGGATGGCACGGCTGTTATCAACCTGAGCGATCCCAAGGGGTCTCGGGTCCGCCGGATCGCCGAGGCACGCGGTCAATCGGTGCTGACCGTCGGGTTGGGCGACGCCGATCTGTGCCTGATCAACCAGCGGTTCGATGCCACCGGGCAGGATCTGCGATTTGCGTGGCAGGGCCGGACCTTCCAGACCCGCCTGAACCTGATCGGCGGGTTCCAGGCCGAAAACATCCTGCTGGCTTGCGGGCTGGTGATTGCCGCGGGCGACAGCCCCGAACGGGTTTTTGAAACGCTGCCGCATCTGACCACCGTGCGCGGGCGTATGCAGCTGGCCGCAACCCGCGAAAACGGCGCGACGGTTTTTGTGGATTACGCGCACACCCCCGACGCCGTGGCCACCGCTCTCAAGGCGCTGCGTCCGCATGTGATGGGTCGTTTGATCGCCATTGTCGGCGCGGGCGGCGACCGCGATGCCACGAAACGCCCGCTGATGGGAAAGGCAGCTGCCAACCACGCAGATATGGTTTTCGTCACCGACGACAACCCACGCAGCGAAGACCCCGCCGCCATACGCGCCGCTGTCATGGCAGGTGCGCTCGAGGCAGCGGGCGACGTCAGCGTGACCGAGGTCGGCGACCGCGCCGAAGCCATTCTGCGCGGCATCGATGCCCTGCAACCCGGCGACGCACTGCTGATTGCGGGCAAGGGCCACGAAACCGGGCAGGTCGTTGGCGATCAGGTGCTGCCCTTCGATGATGCCGAACAGGCCAGCATTTCCGTCGCCGCGCTGGACGGGAGGGTCGCATGACGCTCTGGACAGCATCCGAGGCCGCTCAGGCAACGGGGGGGCGGGTCACGGCCGACTGGGCCGCTGATGGTGTCTCCATCGACACGCGCACCCTTCAACCCGGTGATCTGTTTGTGGCGCTGAAAGCGGCGCGGGACGGGCATGAATTCGTAGCCCAAGCGCTAGAGAAAGGCGCAGGCGCGGCTTTGGTTTCGCATATTCCCAACAACGTATCGCCTGATGCGCCACTGCTGATCGTTGATGATGTGCAGGCGGCGCTCGAGGCTTTGGGGCAGGCGGCTCGTGCCAGAACGAATGCGCGTGTGGTGGGGGTGACCGGCAGTGTCGGCAAGACGTCGACCAAGGAAATGCTGGCCGTGATCCTTGAAACACAAGGCAAAACCCATGCCAGCGTGGCCAGCTATAACAACCACTGGGGCGTTCCGCTTACCCTTGCACGGATGCCGCGCGACACTGAATTCGCGGTGATCGAGATTGGCATGAACCATCCGGGCGAGATTGCCCCGCTGGCCCGACAGGCCCGCCCGCATGTGGCGCTGGTCACCACCGTGGCGGCGGTGCATCTGGAAGCCTTCGAGTCAGTTGCGGGCATCGCCCATGAAAAAGCTGCGATCTTTGAAGGGCTCGAACCCGGTGGCGCGGCAATCGTCAACGCAGATATCAACTACGCGGACATCCTGCGCCAATCGGCACTTGGGCGCGGGGCCGGGATCGTGGATTTCGGCCAAGGCGCAACGGATTACCGACTGACCGACGTTCAGCAGGGGGCGAACACCGTGACTGCCGAAGCTGCCGTTGGTGATCAGGTATTCCGTTTTGACGTGAACTCTGCCGGTACGCATTTCGCCATGAACGCGCTGGGGGCTTTGGCTGCCTGCGTTGAACTGGGTGTCGATCTGGATGACGCTATCGCGGGTCTGCGCGCATGGTCCCCGGTCAAGGGGCGCGGCGTACGGGAAAGCCTTTCTCTGCCCGGCGGTGGGCAGATCGAACTGCTGGATGACAGCTATAACGCCAACCCGACCTCGATGGCGGCCGCGCTGGATGTGCTCGCCGCCTCACAAGGCAAACGCCGCATCGCCTTTCTGGGCGATATGAAAGAGCTGGGCGCGCAGGAAGAGGCGATGCACGCTGCCATGGCCGATGCCAAAGCGATGGCACATGTTGATCAGGTGCATTGTATAGGCCCGTTGATGCGGGCACTGCACCACGCGCTGCCCCCGGCGAAACGCGGTCTCTGGTCCGAAACCAGCGCCGAGATGGCCGAACAGTTGCCTTCGCTGGTCAGGGATGGCGATACTGTGCTGGCCAAGGGCTCTCTCAGCATGGGATTGGCCTCGATTGTTGACGGTCTGCGCAAAATGGGGCAAGGGGGCGCGCTTGATGGGTGATCACGCCCGTGCGCCTCGTGTGAGAAAGGTATTGTCATGCTGTACTGGTTGACCGCCCTGTCGGATGGCGGGGATTTCTGGAACCTCTTCCGGTATATCACCTTCCGCGCAGGCGGTGCCTTCATGACGGCACTGATCTTTGGGTTCATCTTCGGAAAACCCCTGATCAACGTGCTGCGCAGAAAGCAGGGCAAGGGCCAGCCGATCCGTAATGATGGCCCCGAGGGGCATTTTTCCAAGGCAGGCACGCCAACAATGGGCGGTTTGCTGATTGTCGGGGCTCTTGTGACCTCGACCCTTGTCTGGGCGCGTCTGGATAACCCTTATGTCTGGATGGTGCTTTTCGTGACCCTGTCTTATGCGGCCATCGGATTCGCGGATGATTACGCGAAGGTCTCAAAACAGAACACGCAGGGGGTTTCAGGCAGGATGCGCCTCGCATTGGGCGTGATCATCGCCGTGCTGGCATCGCTTTGGGCGACTTTGCACCACCCCGAAGCGTTGCAGAACCAGCTGGCTGTACCCGTATTCAAGGACACGCTGGTCAATCTGGGCATCTTCTATATTCCGTTCTCGATTGTCGTGATCGTGGGGGCCGCCAACGCGGTAAACCTGACCGACGGTCTTGATGGCCTGGCCATCATGCCAGCCATGATCGCCGCCTCGACGCTGGGCGTGATCGCCTATGCCGTGGGCCGCGTCGACTTTACCGAATATCTCGATGTGCATTACGTGCCCGGCACGGGTGAGATCTTTATCTTCACCTCAGCGCTTTTTGGCGCGGGCCTGGGATTTCTGTGGTACAACGCCCCCCCGGCGGCGGTCTTCATGGGCGACACCGGATCGCTGGCGCTGGGCGGCGCGCTGGGCGCCATTGCCGTGGCCACCAAGCACGAGCTTGTTCTGGCCGTTGTTGGCGGCCTGTTCGTGGTTGAGGCGCTGAGCGTGATCATTCAGGTCCTCTACTTCAAACGCACCGGCAAACGGGTCTTCCTGATGGCCCCGATCCATCACCATTATGAGAAAAAGGGCTGGGCCGAGCCGACAATTGTCATCCGCTTCTGGATCATCTCGCTGATCCTGGCGATGATCGGTCTGGCAACGCTGAAGGTGCGGTAAGGCTCCCGCCAGGTTCGGTGGGCCTGCGGCCCTACTGCCACCTGTTGGGCCCGGCTCGCGCCGCTGCGCAAGCCTGACACGCCCCTTGTCATTGTGATTTTCTTCAGTGCAGTGTGGCCTCCAAATCCAAATCAAAGAAGGTGGGTAGAATGATCCCGGTCAAAGGCTTTTCAGGGCAAAAAGTTGCGGTTCTGGGATTGGGCCGGTCCGGTCTGGCAACGGCACGCGCCTTGCGCGCAGGCGGGGCGGAACCGGTCTGCTGGGATGACAACCCCACAGCCCGCGCCAACGCCGAGGGCGAAGGGTTCTCCTGTGCCGACCTGCGCAAACAGGGGGCGTTTGACACGATTGCCGCGCTCATCGTTTCACCGGGCATTCCGCATCTTTATCCCGAACCCAACCCCGTGGTTGCCGCAGCTCTGGACGCAGGCGTGCCGGTCGACAATGACATCGGGCTGTTCTTCCGCTCTTTTGCGGGGCCGGAATGGAGCAACTATGACACTCCGCCACGTGTCATCGCGGTCACCGGCTCGAACGGGAAATCCACCACCGCGGCGCTGATCCATCACATCCTGACCGAGGCCGGGCGCGAGGCGCAGCTGGCCGGAAATATCGGGCGCGGGGTCCTGGATATCGATCCGGGCGGCGATGGCTCGGTCGTGGTGCTGGAGCTTTCCAGCTATCAGACGGAACTGGCTCGCGCGCTGACCCCGGATGTGGCGGTGTTCACCAATCTCTCGCCAGATCATCTGGACCGCCACGGCGGCATGGGCGGATATTTCGCGGCCAAACGAAGGCTGTTTGCCGAAGGCGGCCCGGACCGCGCAATTGTCGGCATCGACGAAACCGAAGGTGCGTTTCTGGCCGGGCAACTGGCCGAAGGGCCGGCGGATGACCGTGTGATCCGTATCTCGGTAGCGCGAAAGCTGACCGGGCCGGGTTGGCAGGTCTTTGCGCGCAAGGGGTTTTTGTCGGAATACCGCAAGGGGCGGCAGGCCGGGTCCATCGACCTGCGCGCGATCAAGGGCCTTCCCGGTGCCCATAACCACCAGAACGCCTGCGCGGCTTATGCGGCCTGCCGGTCGCTGGGCCTTGCGCCGCGCGTGATCGAAGACGCGCTGCACTCGTTCCCGGGCCTGCCCCACCGCAGCCAGATCATCGCCGAGGCGGGCGGAGTTACCTATGTCAACGACTCCAAGGCGACCAATGTCGACAGCGCCCTGAAAGCGCTTATGGCGTTCAAAAATATCCGCTGGATCTGTGGCGGTCTTGAAAAGGAAGGCGGTGTCGCAGCCCTGAACGCAGCAGCGGATCAGGTGATCAAAGCCTATGTCATCGGCCGTGAGGCAGCTGGCTTTGCGATGCAGCTGACGTCCGACGCACAGGTTTGTACCACGATGGAGGCGGCAGTGGCGCAGGCTATGGAGGATGCGCAGGCGGGCGAGACCGTTCTGCTGGCTCCGGCGGCGGCAAGTTTCGATCAATATGACAATTTCGAACAGCGTGGCGACGATTTCACGGCGCAGGTGCAAAAACGGCTGGGCTAACACTGCACCTGCAACAGCCCGCCGGTACGTGTGGACATTTTTCAGTCAGATTGACACTTTGTTGGAATTGAGGTTGCGTCACCTTAAGTTCAATAAAGAGGAAGCGGAAAATGTCTGCACGCAAAATTCTCTCCATCCTTCCCGTCGTTGCGCTGGCCGGGGCCTGTGCCAATAGCGGGGCGAATTATGTTCCTATCGTCGACGGGCCTGTGGGCCCGAACTACCAGTCCGATCTGGCCAATTGTCAGGCGCTGGCCCGGTCCCGTCCGACGCTGGACAGCAACACCGCGGGCGCTGCCGCCATCGGCGCGGCCGGTGCTGCGGCAACCACGGCAATTATCGACAACAGCGCCAGCGATCTGGGTCGCGCGGCGGCCGCTGGTGCTCTGGTCGGTGTGGGTGCCAGTGCGATCAGCAACACCCAGAATCAGGAAGTGATCGTGCGCAACTGCATGCGCGGTCGCGGCTACAACGTCGTAGGTTAATTCATGGCGGCAATGGCGACACCTGCGGCATGGCCTGATGACCATGCCCATTGAAAGTTGTAGCCGCCCAGCCACCCGGTGACATCCACCGCTTCGCCAATCGCATAGAGGCCAGGGACATCCTTGGCCTCCATCGTTTTCGACGACAGATCATCGGTATCTATTCCGCCAAGTGTCACCTCGGCAGTGCGATACCCTTCGGTTCCCGACGGTACCAGCCGCCAATCTGACAGGGCCTCGACCAGTTCAGACAGCTTCGCGTCCGACTGATCAGCCAGATTGCCGGACATCGGGATGACTTGGCTCAGGTATTCAACCAGCCGGGACGGCAGATGCCGCGCCAGTTCCGTTGTCAGCGCCCTGCGCCCGGCGTTTTTCCGTTGCGCACGCAACAGATCGAACAGGGGCAGTTCGGGGATCAGGTTTACGCCGATCTCCTCACCTTCGCGCCAATAAGAGGACAGCTGCAAAACGGACGGCCCGCTGAGGCCGCGATGGGTGAACAACAGCGCTTCGTCAAAACTTGTGCGGTCATTGGACAGCCGCACGGGCAGGGAAACACCGGAAAGGTCCTTGAACCGGCCATCCGAAAAAGTGAACGGCACCAGTGCCGCGCGGGTGTCGGTCACCCGCAAGCCAAACTGTCGGGCAATGTCATAGGCCAGCCCGGTCGCGCCCATCTTGGGGATGGATTTGCCTCCCGTGGCCAGCACCAGATTGGCACAGGTCAGATGCAGGCGCTGCCCCTCACGCTCGACCTCCAGCGCGAATCCGGCGTCCTCCTTGCGCAGATCACGCAGCGCGGTCTGCACCCAAAGCTCGGCGCCGGCGCGGCTCATCTCGTCCAGCAACATCTGGATGATCTGCTTTGAAGAGCCATCACAGAACAACTGCCCCAGCGTTTTCTCATGCCAATTGATGCCGTGCCGGTTCACCAGATCGACAAAATCCCACTGCGTAAACCGCGCCAGCGCGGATTTGCAAAAATGCGGGTTTTGCGACAGGAAGTTGCCCGGCCCCGCATACATATTGGTGAAGTTGCACCGCCCTCCGCCCGAGATGCGGATTTTCTCGCCCGGCGCCTTGGCGTGGTCGATCACCAGCACCCGCCCACCGCAACGGGCCGCGCACATCATGCCTGCCGCTCCGGCACCCAATATGATCGTATCGAACCTCATGCACCGCCCTTGGCGTGGATTTTCGGCGATGACAAGGGTGAAACCCGGCGCATCGGGCACGAGGCAAAGGATTTAGTTGTCAGGTGAATGATTCCCGGAAAATCGGGGCCTGCGGGCGGTGACACCCTTGCACGGGGGCCGGTTCGGGCTGGTTGTCGGGATTTTGCGCGCGCGTCGCGGGGCGGGGCTGGAAGGGTGCAGATCGCAGAAAGCCACGCCCGGGTCCGGTCAAAATGCGGCACCGTTCAGGTTGTGCAAGGCACCTGATCCCACCACAAGTGGGGCCACCGAACAGGGTGGTGGCAGGCATGTCTGGCAGAAACGGTGAAGGCATTACAACGTTCGGATACTTTTTGGAGAATCGATTTCCGGTGTCAGTTAGCCGCAACTGTGTCGGGCCATCCGCTTGGTTCAAGAGTATCCGGCCGGTTCAATACCAAGTGCTTGACCGGGATCAGCCCTCGCGCACTCCTAACGGGAAGTCTTGCCGCATCAGCCCGTCTTGCCCGCCAAGCACCAAGCGCCACAGGTGCCGGGTAAATTGGCCAAATTACACCGAAAAATATGTTCAAAAATAAAAATATGTCGACGGAAGTTCACTAAAACAATACAATAACCCTTATTATTTTGAACTTAACGCATTTTAGAAACCAAATCTCATCAGCGGGCCGATTAATGCCTCGTGATTTCCATTCAGGCCCGTGGCCCGTCCCGCGCAATGCAGCGCCATTCACACCCGTCGGCTGCATTTGCAATCGCAACACGCCTTTGATGCGTGCCAGCCTGCCTGTTTTCGGGGTGGCACATTTCAACAAGTTAAAGAGTTCCGAGACACGATCATGGGTATTAATCTGAATTTGAACAATCAAAGCGACCTCCCCAAGGCGCGGCTCAGGGCGATCCTGTTCCTTGATGCATGTGATTACTCTGCCGCCGTCCGCGAGGACGAGCTTGAAACGCTGGCCAGAATCCGCCGCGATCTGAACTGCGTCAGCGATCTGGTTAACAGCTTTCGGGGTCGGGTGACCGGCCTGACCGGTGACGGACTGTGCGCCGTCTTTCCAAGTGCGCGTGCCGCCGTCGAAACTGCGCTGGGGGTGCAGGATGTCCTGACCCATGCCCCCGACCGGTACGCCAAGGGGTATCGAATTGGGATACATCTTGGCGACACGTTCGAGGTTGACCAGCAGATCATCGGTGACGCCGTGAATACGGCAGCTCGGATCGAAAGCGTCGGCTCATCCGGCGAGGTTCTGGTCTCAAGCGTTGTGCGCAATGCGCTGCGCGGGCGGCAGGATTTCCTGTTCAACTCGATCGGGCGGCCCAATCTCAAGAATATCGGTGCCACGCTCGAACTGTTCAAAGTGGCCCGCGCAACCATCGACGTCCCCTATGAGAAGGACGGAAAAGCACAGCCGGTTCCCGTTCCCACCAAACCAACGGCCTTCCGGTCCGAGCAGATGTCGTTCTCCATACCGCGCCCGAATTTCGTGATAGGTCTGTTGTCTCCGGATGTCGGTGGCAGTTCCGAAACCGCGACATTCGTGTCCAACATCGTTGCGGAACAGCTGTCCAAATCCCTTACCGAAACCGAAGCGCTCGAGGTTCAGGATTACCGGGTGCCGCAGGTCGCGCTTCCAAAGGAACCACTGTCGGCTGGGCCTGATCTTTTCCTTCAGTGTCGCGCTTCGACCTGTGGCAGCATGTTGCAAGTGTCCGCCACCGCAATGCGGTCGGAAGACAGAAAAGTGATCTGGAGCCAGAATGTGGTGGCCGATCAGGGTGACTTTCTGGGGCAAAACTGCTCGGGTCTGACATCGTTCATCAGCTATGCCACCGACGCTTTGCTGACGGCTTTGCTGAACGGGCGTCACATGCGCGATCCGGCCTCCCATCACGCGGCGAAAACCGCCGTTGCCGCCGTGCATCACCTGCTGACCATGACCGGGCCGGGGCTGGACCAGCTCGAGGCGGATATTCTGGCGGCTTACGAGCTTGATCCCAAGCCGGTCTACCTTGCGTGGCTGGCTTATGTCACAACATTCAAGGTCGGCGAACGGTACGGCACCTGGGATGCTACACTGGAAGCGCAGGCGCGCGATCTGGCCCGCCGCGCGGTCGAGGCTGACCCGGATAACGGCACTGTTCTGGGCCTTGTCGCTCACGTGCATTCCTACGTGTTCCGAGAGTTTTCGGTGGCGCAGGATCTGGTCGACCGCGCGCTCGAGCTCAGCCCTTATCGTGCGATGAGCTGGGATTCCGCCGCCATGCTCTATTGCTACACGGATCGTCCGGCGCTGGCGGTGGAAGCCGCGCAGAAGGCGCGGCTTATCGGGCGGCACAGCCCGTACCGGCACCTGTTTGACGGGGCAGGATGCGTCGCCGCGCTGGTCAATGGCGAGTTCGAGAAATCCATCAGGTTCGGCGAATCCGTGATGGAGGTTCAGCCGCAGTTCAAAACCGTCATGCGCTATCTGGCTGCGGCTTACGGGCACGCAGGTGACCGGCAGCGAGGCGAGTTCGCCTTGCAGCGGTTGACTAATTTGGAACCGGACATGTCGCTGGCCTGCATCCAGCAAGACCGGTTCCCGGTGCCAACACGGTTCAGCGCGCAACTGATGGAAAGCGGCCTGTCCAGGATCGGATTGCCGCAACACGCTTAAAGTAGGGGTAAAAGTAGGGGGTTTACTTATGTCTTACGTTTCCACGCTCAACGACTTTGGCATGATGGTCCGACGTGGTGAGCTGATCTCGTGCAAAGTGGTGAAACTGATGAACCTTGCCGGAACCGGTGGTCTCGGCTCCTCATTGGGGGCGAACCAATCTGAGCTGAACAATTTCATTTTCGATGCCCAGAGAGAGAGTTACCTGCAATACAGTAAAGCGATCAACGCGCTGGACCCAGAGGTGTTGGACGATGAAACGCTGCGCAAACTCAGTGATTTCATGCAGGACGAGCGGTTCATTGATCCGCTCAAGGCTGACGCAGGTGTAATGGATTCGATAGACGATGAGATCGGGAAACGCTCTGCCCTCGGCGCGGCCTCAATCGCGATGAGCGCATCTTCGGCATTCGCACTGAACCGGAACCGCAACAGAAACCGCAATCGGAACAGAAACCGGAACCGAAACAGAAATCGCAATCGTAACCGGAACCGCAGCGATTTTGACGTCGGCGGCAGCGATGCTTCCTTCGGCTGGCGCGAGATGCGCGATCTGTGCCGGATCGGAATGCTGCCCGCATCCGGCCTGCTGGGCAAAATCTGGGAAAACATCGATCTTCTGCCGCCGCCGGGCCCTGACGAAAGCATGAAGGAAACCGAATACCTGCTGATCCTGCAAGGGCGGCTCAAGTGGTCAAATCAGGCGACGCGGCGCGAGGAAATCGTGACGCAGGCAGGCTTTGGCATTGATGACTATCTCAGCCCGCTGGGCATTGACGAGCAGGGCGGCTTTGATGCGACCCGCGCGCTAATGACGATCCTGCTGGAACTGACGAATGAGATTGGCCTGACCTACAAGAACCGCTTCAGCCGACCCAGACCCAATATCATCCAGCCGCTGATCCGGCCCTTTATCCCGGTGCCTTTTCATGCGGCTTACCCCTCGAACCACTCCTACCAATCCTTCGCGATTGCCGAACTGTTCTCGCGGCTGATCCCTGAACATCCGGGCACTGTCGCTTTGTTCCACCGCGCCCAGCGGATTGCTGAAAACCGCGAATGGGCTGGTCTGCACTACCCAAGCGACACAGCCGCCGGGCGAAGTCTGGCCAGAAAAACCGTGGCTTACCTGACCGAGGTTCTGGACGAACTGATGGACGAAGCACAAGACGAATGGCTGGGTTAAGGATCAACGCGAGGTGACGAAATGACCGCAGGAAACGAAGACTACGCACGATATTACTATCTCTGGCACCTGGTCGCGATCAAAGCCTTGACCGTCAAGGCGCCCCCGCCCGCTGACGGAGAGACCTGCCCGGAAATCGACAGCGCGATCTGGGATTTCACAGGCCCTGCTCTGGCCGAGGCGAAGATCGCCCTGATCGACATGGGCGTGGCCCCGCATCACCCAAACCTGAAAGCGCCGGACACCGGACCGGTTCCGGCGGACAGGGTCATTCGGGACGAAGCCCTTGATCTGGCCAGCCACCCGTTCGGTGTCAAATACATCGACCGGTCGGCCGTTGGGGCAGGGGCAGAACATATCGAAGAACATGTGCAACATCTGTCGGGCATTCAGAACCCCTTGGGCATTCCGGGCCTGACGTCGCAGGAACAGCGGGTGATTGCCGGATTGAGATCGGGGTTCGGTGTCAAGCGTTACATCGATGCTTATGATGATCGCTATGCCGGGCACGGCACCAGCTGTGCCGGGCTGGCCTGCGGAACCAGCTTTGCAGCGGATCAATTCGGCAATACCGGCAATATCGCGGCGTATTACGGGGTTGATCCCAAAAGCAGGGTTATTCCGATCACGACGTCGATCTCACCCAGCCCGGAAGAGTTGATTGCGGCGTTTCTTTATGCTCATGAAAAGGATGTTCATGTCATCCTGTTTCCGCGCGACATAGCGAACCCGGACCATTGGCCCGGGTATGATGACCGTCCTGCCACTGTTACCGAACCGTTCTATCCGGGTCTGGACAGGCACGAAAAGACGCGCCTGCACGAGACGATGCGCGATGAACCCGACGGTGACGCGCGCGATATTTCAGTGGCGTGGTCGACGCTCCACAAGGTCGTCGAATGGGTCAGCACGAAAATTCCGGTGGTCTGCGCGGCTGGCAATGACGGTCGAAGTGAATTGATTTACCCCGCCAGCCTGTCCGGTGATCCAGCCAATGGGATCATTTCCGTGGGGGCCGTCAACTATAATGGCTACCGGTCCGGGTATTCGAACTATTCTGCTGATCTGACCGTGTCCGCCCCCTCGGATGACGGTGAGATATACAACCGCTATCAAATACGTCTGGACCGGGACGCGGCCTCGGCGACTGACTTCCATCTGGAGGATCGGGCCGCTCTTCCCAAACATCACCTCAAACGCGATGGCAGTGGTGACGCGATCCCGATTGTCGATTTCGCACCTCAACGGTTGGTGACGTTGGACGTGCCGGGCCCCCGGGGTTATGTCGAAGGCAGCCTTGCCGCGGCTGTCGAAACCCGAAAAAAGGCCGTGGACGATCCTGCTGGTCTGTATACCGAATTCGGCGGCACTTCGGGGGCTTCGGCCCTTGTTGCCGGGGCAATCGCGATGATGCAACGAAAGTCGCCCAATGTTCTCAATGGGGTGCAGATCAAAGCCATCTTCAAGAACCTCGAAACATCTGCAACGCGTTTCAATAATGCCCACTGGTATTGGTCCTCGGCCGCAGGAACCCTGCAAGCTGATGCGATCAACGGTTACACGCCTCCCCCCAGGGCCGAACTGTTCGGTGTGGCGGGGCTGCTGGATGTGCCGCTGCTGCTGACCAAAGTCTGACAGCCCGCCGCCTCCCGCCCGGTGGCCGTCGCAACACGGTTGACAGGCAGTCTGGGTCTGCGGCGCGGGTCTTGCGCGGGAAATCCCGATTTGCCCGCGAACAGGCTGGCCTGATCGCCAAATTGCATGTAGACTCGTAGCCAGACCCCGAAAACGGGGCGTTAACGAGGCAGAGAGTGGCGGTATCTCATGACTGAGATGGTGTATGGCGCGGTCCAGGACCAGCGCGGAGAACCGATTCTACCGAAGTGGTGGCGTACTATCGATCGCTGGACGATGTCCTGCGTTCTGATCCTGTTTACCATCGGGCTGTTGCTGGGGCTGGCCTCTTCGCCGCCACTGGCCGGTCGCAACGGGTTCGACCCCTTCCATTATGTCGAGCGTCAGGCCTTGTTCGGCGGATTGGCGCTGATCGCGATGCTGCTGACTTCGATGATGTCTCCAACCTTGGTGCGGCGTCTGGCCGTTCTGGGTTTTCTGGGGGCCTTCGTCGCTCTGGTCTTCTTGCCGGTGTTTGGAACGGATTTCGGCAAGGGTGCGGTGCGTTGGTATTCGCTTGGCTTTGCCTCACTGCAACCGTCCGAGTTTCTGAAACCCGGCTTTGTCGTCGTGGCCGCTTGGCTGCTGGCGGCCTCACAGGAAATCAACGGCCCTCCGGGGCGGCTCTGGTCCTTTGCGCTCTGCATGGCCATCGTGGCCATGTTGGTGATGCAACCCGATTTCGGTCAGGCCTGCCTGATCCTGTTCGGCTGGGGCGTCATGTATTTCGTGGCCGGGGCCCCGATGCTGCTGTTGCTGGGCATGGCCGGTGTTGTCGTTCTGGGCGGGATGTTGGCCTATTCGAATTCTGAACACTTTGCCCGCCGCATCGACGGCTTTCTAAATCAAGAGGTCGATCCCACAACCCAGCTGGGCTATGCCACCAACGCCATCCGCGAAGGCGGGTTGTTCGGCGTCGGCGTGGGGGAGGGGCAGGTGAAATGGTCGCTGCCCGATGCCCATACCGATTTCATCATCGCCGTCGCGGCCGAGGAATACGGCCTGATCCTCGTCATGATCATCATTGCGCTTTATGCGCTGATCGTCGTGCGCTCGCTGCTGCGGCTGATGCGCGAACGCGACATGTTCATTCGTCTGGCCGGTACCGGTCTGGCCTGCATGTTTGGCGTTCAGGCGATGATCAACATGGGTGTTGCGGTACGTCTGCTGCCCGCCAAGGGCATGACTTTGCCGTTCGTCAGCTATGGCGGCTCGTCCCTGATTGCTGGCGGTATTGCCGTTGGCATGCTGCTGGCCTTCACCCGAAACCGCCCACAGGGCGAACTAGGCGATATTCTGCGCGGACGAGGATAATGGGGAACCCTTACCTGTTGATTGCGGCTGGCGGCACCGGGGGCCATATGTTCCCCGCTCAGGCGCTGGCCGAGGCGATGCTGCACAAGGGCTGGCGTGTGCGCCTGTCCACCGACCCGCGCGGTGCGCGCTATATCGGTGGCTTTCCCCGTTCGACCGAAATTGTCGAGGCATCCTCGGCCACCTTCGCCCGTGGCGGTCTGGCGGCAAAGGCGATGGTTGGCCCGATTATCGCTGGTGGTGTCACCAGCATGATCTTCCAGATGATGCGCGACAAACCGGATGTTGTCGTGGGCTTTGGCGGTTATCCGTCGATCCCGGCGCTGGGCGCCGCGACCCTGCTGAAAATACCGCGAATGATCCATGAACAGAACGGGGTTCTGGGCCGCGTGAACCAGTTGTTCGCAACCCGCGTTGCACAGGTGGCCTGCGGCGTCTGGCCGACGGATCTGCCCGAAGGCGCGCACGGCATCCACACCGGCAACCCGGTGCGTGCCGCGGTTCTGGACCGCGCCGCCGCCGGGTATATCCCGCCGGGTGATTACCCGATGTCGGTTCTGGTGATGGGCGGCTCGCAGGGTGCGCGCATCCTCAGCGATATGGTGCCCGGAGCGATTGCCGCGCTGCCCGAGGACCTTCGCGCGCATATCCGTGTCTCGCATCAGGCGCGGGATGAAGATGGCCAACGGGTCAGCGCATTTTATCAAGACCATGGTATCCGCGCCGACGTTCAGCCCTTCTTCGATGACATTCCCCGCCGCATGTCGGATGCGCAGCTTGTGATCTCGCGCTCGGGCGCGTCCAGCGTGGCCGATATCTCGGTCATCGGTCGTCCTTCGATCCTGATCCCGTTTGCTGCTGCCGCCGGGGATCATCAGACCGCCAACGCGCGCGGGCTGGTGCAGGCCGGCGGGGCCATCATGATCCCGGAAAATGCGCTTGACGTTCCCACGCTGACACAGCAAATCACCACGGTTCTTATGAACCCCGAAGCCGCACAGAAAATGGCCCATGGCGCCCTGTCGGTCGGGGCGCCCGATGCCACCCAGCGTCTGGTCGCTCTGGTCGAGCAGCTGGCGCAGAAGGAGACCACATGAACCCAGCAACCAAACTGCCGCAGGACGTAGGGCCGATTCACTTTGTTGGGATCGGCGGGATCGGAATGTCGGGTATCGCCGAGGTGCTGCTGAACCTGGGGTACCAGGTGCAGGGCTCGGACCTGAAGGTATCGAAGATCACCGACCGGCTGGCAAGTTTGGGGGCCGAGATTTTCGTCGGCCAGCGCGCCGAAAACCTTGAAAACGCGGCCGTCGTGGTTGTCTCGACCGCGATCAAACCGGGCAACCCGGAGCTGGACCAAGCCCGCGCCCGAGGGCTGCCGGTTGTCCGCCGCGCCGACATGCTGGCCGAACTGATGCGCCTGCGCTCGAACATTGCCATTGCCGGAACACACGGCAAGACCACCACGACGACCATGATGGCCGAACTGATGGTGGCAGGCGATTTCGATCCGACCGTGATCAATGGCGGCATCATCCACGCCTATGGATCGAACGCGCGGATGGGGCAGGGCGAATGGATGGTGGTCGAAGCCGACGAGAGCGATGGCTCGTTCAACCGCCTGCCCGCAACCATTGCCATTGTCACCAATATCGACCCCGAGCATATGGAACATTGGGGTGATTTCGACAGGCTGCGCGACGGCTTTTACGAGTTCGTCTCGAACCTGCCATTCTACGGTCTGGCCGTCTGCTGCACCGATCATGCCGAGGTTCAGGCCCTTGTCGGCCGCATCACCGACCGCCGTGTGCGAACCTATGGGTTCAACGCGCAGGCGGATGTGCGGGCTGTGAACCTGACCTACAAAGGTGGCGTGGCGCATTTCGACATCCATCTGCAATACGAAGACAAGATGATCGAAGGCTGCACCCTGCCGATGCCCGGCGATCACAACGTCTCAAACGCGCTGTCCGCCGCTGCCGTCGCCCGTCATCTGGGTATGAAAGCTGCGGAAATCCGCGACGCGCTGGCCAATTTCGGCGGCGTCAACCGTCGCTTTACAAAGGTCGGAGAAATCGACGGTGTCACCATCATCGACGATTACGGCCACCACCCGGTCGAAATCGCCGCCGTTCTCAAGGCCGCCCGTCAGGCGACCGAAGGTCGCGTGATCGCCGTGCATCAGCCGCACCGCTATTCGCGCCTGTCCAACCTGTTTGACGATTTCTGCACCTGTTTCAACGACGCCGATGTCGTGGCCATTGCCGAGGTTTTTGCCGCTGGTGAAGACCCGATCGAAGGCGCGTCACGCGACGATCTGGTGCAGGGTCTGATCCGTCACGGCCACCGCCACGCCCGTGCGCTGCTGGATGAAGACGACCTTGAACGCCTCGTGCGCGAACAGGCCCGTCCGGGCGATATGGTCGTCTGCCTCGGGGCCGGTACGATCAGCGCCTGGGCCAATGGCCTGCCCGAGAGATTGCAAAGAAAACAAGCTGTTTGACGCGTCATTTGTTTGTCGCACAACTTAAAAGTGTGATATTCTGACCGCAACAGTCGCGTGTCCTCGGAGGGGCGAATGGACTATTCGATGATCTTTGCAGCGCTTTGGGTGATCTGCGCCACCATCGTGGCAATGCTGCCGATGCGGCTGCAATTCCCGCCGGGGTTTGTCCTGTTGGTCTGCGCACCAGTGCTGGTCGTATGGCTTGGATATGTCCACGGCTGGTTCTGGTCGGTCGCGGCATTTGCCGGGTTCGTGTCGATGTTCCGCAACCCCATCCGGTATTACTGGCGCAAATGGACAGGGCGCGAGGTCGCAGAATGACGTGGTCTATCGCTCTGGCAGCCCTGTGGGGCATTGCCGCCAACGTTCTTGCGCTGATCCCCAGCACCGACAACCACTGGACGCGCGCCTATATCCTGATCATCGTGGGCATTCCCATCGTCGGCTATGTCACCTATGAAAATGGCCCCTGGATCGGGCTGCTGGTGCTGGCAATGGGCATGTCCGTGCTGCGCTGGCCGGTGATTTATCTGACCCGTTGGACAAAGGCGAAAATGCAGGGCATGAAGGCGGCCAAAGAATAACCGGCCAACTTCAGGAGATCTGTCATGGCGACAATCGCCACATTTGCCTATCTGCCGCTCGTTTCCTTCGTTCTGGGTGCCGTTGCCGGGTTTACGGCGGGCCGCTGGCTTGGCCTGCGCAGCCTATTGTGGCTGATCGGGCTGACATCCGCGGTTGGTCTGGGGCTGATCGTCGTGCTGGCCGGTGTCGGAACGGGTGAAGAGTACAAGGCGTTCCGCCCGCTGGTCTGGTTGACTGCCGGTGTTCTTCCCTTCCTTTTCGCCGCAATCATGGGCGGGGTCGGTGGGCGCAGCCTGGCGGTGCGCACGACTACATGACTCTGCTTCCCCCTGTTCTTCCCGATGTCCGGGGCCGCCTGTCCAAAGCGCGCAACCTGTCTGACCTCACATGGCTCCGCGTCGGTGGGCCGGCGGATTACCTGTTTCAACCTGCCGATGTCGAAGACTTGCAGGCCTTCCTGCGCGATCTGCCGGATGGTGTGCTGGTTTTTCCGATGGGGGTCGGCTCGAACCTCATCGTGCGCGATGGCGGCTTGCGGGCCGTTGTGATCCGGCTGGGGCGCGGGTTCAACGCCATCTCGGTTGAGGGCAACACCGTCACCGCGGGCGCGGCGGCGCTGGACGCGCATGTTGCGCGCAAGGCGGCGGATGCGGGTGTGGACCTGACCTTTCTGCGCACCATCCCCGGCTCGATCGGGGGCGCGGTGCGGATGAATGCGGGCTGTTATGGCAGCTACACAGCGGATGTGCTGCGCAAGGCCACCATTGTCACCCGACAGGGCGACCTGCGGGACCTGACGCCCGAGGATCTGAACTTTCGCTATCGCCAGTCCGACCTGCCCGAAGGCGCCGTTCTGATTTCGGCCACGTTCGAAGGCCCGTCCGGCGATCCCGATGACCTTCATGCCCGAATGGAAGCGCAACTGAAAAAGCGTGACGAAACCCAACCCACCAAAGACCGCAGTGCCGGATCGACCTTCCGCAACCCGGCCGGGTTTTCCTCGACCGGGCAGGCTGATGACGTGCATGACCTCAAGGCGTGGAAAGTGATCGACGATGCGGGAATGCGCGGCGCGACACGCGGCGGGGCGCAGATGAGCCCGAAACACTCGAACTTCCTGATCAATACCGGCACCGCCACCGCTGATGACCTCGAAGGTCTGGGCGAAGAGGTGCGAAAAAAGGTTTACGAAACAAGCGGCATCACGCTAGAGTGGGAAATCATGCGGATCGGTGATCCGCTAAAAGAATAAAGCCCCGACCGTCAGACCAAAACAGGCAAATTCAGGCGACGGATCAAAGGCATAAACGCAGTACGGACCACCACATAAGGTCCGGGGACATTGAGGCGCACATTGGGTATGTCGAGCAGGACAAACCCCAAAGTGGCGGTATTGATGGGTGGCCCCTCGGCGGAACGCGAGGTGTCTCTCAGCTCTGGGCGCGAATGCGCGGCCGCCCTTGTGGGAGAAGGTATTGAAGTGGTCGAACTGGACGCTGGTCCCGACCTCTATGCGCGCCTGTTGGATATTCAGCCGGATGTGGTTTTCAACGCCTTGCATGGCCGCTGGGGCGAAGATGGCTGCGTGCAGGGGATGCTGGAATGGATGCGGATTCCCTATACCCATTCGGGCGTTCTGGCCTCGGCCCTTGCCATGGACAAGCAACGCAGCAAGGACGTCTATCAGGCCGAGGGTCTGCCCGTTGTCCCCAGCGTGATCGTTCCACGGGCCGAGGTGACCCGCGCCCACGTGATGGAACCGCCCTATGTGGCCAAACCCAATAACGAAGGGTCCAGCGTCGGCATCTACATCGTCCACGAAAACGCCAATGGCCCGCCGCAGCTGTCCGAAGACATGCCCGACCAGATCATGGTCGAGAAATACGTGGCCGGGCGCGAACTGACCGTGACCGTGATGGGCGACCGCGCCCTGACCGTAACCGAGATCATGACCGATGGCGGCTGGTACGATTATGACGCCAAGTACAAACCCGGCGGATCATGGCACGTGGTCCCCGCCGATATCCCGCAGGACATCTTTGATCGCTGCATGGATTATGCCCTGCGCGCGCATGATGCTTTGGGCTGCAGGGGCGTCAGCCGCACCGATTTTCGCTGGGATGACAGCGCGGGTGCTGATGGGCTGTTTCTGCTGGAAACCAACACCCAGCCGGGCATGACACCCACTTCGCTGGCCCCGGAACAAGCCGCGCATCTGGGCATGACATTTGGCCAGCTCTGCGCCTGGATGGTTGAGGACGCCTCATGCAACCGTTAACCGCCAGCCGCTCTCTGGAAATCCATCGCACCAAACCCCTTGCCGGGCCGGATGCCGATTTTGCCTCGGCCGATACGGAACCGCATGATACCCAGCCCATTCTGCGTCTGCGCGGGGCGCGGGTGTTTTCCCGCACCGCACGCCGCAGTGATCCGGCCCCGTCGCGCCTCAGCTATCGTCTTCAGCGCTGGATGCTGACACCGGGCATCCGTCTGGGCGTCAAGCTTGGCCTGCCGATCTGCGCCATTGCCGCGGCAGTTGGTGTCTATTTTGCCTCTCAGGACCGGCGCGAGGCGCTTGGTACCTATATCGCCGATATTCGCACCTCGATTCAGGAACGCCCCGAGTTCATGGTCAACCTGATGGCTATCGACGGGGCAGGCACCAGCCTGTCCGATGATATCCGCGAGGTCGTGCCTCTGGATTTCCCGATCAGTTCATGGGATCTGGACGTCGAACAGATGCGCGACACGATCACCGGGCTTGATCCGGTGAAATCGGCAATCGTACGCATCCGCCCCGGCGGCATCCTTCAGGTCAACGTGGTCGAGCGTCAGCCCGTGATTGTCTGGCGGACGCATGACGGGCTCGAACTGCTCGACGAGACCGGCGCGCATGTCAAGGAAACCACCTCTCGCAAGGACCATGCCGACCTGCCGCTGATCGCGGGCGCAGGTGCGGATGCCCATGTGGCGCAGGCGCTCGAGATTTTTCAGACCGCCCGCAGCCTGGGCAATCGTGTGCGCGGGCTGGTGCGCGTGGGTGAACGGCGCTGGGATCTGGTCCTCGACCGTGGCCAGCGCATCATGCTGCCGACCGAACGCCCGGTGCGCTCGCTGGAACGCGTGCTTGCGGTGAACGAGGTGCAGGACCTTCTGGAACGCGACGTGGCCGTGGTCGACATGCGCCTAGGCCAGCGTCCCACCATCCGAATGACCAAAGCCGCCAGCGAAGACTGGTGGAATACAAAAGTGACAATGAGTAACGGGCAGTAACGAGCATGATGACCGATCTTTATCAGTCCCAACGCGCCATGCGTCAGATGCGGCGCCAGGCATTGCAACGCGGTGTGATCGCGATTCTGGATGTGGGCAGTTCCAAGATTGCCTGTCTGGTTCTGCGTTTTGACGGATCGGGCCGGTTGAGTGAAGATAACACCATCGGCTCAATGGCGGGGCAGACGGGGTTTCGGGTGATCGGGGCCGCAACGACACGTTCGCGTGGCGTACAGTTTGGCGAAGTCACCGCCATGCAGGAAACCGAACGCGCCATCCGCACCGCGCTTCAGGCGGCGCAGAAGATGGCCGATATCCGTGTCGATCACGTCATCGCCTGTTTCTCGGGGGCCAACCCGCGCTCTTACGGGCTGGACGCGCAGGTCGATCTGGATGGCCAACTGGTGTCCGAGGCCGAAGTGGGCCGTGTTCTGAACGCCTGCGACGTGCCGGATTACGGCGACGGGCGCGAGGTGCTGCACGCACAGCCGGTCAATTTTGCGCTCGACAACCGTTCGGGCCTGATCGACCCGCGCGGGCAGATGGGCCAAAGCCTTGCGGTCGATATGCACATGCTGACCGTCGATGCGATGGCGATCCAGAACATCGTGCGCTGTATCAAACGCTGCGATCTGGAACTCGCCGGGATTGCAAACTCCGCTTATGTCTCGGGAATTTCCGCGCTGGTCGAGGATGAGCAGGAACTGGGCGCGGCCTGTATCGACATGGGCGGCGGCACCACCAGCGTTTCGATCTTCATGAAGAAACACATGATCTATGCCGATTGCGTGCGTATGGGCGGCGATCACGTGACCGCCGATATCTCGATGGGGCTGGGCGTGCCCGCGGCAGTGGCGGAACGGATCAAGACGTTCAATGGCGGCGTTCATGCGACCGGCGCTGATGACCGTGACATGATCGATATCGGCGGCGATACCGGTGACTGGGAACACGACCGCCGCACCGTCAGCCGGGCCGAGTTGATCGGCATCATGCGCCCGCGCGTCGAGGAAATCCTTGAAGAGGTCCGCGTGCGTCTGGATGCGGCCGGGTTTGAACACATGCCAAGCCAGCAGATCGTTCTGACCGGTGGCGGCAGTCAGATCATGGGGCTGGACGGTCTGGCGACCCGCATCCTAGGTCAACGCGTGCGTCTGGGTCGCCCGCTGCGGGTGCATGGCCTGCCGCAATCGGCGACAGGTCCGGCGTTCTCGTCCTCCGTGGGGCTCAGCCTGTTTGCGGCGCACCCACAGGACGAATGGTGGGATTTCGAAATCCCGGTCGACACCTACGCCGCGCGCCCGTTCAAGCGGGCCGTCCGGTGGTTCCGTGACAATTGGTAGCCCCCTGTGCCGGGCCGCTTTGTGTGCGGCCCTGTTGCCGGGATGGGTTTCGGCCCAGACCATCATCACGCCCGAAGCGTTTCTGGATGCCGCCGTCGGCAAAACGCTCACCTTCCATGAGATTCGCAGCAACGATCTGGTCGGGACCGAGCAATTTCTGAACCGTCACATCTCGGTCTGGCGGCAAGAGGGGCAGGGCTGTGTCTATGGGCAGATCACCACGCCAAACGGTCAGATCTGCTTTCTGTATGACAACGATCCGGATGGTATTCCCGTCTGCTGGTGGCCCTTCCTGCACGAAGGCCGTCTGATGGTGCGTCTGGCCTCGTTTGCAGATGGCGAAATCCAGGAGGTGCGCAGCATCACCGAAACCAGTCTCAACTGTCCAAGTGCACCGCTCAGTTGAAAAATCCGGTTGCAGCGCGTCGAATTATCCCTCAAGATATCCACAAGGCCCGGCAGAGGCCTCGCGGCAGGACCTGAGCAGTTTTCCGCAGTGTAAATGATGGTCGACGAAAGCGTGACGAACGGCTGAGTCCTCGCGCCGGGACCGTCTGCCTTGTGATGGTCGCCGTTGTTTCCGCTATATCTGGCAGTACCTGCGAAATGCCGCCGGTTTCTGCCTTATTTCCTCCATATTTTGTGGTGAATCGCGATTTTTGACGTGACCTTTTCGCATCAGCCCGCTAGAATCGAGCAAGGATAGGTAAGAAAAACACCGCTTTGGCGGAACATAAATACAGGCGGACAGAGCATGACATTGAATCTTTCGATGCCCGGGCAAGACGAACTGAAGCCTCGGATTACAGTATTTGGCGTTGGCGGTGCGGGCGGTAACGCTGTCAACAACATGATTGAAAAACAGCTGGACGGCGTCGATTTTGTCGTCGCCAACACCGACGCGCAGGCGCTGCAGCAAAGCCAGTCCTCGGCGCGGGTGCAACTGGGTGTGAAGGTCACCGAAGGTCTGGGGGCGGGGGCCCGTCCGGCCGTGGGTGCCGCAGCTGCCGAAGAAAGCATCGAACAGATCGTCGATCATCTGGCAGGCGCGCATATGTGCTTTATCACCGCGGGCATGGGCGGCGGCACCGGCACCGGCGCTGCTCCGATCATCGCGCAGGCCGCGCGTGAGCTGGGTGTGCTGACCGTGGGTGTCGTGACCAAGCCCTTCCAGTTCGAAGGTGCCAAGCGGATGCGTCAGGCCGAAGACGGCGTTGAGGCGCTGCAACGGGTCGTCGACACGTTGATCATCATTCCGAACCAGAACCTGTTCCGCCTCGCCAATGAAAAGACCACCTTTACCGAGGCGTTCTCGATGGCCGACGATGTCCTGTATCAGGGTGTCAAAGGCGTAACCGACCTGATGGTGCGTCCGGGCCTGATCAACCTCGACTTTGCGGATGTGCGCGCCGTAATGGACGAGATGGGCAAAGCCATGATGGGCACCGGCGAGGCAACAGGCGAAGACCGCGCCATCCAGGCGGCGGAAAAAGCCATTGCAAACCCGCTGCTGGACGAAATCAGCCTCAAGGGCGCCAAAGGCGTTCTGATCAACATCACCGGTTCGCACGACCTGACCCTGTTCGAGCTGGACGAAGCCGCCAACCGCATCCGCGAGGAAGTGGACCCCGAGGCGAACATCATCGTCGGCTCGACGCTGGATACTGCCATGGAAGGCGGTATGCGCGTGTCGGTTGTTGCAACCGGCATCGACG
This sequence comes from Ruegeria sp. HKCCSP351, assembly GCF_017872535.1. Taxonomy (NCBI): domain Bacteria; kingdom Pseudomonadati; phylum Pseudomonadota; class Alphaproteobacteria; order Rhodobacterales; family Roseobacteraceae; genus Ruegeria; species Ruegeria sp. HKCCSP351. The sequence continues at coordinate 144,109 of NZ_JAEDOV010000003.1, read as the reverse complement.
CCACCGAAAAAACGGCTGATGTCCCGGTCGCGCGCCGCTCGATGTCCGAGCCGCTGACCCGCACCGTTTCGGCCGAAGAATATGGTCGCGAAGAAGCACCCGCAGCCGCCGAAATGGCAGAGCCCGCGCCGCAGATGGAAGAAAACCGCGAACCTTCGCTGTTTGAAGCCGCGGAAGAGCCCGCCCAGCCGCAGTTCCAGCCGCTTGACGAGCGGGATGAGGATGACCTGCCGCCCCCGGCCTATCAACCGCGCGTCGCAGAGTTCGAGCCGCAGCCCGAGCAGGTCGAACCGGCGCCCGAGGCATTTGTTGCCCCACGCGCGCCTGTCGCAGGCACCCCGTCGCCCGAAGCGCTCCAGCGTTTGCAGGCAGCGGTTCAGAAGGTTCCCTCGGCAGCTCAGCGCGCCGCAGCACCCCGCCCACACGCGGCGGTTTCGCATCACGAACCCGAAGAACGCTCGCGGTTTGGCTTCAATCGGCTGATCGACCGGATGACCGGGCACGCCTCTGACACACCGGCTCAACCGCCGCGTCAGCAGCCCGTTCTGCGCCAGTCCGAGGCCACGGCACCGATTCACGATGAGACCGACCCGGATCAGGATCGTATCGAAATTCCTGCCTTCCTGCGCCGTCAGGCCAACTGATCGCGGTAACAAAATCCACTCATGGGGTCGCCATTTGGCGGCCCTAATTCTTTTTAAAACAGTGGCTTACGAACGTGTAAGCAGGGTTTTGCCGATCTGTTACATACATGTTTCATTCGGTTACAAAGAGTGAGTTGAGCCTTGACGCGGCCTTCCTTAACTCAGTGTTCAACACAGCCCGAGAAGGCTGGACACCACTCGCCGAGGCCCATTTTGCAACATACGCTCAAATCTCCGGTCACGTTTAAAGGCGTCGGGCTGCACAGCGGCAAGCCTGCGACCATGGTCCTGAAACCGGCGGCAGTTGGTCATGGCATCTGGTTCAAACGGACGGATATCCATCTGGGCGATGCGATGATCCCGGCGATCTATCACGTGGTCGAACGGACCCCGCTTTGCACCCGTCTGGTCAATGACGCCGGGGTGTCGGTATCCACAATCGAACATATCATGGCTGCTTTGGCCGGGTGCGGCGTTCACAACGCGCTGATTGAAATCGACGGCCCCGAAGTTCCGATCATGGACGGGTCTTCGATCGATTTCGTACGCGGTATCATGGCCCGAGGCGTGCGTCGTCAGGCCAGCCCGGTGCTGGCCTATGAGGTGCTGAAGACCGTCACCGCATCGCGGGAAGGCGCCAGCGCAAGCATCGCGCCCGCGGATGGGCTGATCATCGACTTTCACATCGATTTCGAAGACAGCGCAATCGGCAGCCAGACCAAGACGCTGGATATGCGCAACGGGTCGTTCGCGCGCGAACTCAGCGATTGCCGCACCTTCTGCCGCCGCATTGATGTCGAAGCCATGCGCGAAAACGGGCTGGCCCTTGGCGGTACCCTGGATAACGCCGTGGTCGTGCAGGGCAGCGAGGTGCTGACACCCGGTGGGTTCCGCCGCGCCGACGAAGCCGTGCGCCACAAGATGCTGGATGCTCTGGGTGATCTCTATCTGGCAGGCGGGCCGATTCTGGGCCATTTCACGGGCGACAAGTCGGGTCATTCGCTGACCAACACATTGCTGCGCAATCTGTTTGAAACACCCGGCGCGGTGCGTCCGGTTCTGTGCACGCCGGAACAGGCCGCACGCCTGCCGGGGCAGGGCCTGATCGTAAACGAAATTCCCGAAGTCGCCTGATCAGATCAACTCTGACGACATTTGCGCCAGATGTTGCATAAGGCGTTTTGCACCGGAATTTTCTGTGCTAGACCATGGCTCAATTCGGGGCGAACCCCCTTAAGTAAGACGACAAGGATGGGCGGTATGGTTGGCAGCAAAGCGGCAGTCAGATTCGCAGGCGCGGTTCTTCTGGCAGCAGTTTTGACGGCATGTGGAAACGCAGGCGGCCTTTTTGGCAACAAGGGCGCGGACCGGGATCAGAATCTGGAAGGGTTCACACCGGAACAGATCTACACCCGTGGCGAATACGAACTGTCGCAGAATCGCTCGGATGACGCGGCCTGGTATTTCTCCGAGGTCGAGCGTCTGTATCCCTATTCCGACTGGGCCAAGCGTGCGCTGATCATGCAGGCGTTCTCTTTCCATTCCGACAAGAACTACGAAGAAAGCCGGGCCGCGGCCCAGCGGTATATCGACTTCTATCCAACGGACGAAGACGCGGCCTATGCCCAGTATCTGCTGGCGCTCAGCTATTATGACCAGATTGACGAGGTCGGGCGCGATCAGGGGCTGACTTTTCAGGCGCTGCAATCGCTGCGCACCGTGATCGAGGTTTATCCCGACAGCGAATATGCCACCTCGGCAGTGTTGAAATTCGATCTGGCCTTTGACCATCTGGCCGGCAAAGAGATGGAGATCGGGCGCTACTACCTGCGTCAGGATCACTTTGTAGCCGCCATCAACCGCTTCCGCGTCGTGGTCGAGGATTTCCAGACCACATCCCACACCGCCGAAGCGCTCTATCGTCTGGTCGAGGCTTATCTGTCCCTCGGTCTTCTGGATGAGGCGCAATCCGCAGGTGCCATCCTTGGCTATAACTACCAATCCTCGGAATGGTATGATGATGCCTACAAGCTGCTGACCTCTCGTGGGCTCCAGCTCAAGAGCCGTGGCAACAACTGGCTCAGCACGATCTACCGTCAGACCATCAAGGGTGAGTGGTTGTAATCGCCATGGCATTAGGCTTGGGACGCTGAAGACCCGATGCTGCGCGCCCTTGATATCCGCGACATGCTGATCATCGACCGGCTGGAACTCAGTTTTCAGCCGGGCCTGAATGCGTTGACCGGCGAAACCGGCGCGGGCAAGTCGATCCTTCTGGATTCTCTGGGCTTTGTTCTGGGTTGGCGCGGGCGGGCCGAACTGGTGCGGCAGGGTGCGGCGCAGGGCGAGGTTGTGGCAGAGTTTGAACTTTCCCCCGATCATCCCGCACATGCGATATTGGCCGAAGCAGGCCTGCCGGGCGGGGATGAGCTGATCCTGCGACGGATCAACACCGCCGAGGGGCGCAAGACCGCCTGGGTCAATGACCGCCGCTGCTCGGGCGATGTACTGCGGGCGCTGTCGGAAACCCTGATCGAACTGCACGGCCAGCACGATGACCGGGGGCTGCTGAACCCGCGTGGTCACCGGGCGATGCTGGACGATTTCGCCGGGGTTTCGGACCGGCTGACATCCGTTCGTGCGGCTTGGACCGATATGGCACGCGCCCGCAAGGCTCTGGCCGAAACCGAGACCGCGCTGGCCGCTGTCCGAAGTGAGGAAGATTTCCTGCGCCACGCGGTTGCCGAGCTGGATCAGCTTGATCCCCAGCCCGGTGAGGACGCCGAACTAGATGCCCGCCGCCGCATGATGCAGGGGGCCGAGCGTATCCGCGATGATGTTGCCCGCGCCTACGCCCTGCTGTCGGGGGACGGTGCCGAAGGTGCGATGTCCGACGCCATCCGCTGGCTGGAAGGTGTGTCCGGCAACGCGGGTGGTCAGCTGGACGAACCGATTGCCGCGCTGGGGCGCGCGATGATTGAACTGGGCGAGGCGCAGGATGGCGTGAACGCCTGCCTTCAGACGCTGGACTTCGACCCGTCGGAACTGGAACAGGCCGAAGAACGCCTGTTTGCCATCCGCGCACTGGCTCGCAAACACGACGTGGCCCCGGATGATCTGGGCGCGTTTGCCGACACTCTGCGCACCCGCCTCAACCAGTTGGAAGCAGGCGATGCCGACCTGGCAGACAGGCGTGCCGCCGTAGACGCCGCGCAGAAGGCTTATGATAATGCCGCCGCCGACCTCAGCGCGGCCCGCGCGACGGCTGCCGGCCGGCTGGATGCCGCCGTCATGGCGGAACTGGCCCCGCTCAAGATGGAACGCGCGGTGTTTCGGACCGAACTCAGCCCAGCCGAACCCGGCCCCGAAGGGACGGACGCGGTGGCCTTTACCGTGGCCACCAACCCCGGCGCGCCTGCCGGGCCGCTGAACAAGATCGCGTCAGGGGGTGAACTCAGCCGCTTCCTGCTGGCGCTCAAAGTGTGCCTGTCGGGCGATGACAGCGCCCGCACGATGATCTTTGACGAGATTGACCGCGGTGTCGGCGGGGCCACTGCCGACGCGGTCGGGCGCAGGCTCGCGTCATTGGCGCAGGGCGGGCAGGTGCTGGTTGTCACCCACTCCCCGCAGGTCGCCGCCCGTGCGGCGCATCACTGGCGGGTGCAGAAACAGGTCACGGACGGGCAAACCCTGTCCACCGTCATCCCTCTGGCCCAACCCGACCGGGTGGACGAGATTGCGCGCATGGTGGCGGGCGACACCATCACGGACGAGGCCCGCGCCGCCGCCCGGGCCCTGCTGCAGGCCTGATGCGCCCGTGGCACGAAATGGCCTCACACTGTCGCTATCTCACTTTTATTAGGGTGCTCCGTGGCTTACTAAGGGTTACGTGATGATCCCCGAGGGCCAATGACCCAGTCGACCCGCACCGTTCTGCGCAACCAGCTCAATCAGGCTCTGGCCGCGATCAGGGATGCGTGGCGGGTGATGCTGCGCCGGGGACCAAGCCAGATACAGTTCTGGTTCATCGCGCTGGTCATCGGTATCGCTGCCGGTTTCATGGCGCTTGGATTCCGCAAGGCCATCCGCGCGTTGCAGGCCTATCTCTACGACACCGACGACGTTCTGCTGCTGCACAGCCATGCCGAGAAACTGCCGTGGTTCATGATCCTGATCATCCCGATCATCGGTGGGCTGGTCGTGGGCCTGATCCTGAACCGGTTCACCAATGACGGGCGCGTCAGGTCTGTCGCTGATGTGATCGAAGGATCCGCCATCACCGACGGGCGGGTCGAGGTCAAGGCCGGCATCGCCTCGTTCTTTGCCTCGCTGATCACGCTCAGTTCCGGGGGGTCAACGGGCCGTGAAGGCCCCGTGGTGCATATGGCCGGGGTGATTTCCACCTGGGTCAGCAACCGCATCCATGCCGACGGGATCACGGGCCGTGATCTGCTGGGCTGTGCTGTCGCCGCCGCCGTATCAGCCAGCTTCAACGCCCCCATCGCCGGGGCCCTGTTCGCGCTCGAAGTTGTGCTGCGCCACTTCGCCGTGCATGCCTTTGCCCCGATCGTCATCGCCTCGGTCGCCGGAACGGTGATCAACCGGTTGGAATATGGCGACGTTACCGAGTTCACGCTGGAAACGCCCGGATCGCTGCAATTCTATGTCGAACTTCCCGCCTTCCTGATCCTTGGCCTGATCTGCGGCTTTGTCGCGCTGCTGCTGATGCGGTCAATCTTTTTTGCTGAAGATATCGGCAGCCATATCCAGAACCGCCTGTCCATTCCGGGCTGGATGCGCCCGGCCGTGTCCGGCGCGATGCTGGGGCTGATGGCAATCTGGTTCCCGCATATCATCGGTGTCGGCTACCAGACCACGATCCGCGCCCTGACCGGTGATCTGGTTTTGACAACCGCGATCCTGTTTGCGGTGACCAAGACAGTGGCTGTGGCGATCACCATGGGCGGGCGCATGGGGGGCGGGGTGTTTTCACCGTCTCTGATGATCGGCGCGCTGACCGGGCTGGCGTTCGGACTGATCGCCACTGGGCTGCTGCCGGATGTGTCCGGCACGCATACGCTTTATGCCTTTGCCGGAATGGGCGCGGTGGCTGCTGCGGTGCTGGGTGCCCCGATCTCGACCACTCTGATCGTGTTTGAACTGACCGGAGACTGGCAGATCGGCCTTGCCGTGATGGTGACTGTATCCATATCCACCGCATTGGCGTCGCGCCTTGTGGACCGGTCGTTCTTCCTGACCCAGCTGGAACGCCGCGATGTCCACCTGGCCGCCGGGCCGCAGGCTTATCTGCTGGCGATGCTGCGCGCCGGGGCGGTGATGCGCCCTATCGGGGATGACCGCTCAATCACTGCGGACGAGGCGCACGCCCTGATCAAACAGGGCCTGTGCGTTCAGGCCAGCGCCACGCTCGAGGCCGCGATGCCCTATTTCGACCGTGACGACATACCCTGCATTCCGGTTATCGTTCTGGAACAGGACGGGTCCGAGACACCCGTCGGCGCGCTCTACCATGTCGACGCGCTCAAGGCTTACAACCGGGCCCTCGCAGCCACCGCGGCCGAGGAACATTCATAAAGCTCCCGCCGCGGGGCAAGCGTTCCGGAAGCCTCCGTTGAAACCCTGTCCGGTGCCCTTAAATCTGTTCCACCTTCACCGAGTCCACCGGATAAAACGCCAGGTATCCCTTGATCTCGGCCACGGCGGAAACCGGGTCTTCATAACTCCAGACCGCGTTTTCGGTCACCGAGGATTTGTTGACGATGGAAAAATGCGTCGCATCACCCATGCGGGCGCAATGCGTCACCTTGTCGGTCTGGTCCAGAAATGCCATGGCAACATCGCCGCGCGGAAAGTAAATCACCGGAGCTTTGTCGCCTTCGTGCAGTTCCAGCGCGTTGCTCGTTTCGCCCAGAATCGCGCCGCCCGAACGGACAGTCCATTTGCCCGGCGCTTTTTGGATCGTGATCTCAGTCATCTCTGGTCCTTCCGTCGACGTATTGGGGCCTCTCCTCTGCCCGTTCTATGTAACAGGCGAGTGTCAGATCGGCGCAGTTGCGGCATCCAACCACAGTTGCGCGTCATGTCCCAGCCTTGGGCGGATTTTTTCCGCGACGTCGCGATGATAGGCGTTCAGCCAGCCGCGCTCGTCAGGCGTCAACATATCCACCATGATCAGCCTGCGGTCAATTGGCACAAATGTCAGGGTGCGCCAGCACAGCATCGCGCGTTCCACGTCGCCACCGGGCAGGGCCGGGGCCTCTTCCACCACCACAAGGTTTTCAATGCGGATGCCAAATGCGCCTTCGCGGTAATATCCCGGCTCATTCGACAGGATCATGCCGGGTTGCAAGGGGACATGGCTGACTTTCGACAGGCGCTGCGGCCCTTCATGCACGCTCAGATAGGCCCCGACGCCATGTCCGACGCCATGGTTGAAATCCTGCCCCGCCGCCCATAGCGGCGTGCGGGCCACGCATTCGATGTCGCGCCCGGCTAGCCCTGCGGGCCAGCGCAGCATCGACATGGCTATCATGCCCTTCAGCACGCGGGTGAAGCAGGTCTTTTCCTCCGCCCCGACAATGCCGATGGCAAGCGTCCGCGTGATATCGGTAGTGCCATCCAGATATTGCCCGCCGCTGTCCAGCACCAGCAAATGACCGTCCTGCAACCGGCTGTCGGTCTCGTCCGTCACGCGGTAATGCATGATCGCTCCGTTCGGACCCGTCCCGGCAATGGTATCGAACGAGATATCCTGCAACACATTGTCCCTGCGGCGGTTTTCTTCCAGCCGCGTGACCACCAGCGTCTCGGACAGGCTGCCGGGGGGCTGTGCGTCCAGCCAGCACAGGGTTTCGACCACCGCCACCGCATCACGCAAATGCGCCTCGGCGCTGCCCGCGATTTCGGCCGGGTTCTTGCAGGCCTTGGGCAGGGCACAGGGGTCGCCGCCATCCACCATGGCATCGCCCAACGCGTCCGCCACGATCTGCGGCACCGTGCTCAGGTCCACCTGTACCGCACCGTCCAGCGCTGCCACCGCGTCCAGAAACTCCGCAGGGTGGCGCACCGTTACCTTCGGGTCCAGATGATCCTGCACCTCCAACAGTTTTGCCGCAGCCATGAACAGATCGACCCGGCCATCGTCATGCAGGATCGCAAACCCGTGGGCCACCGGATTATAGGCGATATCCGACCCCCGAATGTTCAGCAGCCACATGATCGAATCCGGCAATGTAATCACCGCGGCCTTTCGCCCGGCCTGCCGCAGGTCTGCGGCCAGTCGGGTAATCTTGCTGTCAGCGGTTTCGCCTGCAAACTCGATCGGATGCGCCTTGACCGCCTGCATCGGCGGTTCAGGCTGATCCGCCCAAATGCGGTCCACCAGATTGCCGCAGCGCACCAGTTCGATGCCTGCGCCCTCAAGCTCGCCCAGCGTGGACGAGATCTGCCCTGCCGCGTGCAGCCACGGGTCGAAACCCACCTTGCCACCACCGGGCAACTGCTCCTTCAGCCATGCACTCAGGCTCACGTCAGGCCACGGCACCGGCGTGAACACATCCGCGACCTGCGCCTTGACCTGCGTGCGATACCGCCCGTCGACGAATACGCCAGCCATGCCGGTCAGCGCAGCACAGAACCCGGCCGATCCCGTAAATCCGGTCAACCAGGCCAGTCGTTCATCCCGCGGGGCCACATACTCGCCCTGATGCGCATCAGCACGCGGGATCAGAAACCCGTCCAACTCTTCGCGCGCCAGCTCCGCGCGTAACGCAGCCAGACGCGGCGGCCCCTGCTCGGGCCGCGCGGTCACCTCAAAGGATTGGAACATACTACACCTCCCTCAGCCGGGCGGTCGAAATCGCCGCCTTTTCATCTTTTGGGAAATACTCCCGCCGGAGGCAAGGCCAGCCTAGCTGACCTTCTTCATCCCCATCACCCGCGCCCGCGCGCGCGGATCACTGTCGAACAGGGCCGCCAGTTGTTCCGTCATCGCACCGGCCAGCTGTTCCACATCGGTGATTGTCACCGCACGGTCGTAATACCGGGTCACATCATGACCGATGCCAATCGCCAGCAGCTCGACCATTTTGCGCTTTTCCACCATGGCAATCACATCGCGCAGGTGCTTTTCCAGATAGTTGGCGGGGTTCACGCTCAGGGTTGAATCATCAACCGGAGCCCCATCCGAAATCACCATCAAAATCTTGCGCTGCTCGCGCCGCGCGATCATCCGGCGATGCGCCCATTCCAGCGCCTCGCCGTCGATGTTTTCCTTCAGCAGGCCCTCTTTCATCATCAGACCCAGATTGGTCCGCGCCCGCCGCCACGGGGCATCAGCGCCCTTGTAGATGATATGGCGCAGGTCGTTCAGACGGCCGGGTTGCTGCGGGCGGCCATCGTTCAGCCATGCCTCGCGCGCCTGTCCGCCTTTCCACGCCCGCGTGGTAAAGCCCAATATCTCGACCTTCACATTGCAGCGCTCCAGCGTCCGCGCCAGAACATCGGCACAGATGGCCGCGATCGAGATCGGACGCCCCCGCATCGACCCCGAATTGTCCAGCAGCAGCGTCACCACCGTATCGCGGAACTCGGTATCCTTCTCGACCTTGAAACTCAGCGGTGTGGTGGGGTTGGCGACAACGCGCGCCAGACGGCCCGCATCCAGAATGCCTTCCTCGCGGTCGAACTCCCAACTGCGGTTCTGCTGCGCCTGCAACCGGCGCTGCAACTTGTTGGCCAGACGGCTGACCGCCCCTTTCAAAGGTTCAAGCTGCTGATCCAGATAGGCCCGCAGCCGTTCCAGTTCCGCAGGTTCGGCCAGATCTTCGGCGGCAATCTCTTCATCATGCGTGCTCAGATAGACCTTGTAATCCGGATCAGCCTCGGATGCGGGCGGCGGGGCAGGCGGCTCCAGCGGGGCTTCGCCATCAGGCATCTCCGCCTCGTCACCCAGCTCATCCTCGGCCATCTCATCCATCGAGACCTGCGCCTGAGATTGATCCTGCTGCTCTTCCTGCGTCTGCTCAGGCGTCGCATCCGCGTCCTGCTCGTCCTGATCATCCTGACCGGTGCTGTCGGGATCGGGCTGTTCCTCGGCGTCGTCCTCGGCCTGATCTTCCTGCTCGTCGTCCAGCTCATCAGGGTCATCACCCAGCTGGTCGCCATAGCCCAGATCCTTGATCATCTGCCGCGCGAACTTGGCAAACTCCGCCTGATCCGACAGCACGTCATCAAGGTTCTCCAACACGCCACCGGCCTGTTCCTCGATGAACCCGCGCCACAGGTTCATGATATTCTCGGCCGCAGGCGGCAGATCGCGCCCGGTGGCCAGATGCCGGATCAGATAACCCGCCGCGACCGACAAAGGCGCATCGGCTGGTTGCTTGCACTGGTCATAGCCGCGCCGGATCGCCTCATGCCCGATCTTGACGTCAATGTTGCTGGCGGTGCCGGGCATATCCCGCGCGCCCATCGCCTCGCAACGCGCCGTCTCCATCGCCTCGTACAAATCCCGCGCCATATCCCCCGGAGGCGCATAGCGCGCATGGGTTGCATCATCATGATACCGGCGCTGCAACGCCAAAGCATCCGCCGTGCCGCGCGCCAGCAGAACCTCTTCCCGCGTCATACGCCGAGACACCTGCGGCAGCCGCATCGACTCTCCGGACAGACCCGATGGATCGACCGTGTATGAAATGTTCAGTTCAGGATCATCGGCCATGACCTTGGTGGCCTCGGCCAAGGCCTTCTTGAAGGGATCGGCAGGGTTGTCGTTCTTCTGTGCCATGTCCTTAAGCCCTCATCAAAGTGACCTGCCCGGCGCGGAAAACTGTAACGGATCCGACTTCATCTGCCCAAAAATATCCCCGCCGGAGGCATTGCGCCCGGAACGGGCGCAATCCGGGCGTTTAGCCCAAGCTCGCACTCGCGGCGCTTTCTGGCAATTCCTCGTCAAAGCAGCGCTGATAGAACTCGGCCACGGTCTGACGTTCCAACTCGTCGCATTTGTTCAGGAACGACAGGCGGAATGCATAGCCCACATTGCGGAAAATCTCGGCATTCTGCGCCCAGTTGATCACGGTCCGCGGGCTCATGACGGTGGACAGGTCGCCATTCATGAAGGCGGTCCGGGTCAGGTCGGCCACGGTGACCATCTGGCTGACGGTCTTGCGCCCCTCGGCGGTGTTGTAGTGTGGCGCCTTCGACAGCACGATCATCGTCTCGGCATCATGGCTCAGATAGTTCAGGGTCGAGACCAGCGACCAGCGGTCCATCTGCGCCTGGTTGATCTGCTGCGTGCCGTGATACAGACCCGTGGTATCGCCCAGACCCACGGTGTTTGCAGTGGCAAACAGGCGGAAATTGGGGTTCGGGGTGATGATCTCGTTCTGGTCCAGCAGAGTCAGCTTGCCGTCATGCTCCAGCACGCGCTGGATCACGAACATCACGTCGGCGCGGCCTGCATCATATTCGTCGAACACGATGGCCACGGGGTTGCGCAGCGCCCAGGGCAGGATGCCTTCGTGGAACTCAGTCACCTGCTTGCCGTCGCGCAGTTTGATCGCGTCCTTGCCGATCAGGTCGATCCGGCTGATATGGCTGTCCAGGTTCACGCGCACGGCGGGCCAGTTCAGACGGGCGGCGACCTGCTCGATATGGGTCGATTTGCCGGTGCCGTGATAGCCCTGAATCATCACCCGGCGATTATGGGCAAAGCCCGCCAGGATCGCCAATGTCGTTTCGGGGTCAAACTTGTAGGTCGGGTCGATGACGGGCACTCGGTCGGTGGCTTCGGCAAACCCTTTGACCTTCATATCCGTCTCAATGCCAAATACGTCACGGACCGAGATATCTTCGGTGGGTTTTGCGTTTACATCGATCGATCCGTCAGCCATTCGCCTTGTCCTTATCCTTTGGCCCGTATTGCCGGGTTTGAACCCGTGTGTGGTGCAACATATTGCGGGCAAGGGCAAGGGAAAGCCGCCCGCTCGGAAAGGTGAGCAGGTTTTTCTTTCAAACTGGCCCTATCGACGCGCGGGTGATCCTTGGTCGCGACAGGTAAAAGACGCAGATCACGCCGCGTTCCTCAATGACAGAACCGTCTTCAGACGCACCTGCCAAACCATGTGTCCGATATGCTGCATGCAGGTAAGTATTCAGCAATCCATATGTTGTTGAAAACGACGTTATCAATCATATAAGTTGTTCTTATGGGGCGTTTTGTAAGTGATCGGGTATTGGTGAAGCAGGAATGTCAAGCGCAGGCCTTTCCGGGATGTTGCTCTGTGTCGAATAACAGGTCGACGTTGGAGAATGCCCGCACGACCTTGGTGACGCCCGGTGGCATTTAACGTTCTTCTCCATACGGCCAAGACAACGGGCCAGAACGATCTCATCGTCCAGAACACGACACAATCCGCGATCATCAGCGGATCGATGGTGTCGTTTGACGGGGGCGCGACTTTCCAGCCTTACACCTATCTGGGGCAAGGAAACTACCGCGGAACCGGGGAAACCGGAGAGTTCATTCAGGTCGGCGGGCAAATCTACGCCTGGGATGCCAATAACCCAACCGGTCCGATGACCACTGGCAACTGGAAGATCACCCCGAGTGATCTGAACCCAACCAATCCGCCCTGTTTTGTCTCGGGCACCCTGATCGAAACGGATCGCGGCCCTCGCCCGGTCGAGGATTTGGCTGTGGGCGACCGGGTTTGCGTAGCCGGCGGGACCCCGCTGCCCATCGAATGGATCGGCAAACGAACACTCAGCGCGCAAATCCTGCGGGTCCGGCCCCAGTTCAACCCGGTCTGCATCCGGCGCGATGCGTTGGGCAAGGGGCTGCCGGACAGGGATCTTTACCTCTCTCCGCAACACCGGGTTGTGCTGGGGGGCTGGCGGGCCGAGCTTTATTTTGGCGCACCAAGCGTGTTCTGCGCGGCCATTCATCTGGTCAACGATGATACCATCCGGCAAGTGACCACGGGCGAGGCGGTGACATACTACCATATCGCCTGCGCCGAACATGTGATCCTCACCTCGCACGGGCTGCAAAGCGAAAGCCTGTTTCCGGGCGACATGGCGCTGAAATCACTGCATCGCGAGGATGTCGAAGAACTGCGCGCGCTCTTTCCGGTGTTGCGTTCAGACGCAGGACCACACCCCCAAACGCGCCTAAGCTGCCTGACCGGGCGCGAGGCGCGCGCGTTGCGCAAATCATACGTGGCCTAGGGCAGCCAGGCTCCAGTCACAGCACAACACCCCTTTTCCAAGGACGTCTGGCGAAACACGCGGGGCCTGAGGCGGCGAGATTTGCCGCAGGTCGGTCTCTATTCGGTTGAATGTCCCGGTATCGTCTGAAATCAAGAACATGGATCGCGAACCAGCAGGTCGCAACACCCCCGGAGGCGGCGCATGCCCAAGGCATCGGTTCTCACCAAGATCAAGCGCAACGCCATTCCCATCGGTTTGGTACTGGCCGCGCTGATCGGCGTCCTTGGCCTGTTCCTGACCTTCGTGCCGCTGCCCGTTTCCAAAGTCGAAGAGTTGGGCGTTTTTGTCTTGGACACCTCCGAAAACGAACGCAGCGGCGGCTTTTCCGGGCTGGAGGTTCAAGGCAATGGGCTCGACTTCATCGCCTTGTCGGACCGCGCCGCCTTCCAGCACGGCCGCTTTCAGCGGCAGGAGGGGCGGATTGTCGGCGTTTCGGACAGGCACCTCGACCGCCTGGTCAGTGATCTGGGGAATTACTCGTCCGCAGATTCCGAGGGTTTGGCATTGGCATCCGACGGGCGTCTCTTTGTCTCCATCGAGGGATCCCAGGGTCTCAACCTGTTTTTGCCAGGGCATAACGACTCCGCCTGGGTGCCGGCGCCGAAACAGGTCGGGCAGCTATCGTACAATAAAGGGCTGGAATCGTTGGCGATCGACCCGGATGGCAAACTGATCGCAATCCCCGAGCGCTGGCCAGAGGAAGACGGAGTGGTCCCGCTGTTTCGCTCCAGTGTCGGTGCCACCGAGATGGTCGTAACGCTGATCCCGCTGAAGGGAACCGACAAAAACGAAGCGGCGGTTAAAACCGACTGGGATATCCCATTTTACATGCCGGTCACGCCGGGATTTGACCCTGTCGGGGCTGATTTTGGCCCGGACGGTCGCCTGTATGTTCTCGAGCGCAGATATGTCTGGCCTTTGGGCGTCGCCACCCAGATTCGAAGCTTTCTGTACACCGAAACAGGTTTGGAGGACGCGCAACTACTTCTGAGGACACCTCTGGGGGCTTACGACAACCTCGAGGGGATATCGGTATGGCGCGACGAAGCAGGTGACATACGCATATCCGTGATATCCGACGACAATTTCAATTGGTTTCAGGAAACTGAAATTGTCGAGTTCCGGCTCAGACCCTAGGTTGACAACCCGCCCATGGCCCAATCGGCATGGGTCTCGATAACACTGGCCACGGCCAGCGCCTTTTCCACGATATCCTCCGGAGTGTCCTCGGCGAACGCAATGCGGGTCATCCTGTCGTGCATCGCTTCCGAGGTGTAGAACTCAAAGGCCCGCGTATTGCCGGGGCTGTTCCAGAATGCGGTGATCCAGATCGAGTCCCGCCCCGGAACGCAATATGCGCACCAATCGCGCCACAGGCGCAGCACCAAATCGGTATCCGGGCTTGCGGCGACCTGTTCGAACAGCGACTCCAGCGGCCACCCCGCCAGGGCGAACATGCAAAGCGTATCGTCCAGACAGCCGCTTTCCCGTGCCATCTCGCGTTTCAGATATGCGCGCTGGAACCGGTCTAGAACCTGCCATTCCTCGGGCGACCAGTTCTTCGGGTTGCCGGTTTCATACCGGTTCAGGCTCACCTCCAGCCCAACGCTGGCGGGGTCTTCGTCCACGGCCAGAATCTCAAGGATCCGGGGCAGCAGGTATCCCCATGTGTCGTGGGCTATCCCTGCGGGATCACAAGCGGCAAAGAACCAGTCCTGAACGTAATGCAGGGGCAGCTCGGCAATGGGCGGCGTGAAGAAATCCGCCTCAATGTCGGCGTCCATGCAGCAGCCTTCGCAAACTTCGATGCTGCTCGGCTTTGGATAGGCAAAAACCCTGTACGCATCGCTGATGATGTCTGAAAACGGATGATCCGGCGGGATCTTGGCTTTTGGCGGGTTCTGCTCTTTGCGTGCCACGGTCCTTGCATCCAAACCGGTTATTTCGGGGCAGGGGCCCGTCGGTATCACTCCTGAACGCTACGAAACCGGGATCGTTGCGTAAAGCTGTGGACGCGCGTTCAAAGCGAAAACCAAAGCTCGTCCTTGCGAAAACCACCTTTCACAAGGCGATCCGTTTTCAACACATCCGGGAACTCGTCTTCCCAGTCCCGGAACCTGTCATTTGTCACGATACGCGCCTTGCTGTCCCGCGCCGCCTGCAAGATCAGGGGATCTGCCGGCGTGCCTTTGGGCGCCACCATGACCCGTTTGGCCCGCAAGCCCAGGGCGCGGCTCAGCGTCCGGTCGTTCATGTATTCCCCTTCGACCTTGTACCCGACATTCGCATCGAACACGACGCCCGGTTTGAACCCGGCTTGCTTCAGGCTGGCCAGAACCTGCCGCAACGTAGCCAGATCCGGTGCGCCGTCTTTCCAGTGCATCACGTTTGACCCGTCCACGATGATCCATGTGTTGGCCCTGCGCCAGTCGAACCAAGCCCGGATCAAAAGGATCGTACTGGCGAACACACAAAGCAGGGACAAAAGGAACAGCCAGTCCATCTCGGTCGGATAGAACTGCGCCACGACCAGCCCGCAAAGAGAGGCAAGCAACAGTAAGAAAGGCATACGCACAGTGGACGCTCCGGGAAAAGCTCTGGTTCTATACCCTGCCACTATCGCGGGAATTGAAACAGGTTTCCAGACAGCATCCTTACAATCCGTTCAAACTGTGTAAACAGCTGGCGACTGACGGTGACCTTACTTGAAATTCCGGCTGTCCTTGATCTGGTCCCAGGCCCAGACGACCTCTTGCAGCTGCTCTTCCTGCGACCGGTCGCCGCCGTTCATGTCCGGATGCAGCACCTTGATCAGCTTCTTGTAAGCTTTGCGCACTTCGGCCTTGGTCCAGCTGTCATTGGCCTCCAGAATCTCGATTGCGCGGCGTTCAGTGGGGGGCAGGCGACGTCCACCTCCACCCGAGGTGCGCCCCTTGTTCTGCGTGCTGTTGGCACCCAGTACCTGATGCGGGTCCTCAATGCCCAGACGGGCCCAAGCGCGCGCCTCGGGGTCTCCCATCGGCTTGGTCTCACGTTCCCAAACCTTGTCTTTCGAGCGTTGCGCGTTCAGCTCGGCCTCGGTGGTGCCGTCGAAGAAATTCCACTTCTGGTTATACTCGCGCACGTGCTGCTGGCAGAACCAGAAATAGTCATCCAGCACATCCGGTGCCTTGGGGGCGCGGAACTTGCCCGGCTCTTCACACCCGTCGTGATCGCAGATCCGGACCGAGGTCTCGGACGCGCCCGACATGCCCCGGCGCCCGCGCGGGTTCTTTTTCTTGGCGCTGGAAACGGACATATCGAATCCGAAGGGGTCTGATTTCGCCATGCTCTATCCTCACGAACGCATCTTTTCGACTCGGAGGCAGCAGTTTAGTCTAAGCAGCCGAAAGTAGAAGAGGGGGGCGGCAAAAATTTTGCCGCTGAGCAAAAAAATGAGCGTGACCGACGAAATCCGAACCCGCCTGCAAGCCGCCTTTGACCCGCATGAACTTGACGTGATCGACGACAGCGAAAGCCATCGCGGCCATGCAGGCCACAGGGAAGGCGGCGAAAGCCATTTCAACGTCCGCATCCGCGCCGCCGCATTCGCCGGTCAATCCCGCGTCGCCCGCCACCGGGCCGTGCACAAAGCGCTGGGCGATATCGTGCCCCGCATCCACGCGCTGGCGCTGGATATCGGAACCTGACGCTGCGCCTTATTCCGCGCTCATCTGTGCCGACGGGGTCGAGGCCGAGATCGCATATTCCTCATCCGTCATGACGTCTTCGATCCCCTCGAACAGAGGCGTCGACAGATAACGCTCGCCCGTATCCGGCAGCATCACCAGCATGACGGATCCCGGCGCTGCGGTTTCGGCCAGTTTCATCGCCACCGCAAAGGTCGACCCGCCCGAGATGCCGGTGAATATCCCCTCTTCCGAGGCAAGGCGGCGCGACCATTCAATCCCTTGCGGCCCCGGAACAGGGATCAGCTGGTCGTAGTAGGCGTTGTCGATGGCTTCCTGAAGGACCCATGGAATGAAATCCGGCGTCCAGCCCTGAATCGGGTGCGGCTCAAAATTGGGGTGGCTTTCGGTGGGCTGGTGATCGTGGTTGCGCGTGTTCACATAGCCTGACGACACGATGGCGGCATTAGCTGGTTCGGTCAGGATAATTTTCGTATCGGGCCGCTCTTTTCGCAACACTCGCGACACCCCGGCGACCGTGCCGCCGGTGCCATAACCCGTCACCCAGTAATCCAGCTGCTTGCCTTCGAAATCCGCAAGGATTTCCCGCGCGGTCGTATTCTGGTGAATATCGGCATTGGCTGCGGTCTCGAACTGGCTGGCCAGAAACCATCCGTTTTCCTCGGCCAGTTCCTTGGCCTTGGTATACATGCCGAACCCCTTCTGCGCCTTGGGGGTCAAAACAACCTTCGCGCCCAGAAAGCGCATCAGCTTGCGCCGCTCGACCGAAAAGCTTTCGGCCATCGTCACGACCAGCGGATATCCCTTGGCCGCACAGACCATGGCAAGCCCGATCCCGGTATTGCCCGATGTCGCCTCGACAACCGTCTGACCGGGTTTCAGCCGCCCATCCCGTTCTGCCGCCTCGATGATGTTCAGCGCCAGCCTGTCCTTGACCGACCCCGCCGGGTTGAATGCTTCGAACTTTACATAAACGGTCACATGCTCCGGCGCGATCCGGTTGACCCGGATACAGGGCGTGTCGCCGACTGTATCAAGGATGCTGTCATACAGGCGTGCCCGCCCCTGTGTCTGCCGAATACCCATTTCAAAATCCCTCCCGGTTGTCCGGTCAACATGCCACAGATTTCGCTGGGTTGATAAGCACATATCGCACCCGCAGCGCCAAGCCCGCCCGCGGGCGGGCTGCTCAACCTGCGGTCCACACCGTGTTGCAGGTGTAACCGCACGTCAAACCCTGATCCGTCTCAGGCGTCTTTCTTGTCGCCCGCGGTATCCGTATCCTGGTCAACCTGGTCCCGGCTTTTCAACGACAAGGGCGGCTCATTCGCGTCTTCCGAAATTGGTTTCGGCGCGGCCACCACACCGGGGCCGGGGATCGGTTGGGCCAACGGGGTGTCGTCAAACTCGGGTACGTCTCCGATCACCGACGCATCGACTTCCTCGGCCACGACCCGCCGGAACACCAGCACATTGCGCCAGTTTGTGGTCGATCCGGTCAGGCCCGAGCGTTCCTCGCTGGGCAGCAGCTCGGCGCGCTGGTATTCCCAGCCGTCCTGCGCCATCTGGTTCAGAACCTGTTCGACCGAGACCGCAAAGCGGCCCTCGGCCGTTTTCACGCCCTTGGCTTTCACGCCCTTTTGCGGCGCGGGGACGACCTTGTACTCAAAAAGCTGCATCAAGTGTTCCTAAATACCTGTTCACGCCAACTTACCACGCTGACCCCCGGGTGAAAGAGCCGTCGCCCGACCGGCGGTTTTCAGCCCTGATTATTGCCGCCAGCCTGTGCCGCCTTGGTCACAACCGACAGACACAGCTCGGTCGCCACTGCCATGTCCTGCACCGAAATCCATTCCAGCGGCCCGTGAATGCACTGCATTCCGGTGAACAGGTTGGGGCAGGGGGTGCCGAACTCGGTCAGGCGCGATCCGTCGGTGCCGCCGCGGATCGGGACCGACAGCGGCTCGATCCCCAGCTCGCGGCAGGCGTCGCGCGCCAGATCAACAGGCGTCATGTCGTTTTCCAGCCAATAGCGCATGTTCCGGTATTGGTGGCTGATGTCGCAGGTGATGGTCGCGCGCGGTTCCGTGGCCTGCACGGCGGCACAGACCTGCCGTACGATGTCACGTTGCGCCTCAAGGCCCTCCATCTCGAAATCGCGCAGGATCAGCTTGATTTCCATCTCGGACGATCCGCCGCTCATGTCGGTGACATGGATGAACCCGTCTCGGCCATCGGTTGTTTCGGGCGTCATGGTGGCCTGCGGCAAGGTCTGCACGATCTTCGCCGCCAGATGGGCTGCGTTCACCATCTTGTCCTTGGCCAGTCCGGGATGGATCGATACCCCCTCGATCCGGATCACGGCGCGGTCGGCCGAGAAGCTTTCATATTCGATCTCGCCTACTTCGGCACCGTCCAGAGTATAGGCGAAATCCGCCTCCAGATCCTTGGGCAGCTGTTCGGTAACGCCGCGCCCGATCTCTTCATCCGGGGTAAAGGCAATGCGGATAGGGCCGTGCGGGATATCCGGGTTTTCGATCAGATGCCGCGCCATGGTCATCAGGATCGACACCCCGGCCTTGTCATCCGCGCCCAGCAGGGTGGTACCCGACGCCGTGATCAGATCATGTCCGATCTTTTCGGCCAGATAGGGGTTCTCGTCCGGGGACAGCACCAGATCCGGGTCGTCCGGAAAGGAAATGTCGCCACCGTTATATCCCTTGATCACCCGCGGCTTGACGCCCGTTGCATTGAACTGGGGGGCCGTATCCACATGCGCCAGAAAGCCCACCGTCGGGCCGGGTGCGGTGCCGGGGATGGTCGCGACGACCACGCTGTCACCCGTCAGCGTCACATCGCTAGCGCCGATCTCGGTCAGTTCCTGCTTCAGCAGGTTCAGCATGTCGAACTGTATCGGGGTGCTCGGCGTGGTCGCCGAGGTCTCGTCGCTCTGACTGTCGATCGCCGCGTAACGCACCAGTCGATCTTCGAGTTCCTGATCAAATCTGTTCTGCATGATACCTCACCTCTCTGGGGCGGAAGAAAGGGTGCAATCACGGGCGAAGTCAAGCCGATGAGCTGACCTCATTTCTTAAGAAATCGTGGAAATCTGGTTGTACAAACCTGACAATTGCCACTGGCAGGCTTGTACAAAATGTAAGGTTCAGGAACTCAGCTTCTTGCTGACCAAATCGTTAACGGCCTTCGGGTTGGCCTTGCCGCCGGTGGCTTTCATCACCTGACCGACGAACCAGCCAGCCAGTTTCGGGTTCACCTTGGCCTTCTCGACCTGGGCCGGATTGGCCGCGATGATCTCGTCCAGTGCGGCCTCGATCGCACCGGTGTCGGTGACCTGTTTCATCCCGCGATCCTCGACGATCTGCGCCGGGTCACCGCCTTCGGTATAGACGATTTCAAACAGGTCCTTGGCGATCTTGCCCGAGATAGCATCAGAGGAAATCAGGTCGATGATCCCACCCAGCTGCGCCGGAGAAACGGGCGACTCCGTGATGTCGTGGTCTTCTTTTTTCAGACGTCCGAACAGCTCGTTGATCACCCAGTTCGCGGCCAGTTTGCCATTGCGGCCCTGCGCGACCTCTTCGAAATAGGCCGCCGATTCAACTTCGGCAGTCAGTACCGAGGCGTCATAGTCG
Organism: Ruegeria sp. HKCCSP351; assembly: GCF_017872535.1. NCBI lineage: Bacteria > Pseudomonadati > Pseudomonadota > Alphaproteobacteria > Rhodobacterales > Roseobacteraceae > Ruegeria > Ruegeria sp. HKCCSP351. The sequence continues at coordinate 123,829 of NZ_JAEDOV010000003.1, read as the reverse complement.
GTCAGGCCGAACTCCCTGATAAAGCGCGCTTTTTTGTCGTCAGGCAGCTCTGGAAGATGGGCGGCGATATCGTCCACCCATGCCTGCTCGATCTCCAGCGGCAGCAGGTCGGGATCGGGGAAATAGCGGTAATCATGCGCTTCTTCCTTGGACCGCATCGACCGGGTTTCGCCCTTGTCCGGATCATACAGGCGGGTTTCCTGCTCGACCTTGCCACCGGCTTCGACAATAGCGATCTGGCGGCGGGCTTCGACCTCAATGGCTTGCTGGATGAACCGCATCGAGTTCATATTCTTGATCTCGCAACGGGTGCCTAGATGCGAAAAGTCCTGTGTTTCCTGATACTTCTCATACGCGCCCGGCATACAGATCGAGACGTTCACATCCGCCCGCAGGTTGCCGTTCTGCATGTTGCCGTCACAGGTGCCCAGATAGCGCATGATCTGACGCAGCTTGGCAATGTATGCAGCGGCCTCTTCCGGCCCGCGAATATCAGGGCGGCTGACGATCTCCATCAGGCAAACACCGGTCCGGTTCAGGTCGACAAAGGACATGTGCGGGTCCATGTCGTGGATCGATTTGCCGGCGTCCTGTTCCATGTGGATGCGTTCAATGCGAACCATGCGCGCAGTGCCGTCCCCCATCTCGACCAGAACCTCGCCTTCGCCCACAATCGGATGATAAAGCTGGGAAATCTGGTAACCTTGCGGCAGGTCAGGGTAGAAATAGTTCTTGCGGTCAAAGGCCGATTTCAGATTGATATCCGCCTTCAGGCCCAGCCCGGTGCGCACTGCCTGTTCCACGCAGAACTCGTTGATCACCGGCAGCATTCCCGGCATTGCCGCATCCACGAAAGCCACGTTCGAATTCGGCTCGGCCCCGAATTTTGTGGACGCGCCCGAGAACAGCTTGGCATTGGATGAGACCTGCGCATGCACCTCCATCCCGATCACCAGTTCCCAATCGTGCTTGGCCCCGGCAATGGTTTTGGGTTTGGGCATTTCGTATGTCAGGTCGAGCATGGCGCGCCTCATTTCCGCAGAAGTCTAAACCTGCGTATTAGGCCCGGCAGGGCCTAGGGGCAAGGGGGAATCCTGACGCGTTCAGTTCTTGGAAAACTGCAGACCGGACGGTGTGAAGGTTACATCCTTACCGCTGCGTAGTTCATCCCGGAACAAATCCGAGATGGCGCGCAGCGCGTCGCGCTGACCGCGCGCAGCAAACCGCTCGGGCGAGTTGATGCGGACAGAGTTGTTGAACCCGTTGGCGGCATGGGCCCAGATCAGGGGGTGAAGCTCGGTCAGGTGATCGCGGATCAGCCAGTTTGCGGTGTCGCGCATCTGGGCGCGGACATTGTCTGCCTTTTCGTTCAGCCCGCGACCATTCTGAATGGTGATTGCACAATAGGCCGACAACATATTGATCATCTGTTGGTCAGGGCGCAGACCTACGATATCGCGCAATCCTTCAAGGAAATATTCGACATCGACCTGCGCGCAGGCCTCTTCGTCCAAAGCGATGGCATCGAATTGCACCCACGTATATCCACCTGCGCCCCAGACATCCTGTGTCCGGACGGCATTGCGCAAGGCTTGCAATTCCAGTTCTGCGTAGCTGCCGAACCACCGGGGTAAAAGGTGGCTGCCCATCGCGCGCATGTGACGCTGATTGCGTGGGTCCAGTGTGATCAGGCGCTCGTACTCATCGGCAACGCGGGCGTTTGACTTGCGCTGCCCGGCCAACAGAGCACAACCGGCGGCCGCAATCAGAGGGCTGTCCGGTGCATCCGCCTTGCATTTGGGAAGGATCGCAGCGGCCCGGTCGAAATGAGCGGCGCAGCGCGAGCGGTGCAAGGGCGGCAAGGCCGTGTCCGTGGCGTTCCCGCGCCAGGCCCAGGCCAGATCGATATGGGCCAGCGCCACAACGGCAGCGATCATCGGATCACCAGGATTGTCCGACAACTCGCCTTCCAGTTCCGAAATACCACCCAGCAAATCGTAGTCAGATATGGCCTTGCCGTCCGACAGCGCATGTTCCGCAGCCAGAACCACGTCAGATCGGGCCCCGAACGCCAAAAGATCGGCAATCGGCATACCATCCGACACGGCAGCACGATCCTGATCCGCTGCACGCATTTCATCGGACAACTCGGTCCAGCGATCCTGTCTGGCCAGATAGCGCCCATGTTCGATAGTTGAGTGTCCAATCAGATTGTCGCAATTCGACGTTGCAACAGGAATGTTGAGCTGCCCATGTTCAGGCAGGGCAGCAGCCAACGCTGATTTCGTTGCGCACAGATCTTCTGAGGCGTCCGTGGGATTGGATGAAGGCTGGGCAAACAGCGCCCTTATCGACCGAAACATGGTAAAACTCAAAACTGTAAAAACACTTAACTGAGTCCGAATTCTGGCGCGGTCTTGGGTTCAATTCAAGTAATTTGCTTAATAAACTTTGTTTTTTGTGTCCAATGAGCCCGTAGATCACGCAGTGTTTCAGAAAACAGTGAAATGATGACGGTCTACGCGAAAACCTGCCTGTTTTAGAATGGTTTCCAGCTCCCGATGCGGTGGCAGAGACTCATCTGGCAGCCGGATTCGTTTCCCCGATTTCAGGACGATGGATACGCGAACGGAAAAGTCCCACCGGGTGTCAAATCGGAAATGGTCGATATCCCGCACTGGGATATCGCCCTGCCGATTGCCGGTGAACCAGCGTACCGCATCCCGGTCCAGCTGCACGCCAGCGCTGGTGTTCTGGATCACGTCCCAGATTGCGGGGAGGGTGGCCAGAGACAGCAGGCCGACAACCCACCAAGCGGCGTCGAACAGGATGACCAGCGCCAGCAGTGCCACGTAGACACTGGCCAGAATGATCAGTGTGCGCGAGTTTCGGTTGCGACGGGTAAAGCTGTAAGGTGTCATGCGCCAAGGATACGGGATACCATTTCCGTCGTGTCGCGCGACAGGTTCGGCGTTTCCGCAATGCGAGAAAGCTGCGCGCGCATCAGGTTCTGACGCCCGGTGTCGTACCGTTTCCAGGTCTGGAAGGCAGAACACATCCGTGCCGTGGTTTGCGGGTTCACAGGATCAAGGCGGATCAGCCAACCAGCCAGCAGGCTGTACCCGGCGCCATCCGACTGGTGGAACCCCGCGTGGTTCATCGCCAGCGCGCCCATGACAGCGCGGAACCGGTTCGGGTTCTTCCAGTTGAAATCAGGATGCCCGGTCAATGCCTTCGCCGTTTCCGGTGTCGCCTCGGGTGCGGCCATGGTCACCTGCAAGCCAAACCATTTGTCCATGACCAGCCGGTCATGCTGCCATTGGTCATAGAAGGCGGCCAGTTGCACCTCGCCCTTGCGGGCGCGCAGCAGGCAGGACAGGGCTGTCAGTTGCAGGGTCATGTTATCCGCTTTGGCATACACAGTGGCCGCCATTGCCCCTCCGTCCAGCCGAGAGGTCAGTGCCAGTGCCGTGCTGCCAAGGGCGCGTTTTCCGGATTGCTGGGCATCCGGGCTGTAGGGGCCATCAACCAACGCCTCGCTGTGCAGGCGGGGCAGCAGATCCTGCACATGCTGTGCCGTGGCCTGCCGCAGCGTTTCGACCGCCGACCAGATTGCCATCGGATCGGGCGTGTGACCGCGTTCGTGTAAGGCCGCAGCCAGTTCGGATTGCGTCGGCAGCCCAAGCATCAAGGCGCGATAGGCCGGGTCCAGCGTGTCGTCGCGCAGCACGGCCTGCAGCCCGTCAAGGTAATCGGCGTCCGGGGTTGCCTCGTCCAAGATCATCCGCAGCAAGGTGTCCTGCGCCAGCGATCTGCCAGCCTGCCAGCGGTTGAACGGATCTGTGTCATGCGCCAGCAGAAACGCGCGTTCGGCGCTTGAATGATCGTGTTCCAGAATGACCGGTGCCGAGAAATCGCGCAGGATTGATGCGGTGGGTCTTGTCGCAAGCCCTGTGAACTGAAAACTTTGCTCGGCCTCTGTCAGTTCCAGCACTTCGGTCGCTCGGACCTCATCCCCGTTTGGCCCCAGCAGGCCAACGGCGATCGGGATCACCTGGGGCAGTTTCTCTGCCTGACCCGGTGTGGGATCGGTGCGCTGTTTCAGTGTCAGGGTAAAGGTCCCGTCGGCCCAATCGTCAGATACGGTCAAACGCGGCGTGCCCGACTGGCTGTACCACCGTTTGAACTGGGTCAGGTCGCGGCCTGTGGTGTCTTCGAACACTTTCAGCCAATCCTCGATCGTGCAGGCCTGCCCGTCATGGCGGTCAAAATAGAGGTCCAGCGCCTTTGCATAGGCCTCATCCCCGACCAGCCGCTTTAACATGCCGATGACTTCGGCACCTTTTTCGTAAACTGTGGCCGTGTAGAAATTGTTGATTTCCTGAAAGCTTTCGGGCCGTACCGGGTGCGAGAGCGGTCCGTTATCCTCGGGGAATTGCCGCGCGCGCAGGTCGATGGCGTCGTGTATGCGCTTAACGGGGGCCGAGCGCATGTCGGATGTGAACTGTGCATCGCGGAAGACGGTAAGGCCTTCTTTCAGACACAGCTGGAACCAGTCGCGGCAGGTGATGCGGTTGCCTGTCCAGTTGTGGAAGTACTCATGCGCGATGATCGCCTCGATCCGTTCGAAATTGGCATCGGTCGAGGTCTCAGCGCTGGCCAGAACAGCAGAAGAGTTGAAGATGTTCAGCCCCTTGTTTTCCATTGCGCCCATGTTGAAGTCATCGACGGCGACGATGTTGAAGACGTCCAGATCGTATTCCCGGCCATAGACATCTTCGTCCCATTTCATGGACTTCTTCAGCGCCTCCATGCCGAAGGCGCATTTGCCCTCATCCCCCGGACGCACCCACAGGTTCAACGCCACATCCCGGCCTGATCTGGTGGTGAACCGGTCGGGATGGGCTACAAGATCACCAGCGACAAGCGCAAATAGATAAGCAGGCTTGGGCCACGGGTCGGTCCATTCGGCCCATCCTTCGCCTTTGCCCGAAGGGTTGCCATTCGACAGCAGAACCGGCAGGTCGCCATTGATACGCACGGTAAAGGTGGACATGACATCGGGGCGATCCGGGTAATATGTGATCTTGCGGAAACCTTCTGCCTCGCACTGGGTGCAATACATGCCGTTCGACATATAAAGCCCCTCCAACGCCGTGTTGTTGCCCGGATCAATCTCAACTTGGGCTTCCCAGAGGAACGGGGCGTCGGGAACATCGGCGGTCAGGCCCTTGCCCGTGACATCAGGCGAAACTTCGGTTCCGTTGATGGACGCGCGGATCAGGTTCAGATCTTCGCCGTGCAGAAAAAAGGTGCGATCGGTCGCGTCGGGATTTGGACGAAACGCGATACGCGACGTGACCCGTGTTGCATGTGCGGACAGATCGAAGGTCAGGTGTACGCTGTCCAGCAGATAACCAAACGGAGTGTAGTCTTTCAGGAAGATCGTGGTGGGGGCAGCGTCGCGCATGGGGGCCTCGCATCGGTTCGTGTCTGGCGCGACGTTAGGGGCATCGTTCCAGAGCTGCAACTGGCCCCCGCCATTCCCTTGTTGTTTTTGAAACAGCTTCCCTTCGATCCGAATAACCCTAACGCAAAGTCGAAAGTTGCCTATCGGAAACTTTCGGCCTAAGTCACTTACGCATACAATGGCACACAATCGCAGGAGAGCAGGAAGATGAGTGGCAGACAAACCCTGAGCGGGCTGCAGATCGATCCAATACTGGCAGAGTTTATCGAGACGCGGGCATTGCCGGGTACGGGTGTGTCGGCGCAGGATTTCTGGGCGGGTCTGGCGCGACTGGTGTCTGAACTGGGGCCGAAGAACCGCGCGCTTCTGGCCAAGCGCGCCGAGATTCAAGGGCGCATCGACAGCTGGCATATTGCGCGCGAGGGTCAGAGCATTGATCCCACTGACTATCGGGCTTTTCTGAAGGAAATCGGTTATTTGGTCGAGGAAGGCGACGGGTTTCAGATCGACACGACACATGTCGACCCCGAGATTGCGCTGACGCCGGGCCCGCAGCTGGTTGTGCCGATCACCAACGCGCGCTTTGCGCTGAACGCGGCGAACGCGCGATGGGGCAGCCTGTATGATGCGCTTTATGGCACCGATGCGATAGGCGATCTGCCAACAGGTGGTGGGTATGATGCGGCGCGCGGTGCGCGGGTGATAGCCTGGGCAAAAGCCTTTCTGGATGACGCCGTGCCTCTGGCGGGTGGGTCTTGGGCCAAGGTGTCGGGACTGCATGTTGAAGAAGGTGTTCTTTCCCCGGCACTGGCAAACCCCGCTCAATTTGTTGGTTTCGGTGGCGCGGCAGACAAGCCGGATTTTGTGCTTCTGAAAAACAATGGCCTGCATATTCAGATCATGATCGATCCGACTGGCGCCATCGGCGCCTCTGATCCCGCAGGTATCGCGGATGTCCGGTTGGAATCAGCCCTTTCAACGATTATGGACTGCGAGGACTCGGTCGCTTGTGTTGATGCAGCGGATAAGGTCGTGGCCTATGGCAACTGGCTGGGCCTGATGAAGGGTGATCTGACCGAAGACGTCACCAAGGGCGACACCACATTTACCCGCAAGCTGGCAGAGGATCTGACCTTCACCACACCGACAGGTGAGCAGGCGACCTTGAAGGGTCGTTCGCTGATGCTGGTGCGGAATGTCGGCCACCTGATGACGAACCCGGCCGTTCTGGACGCCGAAGGGCGCGAGATCGGCGAAGGGTTGATGGACGCGCTCTGCACCACTGTGATCGCAATGCATGACCTGCAACGGGATGGGGGTAACTCGGTCGAAGGGTCGGTTTATGTTGTGAAGCCAAAGATGCACGGGCCGGAAGAGGTTGCGTTTGCGGTCGAGATTTTCGACATGGTCGAAGACATCCTTGGCCTGCCGCGCAACACCGTAAAGCTGGGGATCATGGATGAGGAGCGCCGCACTTCGGTGAACCTGAAAGAATGCATTCGCGCCGCAAAATCGCGCGTCGCCTTCATCAATACCGGTTTCCTGGATCGCACTGGCGATGAAATTCACACCTCGATGGAGGCCGGGCCGATGCTGCCCAAGGGCGACATCAAGAACACGCCCTGGATTGCGTCTTATGAAGACCGAAATGTCGATATCGGTTTGGCCTGCGGCCTGAAAGGCAAGGCGCAGATCGGCAAAGGCATGTGGGCGATGCCGGACCGGATGGGCGATATGCTGGAGCAAAAGATTGGCCATCCGCAATCCGGCGCCACCTGCGCCTGGGTGCCGTCGCCGACCGCCGCGACTTTGCACGCCACACATTACCACAAGGTCAACGTACTGGCCCGTCAGGACGAGATTGCAGCGGCGGGTGCCCGAGGAACGCTTGACGATTTGCTGACCATTCCCCTGCTGGGGGGGCGCAATCTTGGTGACGCGGAAATCTCGCGCGAGGTCGAGAATAATGCACAAGGCATTCTGGGTTATGTCGTGCGTTGGGTCGATCAGGGCGTGGGATGTTCCAAAGTTCCCGACATCAACGACATCGGGTTGATGGAAGACCGTGCGACCTGCCGGATTTCGTCTCAGGCTCTGGCCAACTGGTTGCATCACGGCATTGTCGACGATGCACAGGTGATGGCTGCGATGCAGAAAATGGCGGCTGTCGTGGATCGCCAGAATGCAAGTGATCCGGGTTATGTCCCGATGGCGCCGGGCTTTAACGGAGTTGCTTTTCAGGCGGCTTGTGACCTTGTGTTCAAAGGCCGTGTGCAGCCCTCGGGCTACACCGAACCGGTCCTGCACGCGCGCCGTCTGGAATTGAAGGCGGCCACCACGTAATACAAAGGGGGCGATCTGCCCCCTTTCTTCTTTCGACATGCAGACACAGGAATGCACATGGAAGTTTCCCTTCGCAAAGCCCGCACCATTATCCGCAAAGCACTTGAGAAAGGCCGCGAGATGGAGCTGAAGCCACTTTCAGTGGTTGTTCTGGACGCAGGCGGCCACGTCATCGCGTTCGAGCGTGAGGATGATGCAGCACCGGGCCGCTTTGCGATTGCGCATGGCAAGGCATATGGCTCTGTCATGCTGGGTATGGCGGGCACGGCGCAGATGCAGCGGGCCGAGGCGCAAGCCTACTTCATGGCGGCGGTAAACGGAGTGTATGGCGGGCAGGTCGTACCAGTTCCGGGCGGGGTCTTGATACGGGGTCGAAAGGGCGACGTGATCGGTGCCGTTGGAGTTACCGGCGACACGTCTGAAAACGACGCTGCCGTTGCGATGGCGGGAATTGAAGCTGCCGGGTTGGACGGAGAGAAATAGATCCGACCATAGAGAGTTCCGTCACAGGAGCGTTTGGCGCATGTTACCGACTTGAAGTTTGGGGCGGGTAAAGCGTGCCGAGACTTGATTGGTTGTCGGGAGAAAGTTTGTGCACCCCTGAACACGTCCCTGCGCTGTCACGCAGGAGGTGTATTCTTGCACGACTGTGAAGCTGCGGTTAGCTTCCTTTCCAAGGGGATGAATAACAAGGAAAGCGGAATGTCTCGACCCGTTGTTGGTATTATCGGCAACTCATACCTCATGAACGATCAATACCCGACCCATGCAGGGGGGACGATGAATTCTGACGCTGTGGCGAACGTATCGGGATGTTTGCCGCTGCTGATCCCCGCCGATCCCCGTTATGTGTCGGTTGAGGAGTTGCTGGAGGTTTGCGACGGCTTTCTTCTGACCGGCGGTCGCCCCAATGTGCATCCCGAAGAATATGGTGAACCTGCAACCGAGGCGCATGGAGAGTTTGACCGCGCGCGTGACGCGATCACCTTACCACTGGTTCGGGCCTGTGTGGAACGGGGTCAGCCGTTTCTGGGCATTTGCCGTGGATTTCAAGAGGTCAACGTGGCCATGGGTGGAACGCTCTATCCGGAGATTCGCGATCTGCCGGGGCGGATGAACCACCGGATGCCGCCTGATGGTACACTTGAGGAAAAATTTGCACTGCGCCATGTAGTGAAACTGACCGAAAACGGTGTGTTCCACGACTTGTTTGGTGCGCAGGAGGTCATGACAAACACGCTGCACGGGCAGGGGATCAAATGCATCGGACAGCGTGTGGTGATCGATGGGCATGCGCCGGACGGAACGCCCGAGGCGATTTACGTCAAGGACGCGCCCGGATTTACGCTGTCCGTACAATGGCATCCCGAATGGGATGCGATCAACGACCCGGTTTCACGCCCCTTGTTCGAAGCCTTCGGCATGGCTGTGCGGGGATGGGCGACGGGGATTGCCTGTCAGGCAGTTCAGAAATCAGCCTGACTTGAGCACCGGACCGTGCGGGCGCGCGACGGACTGGTGCAGGGGAAGGTGAATGGCAATCAGACCAGTAGGTTGAACTGATTGACCAGCGGCAGGCTGCGCGCACGTTTTCCGGTTAAGTCAAACAGAGCGTTGCCCAGTGCGGGCATCGAGGGGGGCGTGCCGGGCTCACCAGCGCCGCCCATATGGCGATTGGTCTCCAGAACGCGCACCTCGACTTGTGGCGCAGTATGCATACGAAGGGCGTCATAGTCGGGGAAATTGAACTGCTCGACTTCCCCGTCGGCGAAGGTAATCTCGCCGAAACACGCGGCCGACAGGCCATACATCATGCCGCCAAACATCTGCGCCTTGACGTTTTCCGGGTCCAGCGCCAGCCCCATGTCACAGGCGATCCAGGCCTTGCTGATGCGGATGGCACCGTCTTGGTCGACCACTTCGATAACCTGAGCCACCGGCGTGCCAAAGCTGTAGGTGAAGGCCACGCCACGGCCTACGCCGTCAGGTGTTTTTCCGGTCCAGTTGGACATCTCCCTGACCGCCTCCAGACATCCGGCAGAAGGGGCGTGTTCGGTTCTCATCAAATCTAGCCGGAAGTCCAGCGGGTCGCGTCCTGCGGCATGGGCCAATTCGTCCATGAAGGTCTCGTGGAAAAAGCCGTTGTGGCTGTTGCCGACCGAACGCCAGAAGCCCACCGGGACGGCCAGATCAGCGACATGGCCGCTCATCCGGTAGTTTGGCACGGCATATGGCTGGTTGAAGAACCCTTCGACCAGCACTTTGTCGGGTCCGCCTCCGGGGAAGCCGGTGTAACGCTCGACCGCCTGTTGCGTGCAGGACTGCGCCGCAACTTTGCCGTCAATGAGAACGGCCTTGCCGTCCTGAACAGCGCCGCGCATCCGGGCAATGGCGCCGGGGCGGAAATAGTCGTGACGCATGTCTTCTTCGCGGCTCCAGGTTGTCTGGACCGGTATGCCAGGCACGGCCATCGCGACCTTGGTGGCGATTTCCCCGAAATCCAGCTCACCCCGGCGGCCAAACCCACCCCCCAGATAGGTGGTGTGAATCTGAACAGCCTCAGTGTCTAGATTTGCAGTGTTTGCAGCGCGAAACCGGATCAGCGTCGGGGCCTGATTGCCGCACCACAGCTCCAGAGCATCTCCGGTATAGAGCGCGGTGGCATTCATCGGCTCCATCGTGGCGTGCGCCAGATAGGGCACTTGGTATTCGGCAGTGATCTCGGTCGCGCCATCCGGCGTCATGCTGACATCGCCATCGTCGCGCATAGTCGAGTTCGGCGCGTCGTCAAACGCCTCGGCAATCTTTGAGAAAATGCCTTCCGTATCAGGTGGATATGGCGCATCGCCCCAGTCGATCTCAACAGCCTCGACCGCCTGGTTGGCCAGCCATGTGTTGTTCGCGATCACGGCAACACCTGTGCCCAAATCAACAACCTTCTCGACCCCGGGCATGGAGATTGCAGCACTGTCGTCAAAGCTGTTCATCGCGCCACCCAGTTTGGGGTTCATGCGCACGGCAGCAAATTTCATACCGGGCAGGCGAACATCGATGCCAAACTCGGCAGTGCCTGTCACTTTGCCCATCATGTCCAGTCGCGGTTGTGTCCGGCCCAGATAACGCCATTCGGACGGGTCTCGCAAAGGTACCTCGACGGGTTCCAGTCCGGCCGCTTCCACTGCAAGATCGGTATAAGCGATCTTGTCACCGTTCGGGGCGATGACATGGCCTGACGCTGTTTTCAAGTCCGAGGGTGCGACCCCCAGCCGATCAGCGGCGGCGCGTTTCAGCGTTTCACGGGCCGAGGCGCCGGCTTGCCGCATCCTCTCGAACCCGTCCTTCATCGAGGTTGAGCCGCCTGTGACTTGGAGGCTAAGTGCCTTTCCAAGAACACCCAGTGCTTCACCTAAGTTGTGCTGGAAGTCCGAGATGTCATAGCCCTTGTTTGGCAAACCCTCGCCCATCATGGCTGAGTTGTAATAGGCGGCTGCTGCCGGACCGTGCAGAACAGTGATCTGATCCAGATCGACGTCCAGTTCTTCGGCGATCAGCGCGGCCCATGTGGTTTTCACGCCCTGTCCCATCTCGGCACGGGGCGCGAACAGGGTGATGCCATTCTGATCGATCAGCACGAAGGGGTTCAGGGCCGCTTCACCCTCTTTCGGTTTCAGCGGGTTGGGGGCAGGGCGGGTGACATAATACGCGCCAAAGGCGACGCCGCCAACAATCGCGGCCGAGCCGATCAGGAATGTGCGGCGGATGATTTTGCCAACAGAAGCCATCTCTTACGCCTCCTTCAACTTGGATGCTGCGTCGTGGATCGCGGCCCGGATGCGGGGGTAGGTGCCACAGCGGCACAGGTTTCCTTGCATCGCCTCATCGATCTCTGCGTCCGTGGGTGCGGGGTTTTCCGCAAGCAGGGCAGCGGCCTGCATGATCTGGCCCGATTGGCAGTAGCCACATTGCGCCACCTGATGATCAGCCCAGGACTGCTGGATCGTAGCCAGAGCTTCTGGCGTGCCGACACCTTCGATTGTGGTCACCTCGCCCCAGACATCCGACAGCGCCACCTGGCACGAACGTACCGCCTCGCCATCGATGTGAACCGTACAGGCCCCGCAAGCGGCGACACCACAGCCGAACTTGGTTCCGGTCAGGCCAACCTCATCCCTCAGAACCCAAAGCAGGGGAACATCATCCGGCAGGTCGATCTGGTGGGGAGTTCCGTTAATCTTTAGGGCCGTCGCCATGGCGCACCTTTTGTATCTGTGGTAGGTTCTGACATAATGGGTTCAAAGTGTCAGTTTGTCAATTGACAAATTAAACAAAAAATGTCAGAGATTTGCGTATGAAAGATACGAGTGACGAATCCCGGCAGAAAGCGATCCTCGCATCTGCTTTTCAGGCTTTTTCCGCATACGGGTTCCGCAAGACCTCGATGGATGACATTGCGCGCGGTGCGGGGATGTCGCGGCCAGCGGTCTACCTGTATTACAGGAACAAGGAAGCGATCGTTCGCAAGCTGACCGAACGGCATTACGAGGAAAAGACCGCAGCGGTGGCCGAGGCGCTGAACAGCGAAGGCTCGGTTTCGGACATTGCCAAAAAGGCGATCCACGCCCAGACCGAGGGCATGGCTGCGATTTTGGCGTCGCCGCATGGGCTTGAGATGCTGGACACAACCAAATCCATGGCCATCGATATTGTAGAGCGGGGCGAAGGGGAACTTGCCGCGCTTTATGCCGAATGGCTGAGGCGAGAGCAGGGTGCTGGCCGCGTTCGTCTGTTCGACACCCCTGAAGAGACGGCGAAAACACTTACGGTCACGCTGAAGGGGGTCAAGCTGACCGCGTCAGACGCCGAGGAATTTGAAAGGCGCACCAACCAGCTGGCAGCCCTGATTGGGGCTGGGCTGGAAATCAGGTAACGCGCTGCCGGGTTTGGTACTCGGGCGTGTCCCAAAGCTTGTTCTGCATGACATCCGCCAGAATATCGACTGCACGCTCGACATCGCTTTCATCGACATACAGCGGTGTGAAACCAAACCGCATTGTGTCAGGTGCGCGGAAATCTCCGACGACACCACGCGCGATCAGCGCTTGCATCGCGGCGTAGCCTTCCTTGAAGCGGAATGAAACCTGACTGCCACGCTGCTCGGGCGCGCGCGGACTGTCCAGCTGCAAGTCTGGGCAGGTCGCCTCGACCCGACGGATGAAAAGCTCGGTCAATTCAATGGACTTGGCGCGCACATCCGCCATATCGGCCATATCCCAGATATCCATGGCCGCCGACAGCGCGGTCATTTGGATAATGGGAGGTGTTCCCACGCGCATACGCTCAATCCCGCTTCCGGGCCGATAGTCCAGATCAAAGGCAAAGGGCGCTTCGTGCCCCAGCCAGCCAGACAGGGCCGGGCGCACACTATCTGCAAGTCGGGGCGCAACATAAATGAACGCGGGCGCACCAGGGCCGCCATTGAGGTATTTATAGGTACATCCGACTGCGAAATCGGCATTGCACCCTGCAAGGTCAACGGGGATGGCACCTGCGGAATGCGCCAGATCCCAAACCGTCACGACACCGTTGGCGTGGGCCAGTTCCGTCAGCGCCTTCATGTCGTGCATTCGGCCCGTGCGGTAATCCACTTCGGTCAGCACCAGGACAGCAACCTCTTCTGTGATTGCATCTGCGACGTCCTGCGGATCGACGACGCGCAGTTCGTATGCGCCCCCAAGGGACCGCAGCAAGCCATCGACCATGTACAGGTCTGACGGAAAGTTCCCATTGTCGGAAAGCACAACCTTGCGGGTCGGGTTCAGTTCAAGGGCAGAGGACACGGCCTGATAAACCTTGATCGACAGGGTATCGCCGGTCACGACGCTGTCTGGCTCGGCTCCGATCAGGCGGCCAATTCGATCTCCAAGCCCCGTGGGAAGGCCCATCCAACCGGCCTTGTTCCAGCCGGTGATCAGCATTTGCCCCCATTCGTCGGTCAGCATGTTCTGCACACGAGAGGCAGCCATTTTAGGCAGCGGACCCAAGGAGTTGCCATCCAGATAAATCACGCCCTCGGGTAGGTCGAACATGGCTTTGGTTGCTGCAAAATCGGTCATGAAGGCTCACTCACTTGTGTGGTCGTCTTTTGTTGCAATCGGGGTAGCCGATCCTGACATGTCTGTCTATCGATGCGACATACTGGTCTTTTGCCAATCCGGTCGAAAAACGGTAGGACGTCGATCAGAAGCGACATATACCCGACATTGTCGTTGCTCACGAGGGCTTAGAATGCGCTGGATAGATGTACCGCCAGTTTGGTTGATCGCTTTTGCGGCGCTGGCATGGGCGCAGGCCAGATACATGGCGCTGGGCCTGTCACTTGAGAGCGACCTGACCGACCTTCTGAGCGGAGTTCTGATCGGCGGCGGCGTTCTGATGGCCGTTCTGGCCATTGTCGAGTTTCGCCGCCACAAGACAACCGTCATTCCCCATGAGACGCCGACCGCGATGGTGCAAACGGGCATCTACAAACGCAGTCGAAACCCGATCTACGTCGGTGACGTTCTGATTCTTGCGGGTTTGATCCTGCGGTTTGACGCCGTGTTGTCACTGGTGTTGGTTCCGGTCTTCGTCTGGGTGCTGGAACGCCGGTTCATCTTGCCGGAAGAAGACCGCCTGCGCCGACAATTCCGCACGGATTTCGCACGCTACGAACGCAAGACGCGGCGTTGGATCTAAAGTGGCTGATCTTGTGATGTCACGTAAAAAATGCTGCGCTTGCGAAATAATGTTGCGCAGGATACATCTTTGCTTAACAAAGAATACCGACCACCCGCTCGGACAGAGTAAGAATTAGGGGGACTGCCAGTGAAGATAGGCACGCCAAAGGAAATACTGGACGGTGAGAACCGGGTTGCAATGACGCCCGACTCGGCCGTGCAATTGCAGAAACTGGGCTATGAGTGCCTGATCGAGAAAGGCGCGGGCACGGCTGCCGGTTTTTCGGATGCCGCATACGAGGCCGTAGGCGTTGAGGTGGTCAAGACCGCAGCGTCGCTGTGGAAGGCTGCGGATATCGTTGCCAAGGTTCGTATCCCGACCGAGGCCGAACTGAAACGATTGACCAAGGGCAAGACCCTGATTTCGTTCTTCAATCCTGCGGGCAACGAAGAAGGAATGGAGCTGGCCAAATCCAAGGGCGCCAACGTGATCGCCATGGAGATGGTGCCACGCATTTCGCGCGCGCAGAAGATGGATGCGCTGTCGTCGATGGCAAATATCGCGGGCTATCGCGCCGTGATCGAGGCAGGCAACAACTTTGGCCGTTTCTTCACTGGTCAGGTGACCGCCGCCGGTAAAGTTCCTCCTGCCAAGGTTCTGATCGTTGGGGCCGGTGTGGCCGGTCTGGCCGCAATCGGGACGTCCACGTCGCTGGGGGCCATCACCTACGCGTTTGACGTACGCCCGGAAGTGGCCGAACAGGTCGAATCGATGGGGGCGGAGTTCGTCTATCTGGACTTCGAAGAAGAGCAGCAGGACGGCGCGGCGACCGGTGGTTATGCCTCGGTCCAGTCGGAAGAATTCCGCAATGCCCAGCTGGCCAAGTTCCGCGAACTTGCACCTGAGATGGACATCGTCATCACGACGGCCCTGATCCCCAACCGTCCGGCGCCCAAGCTGTGGCTGGAGGATATGGTCAAGGCGATGAAGCCGGGCTCGGTCATCGTTGACCTTGCGGCCGAGCGTGGCGGGAACGTCGAAGGTACCGTGCCGGACGAAAAGGTCGTGACGCCCAACGGTGTGACCATCATCGGTTATACCGACTTCCCCAGCCGGATGGCGGCGCAGTCGTCGTCTCTGTACGCGACCAACATCCGTCACATGATGACTGATCTGACGCCTGAAAAGGACGGCCAGATCAATCACAACATGGAAGACGATGTGATCCGCGGTGCGACTGTAACACATGAAGGTGAAATCACTTTCCCGCCGCCACCGCCCAAGATTCAGGCGATTGCGGCGCAGAAGAAGCCCGAGGTCAAGGAACTGACCCCGGAAGAGAAAAAGGCGCAGGAGATTGCGGCCTTCAAGGCGCAGACCAAGCAGCAGTTTACATTGTTGGGTGTTGGTGGCGCGCTAATGCTGCTGGTGGGGCTGGTTGCCCCGGCCAGCTTCATGCAGCATTTCATCGTCTTCGTGCTGGCCATTTTCGTGGGCTTCCAGGTGATCTGGAATGTCTCGCACAGCCTGCACACACCGCTGATGGCGATCACCAACGCGATCTCGTCGATCATCATCGTCGGGGCCTTGATGCAGATCGGATCGGGGTCGTTCCTGGTCATTCTGCTGGCGGCACTGTCCGTTTTCATGGCCGGGATCAACATCTTCGGCGGCTTCCTCGTAACCCGGCGCATGCTCGCCATGTTCCAGAAATCTTAAGGAGGCCGGGCACATGGAATTTGGCTTCACCACTGCCGCCTACGTTGTTGCGGCTGTTTTGTTCATCCTTTCCCTTGGCGGGTTGTCGAACCAGGAAAGCGCCAAGCGCGCGGTCTGGTACGGCATCGTCGGTATGGCGTTGGCGGTCTTTGCCACGCTGGTTGGCCCCGGGTCTGGCCTGTGGCTTCTGTCTATCCTGCTGATCATTGGCGGCGGTCTGATCGGTCAATACGTGGCGCAGCGCGTCCAGATGACCGAGATGCCGCAACTTGTGGCCGCGATGCATTCGCTGGTCGGTCTGGCCGCGGTGTTTGTGGGTTTCAATGCGCATTTTGAGATCGGCAACGTGGCGCAGGTCCTGGCGATTGCGGATACGGCGAAAGAGGCGGATCTGCATGATCTGGGCACCTTTGCCAAACTGATCGCCAAGAAGACGCCGGCCGAGCTGGCGATCCTTCATGTAGAACTGTTCCTGGGCATCTTTATCGGTGCGATCACCTTTACCGGTTCGGTCGTGGCCTATGGCAAGTTGGCGGGCAAAGTGACCTCGGCGGCGACAAAGCTGCCCGGTGGTCATGCGCTGAACGCAGCGGCGGCGGGTCTCTCGCTGATCTGCTTGATCTGGTATACCTCGTCCGGTGGGCTGCTGCCGCTGATCCTGATGACCCTGGCCGCGCTGTTCATCGGTTATCACCTGATCATGGGCATCGGTGGCGCGGACATGCCGGTGGTTGTGTCGATGCTGAACAGTTATTCGGGCTGGGCCGCGGCGGCTATTGGTTTCTCGCTGGGCAATGACTTGCTGATCGTGGTCGGTGCGCTGGTGGGCTCAAGCGGTGCAATCCTGTCCTACATCATGTGCAAGGCGATGAACCGTCACTTTGTCAGCGTGATTCTCGGCGGCTTTGGTGGCCCGCAGGGTGAACAGATGGCCGTCGAGGGCGAGCAGGTGGCCATCGAGGCGGATGGCGTTGCTGCAGCCCTGAACGACGCCGACAGCGTTATCATC
Organism: Ruegeria sp. HKCCSP351; assembly: GCF_017872535.1. Classification (NCBI taxonomy): domain Bacteria; kingdom Pseudomonadati; phylum Pseudomonadota; class Alphaproteobacteria; order Rhodobacterales; family Roseobacteraceae; genus Ruegeria; species Ruegeria sp. HKCCSP351. The sequence goes on along the minus strand of NZ_JAEDOV010000003.1, from coordinate 106,571 downwards.
ATTCCCGGTTATGGTATGGCGGTGGCGCAGGCACAGCAATCGGTCAGTGAACTGGTCCGTAAGCTGCGCGCCAAGGGTAAAGAGGTGCGTTTTGCGATCCACCCGGTCGCGGGCCGTTTGCCGGGCCATATGAACGTGCTGCTGGCCGAGGCGAAGGTGCCCTATGATATCGTTCTGGAAATGGACGAGATCAATGACGACTTCCCGGACACGGATGTGGCCATCGTCATCGGCTCGAATGACATCGTGAACCCTGCGGCGCAGGAAGATCCCAACAGCCCGATTGCCGGTATGCCGGTTCTGGAATGCTGGAAGGCCAAGCAGGTCTTCGTGTCCAAACGCGGTCAGGGTACAGGGTATTCGGGTATCGAAAACCCGCTGTTCTTTAAGGAAAATACCCGCATGTTCTATGGCGACGCCAAAGCATCGCTGGACAAGCTGCTGCCGATGATCGATTGATCCACCGGTCTGATCCAATTGCAAAGGGCGCCTTTGGGCGCCCTTTTCTTTACTTGTACTATTGGGGGCTTTGCCCCCAAACCCCCAGGATATTTATGGCCAGATGAAGCGGGCGGGTTGTGGTATAATAGACATGCGTATTGTTGGAGCGAAGCATGGAGAAAGTGAACGGTATAGGGGGCGTATTTTTTCGGGCCAGTGATCCTGAGGCATTGAGCCGCTGGTACGAAGAACATTTGGGTGTAAACCACTATGATCCGGTGCCCTGGAAGCAGCGCGAAGGGTATACGGTGTTTGCGCCGTTCGCGAAAGACACTGAGTATTTCGGAAACCCGGATCAGCAATGGATGATCAATTTTCGAGTCGACGATCTGGGCGCGATGATACAGCAGCTTGAAGCTGCCGGAATCGCTGTTGAGACTCGCCCCGACTGGGACAGTGAGATCGGAAAGTTCGCGCGGCTTCACGATCCGGAAGGAAATCCGATCGAGCTGTGGCAGCCAAATCAATGAGATAGTCGGTTTGTATACCTTTGTATTCGTGTAAGTATATGAAATAAAATAAGAATTGATGTATCCGAGTTGTGACGTATAGTGCGGACACCGCTATCGGAGCCTCGGAATGACGCCAATCGATGATCACCCGCTGCGCTATGCGCTGGCCAATGAACTTCATGCCCGCCCGTTTCCGGCCGCCGATACGCCGTGCACGGTCGCCTTTCTTGCGATCAAGAAGCCGGAAGCAGCCGTCGCTCGGGACCGCAGTCAGGATATCGCCCATCTGATTGATCTGCTTGACCGACATGGGGCGCAACATCCGCAGCCGGGGGCCACGCATTATGCCGGGCAGATCGGACGCCATTGGCTGAAATGGGAGCAGCACACAGAGTTTGTCACGTATACGGCGATTGTGCCGAACGTCAGCGGCCGCCCTTTCAACCCCGCCGATTTCGAGGTTTTTCCCCCGGATTGGCTGATGGCCAGTCCGGGCCAGAGGATCACTTCGCTGCTGATGCGGGTGGTACCGCGCCCGGAAGATGCGGCTGTAAAGGTCGCTCTGGCTGATTGGTTCGAACCTGAAAGTCTTGCCGTGTCGCGGGTGTTGGATGCTTCGGCAATTTGCGCTAGCGATTTCCGTATCGACCCGGCTGGTCACATGCGTTTTGCCCTGTTCGTGACCGAAGGCACGGGCACGCGCCGCACAGGGCGTATTATCCAGCGGCTGTGCGAGATCGAGACATACAAGGCGATGTCGATGCTGGGCTTTGCCCGCGTCAAACAATTGGCCCCCCGGATCGAGGAACTGGACGCCCAGCTGGCGAAGCTGATGGTTGAAATGACAGATGACACCACACCACCAGATGCGCTGTTGCCTCAATTGCTGGCCACATCGACCGAGCTCGAGACCATTTCGGCCCGCAGTTCGTTCCGGTTTGGGGCAACCGGCGCTTATGAGGCGCTGGTGAATCAACGGATCGACGTCCTGCGCGAGGAAAGGTTCGAAGGTGGTCAAAGCTTTGCCGATTTCATGATGCGCCGTTATGATCCTGCGATCCGTACCGTGAAATCAACAGAACGCCGCCTGCAGGCGCTGTCTGACCGGGCCATCCGTGCGGGTGAGTTGTTGCGCACTAGGGTGGACGTCGAGCGGAGTGCACAAAATCAGGCCCTGTTGGAAAGCATGGATCGTCGGGCCGATCTTGCCTTGCGCTTGCAACACACGGTCGAGGGGCTTTCTGTGGTGGCCATCAGTTATTATGCAGTCTCACTGGTTGGCTATCTTCTGTATCCGTTGACGGCCACCGGTATAAGCAAGGGAACGCTGACGGCGGCGGCGACGATCCCGGTAGTAGCGGGTGTTTGGTTCGCCGTTCGGCGCATCCGCAAACGCCTGGGTTAAGCTGCAATTGCCAATTTGCGCCCAACCTGTAGAACGGGTGGGGCGGGCAGACAGCACGAGGTTCTCTGTTGATTGGTGTTTTCTCGGCATGGCGGGCAGTTGCGGCCATGTTCATCCTGAACGGGGCCTTGTTTGGCATCTGGGCTTCGCGCATTCCGGCCGTGCGCGACCGGTTGGATTTGTCTCATGACGCGTTGGGGTACGGGTTGTTGTTCATGGCGGCCGGGGCCGTCTGTTCCTTTCCTGTAACAGGGCGGTTGACGGATCGGTATGGTGCAGTCGCGGTCACCCGGATAGTGGCCGTTCTGTACACGTTGTCGCTGGTTCTGCTTGCTGTGGCTGTCGGGTTTTGGGTGCTGGCGTTTTGTTTGTTTGTTTTCGGCGCGTTCCACGGATCGATGGATGTGGCAATGAATGCCTGGGCCGCCGAAGTCGAGCAGGCTTATGACAAACCCGTAATGTCGTCATTCCACGCCATGTGGAGCCTTGGGGCCGGTCTTGGCGCGCTCAGCGGATATATGGCCGTTCAGATGGGGCTGACGGTTCTGGTGCACTTCCTAGTGGCGGGTGGCGCGGTTGTCGCCTTCGCGCTGGCCTTGTCGTGGGTGCGCTGGACGTCGAAACGGTCCGATCGGTCGCAAAGCTCGGTTTTTGCTTTGCCCTCGGGTGCGCTGATACTGGTCGGATTCGCGGCCATGTGTGGTGCATTGGGTGAAGGCGCCGTCGCAGACTGGAGCGCGATTTTCCTGCGAGACGTGTCCGGTGCGCCTGAAAGTGTTGCCGCATTGGGCTATGCCGTGTTTTCCGTGACGATGGTTGCGTTTCGACTTGCGGGTGCTGTTGTCATCACTTGGTTTGGTCCTGCCGCCACGGCTCGGTTTGGCGGGATCTGCGCGGCACTGGGCGTTTTCGCTGTGGTTTCTTCGGTCGCGCCCTTGCCCGCATTGGCGGGGTTTGCGCTGATGGGTATAGGGTATGCGGTGATCATGCCGCTGGCGTTCAGCCGTGCAGCCAGCGATCCGCATGTGCCGCCGGGGCAAGCCATCGCAAGTGTAGCTACGCTGGGATATGGCGGGCTGTTGATTGGGCCGCCGCTGATCGGATTTTTGGCGGAACTGTTCAGCCTGCGTCTGGCGTTTGCCGTGCTGTTGCCATTGGCTGTTCTGATCGTGCTGTTGGCCGGCGCGCTGAAGCGCGCCGACTGAACTTGTTTCAGCGTCCGCGAATGCGGGGATCCAGCGCGTCGCGCAGACCATCACCCAGATAGTTGACGCTCAGCACTGTCAGCGAGATTGCCAGACCGGGCCAGAATACACGCTCGGGGTATTGCTGAAGATAGTCGACACCATCAAACAACAGGCGGCCCCATGTCGGGAAGTCGGGCGGGAAGCCCAACCCAAGGAAGGACAGCGCGCTTTCGGTGATGATCGCCGTGGCAATCCCCAGTGTTGCCGACACCATGATTGGTGACAGAACGTTCGGCAGGATATGCCGCGTGATGATCTGGCTATTGCTGGTGCCGATGGAGCGTGCGGCCAGAACGAATTCACGTTCCTTGATGGCCAGCACGTCACCGCGCACGATCCTTGCAGTCGGCATCCATGAGGTGATGCCGATGGCGCAGACGATCAGGATGAAAATCCCGCGCTCCAGCCCAAAAGCCGCCGAAAGGGGCTCGCGGAACAGAAGCATCATGACCAGCAGCAAGGGCAGCAGGGGCAGGGCCAGAAACAGGTCTGTCAGACGCATCAGCGGCCCATCGAGCCGTCTGAAGAACCCGGCCAGAACGCCGATGAACGATCCCAGAAACAGCGCCAGCAACATCGCGGTTATGCCAACCGAGACTGAGGTTTGCCCACCCGACATCATGCGCGCAAGAATGTCGCGACCCAATTGGTCGGTGCCAAAGGGATGGGCCCAACTGGGCCCCTGATTGCGCGACCGGATATCGATCTGGGTCGGATCGATGCTCCACAGATACGGGCCCAAATAGACACCGGCCACGATGATGATAAACAGGATCGCCCCGACCATCGCGCCTTTGTGGGTCTTGAACTGATCCCAAACATCGCGCCATTGGCTGCGGGGCGGGGTGGCGAGTTCTTCCATCACGTCGGCCGTTGGCAGCGCGGTGGATGCCGGGGCCAGACCTTCGTCGGGGATCAGCGTGTCTGATTTGTCGTGATCAGTCATAGCGAATCCTCGGGTCCAGAATGCCATACAGGACGTCGGCGATCAGGTTGAACAGCACGATCAGTACAGCGAAGATAAAGGTCAGGGTTTGCACCATCGGCAGATCATTGGCCTGAATCGCTCCGATCAGCAGCTGACCGATGCCATTCACCTTGAACACCTGCTCGGTGATGATGGCGCCGCCGAAGATGGCCGGGATACCCAGTGCAATGACCGTGACCACGGGGATCATCGAGTTCCGCAGAACGTGGACCATGACCACGGTGTATTCGCTGAGCCCCTTGGCGCGGGCGGTGCGAACGTAATCCTGGTTGAGATTGTCCAGCATCGAGGCGCGCATGAAGCGGCTCAGCTGCGCGGTGATCTGCAACGCCAGAACCATGACGGGCATGATCATCTGCTTGAGCTGCACGACGAAGCTGTCCCAACTGTTGACCACATGGGTGGTGTCATAGATCGACGGGAACCAGCCCAACTGAACCGAAAAGATCACGATCACCAGCACGCCCGAGAAAAACGGCGGGACCGAGAAGCCGACCATCGAGACGAAGGTACCCATCTGGTCGAACCAGGAATATTGGCGGTAAGCCGAGTAGATGCCGATGGGCAGCGCGATCAGGATGGCGACCACATAGGCGGTGCCGACAACCCACAAGGTCTGCGGGATACGCTGAACGACGATGTCCATGACCGGCGAGCGGGTCTGCCATGAAATCACGCGCAGGTCGCCTTCGGAGAAGGTTGTACCGAATACAGAGTCGACCAATACCTGTGGTTCTATCCAGAAGAACTGCACAATCCATTTCCAGAACCGGATATGCATCGGTTGGCCGAGGCCAAGCGCCTCGCGCATCTTCTCTTTAACTTCCGGGGGAACGGTGAGTGGAACCTGTGCCATCGGGTCGCCAGGGGCAAGCTCGAGCAGCAGGAAAATGACGAGGCTGATGAACAGCAGTGTGGGCACCGCCAACACCAGTCGTCTGATTGTGAAATTAAGCATTAAGAGGCGCCTTTATATGCGTCTTCTTGTTGGGGTGGGATGCAAATGACCGCGCCCCGATAACGATCGGGGCGCGGTTTTGCAAGGTCAGTGCTTAGGAACCGGTCTTGCGGTACCAGTCCGCAATGTTCCACAGCTCGCTGTCCCAAACGTTCAGGACAACGCCACCCAGGGTGTTTGCGTGTGCCGAAAGGCGACCACGGTGCACCAGCGGGATCATACCGCCGTTTTCAACCATGATGTCGTTCAGCTGTTTCGCGATCTCGGCGCGCTGTTCCAGACCAGCAGTTTCGGCCAGCTGTGCGTGCAGCTTATCGAACTCTTCGTTGCAGAAGCGGCTGATGTTTTCACCCTGCCACTGTGTGTCGGGACGAGGTGCCTTGTCACACAGACCGTTGCCCAGATAGGACTGAGGGTCGGTGCCGTTGAAAGTGTTGGCGTACATTTCAACGTCGGCATAGAACTTCTGGAAGGTGTCCGGCGAGCCCGGGTCACCACCGAAGAAGACCGAAGCGTTGATGTTGCGCAGTTCGGTTTCGATACCGATCTGGCTCCACCATTCCTTGATCAGCGCCTGGAAGTCCTGACGGACGGCGTTGGTCGAGGTCTGATAGACAACTTTCAGCGGAACACCGTCTTTTTCACGGACGCCGTCGCCATTGGTGTCAACGATACCTGCTTCGTCCAGCAGGGCGTTCGCACCAGCGATATCCTGCGTGTCACAGGTCATCGAGGTCGAGTTGAACGCAGCCGGGGCCGGAACCCAGTTACAGGTCACTTTACCTGCCTGACCATAGCCGATCTCAACCAGTAGCGGGCGGTCGATCGCCATGGACATGGCTTTGTAAACGGCCGGGTCCTGAAGGAACGGGTGCGGATGCGTTGCGGTCGACCGCTCACCTTCTGGCAGGTCGGGCGACGGGTTGGTCTGGTTCAGCATGATACGTTCGACCAGAGGACCGAAGCCCGCGACCGGAGTACCTTTGCCGCCTTCTTGCATCTGCGCGATCACTTCGGGCGCCAGCTGAAGGTTCCAGGCATAGTCAAACTCGCCGGTTTCCATGACCGCACGACCAGCCGCCGTTGCATCGCCGCCACCTTTGAAGGTGACTGTCGCAAAGGCAGGTTTCGCCGGGTCGCGATAGTTGTCGTTTGCCTTAAACGTGATCACGTCATTCGGCTTGAACTCGGTGACAACAAACGGGCCGGTGCCGATGGGGTTAAAGTTCTGCTCGGTGCATTCGGGGGCTTTCGCGCCCATACAATCCGCGAACTGAGCAGCCTGAATGATCGGGCTTTCGCCACCTACAAACGGGCCGTAAGGGAAGGGGGTTGGTTTGTCGAAGGTGACCTTGACGGTCAAGTCATCCACAGCCTCGACACTGGTGACGCCTTCAAACTTGGTGACTTGCGCACAGCCGCCTTCGGGGTCCATGCAGTAATTCGCGGTAAAGACCACATCCGCCGACGTAAACGCCGAGCCGTCTGACCAGGTGATTCCCGGCGCGATCTTCCATGTGATCGATGTAAGGTCCTCGCTGACGCCACCGTTTTCAACAGTTGGAATCTCTGAGGCCAGATATGGCACCATGTTGCCGTCCTGGTCGTAGCGGGCAAGAGGCTCGATCACCAGCGAGGCTGATTCCACGTCTTTCGTACCGCCGGACAGGAACGGGTTCAGGATCGACGGAGCCTGCCAGTAAATGATGCTGACATTGCCGTCCGATCCACGCTCGGCAAAGGCTGCAGGGGCCATCGCCGTGCTTGCAATCGCACCAAGCAAAAGGGTTTTGATTTTCATAAGTTACTCCCAAGTTGGACACGTTCGTGTCTCGATTATCTCCGCAAGGCCTGCGGGTTTGGCGTTGCCGCCCCAAGGTAAGGTTTTGATCAACAAAGATAATAGCGCTAACGATTTCGGTCTGCGCCGCCTCCCCAGGTCGGTTACATGGCGTATCGAAACAGAACCTGAGAAAAATGCAAGTAGTGCCGTCGCGAAAATGTGTAATGGGTTTGACTTTTCCCGGCGGCCCGCCTTAGCGTTCGGAATTCAGAAAAAGAAAACCGTCGTCAAGGGAGCGCGCGCGTGCTGGATCAGCCTATTGCACAGATAAAAAAACTGCGGGTGGAGTTTCAGACGAAGGATGGCCCCGTTGTTGGTGTTGAGGATGTCTCGTTCGAGGTCAAACCGGGTGAAACCGTTTGTATCGTTGGCGAATCGGGCTCGGGGAAGTCGGTGTCGTCGCTGTCGCTGATGCGGCTGGTCGAGTTCGGAGGCGGCGAAATCGCTGGTGGTGAACTTCTGTTTGACCGCCGCGACGGGAGCGAGATGGACCTGTCCAAAGCCGATCCGGATCTGATGAAACAGATTCGCGGCAACGAGATCGGGATGATTTTTCAGGAGCCGATGACGGCGCTTAATCCGGTTTTTACCGTTGGCCGCCAGTTGACCGAAGGTCTGCGCATCCACAAGCAGATGTCGAAGGTGCAGGCCGAGGACCGGGCGCTTGAATTGCTGCGCCAGGTTCGCATCCCCGAGCCCGAGCGTCGTCTGAAACAATACCCGCACGAGTTGTCGGGCGGGATGCGCCAGCGTGTCGTCATCGCGATGGCCATGGCCTGCGAACCCCGCCTGCTGATCGCCGATGAACCCACCACAGCGCTGGACGTGACCATTCAGGCCGAGATCCTGGCCCTGATGGACCGCCTGAAGCGGGAAACCGGAACTGCGGTGATGTTCATCACCCACGACATGGCTGTGGTTGCCCAGATGGCTGACCGCGTGGTGGTGATGTTCCGTGGCAACAAGGTCGAAGAGGGGACCGTCAAGGAAATCTTTGAAAACCCGCAGCATGATTACACCAAGGCCCTTTTGGCCGCAGTACCGAAGCTGGGTGAAATGCAGGGCAAGTCGGCACCCGAACCGATGAAGTTGCTGGGTGTCGAGGGGCAGAAAATTGCGCCCATACACGGAACTGAAGAGGTTTTGCTGACGGTAAAGAACCTGACCACGCGGTTTCCTGTCAAAGGTGGTCTTCTGCGGCGCACGATCTCGAACGTTCATGCAGTCGAGGATGTGTCGTTCACACTGAACAAAGGTCAGACACTCAGCCTTGTGGGCGAATCTGGGTGCGGCAAGTCCTCGGCCGGGCGTTCGATCCTGCGGCTGGTCGAGCCGATGGCGGGTGAGGTCAATCTGGACGGTGTCGATATCATGAAGCTGGACCCGTCCGGCCTGCGCAAGGCGCGGTTGGACATGCAGATGATCTTTCAGGACCCGTTCGCCTCGCTGAACCCACAGATGCAGTTGGTCGATCAGGTTGCCGAGCCGATGCGCAACTATGGCGTGGCGTCGGGATCAGAGTTGCAGGACCGCGTCGCGCAGTTGTTTGACAAGGTGCAGCTGCCGCGCAGCTTCATGCGTCGTTTCCCGCATGAAATGTCCGGAGGACAGCGCCAGCGGATCGCGATTGCCCGCGCACTGGCCCTGAACCCCAAGCTGATCATCGCGGATGAGGCAGTCTCGGCCCTCGACGTGTCGGTTCAGGCACAGGTTCTGAACCTGATGATGGAGCTGCAGTCCGATTTGGGGCTGTCCTATCTGTTCATCAGCCATGACATGGCCGTGGTTGAACGTGTCAGCCACTATGTCGGTGTTATGTATCTGGGCCGCATTGTGGAACTGGGCCCGCGTGCGCGTGTGTTCGAAAACCCGCAACACCCCTATACGCAGGCATTGATGAAGGCAGTTCCAATTGCTGACCCGAACAAGCGAAAGACAGAAAAAGACCTGAACTTCAAACCGATCCCGTCACCGATTCACCCTGTCGACTACAAACCGGAACCCTCGCAATATCAAGAGGTTGAGCCGGGTCACTTTATCCTGACCACCGACAGTGGGTACTGACACGATGGCCAAGCGCCTGACGCCGCTTGAGATCATGACCAAGCTGATCTCATTCCCAACCGTGAGTCGTGACACCAACCTGCCATTGGTCGACTGGGTGGAAGAATACCTGCAAAGCCACGGGATCACATCGCACCGCTGGCCTGATCCGGATCAGCCGCATAAGACGGCGATTTTTGCGCATGTCGGCCCTTTTGAAGAAGGCGCAGTTGTGCTGTCCGGGCACACGGATGTCGTGCCGGTTGACGGGCAACCCTGGGACACCGATCCCTTCACGGTGACCGAGAAGGACGGCAAATATTTCGGGCGCGGCACCTGCGATATGAAAGGGTTTGATGCGCTTGCCATCTGGGCGCTGGTCGAGGCGCATTACGCAAATGTGAGACGACCGCTTCAACTTGCGCTGAGTTTTGATGAGGAAGTCGGGTGTACCGGAGCGCCGCCAATGATCGAGGCGATGCAGGGCGTTCTTCCCAAAGGCTCGGCGGTGATCGTGGGTGAGCCATCGATGATGCAGGCGGTAACGGGTCACAAGGGCGGGTTCGGCTTTGACACCCATATCGTCGGGTTCGAAGTTCACAGCTCGATCATGCACACAGGCGTTAACGCGATCATGGCAGCGGCCTCGCTGATCGACTGGGCCAACCAACAGAACGCGCGGAACATGGCGGCGCAACCCAGTACCGTTGCTGCCGTGTTCGATCCGCCCTGGACAACCTGCCATGTCGGTATGATTGAAGGCGGAACAGCCCATAACATTACCGCCAAAGACTGCCGGTTCATGATGGATTTCCGGACTGTGCCCGATGAAACGCAGCCCCAATGGCGCGATGCCTATTTCGAACAGGTTCGGCACATTGAGGCTCAGATGCAGGCTGTTCACCCGGATACCCGCATCGAACTGAGTGAAAACTTCGCGATTCCGGGGTTGATCCCGGAAGAGGATGGTGAAGCCGAAGCACTGGTACGCGCCCTGACCGGAGACAACGCAAGCCATGTGGTCAGTTACGGGACCGAGGCAGGTCAGTTTCAAGAGGCCGGGTATTCTGCCGTGATATGCGGACCCGGAGACATAGCGCAGGCCCATCAGCCGAATGAGTTCATTACGATTGAACAATTCGAAGCCGGTCATAAATTCATGCAGCGATTGGTTGAAAAACTATGCGCCTAGCCCGGTGTAATACGGTGCCAGCGGTTGAGAGAAAGGTCTTGAGATGCCCGTAAAAAACAGACTTGCGGAAATGCATGGCGAGATCACCGAATGGCGCCGCCACCTGCACGCCCATCCTGAGCTGATGTATGACGTCCATGAAACTGCGGCCTTTGTTGCCGCCCGTCTGAAAGAGTTCGGAGTGGACGAGATCACACCGGGCGTTGGCAAAACGGGCGTTGTCGGGGTGATCAAAGGGCGCACGGATACGCAGGGGCGTGTCATCGGCCTGCGTGCAGACATGGACGCGCTTCCGATCGAGGAGGCGACAGAGCTGGACTATGCCTCGACCGTGTCGGGCAAGATGCACGCCTGCGGACATGACGGGCATACTTCGATGCTGCTTGGGGCCGCGCAGTACCTTTCCGAAACGCGCAATTTCGATGGCACCGTGGTTCTGATCTTCCAGCCTGCCGAGGAAGGCGGGGCCGGTGGTCTGGCCATGTGTCAGGACGGGTTGATGGACCGCTGGGGCATTCACGAGGTCTATGGCATGCACAACATGCCCGGTCTTCCGGTGGGCGAATTCGCAATTCGCCCCGGCGCGTTGCTGGCCTCGTCCGATGAGTTTGAAATCACCGTCACTGGCAAGGGCGGACACGCCGCTGCACCGCACGAGGCGGTGGATACAACGCTGGTGGCCTCGCATATCGTTGTTGCCTTGCAATCGGTGGTGTCCCGGACCGTTGACCCGATCAAGCGAGTTGTCCTCACCGTTGGTACGTTTGTGACTGACAGTGTTGCGTCGAACGTGATCGCTCATACGGTGCGTTTGCAGGGAACCGTGCGGACACTTGACCCCGAGTATCGTTCAATCGCCGAAGAACGCGTGCGCCGGATCGCCGAGGATACGGCCTCGGCTTTTGGCGCGAAGGCGGAGGTTACCTGGACACCCGGATACCCGGTGACAGTGAATTCCGAGGCTGAAACGGGCTATGCGGCCGAGGCGGCAGCTGCGGTTGCGGGCAAGGTCAACGACAGCACGGACCCGATCATGCCGTCCGAAGATTTTGCCTATATGCTTGAAGAACGCCCCGGTGCGTACATCTTTATCGGGAACGGGGATACGGCCATGTGCCACCACCCGCGATACAACTTTGACGACGACGCGATCCCCGCCGGTTGCAGCTGGTTTGCCGAGCTTGTGGAACGACGATTGCCTGTCGCATGAAACAGGGAGAATGACATGCCGATCAAGAACCGTCTCGCAGAGATGCATGATGAGATCACCGGTTGGCGGCGTGACATTCACCAACACCCGGAAATTCTGTACGACACCCACCGCACCAGTGCGCTGGTTGCAGATAAGCTGAACGAGTTTGGTTGCGACGAGGTCGTGACCGGCATCGGTCGTACCGGAGTCGTCGGCGTCATTCGCGGCAAAAACGACACGCGGGGCCGCGTGATTGGCTTGCGGGCCGATATGGATGCCCTGCCGATGCAGGAACAGACCGGGTTGGACTATGCCTCAGAAATACCGAATGCAATGCATGCCTGTGGACATGACGGGCATACGGCGATGGTCTTGGGGGCTGCCAAGTATCTGGCGGAAACCCGCAACTTTGATGGCACGGCAATCGTGATCTTTCAGCCTGCCGAAGAGGGTGGGAATGGTGCCGAGGCCATGTGCAAGGACGGTCTGATGGATCGGTTCGGCATTCAGGAAGTCTATGCGATGCACAATGTGCCGGGTGTTCCTACCGGGCAGTTTGCCATTCGTTCGGGCCCGTTGCTGGCAGCGGCGGACGAGTTTGACATCCATCTTGAAGGGCGCGGCGGCCACGCGGCAAAACCTCATCAGACGATTGATACAACGGTTATGCTGTCGCAACTGATCGTGGCGTTGCAGACGATTGTGTCGCGCAACGCGGACCCGATTTTGCAGGCCGTGCTGTCTGTGACCTCGGTTGAGACGTCCTCGAAAGCGTTCAACGTGATCCCGCAATCAGCGCGGATACGCGGCACCGTTCGGACCCATTCCAACGAGTTGCGCGACCTGATCGAACAACGGCTGAAGGAAGTCTCGGAAGGGACCGCTGCAACATTTGGCGGGTCTGTGAACGTTACCTATTCGCGGGGTGTTCCAGTGACGATCAATGCCGAAGCCCAGACGGGATATGCAGCAGAGGCTGCGGTGTCGGTTGGGGGCAGTTGCATTGAAGCGCCGATGGTGATGGGGGGCGAGGATTTCTCGTTCATGCTGGAAGAGAGGCCCGGTGCATTCATCGTCTTGGGCAACGGTGACAGTGCCGGACTGCACCACCCCGAATACAATTTCAATGACGAGATCATCCCCATTGGGTGCTCGTGGTTTGCGGAAATGGTCGAGCGCCGGATGCCGGCGGCGTGACCTGAATCAGGAGAGAGAAAAAACATGCCAGTCAAGAACCGCTTTGCCGAATTGCAGAATGAAATCACGGAATGGCGAAGGGATCTGCACGAAAATCCAGAGATCCTGTTTGAGACCCACCGCACCAGCGCGAAGGTGGCCGAGAAGCTGAAAGAGTTCGGATGCGATGAGGTTGTAACCGGTATCGGACGTACCGGCGTTGTGGGGGTGATCAAAGGCAAGTCGGACAGCAAGGGAAAGGTGATCGGCCTGCGCGCAGATATGGATGCTTTGCCGATACATGAGGCAACGGGGTTGGACTATGCCTCGAAAACACCGGGCGCGATGCATGCCTGTGGCCATGATGGGCACACCGCGATGCTGCTGGGGGCGGCAAAGTACCTGTCCGAAACCCGCAACTTTGACGGCACCGTTGTCGTGATCTTCCAACCTGCTGAGGAAGGTGGTGGCGGGGGCCGCGAAATGTGCGAAGACGGCATGATGGACCGCTGGAACATTCAGGAAGTCTACGGCATGCATAATTGGCCGGGACAGCCTGTCGGCAAGTTCGCAATCCGCCCGGGTTCGTTCTTTGCGGCGACCGACCAGTTCGACATCACCTTTGAAGGTCGCGGCGGACATGCCGCCAAGCCGCATGAGACTGTGGATACCACAGTTCTGGCGGCGCAGGCTGTCCTTACGTTGCAAACGATTTCTTCGCGCAATGCCGACCCGATCGATCAGGTCGTGGTTTCGGTGACGTCGTTCGAGACGTCATCAAAGGCTTTCAATGTGATCCCTCAGACCGTGCAGATCAAAGGCACCGTGCGCACCATGAGCAAGGGCATGCGGGATCTGGCTGAAAAGCGGATCAACGCGATTTGCAACGGTGTTGCGGCCACGTTTGGAGGAACCGCTGACGTGACCTATATTCGTGGATATCCGGTGATGGTGAACAGCAACGAGCAAACAGAGTTTGCGGCGGATGTGGCCCGGTCGGTGTCCGGTGATTGCGACGAGGCACCTTTGGTCATGGGGGGCGAAGATTTTGCCTTTATGCTGGAGGAACGTCCAGGCGCCTACATTCTTGTGGGCAACGGTGACACCGCAATGGTTCATCACCCGGAATACAATTTCAACGACGAAGCCATTCCGGCCGGATGCAGCTGGTGGGCGGAGATTGTCGAACAGCGGATGCCAGCCGCCTGATGGAGAGGGTGGGGGCGCTGCCCCCACGCCCCCGGGATATTTCTAGCCAGATGAAGCGGGATCCTTTGCGTGCAGATCAAGCACCGTACAGAGGGTTTCGACGACGGTATCCAAGGCGGTCGACTGTGTATTGACGCAGGATTGTGCAGCCGTTCTGGCGGCTTGAAGGGCATTCTGATCTGACAGCCAATGTGAAACGGCCTCAGAGAGGTCAGTGGATGTTTGGACCTCGACAGCGCCCTTGGCGTCGATCAGCGGGGCAAAGGTTTCTGCAAAGTTGAAAAACCCCGGGCCGGTGATCACTGCGGCCCCGGCCTGAGCCGGTTCAAATGGGTTGTGTCCGCCAATCTCTTTCAGTGATCCCCCAAGGAAAACGATCGGGCAAAGCGCGTACCAGGTTCCGGTTTCGCCCAGTGTGTCGGCAACATACACGCGCGTCGTATTTGTAATGGGTTCATTTTTTGACCGGAAGGACGCGTTGAGCCCGGCATTGTTCAGAAGGCCCGCGACCTCGCCGCGCCGTTCGGGGTGGCGTGGGATCAGGAGCAGCAGAAGGTCGGGCCAATGCTGCAATAATGCCTTGTGGGCTGTCAGAACGCTGTCTTCTTCTCCGGCATGGGTGGAACTGGCGATCCAGACCGGTCTGGCGGCTATTTGCGCGCGAATGTCGTCCAGCGTATTCTGGTCCACAGGCAGAGGGTCGGACATGGCCTTGAGGTTGGTACCCGGCTGCACGCGTTGTGCAGGGGCGCCCATGGCAATCAGGTTGGAAGCTGTTTTGTCGTTTTGCGTCAGGAACAGGCGAAATTTGTTCAGGATAAACCTCGCCGTTTTAGGGCGCTTTTTCCATCCGGCGACAGATTTGTCCGACAATCGTGCATTCAGCAGAGCCAGCGGAATGTCGCGCGCTGCGCTTTCGACAATCAGCCGCGGCCAGATCTCGCTTTCGACGAAGATCCCGGCATCGGGTTGCCAATGGTCCAGAAAGCGCCGGACCGGGCCGGCTGTGTCAAGCGGTGGGTACTGGTGCCGGGTGCGGAGCGGCAGGCGCTTTTCGATCAGGGCCGCTGAGGTTGGCGTGCCCGAGGTGATTAGAAACTCGACCCCGGGAAGGCGGGCGCTCAGCCGATTGATCAGAGTGAGGACCGACAGGCTTTCGCCGACACTGGCGGCGTGGAACCAGATCAACTGCCCTGCGGGGCGGGGCATACTGGCGTGGCCAAGACGCTCGTGCTGGCGGTCGGCTGCTACGCCGGCAGCCTCAAGTTTCTTTCGGACGGTTCTCCAGACCAGAGGTGCGGCCAGAGAGATCAGGGCGCAGTACAGATGGTACAGCGCTGTGGGGCGGTCTTTGTGATCCGGCATGTATCAGCCGCCTGTATGGCTCATATGGCGGCTCATCCGGCCATCGACTGACTGGCGGGAATAGTCGAAGTCGTGACCTTTTGGTTTCAGGTTGATCGCCGCGCGGATGGCATCTTCAAGCGGCTGTTCGGTGTCGGGGTAATCCCGCAATGCGCCGCGCAGATCCGCCATGTCCTCCTGCCCCAGACACATATAGAGTTCACCGGTGCAGGTTAGGCGCACGCGGTTGCAGCTTTCGCAGAAATTGTGAGACAGGGGCGTAATGAAGCCGATCTTCTGACCGGTTTCTTCCAGCCTGATATAGCGGGCCGGACCGCCAGTGCGTTCAGCCAGATCCGTGATCGAGTAATGGTTTTCGTACTCTTTGCGCACATCCTTGAGCGACCAGTACTGATCCAGTCGATCCTCGTTGCCGATATCGCCCATCGGCATGACCTCGATCCAGGTCAGGTCCATATCACGCTCGGCGCACCATTCGGTGATCTTGGGCAGTTCGGGTTCGTTGAATCCCTTGAGTGCAACAGCGTTGATCTTGATCCGCAGCCCTGCCTTTTTCGCCGCGTCGATGCCGTTCAGTACCTGTTTGAGGCGGCCCCAACGCGTGACTTTTGCAAATTTGTCGTCATCCAGCGTATCCAGGGAAACATTCACGCGGCGCACACCGGCGGCATAAAGATCTTCGGAAAAGCGATGCAACTGCGAACCGTTTGTCGTCAGCGTCAGCTCTTTCAACGCACCGCTGTCCAAGTGGCGGGTCATGGCGTTGAAGAAGGTCATGATATCACGACGAACCAAAGGCTCACCGCCGGTAATGCGCAGTTTCTCGACGCCCATTCTTACAAAGGCCGAGCACATGCGATCCAGCTCTTCCAGCGTAAGAAGGTCTTTCTTGGGCAGAAAGGTCATGTTTTCGGACATGCAGTAGACGCAACGAAAATCACAGCGGTCCGTGACGGAGACGCGGAGATACGTGATAGCGCGGGCAAACGGGTCGATGAGCGGAGCAGACATGCGACATAGGTAAAGCTGTAACCTGCCTGCGACAAGTGCGAACTGCGCTTTGCACTGGATCACACCCGCATGGGGTTGTAGTTTCCGGGCATGAAAAAGGCATTTGTTTTTCTATGCGTTGTTTTGACCGGGTGCGACACTGTCCGGGCAACGACGGAACGTGTGTTCGGGTCGGGGGACGAGGCGGCTGTGGCCGTATCGGATGTCGAAACTGCGCCAGTTGTCGCTGAGGAAGTTCTTCAGCCCGAGCCTGTTGCGGCACGCCCCAGTTGGGTCGGGGCCAAAACAACCATTGCCGGGCTTGGTGATCCGACCACACCAGGGCGCTGGATGCAGACGCCGCTGGTCGATAGCGAGGTAACGGCGCGGGTTGTTGTGCCCAGAACCGGCGCGCAGGCCTATATCACCCTGGTTCCTGCCGCAGGCCCGGAAAGTAGCGGCAGCCGCTTGTCGCTGGATGCCATGCGGGCCCTTCTGGTGCCATTAGACGAACTGGTCGAAGTCGCGGTCTATGCCGACTGACTTTTCAGGTATTTGGCTGCTTCGCGGCGGGCAAACGGTTTCATGTCATCACCGTGTTTGTCCAAAAACGCGATTACGCGTTCGGGGTCGTGTTTGGACAGTTCCCGCAGCCACCAGGCAATTGATTTCTGAATGAACCAGTCGCGGTCAGGGACATATCCGGCGGCCCAGCCGAGGATACGGTCGCGGCGTTGCAGGTCTTCGGGCTTGGGGTGGTTCTGTTTGGTCCAGGGCAGGGTTGCGACAAGTGCCGCGCGCCGGGTCCACATGTGATCGGACTGTGTCCACTTTTCGATGGCATTCAGCCTGTCGGGGTTGGCCATCAGTCGTTTTTGCATCGCCATGCAGGCATGATCGGCGACGGCCCAGGCGTCAAAATCCGGTAGCCAGCTTTGAAGCAGGTCCCAAACCTGATCGTCGGGCCTGATGCGGGCCTGGGTTAGAAGCTTGGCCGCGGCAAGGCGTCCTTCGTGGATATCGGTTTGCCACAGCGCATGGGCCAGCGCGACGCGTTTGTTCACATCCAGCTCTTGCCGCCATGCTTTGGTCAGATCGTTGAGAGCCGGATTGGCGACACCCAGACAGACGCGATCCGCCTTGTGATAACTGGCCATCTGACCCGCACGTTCCGGGTCGGCATGGGCTTTGATCTGATCAAGAAAAGGGGTCAGCATTGGGGTCAGACCGGAACGCCTGTTGGCTTGCCGTCAATCGTCTGGCTGTTTTTTTCGGCCCAATAAGACCGGATGTCGCCGTCCGTCTTGCCATCGACCCACTTCTGCATCGTGTCGCGGTCGGACTGGAATTCCATGAACGGCACTGCATACCCGCAAGAGGTCTGAACCATTTCAATCGTCTGGTCGTAGATCTGCCGGGCGCTGCGGTGGTTGGGGAAGAGATTGGCCAGTTCAGCCCAGCCCTCATCTCCGACGTGCAGAGTGCGGGCCGTTCCATATGTGCGCAGGATCAGTGGGCGCGTGGTGAAGGCGCACCACATCAGTGTCATCCTGTTGACCTGCAAAAGATGCCCCGCAGTTTCGTTGCCGCTGCCGGTCAGGTTCATCCAGACGATGCGGTTTGGTCCGACCACCCGCAGCGAGTCCATACCTTTGGGTGAGATATTGACCTTTCCCTCGGACCCGGCGGTGCCGACGAAGAACATATGCTGATCTTCGATGAACTTTTGATGCGCGTCATCAAGCCGGGGAAACTGCTTGGCCATAATTCACTCCACCGTTACCGACTTTGCCAAATTGCGCGGCTGATCCACATCCGTGCCCTTGGCCACCGCCGTGTGGTAGGCCAGCAACTGTGCGGGAACCGAATAGAGGATCGGCGCAAGACTGGTATGAATATGTGGCATCCGGATTGTGCTCCAGACGCCGTCTCCGGCCTCGTCAATTCCATCATCATCAGACACTAGGATCACTTTGCCTTTGCGCGCCATCACTTCCTGCATGTTTGACACGGTCTTGTCGAACACTGTGTCACGGGGTGCCATGACGACAACAGGCATATGCTTGTCGATCAGGGCGATGGGTCCGTGTTTCAACTCGCCCGATGCATACCCTTCGGCGTGTATATAGCTGATTTCCTTGAGCTTCAGCGCCCCTTCCATTGCCAGAGGATACATCAGGCCACGGCCCAGGAACAGAACGTCGCGCGCTTCGGACAGGCGTTGGGCTGCTTTGCGGATCGCCCGGTTCTGATCCAGTGCCGTGTTCAGCACGGTCGGTAACCCACGCAGCGCAGCGGTGTGATCGGCGATTTCCTCATCGGTCAGAGTGCCGCGGTCGGCCGCTGCCTTGAGCGCCAGCATCAGTAGAACACTTAGTTGACAGGTGAACGCTTTGGTCGAAGCCACACCGATTTCAACGCCAGCATGGATCGGCAGGGCGATATCGCTTTCCCGAGCAATCGAACTTTCGGGGACATTGACGACAGAAACGATCTTGTCCGCCTTGCCCTCGCAATAGCGCAGCGCGGCCAGGGTGTCAGCGGTTTCACCTGACTGGCTGACAAACAGCGCCAGTGTGCGACCCGTGATCGGTGGCTCGCGATAGCGGAACTCGCTGGCGATATCGACTTCCACCGGCATCTTTGCCAGTTGCTCGAACCAGTATTTCGCAGTCAGGCAGGCGTAAAACGCTGTACCGCAGGCGACCATGGTCAGACGGTCCAACTTGCTGAAATCCAGCTCGGCGTCGGGTAACACTACGCGATCACCGCCTGTGGGCAGGTAGGATCGGATGGCCTCGGCCACAACGATAGGTTGTTCAGCGATTTCCTTGGCCATGAAATGTTTATGTTCGCCCTTGTCGGCGCGCGCATGATCCAGCTTGATCTTGCGCTTTTCCCGGTTGGCCAGTTCACCGGCCTCGTTGCGGATTTCCAGTGATGTTCGGGTCAGAACCGCGCGATCACCTTCCTCGAGATAGGTGATCTGGTTGGTCAGTGGCGCAAGGGCAATGGCGTCCGAACCCACATACATCTCACCATCCCCGTGGCCGATGGCCAGGGGTGATCCTTTGCGGGCGGCTATAATCAGGTCGTCCTCACCATCGAACAGGAACGCAAGGGCGAAGGCACCTTCCAATTTGTCGATGGTCTTAAAGGCGGCCTCGACCGGGGACAAGCCTGTGTTGAGGTGATGTTCCGTCATCAGCGCGACGGTTTCCGTGTCGGTTTCGGTTTTGAAGGCGACACCGTGTTTGGCCAGTTCGGCCCTCAGTTCGCGGTAGTTTTCGACAATTCCGTTGTGAACCACGGCCACCGGGCCAGCTTTGTGGGGGTGCGCGTTGTTGACGGAAGGCGCACCATGCGTGGCCCAGCGGGTGTGACCAATGCCGGATTTTCCCGGCAGCGGATCATGCACCAACAGATCGCTGAGGTTGACCAGTTTGCCGACCGCACGCCGACGACCCAGGACACCGTCATTAACGGTTGCAATCCCGGCACTGTCATAGCCGCGATATTCCAGCCGTTTCAGGGCTTCTACCAGAATAGGGGCCGCTTCATGCTTCCCCAAGACACCTACAATTCCACACATATCTCAGGCCTCGTTATCGCGGCGAGCCTTCTTCGCCTTCAACATATCAAACAGTTTTCGCGCGTAGCCGGGTTTGTTTTCCTGCTTGGCGCGCGCCACGGCCAAAGCCTCGGGCAGTACGTCTTTGGTCACCACGGTGCCTGTCGCTGTCATTGCGCCATCGCCCACCGTGACCGGGGCCACGAGCATGGTGTTGGAGCCGATAAAGACATTCGCACCAATGGTGGTTTTGTGCTTCATCACGCCATCATAGTTGCAGGTGATTGTTCCCGCGCCGATATTCGTCGCAGCACCCACTGATGCGTCCCCGATATAACTGAGGTGGTTGACCTTCGCGCCTTCGGCGATTTCGGCATTCTTGATTTCAACGAAATTGCCGATCCGCGTGTTTTCGGCCAATTCTGCGCCCGGACGCAGCCGCGCGTAGGGGCCGACGACGGCACCGCGACTGACATGGCACCCTTCCAAGTGGGAGAAAGCCCGGATGGTCGCGCCGCTTTCGACCGTCACTCCGGGGCCGAAAACCACGTTGGGTTCGATTACTGTGTCACGACCAATCACAGTGTCTGCAGCCAGGTATACCGTTTCCGGTGCCATCAATGTGACACCCATATCCAGCAGTTCTGCCCGCGCGCGTGCCTGAAATACGGCGTCGGCGGCGGCCAGATCTGCGCGTGAGTTCACGCCCAGCGTCTGGGCCTCGTCACAGGCGACGGCGGTTACGTTCAGACCGCGGTTGCGGGCGATCTCAACTACGTCTGTCAGATAGTATTCGCCTGAGGCATTGTTGTTTTCAACGGCGTCAATCAGCGAAAAAAGCAACCGGGCATCACAAGCCAAAAGGCCCGAGTTGCAAAATGTTATGGCGAGCTCTTCATCTGATGCGTCTTTGAATTCGACAATGCGTTCCAACGTGTCGCCGTTCATGACCAACCGGCCGTAACGGGCCGGATCAGCCGCTTCGAACCCAAGGATAACCAGGTCATTTCGGGATCGAGCCTCGACCATACGTTCCAGCGTGTCGGGTTGTAAAAACGGGGTGTCGCCGTAAAGAACCACGATATCACCGTCGAACCCGTCCAGTGCCGTCCGGGCCTGACCGACCGCGTGGGCTGTACCCAACTGTTCTTCCTGAACGGCTATCCGGGCATCTTCGTCTTCGTCCTGAGCAACCTTTGCCACAGCCTCGGACCCGTGGCCGGTGACGATCACCGTACGTTCGGGCGAAAGAACAGACCCGGCGCGCATCGCGTGAACAAGCATCGGAGCCTGAGCGATGGGATGCAGGACTTTGGGAAGATCCGAATTCATCCTGGTGCCTTTTCCGGCGGCAAGGATGACAAGGGCAATGGTCATGAAATCGTTTTCTCTTTGTGTTTTGTTGCCGACCGTTTTATCCGCTGGGGGCAAAGGCGCAAGCTGTTCGGCCATCAAACAAGATTGCCGATTGAAACAGGACACGGCGAAAACCTGCCGAAACAGGAGGCTACATGCGGACCGTCATCTTCGATCTGGACGGAACATTGGCGGATACATCGGGTGATTTGCTGGCTGCGGCGAACCATTGTTTCCGCGATATGGGGCATGGTGATGTGCTGGTCCATGGGCAGGATGCAGGCATCGCGTTGCGCGGCGGGCGCATGATGTTAACCCAAGGGCTGAAACGCGTTGGAGCTTACGACGAGGACACCGTTCAGACCTATTATCCTGTTCTGCTTGAGGCTTACGCGCAGGATATCGACACCCACACAAGCTTCTATCCGGGAGCGTTACAAGCCGTCGAGATGCTGAGTAACGCGGGCTACGGTGTCGGCATTTGCACCAACAAGCCGGAACATCTGGCCGAATTGTTACTAACGCGCATGGGAGTGCGGGATCGTTTTGCCTCGTTGGTCGGTGCGGATACGCTGCCGGTGCGCAAACCGGACCCGGCCCCTCTGCGCGAGGCTGCGCGCCGTGCCGGTGGCGACCCGGCCTGTTGCGTGCTGATCGGCGACTCGGATACTGACCGCAATACCGCCCGGGCGGCAGGGGTCCCATCGGTTTTGGTGACTTTCGGACCGTCAGGGGAGGACATGGCAGCGCTGAAGCCCGAAGCGCTGCTGCATCATTTTGATGACTTGCCCGATCTTGTGCCTGATCTGATCGGTGCGGCAGCCTGAAACCTTGACCGGAACCTGTCGGAGAGCCAGAAAAAGACCATGACGGAAACATTCACTGGTAATTTCACGCAGCAGGAACCCCTTCCAGACGACGCAATCGAGGCAGCGCTGGCTGTTCTGCGTCACGGGCGGCTGCATCGCTATAACGTGGTCCCCGGTGAGTTGGGGGAAACGGCGCTGTTGGAGCAGGAGTTTGCGGCACAGATGGGGGCCAAGTATTGCTTGGCGGTTTCCTCTGGCGGTTATGCGCTTGCCACCGCGTTGCGGGCCGTCGGTGTGCAGCCGGGCGACCCGGTTCTGACCAACGCGTTCACTCTGGCCCCGGTGCCGGGATCAATTGCCTCGGTCGGGGCGCGGGCGATCTTTGTCGGCGTCACCGAAAACCTGACCATCGATCTGGAGGATCTTGAGGGCAAATTGGATCAGGCCCGTGTCCTGATGCTTAGCCATATGCGCGGGCATCTGTGTGACATGGATCGTCTGATGCAGATGTGTGACGCGGCAGGCGTTATCGTGATCGAGGATTGCGCACACACGATGGGCGCGGCTTGGCGTGGTCAGTTGTCGGGGCGGCAGGGGGCAATCGGGTGTTATTCCTGCCAGACCTATAAGCACGTAAACTCGGGCGAGGGCGGTTTGCTGGTTACTGATGACGCGGAACTGGCGGCTAAGGCTACAATGCTGTCGGGGTCATACATGCTGTATGAACGCCATCTGGCAGCGCCGGGACCTGAAGTGTTCGAGCGGATAAAGTACACCACACCCAATGTGTCCGGTCGCATGGACAATTTGCGCGCCGCTATCCTGCGCCCTCAGTTGCGGGAATTGGACCGGCAGGTGGAACGGTGGAACGAGCGCTATAGCGAGATCGAAACCGGGCTGCGTGGCACTCCGGGCCTGACGATTGTCGAGCGCCCCGAAGAGGAAACCTATGTCGGGTCTTCGATCCAGTTTCTGCTGTTGGATTGGTCGCCTGAGCAGATTGCTGACGTTATCGGTCGCTGCGCCGCGCGAGGGGTCGAGATCAAGTGGTTTGGCGGGGCTGAGCCAACAGGGTTCACGTCGCGCTATGACAGCTGGAGATATTTCGAAAGCGAACGGATGCCGGTAAGTGATCGTGTTCTGGCGGGCATCATGGATATGCGTGTACCGCTGACCTTTTCACTGGAGGATTGCCGAATGATCGCACGCATCATTCGGGCCGAAGTGGGCGCAGTTTATCAATCCTAGCCAAACACAGTGCGCTTTCTGCGCACGTTCGACCCTTGAGAGCGCCGCCCCGTCCGGGGCGGCGTTTTGTGTTTTGGTCCGGGCTTTCACAAAGATTGACCGGAGACAGATTCGCTGTTAGAGATTTATTGAACACTTGTTCATTAATGCGGAGGGAGGACACAGATGTTCATGGCCACGATGAAATTTGATCTGGGTGAGGATGTGAACGCCCTGCGCGAGATGGTACATCGGTGGGCGCAGGAGCGCGTCAAGCCGATGGCGGCTGAGATTGATGCCAAGAACAGCTTTCCGAATGAACTGTGGAAAGAAATGGGAGAGCTTGGTCTTTTGGGTGTCACCGTGCCAGAAGAATACGGTGGTGCGGGCATGTCCTATTTGGCGCATACAATTGCTGTCGAAGAGGTCGCGCGCGCTTCGGCCTCGGTTTCGCTGTCTTATGGGGCGCATTCCAACCTGTGTGTGAACCAGATCAAACTGAACGGTACGCAAGAGCAGAAACAGAAATACCTGCCGCGCCTGGTCTCGGGCGAACATGTGGGGGCGCTGGCCATGTCGGAACCTTCGGCCGGATCGGATGTGGTGTCGATGAAGCTGCGGGCGGAAAAGCGCAACGATCATTACCGCCTGAACGGCAACAAGTACTGGATCACAAACGGGCCGGACGCGGATACACTGGTGGTTTATGCCAAGACGGACCCCGATGCCGGATCGAAGGGTATTACCGCATTTCTGATTGAAAAAGAGATGAAGGGTTTTTCGACCTCACCCCATTTCGACAAGTTGGGGATGCGCGGGTCGAACACGGCTGAACTGATCTTTGAAGATGTCGAAGTGCCGTTCGAGAACGTACTGGGTGAAGAGGGCAAGGGTGTAGCCGTGCTCATGTCAGGTCTGGATTATGAGCGCGTGGTTCTGGCCGGGATCGGCACCGGCATCATGGCCGCCTGTCTGGATGAGGTGATGCCGTATCTGGCCGAGCGCAAGCAATTCGGCAAACCGATTGGCAGCTTCCAACTGATGCAGGGCAAGATTGCCGACATGTATACCGCGATGAACTCGGCCCGGGCCTATGTCTATGAGGTGGCTAAGGCTTGCGATCGTGGAGACGTAACCCGGCAGGATGCGGCGGCGTGCTGTCTTTATGCATCCGAACAGGCGATGGTTCAGGCGCATCAGGCGGTTCAGGCGCTGGGCGGGGCGGGCTTCCTGTCGGATGCGCCGGTCAGCCGGATTTTCCGGGATGCCAAGCTGATGGAGATCGGCGCAGGCACCAGCGAGATTCGCCGGATGCTGATCGGTCGGGAAATGATGAACGAAATGCGCTGAATGAAGACGCCCCGCAGACGAGGTTACAGCGGGGCGTTTCGATCAAAGGATCAGAAGCGATGAACGTAGGAAATACCGACCAGCCAGGGGTCGATGTTTGCAGTGCCAATATCGGCTCCGTTCAGCGTGACGTCCGAGTCGATGTCGAACCAGCGCACATTCAGACGGACCGCACCTTTGTCGGTGATCATGTAGTCGAGACCGGCTTGCAGCGAAACGCCGAAGGAATCATCTACCTTGAGGTTGCCAAGGGCAGATTGCTCGTCAAAGAAGATGGTATAGTTCAGACCGGCGCCGACATAGGGCTTCCAGGCGCTATTGGTTGGGAAGTGATAGTTCAGCGACAAGGTGGGCGGCAGATGCTTGACGCTGCCAGCGTCCACGCTTCCGCCCAAGGTGACGTTATGTTTGAACGGGGTCGCGGCCAGCAGCTCGATCCCCAGATTGTCCTGGATGAAATACTCGGCGGTGAAGATCGGGCGCGTATCCGAGTCGATATCGGCGCTAAGGCCGGCCAGTGTTCCGTTGTTGGATTTCGGGTCCAGGTAACCCACACCGATACCGAGCGTCCAATCCCCCTGAGATTGGGCAAACGCTGGTGCAGCCAGGGCCACCAACGCGGTGGAAAGGGTCAATGCGGCGAGTTTCTTGGTCATTGTCTTGCCTTTGGTTCTGTTGATGACCTTGGTGTTGCAGGGATTGGGACTGCCCACTCTGATCTGCATCAATTTAACGTGAAGGAATTGTGTGGGGCTGAATTGGGAAGTGCAGGAAATATAAGGAAAATTCGCCGTGCTAACCGCTGAGCGCATACCGGGTTTGCGCCCGGATGGAGGCTGGGATCTGCCGGACAGGCTGAACATGGCGCAGCGGTGCCTGCGGCATGCGGGGGACCGGGTCGCGCTGATCGATTTGACCGGACCGGACCCGCAGCACATCAGCTTTGCGCAGCTGTCGCAAATGACAGACGGAATAGCCCGCGCATTATTGCGCCATGTGCAGCCCGGTGATCGCGTCGGAGTGTTGCTGAGCCAGTCGCCATGGTGCGCGGCGGCCCATCTGGCGATCTGGAAGATCGGGGCGGTGTCGGTCCCTTTGTTCAAACTGTTCAAGCAGGACGCGCTGCGGTCGCGGGTCAGTGACGCAGGTGCCGGGATTGTACTGACCGACGCCAAAGGGGCTGATCTGTTGGGTGATCTGGCCACGCCCTTGATTGCATCGGAAATTGGCGAGGAAGATCACACCGTAGAATTCGCCGCGACCGGCCCTGACGATCCTGCCGTATTGATCTACACCTCTGGTACAACCGGCAGCCCGAAAGGCGCACTGCACGGGCACCGGGTCCTGACCGGTCATTTGCCAGGTGTTTCGATCAGCCATAATCACTTGCGCGAAGGTGACTGTCTTTGGACCCCGGCGGATTGGGCGTGGATCGGCGGGTTGTTCGACGTGCTGATGCCGGGCCTTGCGCTGGGCATTCCCGTTGTTGCCGCGCGGCTTGAGAAATTCACTCCCGAGTCCTGCGCTGACATCATCGCGCGTGGCGGGGTGCGCAACGTCTTTTTCCCACCAACGGCGCTGCGAATGCTCAAGGCGGCAGATCAGGTGATCCCCGGTCTGCGCTCGGTCGCATCCGGGGGTGAGCCGCTGGGGGCTGAAATGCTGGCATGGGGTCAGAAGGCGTTCGGCCTGACGATCAACGAGTTTTACGGCCAGACCGAATGCAACATGGTCGTATCATCCTGCGCCGAAGATTTCCCTGTGCGCCCCGGCTGTATCGGTAAACCGGTGCCGGGGCATGAGGTTGCGGTGATTGATGAGGACGGCAACCCGACCGGCGAAGAGGGCGACGTGGCCATCCGGCGCGGCTCGGCCTCGATGCTGCTGGAATACTGGAACCGCCCCGAAGCGACCGCAGACAAGTTTCGCGGCGATTGGCTGATCACCGGTGATCGCGGTGTATGGGAGGGCGACTATCTGTGCTTTGTCGGTCGGGATGATGACGTGATTACCTCCGCCGGGTATCGCATTGGCCCAGCTGAGATCGAGGATTGCCTGCTGACCCACCCGGCGGTGGCGACGGTAGGCGTGGTCGGAAAACCTGACCCGCTGAGGACCGAGATCGTGAAGGCCTATGTGGTGTTGAAGACGGGGGCCGAGGCGGCGGAACAGGAGTTGCAGGACTGGGTCAAAGAACGTCTGGCGCATTATTCGTATCCGCGCGAGGTGGCGTTTCTGGACGAGTTGCCGATGACGGTGACCGGGAAGGTAATCCGGAAGGAATTGAAAGCGCGGGCGGCGGGGGAATTGAAATGAATAAGATTCTGCGGCGTCTGTCAGGGTTAAAGTGCCCTAAATGTGGGGTGCCGCAGCCCTTAAGTGTTTTGAACACTATGGTTGGCAGTGAGGAGTACGTGCCAGCTGTAAGGCGTGGTAACTGCGAAGCTTGGCTGCGCGTTAAGTCCAAGAATGGGGTTTTTCATTTCTTACTATTGCTTTTTCTGATGACGCTGCCTTTGCCATTCTTGGCACTGGATGAGATTAGTATCAATTTGAACAACCCTGAAGGGCTGTTCAATTGGCCCCTCTCATCTTCTGCAAAGAGCGTAATCTTCTACATAATTTACTTCGCAGTGGTGGTCTTGCCCATAAGTAATCGGGCATTGAAGTTGGATATCTACAAATGAAACTCACATCCAAAGCCATGCCCGGCTCCGAGGGCTTCAAGACAAACCGCGCCGCTCATCTCGATGCGCTGGCGCAAATCTCTACTGCTGCCGAAGCAGCCCGTATGGGGGGCGGTGAGAAATCCCGCGCGCGGCATGAATCCCGAGGAAAGATGCTCCCCCGACGACGGGTGGCGAACCTGCTGGACCCGGGGTCTCCGTTTCTGGAAATCGGGGCGACAGCGGCGCATGGGATGTATGGCGATGCAGCACCTTGTGCCGGGGTGATTGCGGGGATTGGCCGGGTGCAGGGGCGCGAGGTCATGGTGGTGTGTAACGATGCCACCGTGAAGGGCGGCACCTATTATCCGATGACCGTCAAGAAGCACCTGCGCGCGCAGGAGATTGCCGAGGAAAACCATCTGCCCTGCATCTATCTGGTCGACAGCGGCGGCGCGAACCTGCCCAATCAGGATGAGGTGTTCCCCGACCGCGACCACTTTGGGCGTATCTTCTACAATCAGGCGCGGATGAGCGCGAAGGGTATCCCTCAGATTGCCGTGGTGATGGGATCATGCACGGCGGGTGGGGCATATGTACCTGCGATGTCCGATGTGACGATCATCGTAAAGGAACAGGGCACGATCTTTCTGGCAGGGCCACCATTGGTCAAAGCTGCGACGGGTGAGGTTGTCAGCGCCGAGGATCTGGGTGGCGGCGATGTGCATACGCGCCTGTCGGGTGTGGCAGATTATCTGGCCGAGGATGACGCACATGCGCTGGCATTGGCGCGGCGGGCTGTCGGGTCATTGGGGGGTGCCGGGCTGAAGCCCGGCCTACGGTTCGAAGCACCCGAGGAGCCAGCTTATGATCCGGAGGAAATTCTGGGAGTCGTTCCCGCCGACCTGCGCACGCCCTATGACATCCGTGAAGTGATTGCACGGCTGGTCGATGGGTCACGGTTTGATGAGTTCAAACCCCGGTTTGGCGAGACACTGGTGACCGGTTTTGCCCATGTCAAAGGCTGCCCGGTCGGGATCATTGCCAACAATGGCGTGCTGTTCTCGGAGGCCGCGCAAAAGGGCGCGCATTTCGTTGAGCTGTGTTCGCAGCGCAAAACGCCCCTGGTCTTCTTGCAGAACATCACCGGCTTCATGGTCGGCCGCAAATACGAGAACGAGGGGATCGCCCGCCACGGCGCCAAGATGGTGACGGCAGTTGCAACGACGAGCGTTCCCAAGATCACGATGCTGGTGGGCGGCTCGTTCGGGGCCGGGAACTATGGCATGGCTGGACGCGCCTATCAGCCGCGGTTCCTGTGGACATGGCCGAATTCGCGGATTTCGGTGATGGGGGGCGAGCAGGCAGCTGGTGTTCTGGCCACCGTCAGGCGCGATGGGATCGAACGACAGGGCGGCACCTGGTCGGCCGAGGAAGAGGCCGAGTTCAAACGTCCGACGTTGGAGATGTTCGAAGAGCAATCGCACCCGCTTTATGCCTCGGCCCGTCTGTGGGATGACGGCATCATCGACCCGCGCAAAAGTCGCGATGTGCTCGCCTTGTCTCTGAGCGCCGCACTGAACGCCCCGATAGAGGAGACACGTTTCGGCGTGTTCAGGATGTAAGATGAACATTTCATTGAATGACGTCATGGCACGCTACCCGGGTGCCCAGACTTTCAAGTTTGGTGACAATGCCCGGCTGAGTGCTGAGCTTCTGGCATTAGTAAGATCAGGGCGGAAAACGGCAACCTGCGGTGCGTTGCGTGACTATCCCGAAGGTTGCCCTAACACTCCTGTGGTCGGGCGGAGAGATATTGCGCTGGAATGGGACGACCGTCCGGCCTTGGTGATCGAAACGGTCGAGGTCTCGACCTGCCGATACTGCGACGTAACCGAAGATTTCGCGTTGGCAGAAGGCGAAAATGAAACGCTTGAGGGATGGAGAGAGGGGCATCGCCAGTATTTCGAACGCAATGGCGGATTTGATCCCGAGATGGAGCTGCTGTGCGAACGATTTCGCCTTGTCGAAGATCTGGCGGTTGAGGGGTAAGCTATGTTCAACAAAATCCTGATTGCCAACCGGGGCGAGATTGCTTGCCGGGTTATGGAAACCGCTCAGAAGATGGGCGTGTCCTGTGTGGCTGTCTATTCCGATGCGGACGCGGCGGCCAAGCATGTGCAGATGGCGGATGAGGCCATTCGTATCGGCGGTCCCGCGCCAGCGGAAAGCTATCTGAAGGGCGATGTGATTATTCAGGCTGCGCTGGATACCGGCGCGCAGGCGATTCATCCCGGCTATGGCTTCCTGTCAGAGAACCCCGATTTTGTCGACGCGGTCGAGGCCGCGGGTTTGACCTTTATCGGCCCATCAGCGGATGCGATCCGCAAGATGGGTCTCAAGGATGCGGCCAAGGTGTTGATGGAACAGGCTGGCGTGCCTGTGGTGCCCGGCTACCATGGCGACAATCAGGATCCCGAACACCTGGCAGGTGCGGCTGATGCGATTGGGTATCCGGTGCTGATCAAGGCCGTTGCAGGCGGTGGCGGTAAAGGTATGCGTCTGGTCGAACGCCCCGAGGATTTCCGTTCCGCATTGGACAGCGCACGGGGCGAAGCCAGAACCGCTTTTGGCAATGACGCTGTGCTGGTAGAGAAATTCGTGGCCAAACCCCGCCATATCGAAGTGCAGGTATTTGGTGACGGTACCCATGCGGTGCATCTGTTCGAACGCGATTGCTCGTTGCAACGCCGCCATCAGAAAGTGATCGAAGAGGCACCAGCCCCGGGAATGACAACTGAGATGCGCGAGGCTATGGGTCAGGCGGGTGTGCGCGCCGCCGAGGCGATCGGGTATAAGGGCGCAGGCACGGTTGAATTCATTGTCGATGCCTCAGACGGGCTGCGCCCCGACAGATTCTGGTTCATGGAGATGAACACGCGCCTACAGGTGGAACATCCGGTAACAGAGGCCATCACCGGCGTCGATCTGGTGGAATGGCAGTTGCGCGTTGCAGCAGGAGAGAGCCTTCCCAGGCAACAGGATGATCTGTCGATCTCGGGTCACGCATTCGAGGCCCGGCTTTATGCCGAGGATGTACCAAAAGGGTTCTTGCCGGCGACAGGTACATTGACCCATCTGGTTTTCCCGGCCAATTGCCGCGCGGATAGTGGTGTTCGCACAGGTGACACGATCAGCCCGTGGTATGACCCGATGATCGCCAAGGTAGTGGTGCATGGATCGACGCGTGCCATTGCACTTGAGACGTTGAGCCGGGTGCTGCGGGAGACCGAAGTGGCGGGCACCGTTACGAATCTCGCCTTTCTGGGCATGCTGACCCGCCATGATGGATTTGCCTCGGGCGATGTGGATACGGGCCTGATCGGGCGCGATCTTGACGGGTTGGTGCAGGAAGCGCCGACGTCTGCCATAACCGCTGTTGCGGCCGCGATGACCGCACTGGATTTGGTTGATGTCACGCCTGACACCGGGTTTTCGCTCTGGGCTCCGTTGCATCGGGCGGTGCAGCTGTCCGATCAGGGAGAGATTCTTGATCTTGACGTGCAGGTCGATGGTCCGGATCGCCAGCTTTGGCAGCTGGGCGAACACCGTGTCGTGGCCGAGCGGATCTCGGGGCGGTGGGCGCTGAGCGGCGCACCGATGCCCCGGGTGGCTGCCAGCGGAACAACTGTGACCGTATTTACCGACTACGGTCACAGTTTCGACGTTATCGATCCGCTGGACCGGGACGCTAGCGCGACGGGTGACACCAATGTGATCGAAGCGCCGATGCCGGGTCTGGTCAAGGCAGTCTTTGCCACTGCGGGGCAGACCGTTCAGGAAGGCGACCGTTTGGCCATTCTCGAAGCGATGAAAATGGAGCATTCGTTGCTGGCCGCGCGCGATGGTGTGGTGGCCGAGGTGCTGGTCGAAGATGGCGCGCAGGTCGAGGCTGGGGCAGCTTTGGTGCGTTTGGAAGAAGAGTGATCTGTACCCGCGCGGCTTGACGTGCCACGGTCGCGCTATCCGTATTTGGAATGAGAGCAAGCCATAAGGGGTTCTGACATGGGTGATCTGGTCGAAATCTATGAGGTTGGACCGCGCGACGGGCTGCAAAACGAAACCCGTGAGATACCGGTTGCCGACAAAGTGGCGCTGATCGACTGCCTTAGCCGCGCCGGGTTCCGTCGGATCGAAGTTGCAAGCTTTGTCTCTCCCAAATGGGTGCCCCAAATGGCGGGATCGGCGCAGGTTCTGGCCGGCATAACCCGGGCGGACGGAGTGCGGTACGCGGCGTTGACGCCGAATATGCGCGGGTACGAGGATGCGCTGGCCGCCAAAGCGGATGAGATTGCCATTTTTGCGTCTGCTTCCGAGGGGTTTTCCAAGGCAAACATCAATGCCTCGATCGCCGAGTCAATCGAACGGTTCACGCCGATACTCGAAGCGGCGCGCCATATCGACCTTCCGGTTCGCGGCTATGTCTCTTGCGTGACGGATTGCCCTTATGACGGCCCGACCCCGCCCGAGAAAGTGGCCGAAGTTGCCGATCGCCTGTTTGCGTTAGGCTGTTACGAGGTGTCATTGGGGGACACAATCGGGCAGGGCACACCAGACAAGATCGCTCATATGCTTCTGGCGGTTAGGGAAAGGGTTCCTGTGACGCGGCTTGCGGGGCATTTTCATGACACCAATGGGCGTGCAATCGACAATATCGATGCGGCACTTTCGCTGGGGGTGCGCGTGTTCGACGCGGCCGTGGGTGGGCTTGGCGGTTGCCCGTATGCTCCGGGGGCCGCAGGCAATGTCGCGACTGAAACCGTTGCAGCGCATTTGCAACGGTTGGGCTATCAAACCGGTCTGGATATCGATGTGGTCGAAGAGGCCGCGCATATGGCCAGGGCGTTGAGGGGCTAACATGTTCGAAACAATCTCGATTTCAGCAGACGAACGCGGTGTTGCCACGTTAACTCTGGACCGGGCAGATAAGCACAACGCGCTGTCGGGTCAAATGATTACCGAGCTGACACAGGCCGCGTCGCAGTTGGGGCAGGATGGCGCTGTCCGAGCGGTCGTTCTGACTGCTGCGGGAAAGACGTTTTGCGCCGGTGGTGATTTGGGATGGATGCAGGACCAGATGGCGGCCGACAAGGCGACGCGATTTGTCGAGGCGCGCAAGCTGGCCGAGATGTTGCAGGCGTTGAACACAATGCCCAAACCCTTGATCGGGGCGTTGCAAGGCAATGCCTTTGGCGGAGGCGTTGGGATGGCCGCCGTTTGCGATGTCGCCATCGGTGTAGATAGTCTGAAGATGGGGCTGACCGAGACCCGACTGGGCCTGATTCCGGCGACAATCGGCCCTTATGTTATCGCTCGGATGGGTGAGGCGCGGGCACGGCGTGTGTTCATGTCGGCACGGTTGTTCGATGCGCACGAAGCGGTTGATCTGGGATTGCTGGCAAAGGTTGTTCCCCCCGAGCAACTTGCGACCGCGATAGAAGATGAAGTCCGGCCCTATCTTTCGTGCGCGCCGGGGGCAGTCGCGTCAGCCAAGGCTCTGGTTCAAACTCTGGGACCACGTATTGATGGTGCTACAATCGACCAGACCATTAACGAACTGGTCGAACGCTGGGAAACAGAAGAGGCGCGTGAAGGAATCGCGGCGTTCTTCGAAAAACGTAAACCTGCATGGAATAAGTAAGTTTACCGAGTTTCCGCAAGCCAATGCAAAACGCGCGAAATGCGATTCTATGCCGCGCTGTCAAGCGTATGTTTGATGGTGAACGGGGCTGTGTTCGGTTGACCCTCTGACCCGGCAGGGATAGAGAATGTCCAGTCAACACGCCAATTGACGGCGCACCCGACAAGATGCGTGCGCAAGAAAGGAGCTATTCGTGGAAGACCTGCTGCGGGAGTACCTCCCGATTCTGGTGTTTCTGGCCGTTGCCGTAGGCCTTGGAATCGTCCTGATTCTTGCCGCCGTTGTACTGGCTGTCCGCAATCCCGACCCCGAAAAGGTCAGCGCATATGAATGTGGCTTCAACGCCTTCGACGATGCGCGAATGAAATTCGACGTCCGATTCTATCTGGTCTCGATTCTCTTCATTATCTTCGATCTTGAGATCGCATTCCTGTTTCCCTGGGCCGTCGGGTTCCGCGATATCAGCGATGTCGGCTTCTGGTCCATGATGGTGTTCCTGGCAGTGCTGACCATTGGCTTTGCCTATGAATGGAAGAAAGGGGCCCTGGAATGGGAGTGATGACGGGTGCAAATACCGCTGGCGTCGACAAGGAAGTCGCGACCCAGGCCCTGAATGCCGAGTTGCAGGACAAAGGTTTCCTGCTGACCTCGAGTGAGGATATCATCAACTGGGCCCGTACCGGTTCGCTGCACTGGATGACCTTTGGTCTGGCCTGCTGCGCGGTTGAAATGATGCACACCTCGATGCCGCGCTATGATGCGGAACGTTTCGGTATCGCCCCGCGCGCCTCTCCGCGCCAATCTGACGTGATGATCGTGGCTGGCACGCTGACCAACAAGATGGCCCCTGCCTTGCGCAAGGTTTACGACCAGATGCCCGAGCCGCGCTATGTGATCTCGATGGGGTCCTGCGCGAATGGCGGTGGTTACTACCACTATTCCTATTCCGTCGTGCGTGGCTGTGACCGGGTTGTTCCGGTGGACATCTACGTGCCCGGCTGCCCTCCGACCGCCGAGGCGCTGCTTTACGGTCTGCTACAGCTACAACGCAAAATCCGCCGCACCGGCACAATTGTACGCTGAGGGGAAGGGTAGATGAGCGAAGCACTCAAGGAACTCGGCGCGCAGCTGGAAATCAAACGGTCTGATTGTGTTCTGTCCTGGGATGTGACCCATGGCGAACTGAACGTCGATGTGGCCCAGTCGAACCTTGTGGAATTTGTCGAGTTCCTGAAGACTGACCAGAACTGCAAGTTCTCGACTCTGGTGGACATCACCGGTGTCGACTACCCCGAACGCGCCAAGCGGTTCGATGTGGTTTATCACTTCCTGTCGATGTACCAGAACCAGCGCATCCGCCTGCGGGTTTCGATCCGGGAAGAGGATATGGTGCCTTCAATTGTCGACGTGCACCCCTCGGCCAACTGGTTTGAACGCGAAGTGTTCGACATGTTCGGTATCCTGTTCTCGGGCCATCCGGACCTGCGGCGCATCCTGACGGATTATGGTTTCCGCGGCTATCCTCTGCGCAAGGATTTCCCGACCACTGGCTACACCGAAGTCCGCTATGACGAGGCGCAGAAACGCGTCGTCTACGAGCCGGTCTCGCTGGTGCAGGAATACCGTCAATTTGATTTCATGTCCCCATGGGAAGGCGCGAACTATATTTTGCCGGGGGATGAAAAGCAGGAGACCGAATAATGGGTGGCATCTGGTGGCTGATCCTGTCTGCGCTAACCATCATTCCGATGGTGAAGATTTTGCCGTTCTTCGGGATCAACAAATACTGGTGCCTTCTGTGTCTGGTTCCCTTTGGCACGATCGCGTTGTTGTGGTGGGTCGGGCTGAAACTGCAAGAGTTGGAGCGCCGCTGAGATGATGGGTGAGTTGATCATACTGGGCGCGTTAGGGGTTCTACTGGCCGGAGCTGCGGTCAAGGTGACCGAGGCGGAAAAGGTCCGGGTTCGGGCCGAAGCAAAGAAGAAACGAGGGCGTTGATGGACGGCTCAAGATACGATGACGGCAGCACGGACGCGCTGAGCGGCGAGCAGAAGATCCGCAATTTCAACATCAACTTCGGCCCGCAACACCCGGCGGCGCACGGGGTTTTGCGTCTTGTGCTTGAGCTGGACGGCGAGATTGTCGAGCGCTGCGACCCGCATATAGGCTTGCTGCACCGTGGCACCGAAAAGCTGATGGA
This sequence comes from Ruegeria sp. HKCCSP351, assembly GCF_017872535.1. Classification (NCBI taxonomy): domain Bacteria; kingdom Pseudomonadati; phylum Pseudomonadota; class Alphaproteobacteria; order Rhodobacterales; family Roseobacteraceae; genus Ruegeria; species Ruegeria sp. HKCCSP351. The sequence goes on along the minus strand of NZ_JAEDOV010000003.1, from coordinate 71,130 downwards.
AAGCCGGACCTATCTGCAAAACCTGCCGTATTTCGACCGTCTGGACTATGTGGCACCGATGAACCAGGAACATGCCTGGTGCCTAGCCATTGAAAAGCTGACCGGGGTCGAGGTGCCGCGTCGTGGCTCGCTGATCCGGGTTCTGTATTCCGAGATCGGGCGCATTCTGAACCACCTGCTGAACGTCACCACGCAGGCGATGGACGTGGGCGCGCTGACCCCGCCTTTGTGGGGCTTTGAAGAACGCGAAAAGCTGATGGTGTTCTATGAACGTGCCTGTGGTGCCCGCCTGCACGCCGCTTATTTCCGCCCCGGTGGTGTACATCAGGACCTGCCGCCGGAATTGCTGGATGATATCGAGGCATGGAGCCACGAATTCCCCGCTGTTCTGGACGATATTGACGGGTTGCTGACCGAAAACCGTATCTTCAAACAGCGTAACGCCGATATTGGCATTGTCACCGAAGATGACATCCAGAAATACGGCTTCTCGGGCGTGATGGTCCGTGGATCGGGGCTGGCCTGGGACCTGCGCCGCGCGCAACCCTACGAGTGCTACGACGAGTTCGAGTTTCAGATCCCGGTCGGCAAGAACGGCGACTGTTATGACCGCTATCTGGTGCGCATGGAAGAGATGCGCCAGTCGCTGCTGATTATCCGTCAGGCCATCGCCAAAATTCGCGAATGCCCCGGTGATGTTCTGGCACGCGGCAAGATTACCCCGCCGAAACGGTCAGACATGAAGACCTCGATGGAGAGCCTGATCCATCACTTCAAACTGTATACCGAGGGCTTCCACGTGCCTGCGGGCGAAGTCTACGCCGCCGTCGAGGCTCCCAAGGGCGAATTCGGCGTCTATCTGGTCGCCGACGGCACGAACAAACCCTACCGTGCCAAACTGCGCGCGCCAGGTTTCCTGCACCTGCAAGCCATGGACCACGTTGCCAAAGGCCACCAACTGGCGGATGTGGCTGCCATCATCGGCACCATGGACGTCGTATTTGGAGAGATTGACCGCTAATGCTCCGCCGTCTGCACCCCGATCAACCTGAAAGCTTTGCCTTTACTGCTGCCAACCAGCAATGGGCCGAAGCGCAGATCACCAAATACCCCGAAGGCCGTCAGGCCAGTGCGGTCATTCCGCTTCTGTGGCGCGCGCAGGAACAAGAGGGATGGCTGAGCCGTCCGGCGATTGAATCCGTCGCCGACATGCTGGGTATGGCCTATATCCGAGTGCTTGAGGTGGCCTCGTTCTACTTCATGTTCCAGCTGCAACCGGTCGGGTCAGTTGCGCATATTCAGGTTTGTGGCACGACCTCTTGCATGATCTGCGGGGCCGAGGACCTGATCGCTGTCTGCAAAGAGAAGATCGCGGCCAAGCCACACGTGCTGTCCGCCGATGGCAAGCTGAGCTGGGAAGAGGTCGAATGCCTTGGCTCCTGCACCAATGCGCCGATGGCGCAGATCGGTAAGGATTACTACGAAGACCTGACCGCCGAGAGCTTTGGCAAGATCCTTGATGATCTGGTGGAAGGCAAAGTTCCGACGCCGGGCCCGCAGAATGGTCGCTATGCGGCTGAACCGCTCAAGGGGCTGACCAGCCTGACGGAGTATGACAGCGGCAAAACGCGGTACAACGCCAGCGTCGGACTGGCCACCGATATTGGCGATACGGTCAAGCGTATCGATGGGACCGAGGTTCCGATCCTGACCCCTTGGTTGGGCAAGGATGGCAAAGCGGCTGCGACCAAAGCTGCACCGAAGCCGCCCAAAGCGCCAGCCCCGGCGAAACCCGCTGGGAAACAGGCCGCTGAGGCGAAGGCACCGAAAGAGGACCAGCCCGAAACACTGACAGGTGCGCGCGACGGCAAGGCTGATAACCTGAAACTGTTGAAAGGCGTAGGCCCCAAGCTGGAGCAGACGCTGAACGAGCTGGGCTTCTTCCACTATGATCAGATCGCTGCCTGGACACCGGAACAGGTCGCCTGGGTCGATGCACGGTTGAAGTTCAAGGGCCGGATCGAGCGCGATGGCTGGATTGAACAGGCAGCCATGCTTGCGGCGGGTGAGGAAACCGAATTTGCCAAACGTGCCAAGGAAGATGGCACCTACAAAGACTAAACGGGTGCCCCATCGGGGCATCGGGGGATGATGGACAAGGACAAGGATCAGGCTATAGCCCGAAAGGGCCGACATATCGGCATCGTCATTGCGGTGACGATGGTGATCTGGCTTGCCATGAACCTGTTCATTGGCCCCGCGCTGGGTTTGACAGCCCGGCACGCGCTGCTGTTTGATTTTGCTGCTCTGGCGGCATTCATTTATGCGGGTGTGAACATTTTTCAACTCTGGCGCATGCGTCAGGACAGCTGAAGGTAACGAATGATGCTGAAGGATCAGGACCGGATCTTTACCAACATCTACGGGATGCACGAACGCACGCTGAAAGGCGCGCAAGCCCGCGGGCATTGGGACGGCACAGCTGGCCTGATTGAAAAGGGCCGGGACTGGATCATTCAGACGATGAAGGATTCGGGGCTGCGCGGACGCGGCGGTGCGGGCTTCCCAACTGGCCTGAAATGGTCGTTTATGCCAAAGGAAAGCGACGGTCGCCCTTCCTATCTGGTTGTGAATGCCGATGAATCCGAGCCCGGCACCTGCAAAGACCGTGAGATCATGCGCCATGATCCCCACACGTTGATTGAAGGGTGTCTGATCGCCTCTTTCGCGATGAACGCACATACCTGCTATATCTACCTGCGCGGCGAATACATCCGCGAGCGTGAGGCATTGCAGGCTGCGATTGATGAGGCCTATGACGCGGGGCTTCTTGGCAAGAATGCCGCTGGTTCGGGCTGGGATTTCGATCTTTTCCTTCATCACGGGGCAGGGGCCTATATTTGTGGCGAGGAAACCGCCCTGATTGAAAGCCTTGAGGGCAAAAAGGGCATGCCGCGGATGAAACCTCCGTTCCCGGCGGGTGCGGGGCTGTATGGCTGTCCGACCACGGTAAACAACGTGGAATCCATCGCGGTGGTGCCGACCATTCTGCGTCGGGGTGCGGATTGGTTCGCTGGATTTGGTCGCCAGAACAACGCCGGTACCAAGCTGTTTGCGATCTCGGGCCACGTGAACAACCCATGTGTCGTCGAAGAGGCGATGTCGATCCCGTTCGAACAGCTGATCGAAACCCATTGCGGCGGCATTCGCGGCGGGTGGGATAATCTGCTGGCGGTTATCCCCGGTGGGTCCTCGGTTCCCTGCGTGCGCGGTGAAAACATGCGCGACGCGATCATGGATTTCGATTACCTGCGCAATGATCTGGGGTCGGGTCTGGGTACGGCAGCGGTGATTGTGATGGACAAATCCACCGACATCATCAAGGCGATCTGGCGCCTGTCGAAGTTTTACAAGCATGAAAGCTGTGGTCAGTGTACGCCGTGTCGCGAAGGCACCGGCTGGATGATGCGTGTGATGGATCGTCTCGTGCGCGGCGAGGCTGAACTGGAAGAGATCGACATGTTGTTCGACGTGACAAAACAGGTCGAAGGACACACGATCTGTGCCTTGGGTGATGCGGCCGCCTGGCCGATCCAGGGCCTGATCCGCAACTTCCGGGAAGAGATCGAAGACCGCATCAAGGCTCAGAAATCGGGCCGTATGGGTGCCATGGCAGCGGAGTGAACAAGATGGAAGTGTTTGCTGAATATAGCCACGCAATTGCGTCGGTTGTGCTATTCACACTGGTTGTATTGTTTCTGGCACCGTTTTCGGCACTGGCCAAACAAGCCAAGGGGCTGGCACCCGGTGCGACGCCAGAGCAGGACTATGCCGACAAGGCGTATCGCCTGAACCGGGCTTATCTGAATGGGACGGAAACACTTCCGGCATTTGTGACAGTAATTACAGCGGCGATTTTGCTTGGTGTCAGCCCGTTTTGGGTAAACCTGCTGGCCTCGGTGGCGCTGGTTGCGCGCTTGGCGATGCTGGTGGTGCACCTGAAAGGGATTGGCAAGCCAAGCAGCGGTCCGCGGACAATTCTGTATGTGATTGGCTGGGCGTGCATGGTCGTGATCGGACTTATGGCACTGGTGGCGGCGTTTTGATAGCGACGCAGTGGAACAGAAAACAAAGAGGGAAGGTATGAAGGCCCCGAAAGCCCTTATTGTTGTGTTGGCGCTGGCTGGTGTTTCTGCATGCGGTCTGGTGAAACCGTCTGCAGATCGGTTGTTGTTCGACGGCAAGTCCTTCAGGACCAAGGCGAAGGTTGTCGACAAGAAAACCTCGCCCGCGGACTTTACGGTAGTCGTCAAAGGCGTCTCTGCTTCACTCGACGGAGCGCGCGAGGCCGGACGTCACGAAGGCACAAAATTCTGCATCCAGAACTTCGGATCGTCGCGGATTGCGTGGAAGGTGGGCCCGGACACTGACCCGCAGAAGCTCAGCATCAGCGATGATCAACTGACATTTGCAGGAACTTGCCAGCGGCCATGACCGGTGTTTTTCCATATCATCGGTTGGTGCGCGGGGTGTTATTGCCTAGCAGCAGCGAACCGCTTCGTCTTGGACAGTCCAAGACGAAAGGAAAACCCATGTCTGTCATAAAACTAGTTGCCCTCGCATCGTTGATTGCCTTGCCGGTGGTGGCAGAAGCAAAGCCGCCCTTGAGGGATGTCAAAGAGATCGACAACGAACTCTACTACATCGCCATTGCAAATGAGATCTCCGAGTTCTGCCCATCGATCAGCGGGCGGCGATTGAAAGCGATTAGTGTGATGTGGGGACTGCGGTCCAAAGCGAATAATCTGGGGTACTCGGACACAGAAATCCGCTCCTATGTCGAGTCGGATGCTGAAAAGGATCGGATGCGGGCCAAAGGTGAGGCCTATCTGGCGAAAAACGGCGTGTCCTACGATAGCCCCGAAACATTCTGCTCTCTGGGGCAGAAGGAAATCCAAAGAAACAGCGCCATTGGCGTTTATTTGAGAGCGAACTGAGAGCCATGTCTGACCTCCGCAAGATCAATATCGACGGGCAGGAAATCGAAGTCGATGGTGCGATGACCCTGATACAGGCTTGTGAACAAGCCGGGGTCGAGGTGCCGCGTTTCTGCTATCACGAGCGTCTGTCGATTGCGGGAAACTGCCGGATGTGTCTGGTAGAAGTGGTGGGCGGACCGCCGAAACCGGCTGCCTCCTGCGCGATGCAAGTGCGCGATCTGCGTCCAGGGCCGGAAGGGCAGCCGCCGGTAGTCAAGACGAACTCTCCCATGGTCAAGAAGGCCCGCGAGGGAGTGATGGAGTTCTTGCTGATCAACCATCCGCTGGATTGCCCGATCTGCGATCAGGGCGGCGAATGCGATCTTCAGGATCAGGCGATGGCTTATGGCCTGTCCGGTTCGCGGTTCAAGGAAGCCAAACGCGCGGTCGATGATCTGGATCTGGGACCGCTTGTGGGCACGGCAATGACTCGCTGCATCAGTTGCACCCGCTGTGTGCGCTTCACGACCGAAGTCGCGGGGATCACCCAGATGGGTCAGACAGGGCGCGGTGAGGATGCCGAGATCACCTCGTATCTGAACCAGACGCTGGATTCGAACCTGCAGGGCAACATTATCGACCTGTGCCCGGTTGGGGCGCTGACCTCGAAACCTTATGCGTTTACGGCACGCCCGTGGGAATTGACCAAAACCGAAAGCATCGACGTCATGGACGCGCTTGGATCGAACATTCGTGTCGACACCAAAGGGCGCGAGGTGATGCGCTTCCTTCCTCGCAATCATGACGGCGTGAATGAGGAGTGGATCAGCGACAAAACCCGCTTTGTCTGGGACGGACTGCGTCGCCAGCGACTGGACAAGCCTTACATTCGCGAAAACGGTAAGCTGCGCCCGGCCTCATGGTCCGAAGCACTGACCAAGGCCGCAGAAGCGCTGAAAGGCGCCAAGAAACCCGCTGGCATCGTCGGTGATCTGGTGCCGGTCGAAGCCGTATTCGCGTTGAAGCAGATGATCGAAGGGCAGGGCGGTGTTGTCGAATGCCGCACCGATGGAACCAAGCTTCCGGCCGGGAACCGTGGCGCATATGCCGGGACCGCCGCGATTGAAGACATCGATGCCGCCGAGCGTATTCTTCTGATTGGCACCAACCCGCGCGATGAAGCACCGGTTTTGAACGCGCGTATCCGCAAAGCGTGGGCGCATGGGGCCGAAGTCGCTTTGGTGGGTCCAGCGGTCGATCTGACTTATGGGTACCATCATGTGGGCGATGATCGCGCGGCGCTGCAAAAGGTTGTCGACATGGGGGGCGACGAAGAAATCAGGGGCAAACGCTCGTTGGTCATCGTCGGGCAGGGCGCGCTGCAGGAAGCGGATGGTGCCGCTGTTCTGGCTGCCGCGCAAACGATTGCCGCAAATACGGAAAGCGGCCTGATCATTCTGCACACTGCGGCGTCGCGCGTGGGCGCGATGGATGTGGACGCCACCAACGATGGCGGCATGGAAGCAATTAATGCTGCGGATGTGATCTATAACCTTGGTGCGGACGAGGTCGAGATCGGCGAAGGCGCGTTTGTGATCTACCAGGGCAGCCACGGGGATCGGGGCGCACACCGCGCAGATGTGATCCTGCCGGGTGCGGCCTATACTGAGGAAAACGGTCTGTTCGTGAATACGGAAGGCCGTCCGCAACTGGCGATGCGTGCCGGGTTTGCACCGGGTGAGGCCAAGGAAAACTGGGCCATCCTTCGTGCGCTGTCGGCTGAACTGGGGGCGACGCTCCCCTATGACTCGCTGGCGCAGTTGCGTACAGCCTTGATCGAGGCGGTTCCGCATCTGGCCCGCATCGACGAAGTGATCGAGAACGAGGTTCAAGCGCTTGAGGCCGGATCTTTAGGCCAGGCGACCTTCCGCAACGCGATCAAGGATTTCTATCTGACCAACCCGATCGCGCGTGCCTCGCAACTGATGGCCGAGCTTTCGGCGCAGGCGCAGGCCCGCAAAGCTGAGAAGATTGCGGCGGAATGAACTATAGCAGTTTCATATCGCAAGCCAGCGCTGTGGTTGGATGGCACCTGACTGCACCGGAAATGTGCGTGAAACGAAAGAAAAAGGGTGGCGCAATGGCGGCAGATACTGTTTACACCAACGCGCCGACCCAGCCGCAGTTTGTGCAGGCATCTGGCCTTTGCATCGCGCGCGAAAAACGGAATACCCACGGTGTGAGGACCAATGGCTGAATTCTTTAACACCCCCGGCGGAATAGCCATCATCATTCTGGCGCAAGTGCTTGCTGTTGTTGCCTTCGTGATGATCTCGCTGTTGTTCCTTGTTTATGGCGATCGCAAGATCTGGGCCGCTGTCCAGATGCGCCGCGGCCCTAACGTGGTCGGCGTCTACGGTCTGCTGCAATCGGTGGCCGATGCGTTGAAATACGTCGTCAAAGAGGTCGTGATCCCCGCAGGAGCCGACCGTACGGTTTTCATCCTCGCGCCGCTCACCTCTTTCGTGTTGGCGATGATCGCCTGGGCGGTGATACCGTTCAACGATGGTTGGGTCCTGTCGGATATCAACGTCGCGATCCTCTATGTCTTCGCCGTGTCTTCGCTTGAGGTTTATGGCGTGATCATGGGCGGTTGGGCGTCGAACTCAAAGTACCCGTTCCTCGGCTCGCTGCGCTCTGCCGCGCAGATGATTTCGTACGAGGTTTCCATCGGCCTGATCATCATCGGTGTGATCATCTCGACCGGGTCGATGAATTTTGGTGACATCGTGCGGGCACAGGACGGCTCGTTCGGCTTTTTCAGCTGGTACTGGCTGCCGCATTTCCCGATGGTCTTCCTGTTCTTCATCTCGGCACTGGCCGAGACGAACCGACCACCGTTTGACTTGCCCGAAGCGGAATCGGAGCTGGTGGCAGGTTATCAGGTGGAATATTCGGCCACGCCCTTCCTGCTGTTCATGGCGGGCGAATACATCGCCATCTTCCTGATGTGCGCCCTGACGTCACTGCTGTTCTTCGGCGGATGGCTGTCGCCGATCCCGGGCCTGCCGGACGGTGTGCTGTGGATGGTCGCCAAGATGGCGTTCTTCTTCTTCATCTTCGCGATGGTCAAGGCCATCACGCCCCGCTACCGCTATGACCAGCTGATGCGGTTGGGCTGGAAAGTGTTCCTGCCGTTCAGCCTCGTTTGGGTGGTTTTTGTTGCCTTCGCGGCAAAATTCGACTGGTTCTGGGGCGCGTTTGCGCGTTGGAGCGTAGGAGGCTGATATGACCCAAATCGACTACACCCGCGCTGCCAAATACTTCCTGCTGCAAGACTTTTGGGTCGGCTTCAAACTTGGCATGAAGTACTTCTTCGCACCCAAGGCCACCGTGAACTATCCACACGAAAAAGGCCCCCTGTCCCCGCGCTTCCGGGGTGAACACGCCCTGCGTCGTTATCCCAACGGTGAGGAACGCTGCATCGCCTGTAAACTGTGCGAGGCAGTGTGCCCGGCGCAGGCCATCACCATCGACGCCGAACCGCGCGAAGACGGCAGCCGCCGCACCACGCGCTATGACATCGACATGACCAAGTGCATCTATTGTGGTTTCTGCCAAGAGGCCTGCCCGGTCGATGCCATCGTCGAAGGCCCGAACTTTGAATTCGCGACAGAAACCCGGGAAGAGCTGTTCTACGACAAGGAAAAACTCCTGTCGAATGGCGAACGCTGGGAAGCCGAGATCGCGCGCAATCTGGAACTGGACGCACCGTACCGATGACTGACAGCCCGACAAATCCGTTCGAGCTGATGATGAAGCAGGCTCAGGACATGGCCAAGGCGATGAACCCGGCGATGGAAAGCTTCTCGCCCAAAGGGTTCGAGGCGCTATGGCCGACCATGCCGAAAGAGGTCATGGAGATGATGTTCGGCAACACCGTCAACAAGGACGGGCTGGATGCCAAAACGCGCCTGTTGCTGACGCTGGCCGGGCTGACCTGCCAGGGTGCGCAGGCGGATTCGGCCGTTCGCCAGACCGTGCGTCATGCGCTTGAGGCGGGCGCAAAGAAACAAGAGATCGTGGAAACGATCGGTCAGATGTCGGTCTTTGCCGGCATCCCGGCCATGACCCGCGCGCTGGATCTGGCGCAAGAGGTCATGGGCGACAACGAGGATGAGGATCAATGACCGTCTTTGCCTTCTACCTGTTTGCCATCAGTGCCATCACCGGCGGGCTGTTTACGGTGATCAGCCGCCAACCGGTGCACTCGGTCCTGTGGCTGATCCTGGCGTTTCTGTCCTCGGCAGGGCTGTTCGTGCTGCTGGGGGCCGAGTTCGTGGCGATGCTGCTGATCATCGTCTATGTCGGCGCGGTCGCGGTTCTGTTCCTCTTCGTGGTGATGATGCTGGACGTGGACTTTGCCGAGCTCAAGGCCGAAATGGCGCGCTATATGCCGCTGGCCCTGCTGATCGGTCTCGTCATCCTGATGCAGTTCGTCATGGCCTTTGGGGCCTGGGACAGCGCGCAGGGGGCTGCGGCCAATCTGGCGCAGCCGGTCCCGGCAGACCGCCACAACACCGAGGCGCTTGGCCTCATCCTTTACGATCAATACTTCCTTCTGTTCCAACTGGCGGGCCTGATCCTGCTGGTGGCCATGATCGGAGCCATCGTTCTGACACTGCGCCACCGCAAGGACATCAAGCGTCAGGACATCATCGGCCAGATGATGCGCGACCCGGCCAAGGCGATGGAGTTGAAGGACGTGAAACCGGGGCAGGGGTTGTGATGAAAGCATACCTCAAAGCAGTATCGCTCATCTTAGCTGTGGGGATTTGGTCTTCCGAGGCTGTAGCCTGTTCTATAGTGACCCCTCCGTGGTGGGCAAATGAGAAGGTTAAGACGGCCAAAGACTGTTCGTTTACCGGTGGTGGGCGATTTGACTATTTGAGTGGAGATCAGGCGCACGACCTTGGTGACAGTAGAGTTTATCAGGTTCTCTACGAATTCACTGGAGAAAATGCGGTTGTCACGGACTGCAATACGGCTGAGCAAGTCCAAGTCTATGCTTTTGACGAAAGCGCTCAAACTGCGGCATGTGAGTCTCCTGCAAAAGTAGTTAACTATCTGAAACCGAGCGGCCCAATTGATTTGAGTGTGGGCAAAGGAATTGAAGACCTGTCCTCGAAGATCAAAAGGATGGGTTATCGCGCCAGCAGAGGTGTCAAATTCGACGAAATTGGTGCGCGACCTCGCGACTATCCAGATTTCTTCTGCGGCTGCAAACTCTACTACCCCGACTCGCCAGGAGCGAAGCTATGATCGGACTTGAACACTATCTTACGGTCGCGGCGACGCTGTTCGTCATCGGCATCTTCGGTCTCTTCCTGAACCGCAAGAATGTCATCATCCTGCTGATGAGCATCGAACTGATGCTGCTGGCCGTGAATATCAACCTCGTGGCGTTTTCCAGTTTCCTCGGCGATCTGGTCGGGCAGGTGTTCACGCTGTTCGTGCTGACCGTTGCGGCGGCCGAGGCGGCGATTGGTCTGGCCATTCTGGTCTGTTTCTTCCGCAACCGCGGCACCATCGCGGTTGAAGACGTCAATATGATGAAGGGGTAAGGGAACATGGAAACCACCATCCTCTTTGCCCCGCTGGTGGGCGCGCTGATTTGCGGGTTCGGCTGGAAGTTCATTGGCGAGAAGGCTGCCATGTGGACCGCCACGGGCCTGCTGTTTCTGGCCTGCCTGCTGTCCTGGATCGTGTTCTTTGCCTTCGACGGCCACACGCAGCAGATCGAGATCATGCGCTGGATCGAGAGCGGCTCGCTTTCGACAAGCTGGGCCGTCCGTCTGGACCGACTGACGGCAATCATGTTGATCGTGGTGACGACCGTCTCGGCGCTCGTGCACCTGTATTCCTTCGGCTACATGGATCACGACCCGCAATGGCGCGAAGGCGAAAGCTATAAGCCACGTTTCTTCGCCTATCTGTCCTTCTTCACCTTCGCCATGCTGATGCTGGTGACGGCGGACAATCTGGTGCAGATGTTCTTTGGCTGGGAAGGCGTGGGTGTCGCCTCATACCTGCTGATCGGGTTCTATTATCGCAAGCCTTCGGCCAATGCGGCGGCAATCAAGGCTTTCGTGGTCAACCGGGTTGGTGACTTTGGGTTTGCTCTGGGCATCTTCGCGCTGTTCTTCCTGACCGACAGTATCAACTTCTCGGATATCTTTGCCTCTGCTCCTGCCTTGGCCGAAGAAAAGCTGTATTTCCTGTGGGGGGAGTGGACCGCGATCGAAGTGATCTGCGTGTTGCTGTTCATCGGCGCTATGGGTAAGTCGGCGCAGTTGATCCTGCACACATGGTTGCCGGATGCGATGGAAGGCCCGACGCCTGTGTCAGCGCTGATCCACGCTGCGACCATGGTGACCGCAGGTGTCTTTTTGGTCTGCCGCATGTCCCCGCTGATGGAGTTCGCACCGGGCGCGACAGGTTTCATAACCGTTCTTGGGGCCTCGACTGCGTTCTTCGCTGCTACTGTTGGTCTGGTTCAGACCGATATCAAACGTGTCATCGCGTATTCGACCTGTTCGCAGCTGGGCTACATGTTTGTGGCGGCGGGCGTCGGCATGTATTCGGCGGCGATGTTCCACCTGTTCACGCATGCCTTCTTCAAGGCCCTGTTGTTTCTTGGGGCCGGTTCCGTGATCCACGCGATGCATCACGAACAGGAGATGACCGAATATGGCGGTCTGCGCAAAAAGATCCCCTATACCTTCTGGGCGATGATGATCGGCACTTTGGCGATTACCGGTGTTGGTATCCCGCTGACCACCTTTGGTTTTGCCGGTTTCCTGTCAAAAGACGCAATTATCGAGAGTGCCTATGCGGGCGGATCAAGCTATGGCTTCTGGTTGTTGGTCGTCGCTGCCGCGTTCACCTCGTTCTACAGCTGGCGTCTGATCTTCCTGACCTTCTATGGCGAGCCGCGCGGCGACAAGCACACGCATGATCACGCACATGAAAGCCCGATGGTGATGCTGGTGCCACTGGGAGTTCTGTCGCTGGGTGCGGTATTCGCGGGCATGATCTGGTACGGAAACTTCTTTGGCCATGCGGACAAGGTTGGCAAATTCTACGGTATTCCGGTTGCAGAAGCTTCAGAGCATGCCGAGGCCGGTGATCACGCGGCGGCGGATGCGTCGCACGGCGAAGACAGCCATGCCGATGAAAGCCATGCGGCTGACAGCCATGCTGATGAAGGTCATGGTGAGAAGGATGTCAAGGGTGGCGATCATCACTATGTCTTTGCGGGCGAGCCGGGTGAAGGTGCGCTTTATATGGCGCCGGACAACCACATTCTGGACGATGCGCATGCGGCCCCGAAATGGGTCAAGGTTTCACCCTTCGTCGCCATGTTGCTTGGCTTTGTCGTGGCCTATTGGTTCTACGTCGTGAACACATCGCTGCCGGCACGTCTGGCCGCGAACCAGCGTCCGCTGTACCTGTTCTTGCTGAACAAATGGTATTTCGACGAAATCTACGACGCGATCTTTGTCAAACCCACTATCGCTCTTGGCCGGTTCCTGTGGAAACGCGGTGACGGCAACACGATTGACGGCTTCCTGAACGGGGTTGCAATGGGCGTTGTTCCCTTCTTCACCCGCCTCGCAGGCAAGGCGCAGACCGGGTACATCTTTACTTACGCCTTCTGGATGGTTTTGGGCATTGCGGCCCTTGTCACCTGGATGTCGATCGGCGGAGGCGCACACTAATGGACAATATCCTATCTATTGTCACCTTTATCCCCGCCATCGCAGCAAGCATTCTGGCGCTGTTCCTGCACGGCAGCGACGTCGCGGCTCAGCGCAACGCCAAGTGGATTGCATTGCTGGCGACAACTGTGACGTTTCTGGTGTCAATTGGCATCTACACAGGCTTTGATCCTTCGAACACCGGCTTCCAGATGGTGGAAGAGGGTGAATGGCTGATGGGTCTGAAATACAAGATGGGCGTGGATGGCATTAGCGTTCTGTTCGTGTTGCTGACCACTTTCATCATGCCGCTGACCATTCTGGCCAGTTGGAATGTGACAGACCGCGTCAAGGAATACATGATTGCTTTCTTGCTGCTGGAAACGCTGATGCTGGGCGTGTTCATGGCGCTGGACTTGGTGCTGTTCTACCTGTTCTTTGAGGCGGGTCTGATCCCGATGTTTCTGATCATCGGTATCTGGGGCGGCAAGGATCGTATCTATGCCAGCTTCAAGTTTTTCCTTTACACCTTCCTTGGCTCGGTGCTGATGCTGGTGGCCATGGTCGCGATGTATGCTGACGCGGGCACCACGGATATCGAAGCTCTGATGGCCCATCAGTTCGCTTCCGAGAGTTTCAGCGTGTTGGGCATCTATATCACCGGCGGTATGCAGACGCTGATGTTCCTGGCCTTCTTCGCATCTTTTGCGGTGAAAATGCCGATGTGGCCGGTGCATACCTGGTTGCCCGACGCGCACGTTCAAGCGCCGACGGCGGGTTCGGTCGTGCTGGCGGCGATCCTGTTGAAGATGGGTGGCTACGGCTTCCTGCGGTTCAGCCTGCCGATGTTCCCGGTTGGCACGGCGGTGATGACTGATCTTGTGCTTTGGATGTCAGCCATAGCGGTTGTCTATACCTCGCTGGTGGCACTGGTGCAGGAAGACATGAAAAAGCTGATCGCGTATTCCTCGGTCGCGCATATGGGCTTTGTCACGATGGGCATCTTTGCAGCGAACCAGCAAGGCATTGACGGCGCGATTTTCCAGATGCTGAGCCACGGGTTCATCTCGGCCGCGCTCTTCCTCTGTGTCGGCGTGATCTATGACCGGATGCACACCCGCGAAATCGAGGCTTATGGCGGTCTGGTCATCCGGATGCCCGCCTATGCGCTGGTCTTCATGCTGTTCACCATGGCCAATGTCGGACTGCCGGGCACCAGCGGGTTTGTTGGTGAGTTCCTGACACTCATGGGCACATTTCAGGTCAACACCTGGGTGACTGCTGTTGCGGCGACCGGTGTGATCTTCTCGGCAGCTTACGCGTTGTGGCTCTACCGCCGCGTTGTCTTTGGGGATCTGATTAAGGAAAGCCTGAAGGCGATGACCGACATGAGCTCGCGCGAGCGGCTGATTTTTGCCCCGCTGATCGTGATGACGATCCTTCTGGGCGTTTACCCGTCGCTGGTGACCGATGTGATCGGCCAATCGACGACGGCACTCATTTCGAACTATGACACGGCTCTGGCCGCGGCTGAGGCTGCGACCCAGACTGCCGCTTCGCATTAAGGGAGCTTTGGAGACATGATCCAGGCTGATCTGACAATTATCCTGCCGGAAATCGTTCTGGCGATCTATGCGATGGTGGCTCTGTTGGGGGCTGTCTACACCTCGAGAGACGGGCTGGCTTCGGTTCTGGTCTGGACCACAGCGGGCTTGATGGCGGTCCTGGCGATCTGGATCGCAACCCAAGGCAGTGGCACCAACGTGGCCTTCAACGGCATGTTCGTAGATGACGGGTTCGCGCGTTTTGCCAAAGTTGCCATCCTTTTGTCGGCGGGTGCCGTACTGGTGATGAGCCAGGAATACATGGCACGCCGGGGTTTGCTGCGCTTTGAATATCCGTTGCTGGTGGCTCTTGCCGCCGTAGGGATGATGATGATGGTCAGTGCTGGCGATCTGATGTCTCTTTACATGGGGCTCGAGCTGCAATCCCTTGCGCTTTATGTTGTTGCCGCGCTGCGTCGTGACAGCGCGAAATCAACCGAAGCAGGGCTGAAGTACTTTGTTCTGGGCGCTCTCAGTTCAGGTCTGCTGCTGTATGGTGCGTCGCTGGTCTATGGGTTCACCGGCACGACACTGTTCTCGGGCATTATTCAGACGGTCCATCATGGGGACGTCTCGGTTGGTCTGTTGTTTGGCCTGATCTTCCTGATCTCGGGTCTGGCATTCAAGGTGTCGGCGGTTCCGTTCCATATGTGGACGCCAGATGTCTATGAAGGGTCGCCGACGCCAATTACGGCTTTCTTTGCCACCGCTCCGAAAGTCGCGGCAATGGCCTTGTTTGCACGTCTTCTGCATGACGCTTTCGGAGGCGTGGTCAAAGATTGGCAGCAAGTGATTGTTTTGCTGTCGGTGCTGTCGATGCTGCTGGGGGCGGTTGCCGCAATTGGTCAGCGCGACATCAAGCGACTGATGGCGTTCTCGTCGATTGCCCATATGGGCTATGCGCTGATCGGTCTGGCGGCTGGCACCGAGTTGGGTATTCAGGCGATGCTGATGTATCTGGCGATTTATGTGACCATGAACATCGGCACGTTTGCGTTTATTCTGATGATGGAACGCGACGGCAAACCCGTCACAGACATTGATGCGCTGCGCCAGTATTCCAAACGTGATCCGGGCAAGGCCCTTGCTGTTCTGATCCTGATGTTCTCGCTTGCCGGTGTGCCACCGATGCTGGGTTTCTTTGCAAAATTTGGTGTTTGGCGGGCTGGTGTAAGTGCCGATTTGACCGGCCTTGTTGTGGTTTCGGCCATCGCATCGGTAATTGGCGCCTTCTATTACCTGCGGATCGTGTTCTACATGTATTTCGGGGCCGAGAACGAGGACCCGATCGAAACGCGGTCGACACCTGTTCTGTGGGTCGCCCTGATGGGGTCCGCGGCGCTGATGCTGATCGGGGTCTTCTATCAGTTCGGGATCGAGGGAGCGGCCGCGGCCGCGGCAGCGACTCTTGTCAACTGAACGTTATGAACAATCTGAAAGAGGGGCTCGGTCGCGTGACCGGGCCTTTTTGATATGACCAAGTGGCCACAAGGCTATGGCCTGCACGAGGTGCAGGAAGTCGATAGCACACTCAACGAAGCGGCGCGGATTGCCCCCAATGCCCGTGGTCCTGTCTGGATCATGGCGCATCATCAGACGGCTGCGCGTGGGCGACGCGGACGGTCATGGGCCAACCCCATGGGCAACCTTGCAGCGACCCTTTTGATGCGCCCGGAAGGTGCGCCAGAACAAGCGGCACTGCGCAGTTTTGTTGCGGCATTGGCCCTGTTTGACGCTTGCGTCTCTGTGACGGGGCGTGCCGCGGGGTTGTCGTTGAAATGGCCCAATGACGTACTACTGAACGGTGGCAAGCTTGCTGGTATTTTGCTCGAAAGCGCCGGGCAGGGGCGCGGTGTGGCGTATCTGTCCATTGGTATTGGCGTGAATTTGGCCAACGCCCCGGACGCCGACGTGGTAGAACCGGGCGCGATCCGTCCCGTCTCGCTGTTGTCGGAAACCGGTGCAAACGTCACGCCCGAGGATTTTCTGACCGAGCTTGCCTCGGCCTATGCCAAATATGAAGCTCAGTTTGTTACCTACGGGTTCGAACCCATTCGCACTGCGTGGCTGTCCCGAGCTGCCCGGCTGGGCGAGGTTATCACGGCGCGTACCGGCACGTCTGAGACGGTTGGGACCTTCGAAACGGTGGACGCAGCCGGTAACCTTGTCTTAAACACCGCCAAAGGTCGCGTGAGCATTCCTGCGGCGGATGTCTATTTCTGAAAGGGGCACAGATGCTTCTGGCCATTGATTGCGGCAATACCAACACAGTGTTCTCGATCTGGGATGGTCAGGAATTTCTGTGCACCCTGCGCACCTCGACCCATCACGCACGCACGGCGGACGCCTATTTCACCTGGTATTCGACGCTGGTGAAACATTACGGGATCGAGGCGAATATCTCGGATGTCATCATTGCCTCGACCGTGCCGCGCGTCGTGTTCAACCTGCGCATTTTTGCAGATCGCTTTTTTGGGTGCAGGCCGTTGGTGGTGGGAAGGCCGGATTGCCTGTTGCCCGTGCCGCCGCGCGTGGATCAAGGAACTGTGCCGGGCCCGGATCGACTGGCCAACGCGGTCGGCGCATTTGACCGTCATGGCGGCAATGTCGTCGTGGTGGACTTTGGTACCGCAACAAATTTCGACGTTGTCGCCGCGGACGGTGCCTATGTGGGGGGCGTCATCGCTCCGGGTGTTAACCTCAGCCTTGAGGCTTTGCATCAGGGCGCAGCCGCACTGCCGCATATCGACATCACGCGTCCCGAGAAGGTGATCGGTACAAATACGGTTGGTTGTATCCAGTCGGGCGTGTATTGGGGATATTCCGGCCTGATCGAAGGGCTGATCGCGCGGATCAAGGCCGAATATGGAATGCCGATGAAAGTCGTGGGAACCGGAGGGTTGGCCCCCTTGTTCGATCAGGCCGACGTGGGGTTCGACGTAATCGAGGATGATTTGACGATGCACGGCTTGACCGTGATTCATCGCTACAACAAGGAAAATGGCTCGATATGAGCAGTGAAAGATTGATCTACCTGCCGCTGGGTGGCGCGGGCGAAATTGGCATGAATGCCTATGTGTACGGATATGGTCAGCCCGGGCAGGAACGCCTGATCCTGGTGGATCTGGGCGTCACCTTTCCCGATATGGACACAACACCGGGCGTCGACCTGATCTACGCGGATATTTCATGGTTGAAAGAACGGGCCGACCGGCTGGATGGCGTTTTCATCACTCATGCGCATGAAGACCATGTCGGCGCCGTGGCTCATTGCTATGAGGCACTGGGAGCCCCGGTTTATGCCCGGGCTTTCACGGCCAATATCGCGCGTCGCAAGATGGAAGAATATGCGCACCCGACCGATGTTGTGACAACCGTGTCCGCATGGCCCGAAAAGGTCTCAGTCGGACCGTTTACGGTGGGTTTCCTTCCAGTTTCACACTCGATCCCGGAAAGTGCTGCGTTGGTCATCGACACGCCCGCAGGGCGCGTGGTGCACTCGGGTGATTTCAAGCTGGATGTAAACCCGGTCGTGGGGGAACCCTTTGATCCCGACCTGTGGGCCGAGATTTCCAAGCCGGGCGTCAAGGCGTTGGTTTGCGACAGCACGAATGTTTTCTCGGCGCATCCGGGCCGTTCGGAATCCGAGGTCGGGCCAGAGATTACCAAACTGGTCGAAAGCGCCGAGGGTATGGTTGTGGCAAC
Source organism: Ruegeria sp. HKCCSP351 (assembly GCF_017872535.1). Lineage (NCBI taxonomy): Bacteria > Pseudomonadati > Pseudomonadota > Alphaproteobacteria > Rhodobacterales > Roseobacteraceae > Ruegeria > Ruegeria sp. HKCCSP351. The sequence goes on along the minus strand of NZ_JAEDOV010000003.1, from coordinate 53,082 downwards.
TACCTTCGCGTCGAACGTGGCACGGGTCAAAACATTGGCCGAGGCGGGCGCGCGCGCGGGGCGTTCGGTTGTGTTGCTGGGGCGAGCAATGCGGCGGATGATCGAAGCTGCAACAGAAACCGGTATCCTGTCGGACTTCCCCAAGGTGATCAGCGCGGAAGAGGCGTTGGACCTGCCGCGCCAGAACCTGATGCTGATCGTGACCGGCAGCCAGGGCGAACGCCGTGCGGCAAGTGCGCAACTGGCCCGTGGCAAGTACCGAGGTCTGGAACTGTCCGAAGGCGATCTGTTCCTGTTTTCGTCGAAAACCATTCCCGGAAACGAACGTGGCGTGATTTTCATCATGAACCAGCTCAGTGAAAAGGGCGTGGATGTGGTGGATGACAGCTCGGGCCTCTATCACGTCTCTGGCCATGCGAACCGGCCTGATCTTGAGAAGGTTCACGCGCTGATCGATCCACAAATTGTGATCCCAATGCATGGAGAGCACCGTCACCTGCGCGAGCATGTCAAACTGGCTGAGCAGGGTGGCAGAACTGGCGTGCTGGCCGTGAACGGCACCATGCTGGACCTCGGCGGCAATGCTCCTGTGGTGGTCGACTATGTAGAAACCGGGCGTACCTATCTGGACGGGTCGGTGAAAATCGGTGCGTTGGATGGCGTGGTACGGGACCGTATTCGCATGGCGCTGAACGGCCACGTAACTGTGACGGTTGTTCTGGATGAAGAAGACGAGCCGCTGGGCGAACCGTGGTGCGACACGATGGGCCTGCCCGAGGTCGGAACGTCCCGCGCCGGATTGGTCGAAGTATTGGAAGAAGACCTGAACCAGTTCCTGATGCGGGCTGCGGCCAAGACCCTACGGGATGACGACAAGCTGGAAGACGAAATGCGCCGGATCGTGCGTCAGACGGCAAAAGCGGAAATCGGCAAAAAACCCGAAGTGACGGTAGTTGTCAGCCGGATGCGGTGAAATTGACCTGTCAGTCGTGCTCGGGCATCGGATAGCCTCTGAGCCGCAGGAACAGATTGGCTTCTTCGTTGTTCTGATAGAATGGAACCGATATTGGCGGCTCGGGTGAGGTCACCCGGGCCGCGACCTCGGCCAGAACAACCTCGGTGATAAACGGCAGATCCAGATCGCGCGCACTATCCAGCTCCACCCATTGCAGATGCGACAGCTCGTCCGAGGCACGGCTGAAATCATCCAAGTCGCCCTGCAGCGCATCGGCATCGACCAGAAAGAACCGCGCATCGAACCGACGGGGGCGGCCGGGCGGTGTGACCGCGCGAAAAACAAATTGCAACGCAGCTGCCGACGGCACGTAACCCATGGCAGAAAAGCTCTGCCAGTCGTCGGGAATGCTGCCCGGCCAGTGTCCCGTCTGGCCCAGGACAAGTCCTGTCTCTTCCCAAAGCTCGCGAATTGCTGCGGCGGCAAGGGCGTGTTGTTTTCCGGATTCCGCCTGTTCCGCCAACCGCTCGGAACACAGGTCAGGCAATGTGGTCGCAAGCGGTACATCCGAATCCGCCGGATCGACCGCTCCGCCGGGGAATACGAATTTGTTGGGCATGAACACGGCCTTGGACCCACGTTGACCCATCAGGATCGACGGGTTGGTCCACCTGTTCCGCAAAACGATGACGGTTGCGGCGTCGCGGATGGCGGTCTTGTCGGTCGTCATGCCCAAAACAATCGTTTCTTGAGGCTCATGAATCGTTGCCAAAACCGTGCATACGACGCGCCCACTGATATGCGACCACAGCGCCTTTCAAGCGGGGGAGCAAAAACAGCGACAGTGCAACGCAAGCAATGGAAAACCCGATGGCCATCACCCATGGGTCCGGGCGCCAGTTCACATACGAGACGTGCAGGGCCGGGGCCAACAAGTGCCCAACCAGCAGGATCGTCAGATAGGCGGGCCCATCATCAGCGCGGTGATGAAACAGTTCCTGTCCACAGTTCGTGCAGGTGTCATTCACCTTCAGGTAGCTGTGCAACAGCTTGCCTTCGCCGCAATTAGGGCACTTGCACCGAAACCCTTTGACCAATGCAGGCCAGGTTTCACGCTCGCTCTGGGTTGTGGTGTCGATCGTCTGATCTGTCATAATATTACTCGCGCAGTAATCTTTGGCGGATAATGCGCCTGAACAGGTGATTTTTAAAGGGGGGTGCGTCGCTTTGCAACGCACCTCAGCTGAACTTCGTCGTGAAATACCACGCTGGTTCAAAAAAGTTGCTGGCACTGCGACGGAATTCCCTACTTCGCGCGTTTGAATGGATATGAGCAGCGGCACTCAGGCCGCGTTAACAAGGGAAAACCGAAATGAAAAATGCAAAATTCATCACGGCGATTGTCCTGTCGGGTGTTGCAATCACCGGCACGTCTGTTCTCGCGGCTGGCCCGGGTGGTCGTGAGCCAGTGTCCTTTCAGGAATTGGATGCCAATGGCGACGGTCAGGTGACGCAGCAAGAGATGGAAGCGCGTTTCACCGAACGCTTCTCGGCCGCGGATACTGATGGGGACGGTCAACTCAGCCTTGAGGAAATGCAGGCCGCCGCTCAGAAAAAGGCAAACGACCGGGTCGCCAAAATGTTCGAAAACAACGATGCGAACAACGACGGTTTCCTAAGCCAGGACGAGTTGCCGAAACCGCGTCGGGGTGACAAGATGTTTGACCGGATGGATGCAGATAACAGTGGTGGAATATCGGAGCAGGAATTTGCCGATGCCAAAGACCGGATGGGACGTCACCATAAGAATAAGCGCCACAAGTCGGGTGCAATCGACAACTGATGCAGGGTGGAGGACCTGACCTCTCACCTACACGATGTTCGCGGTGCGGGTTGCACCGCGAGCTCTCTCAGCGACGATGTGTTGCTGAGCCAATTCGCTGATGGTGACGCACAGGCTGCGCGGGTTTTAACCGATCGTCTCGGGCCGCTTTGTTATTCCGTCGCGTTGCGTATGTTGGGCAATCGGGCCGAGGCAGAAGACGTAACGCAGGAGGCGATGATGCGGTTGTGGCAGATGGCGCCGGATTGGGTGCCGGGTCAGGCCAAAGTGTCGACATGGTTGTATCGCGTGACGCTGAATCTGTGTGTGGACATCCGGCGCAGGAAGGCCCCCGGCAGGTTGTCGGATATTCCTGAGCCGGAAGATGGCAAAGCCAGTGTAGCTGAACGGTTGCAGGATGAGGCCCGCGTGGACGCGTTGCAGCTTGCCTTGGCGCAGCTGCCCGAAAGGCAGAGGCAGGCAGTGGTTCTGCGCCACATCGAAGAGTTGCCCAACCCTGAAATTGCCGGGATCATGGGAATTTCAGTAGAAGCGGTTGAAAGTTTGACTGCGCGGGGCAAACGAAGTCTGACCGCGATATTGGCCGGGCGACGTGAAGAACTGGGGTATGACGATGACGGATGAAAACCTGGAACTGGATCATTTGTTTGCGCAGGCTCGGCAGAACCGACCGGCGCTGCCCGACGATTTGGCCGTGCGCATTCAGATTGATGCTGAAAAACTACGCCTGAGTCGCTTAAGGCCTGAACCGCGTCCACAATTTTCGCTCTGGCATCGAATGATGGGCAACGTAGGTGGCTGGCAGGGGGTGGGCGGCTTGATCGCTGCCAGTGCGGCGGGGCTCTGGATCGGCTTTTCCGCGCCGGGGTTCCTGCCCGATCCCGCCAATCTGCTGGCATCGCAAGAGGCGGCCCTTTTTGTGGCGGACCTTGGATATGACACGAGTTTTCTGGAGAGCACAGAATGAATGCTGCCCCTAAACCGAAACGCCGGTGGATGACGGTTTTGCTGGTCTTGTCATTAGCTCTGAACCTGTTGGTTGTCGGTGTTGCAGTCGGAACCATGCTGCGCCTGAAGGATGGAGTTCACACCGAAGCACCGCCGGGATTCGGCCCGGCGCTATATCGCGCTTTGCCGAAAGATGATCGAAAAGCGATGCGAGGGGAACTGTCTGCGCTACGCGAAAAAGACTTAAGGGGGCGCAGACAAGACTTTGAAGCGCTGAGTCGGGCACTGCGCACAGTGCCCTTCGATCCGGTCGCCGTTGATGTGTTGTTGCAGAAACAGTCGCAGGCAACGGCAGAACTGCAATTAGCCTTGCAGACACAATGGCTGGCTCGCGTCACCGCCATGAGCGACGCAGAGCGGCAGTCTTATGCGGACAGGTTGCAAAAGATCGTCAAACGCGGGCCGCATGGGAACAAGAAAAGAGATTGACAGGTTCAGGCTGCGCTTTGCCTGATACTCACCTGATTGCGCCCCGCTTTTTTTGCCGCATAAAGGGCTTTGTCGGCGGCTTTTAGGATATCTTCTACAGGAACGGGTGTGCGTTCTTTTCCCGGCTGACCCGATTGCGGCATCTCCAGCCCAATGCTGATCGTGACGTTAACCTGCAAACCTTGATCCGTTAGCAGGAACGGCGCGCGACAAATGCTGTCACAGATGGCCTCAGCCAGTTTTCTGGCTTGCTTTTCTGACACATCAGGCACTGCGAACATGAACTCTTCACCGCCGATACGGGCGACAAAACCCTGGGATCCAAGTGCGCTTTGCATGCGTTTTGCGGCCTGCGTCAGAACACAATCACCAGCGCTATGGCCATGGCAGTCATTGATGGTCTTGAAGTGATCCAGATCCGCCAGCATGACGGCAAAGCCACGCCCGGTACGGGCAGACTGGCGCGCGATCTGATCCAATGCCCGCATGGCGTAACGACGATTGTGCAGCCCGGTGAGCGGATCAATACAGGACTCGGCGATCCCTTTTCTCAGTGATACGCGCAGATGATCAAGCCGTGCCTTGCGCGCAATCTGATTATTCAGCCGCAACAGAATCTCTCGCGCGCAGAACCCCCCAAGGCATACGGCGTCCGCTCCTCTGTCCAGCGCTTCCGAGGCATGCACGGCATCGTTGTCCTGCAAGACGCCAATCAGGACGGTATTCCGGGTTGCTGCCCGTGACCTGAGATCCGCAAGGACACTCAGCGCGGATGGGTGCGAGCCCAATTCGACGACAATCGCGTCCGGTATCGGCCCGGACAAAACGCCTTGTAAGTTCGATTGAAGGTGCCAGGACAGATCGAAACGGTGCTGGCCTTGCAGGGCCTTGTACCAAAGGGCACCGGTTTGGACAGTATCGGCCAAGATATCAACCCGGGCCGCGTTCGGGGGGCTGATCATCACAGGGGCGGGTTCCCCAAATCCAATAGGTTGCGATCCGGTGCTGACCTGCAAATCTTGAGTAACTGCGCGCGCGCGTAAAAGGCTGCGAATGCGTGCCAGCAGCAACGTATCTTTGAAAGGATGCGTCAGCACATCGTCCAGCCCGTCTTTCAGGGCACGCAGGCGCGCGTTTTTGTCATTCTGTGCTGCCAGTACGACGACGGGCACGTCATCAAGGCCAGATACTTCGGTGAGGGCTTTTTTGACATCAGCGGCTGTTCCGTCGGGCAATGTTTGGGCTGTCAGAACAAGGTCTGGCTGCACGCGACGTGCAAGGGCTTGTAGCCCTTCAAGTTTTCCACCCTGTACCACGTGGTACCAGGCAGCAGTCAGTTGAACCTTCAGCATTATGCGGTTGGTTGATACCCCGTCGAGGACAAGGATGGTGCCTTGCACAGACATAGTCGTTCACCGTTGATTGCATGCGTGAACAAATTGTTTATGAGTCTGGTTAACAAACTCTTTCCAGCACCATTCTCTGAGCGCAGTTTATGCCCCTTTCGCCCGATTCAGCCGAGACTCTTGCTCTGACAGCCCTGGGGTGGTTGGTCAGCAACGAAGAGCTTTTGCCTTTATTTCTTGGCTCGACGGGCGCTTCGATCGGGGATGTTCGCAATCGGGCCGGTGATCGGGACTTTCTGACTTCGGTTCTCGATTTTCTGGTGCTTGACGATTCGTGGGTCATGGCGTTTTGTGACGCCAACTCAATCGCCTATGATCACCCGGCCCAGGCGCGGGCGGTTCTGTCAGGCGGCGGCGATGTACACTGGACCTGAACACCTTTTCCGCAGGAGCACGCGATGCCAATAGAAGCAATCGTCTTCGACAAGGATGGCACTTTGTTCGATTTTGCCAAAACCTGGGGAACGTTCGGGCGCTCGTTGCTGATGCGCCTGACAAAGGGGGATGTAGACCGGGCGGCGGAACTCGGCAGCGTCATCGGATTTGACTTCGAGCAAGAGCGGTATACTACAGATAGCATTGTGATAGCCGCAACGGTCGAAGAAATCGCCGAAGTGCTTATTTCGCATGTTGACGATGTGACATTGCAGGAAGTTGTGGACATGATGAACGCCGAAGCCGCGGCGGCTCCTCAATCCCCTGCCGTTCCGTTGGGTCCGTTCCTGAAAGGGTTGCAGCAATCCGGGATCAAACTGGGCGTTGCGACAAATGACAGCGAGCATCCGGCATTGCAGCATCTGGAATCTGCGGGAATACGCGAACACTTCGATTTTATCGCCGGGTATGACAGTGGTCATGGGTTCAAACCGGGGCCAGGTCAGTTGCTGGCCTTTGCCGCACAGATCGGGGTCGAGCCGTCGCGCATCGCAATGGTAGGTGACAGTGTTCATGACCTGCAAGCGGGACGCGCAGCCGGAATGATCACCATTGGCGTTTTGACCGGATTGGCCGAAGCAGAAGCGCTGGCGCCGATGGCGGATGTTGTCCTGCCGGATATCGGTCACATTCCGGCATGGCTGGTCGAAAAATGATGCGTTGATCCGGAAAATCGACGAACAATTATAGAAAACCGACAAGCTCTGTCGCAGATGGAGCGGCCAGAAACGCGTCTTCGGGTCTTGCTTGTACCAAGCCAGAACGGAGGCAACCATGGCCGAGACCAACACACGCAAACGCCGCGGCGGAGGACGCGCAGGTGCGGCTGCGCGCAGGGGCAGCGCGGTGATTGACCAGATGCCGTGGGACCCACCCATCAACATAGATCGCCCGACTGAACCGCTGGATCAGGCCGGGATCGAAGCGATTCATGAAGGGGCCATGCGTATTCTGGAAGAGATCGGGATCGAATTCTACAATGAAGAGGCAATCGGCATCCTGCGCGAGGCAGGGTGCACGATCAAAGGTGACAACGTCCGCATGGGGCGCGATTTTGTCATGGAGATGATCGCCAAGGCGCCCAGCCAGTTTTCCATTACCCCCCGCAATGTTGACCACAGGATCGAGATCGGTGGAAAGAACATCCTGTTCGGCAACGTTTCTTCTCCACCCAATTACTGGGACATGGAGATCGGGAAAAAAGTGCCCGGCAATCGCGAGATGTGCCAGAATCTTCTGAAGCTGACGCAGTACTTCAACTGTATTCACTTCGCAGGCGGATATCCTGTAGAACCTGTCGATATTCATGCCAGCGTCCGGCATCTGGATGTGCTGTATGACAAGCTGACCCTGACCGACAAGGCGATGCACGCCTATTCGTTGGGCAAGGAGCGTGTCGAAGACGTGATGGAGATGGTGCGCATCGCGGGCGGTCTCAGCCACGAAGAATTCGAGGCCTCGCCACGGATGTACACTAACATCAACTCGACCTCACCGTTGAAGCATGACCATCCGATGATAGATGGCTGCCTGCGGCTGGCACGCCGTGGGCAGGCGATTGTGGTCACGCCCTTTACGCTGGCGGGGGCAATGGCGCCCGTAACAATGGCTGGGGCGGTTGCACAGTCTCTGGCCGAAGCCTTATGTGCCATCGCTCTGTTCCAATATGTGCGCCCTGGTATTCCCTGCGTAATTGGAACGTTCACGTCGAACGTGGATATGAAATCAGGCGCACCCGCTTTCGGGACGCCGGAATACATGCGCTCGACACAGATGACCGGGCAGATGGCACGATATTATGGGCTGCCGCTGCGTTCATCCGGTGTGTGTGCGGCCAATGTGCCAGACGGGCAATCCGTGTGGGAAACCTCGAATTCGCTCTGGGCGGCCGTGCAGTCAGGCACCAACATGGTGTATCACGCCGCCGGTTGGCTGGAAGGCGGCCTGATCGCGAGCCCAGAAAAATTCATTATGGATTGCGAAGTTTTGCAGCAAATTCAGCGCTATATGAACCCTGATCTGACTGCAACCGGGCCGGATGAGATTGCTTTGGATGCCATCCGCGCGGTTGGCAATGACGGTCACTTTTTTGGAATCCAGCATACACAGGACCGCTACACCACGGCCTTCTACCAGCCTTTCCTGAGCGACTGGAAGAACTATGAAGGCTGGGAGGCCGCAGGCGGCATCTGGACGGCTGAGCGTGCGCATCACATGTTCAAAGAGATCATCTCGAGCTTTGAGGCCCCTCCGATGGACGATGGTATCCGCGAAGAACTGGCCGAGTTTGTCGAACGCCGCAAGGCTGAAGGCGGTGCGCCGACAGACTTCTGACATGGTGAGTAGTGTCGGTTTGATACTCCGTTGTATTCACAGCAACTCGGGGCGGATTTTGGCTATTTGTTAAGGTTTCTCAGACCACAGTGCCAAGGACACCAATCTGAGGCATCCGATGCATGGTCTGATCAACCGGGCGATACAGTCTTTTGTCGGCGCAACCTATGGGCAATCCTGTTGGGTTCGCGTGACCGAAGGTGCGCGGCTGGGGTTTGTCGAGTTTGAAGCCATGCTCATCTATGATGATGAAATGACGACCCGTGTGCTCGAGGCCCTGAGTATTGATCTCAACCGACCGCAGGCGGAAATCCTTGAAGATCTGGGAACATATCTGGTGTCCCACCCGAATATGGAAGGGCTGCGCCGACTGCTCAGGTTTGGGGGTGTCACCTATGTCGAGTTCCTTCATTCCCTCGATGATCTTACGGATCGTGTAAGACTGGCTGTCTCTGATCTGAATTTGCCTGCGCTTGAGTTGAGAGAGCTTTCAGCCACGGAATACCAGTTGTGCTGCCTTCCGGATATGCCGGGATTTTCCAGTGTTATGGTCGGGGTTCTGCGCGCGATGGCCGATGATTATGGCGCGCTGGTGATGCTGTCGCATGAGGGTCGGCAGGAGTGTTGTGAAATCATTTCAATCATTTTGGTCGAAAGCGCCTTTTCCGAGGGGCGCCATTTTGATCTGGGGGCTCGGAACAGATGACACATACTCAGGAACTGGCAGATCTTCTGGAAACACTTTGTCCGATCTTCTTGTTGGTGGACCGCAGCGGATGCATTCAACAAGCGGGCCCGACATTGCAAAAGTTGCGGCCCGAGTTGCCTTTGGTCGGGCTGGGGGTTCTGGACGTGTTCGAGCTGATCCGCCCCAGAACAGTCACCACCCTTCCCGCGTTGATGTCGATGGCCGGTGCCAAACTGCATCTGAGATTTCGCGATGAACCGCGTACGACCCTGAAAGGTCTGGTCGCACCCTTGCCCGAGTCAGGCGGTGCAGTCATCAATCTGTCATTCGGTATTTCGATTTTGGATGCGGTTCGGGATTACGCCCTGACGAGCGCGGATTTTTCCGGCACCGACCTGGCGATCGAGCTGTTGTATCTGGTCGAAGCCAAATCCGCCGCGATGGAAGCGTCCCGTTCACTTAATCTCAGGCTTCAGGGGGCAATGCTGGCCGCGGAAGAGCAGGCATATACCGATACATTGACGGGATTGAAGAACCGCCGCGCGATGGATCATTTGCTGGGGCATCTGATCCTGGCAAATTCTACATTTGCCCTTATGCATCTGGATCTGGATTTCTTCAAATCCGTGAATGATCGGCTGGGCCATGCAGCCGGGGATTACGTTCTGCAACAGGCGGCCCGCATCATGCTTGAAGAGACGCGTGGCGACGATACGGTTGCGCGGGTTGGTGGGGATGAGTTTGTCATTATTTTCAAAAACCTGACGCGGGTAGAAACTCTGGAGTCCATCGCGGGTCGCCTGATCGCGAGGTTGAATGAACCCATGATGTTTCAGGACCAACCGTGCTGTATCTCTGCAAGTATAGGAACGGCCTTGTCCACCCAGTTCAAGGTGCCCAAAGCCGCTGACATCCTTCACGCCGCCGACGTTGCCCTTTATCAGGCCAAGCGAGATGGCCGGTCCTGCCACCGCCTCTATTCCACTCTGATCAAAGCGCAAACCTGAGTTTTGCCTGTTTCCGGGTCAAAGATCTCAGCAAATTATCACGCGAGCTGAACGGCCTTTGTTACCTGCTTGGCAATCTGGTGCCGGATGGGTGGCAGTTCCCCAACCACTGGCAGCAGAACGCCTTTGAACCCTGCTTGGCTCAATCCGGCGGGCACGTCGTCTACTGCGTGCCCCCCGGTGCAGGCAAAGAACGGAAGGCACAGCGCCTGAGCCCCCGTGCCGGTAGCGGCATCGGAAATGGATGGCGGCTCTTCAACAAACCCAACGCGGACAGATTTGAAAACCAGCATTTCCTCAAGTTGAGATGCGAAATTCAGTGCCACGGCTGACGGGTTTCGGCTACGCCCCGACCCATGTGCAGCAATGACCAGATCGGTTGACGCAGTTACCCAATTTCTTACGGACAACTCAGATTGCAGGGCGTGCGCGGTCAATTCCGGTAGCTCTGGGTCAACACCCAATGGGTCCAGGATGCGCGCTTTGTGATCCCCTAACCGCTTGGGCAAAGCGCTGGTGACAAACCACCCATTTGCCATGAAAAGCGGATAGATGACCGTGTTCTCCGGCAGGCTGTTCAGCTTAGCCTCGAACGCGCCGGGCGCGGCCAGAGTTGCTGAATGCACCGTTACATGCTCGGTCAGGGCGTCGACTGTAGCCGCAAATGCAGCCAGGGCAGCCTCGGCCGGTTCCGGATCGGACGGCTGGCCATGAGCGACGATGATGGCATGTGGCATTTGGATCTCCTGACACGATATGCGTTAGGTGTCTCTGTACGAACCGAAGTCAACACTACAGTTAGCCCAGAACCGTTAGCCAAAGCCAGACAGTCAGAATGGATGTGGCTGTCCCAATGAGAACAGCCGAAGCTGCCACCCGCTTGGCGCGGCCATACATGTTTGCAAAGATATAGGCGTTGAACCCCGGCGCCATCGCCGCGTTCAACACGCCCGAGCGGAACAGATCCTGTGGCAGCCCCGTGGACTTGCCGAATGCCCACACAAGGCTGGGATGCAGCATCAACGAGATTGCGCAAACAAAGGCGATGGTGCGCAGATCACCTTCGGGTTTGTATTTGACTAGTACCCCGCCCAGTGCAAACAGGGCGCCGGGCAGGGCGGCCCGCGTGATCAGACCAAGGGCTTCGTCCACCACAGCCGGGATGGCCAACCCGGACAGATTAACCACGAATCCCAGTGCAATACCAAGGATCAGCGCGTTCTTGAACATTGCGGACAGAACGGAACGCGCCATGCGTACGCCACCGTTTCCGCGATTGCGGACAACCTCCATCACAGTGATCCCCACGCCGTAACAAAAGGGGGAATGGAAGGCGATAATCGCATAATTACCTGTCAGGTTCTCGGGACCATAAGCGCGTTCAGTAATCGGCAATCCCAGCAGAACCGAGTTAGAGAACAGGCAACAAAACCCGATTGCCACGCAGTCTTCCCATTCGCGGCCGAAAAGGATGCGCGCACCAAAAAGGCCAGTGATGAAACACAGGGCGGCGGCGGAATAGAAACTTGCCAAAAGCCGGGGATCGAAACTGGCGCTGAGGTCCAGATGCGCGATGGCAAGAAACAATAGGCATGGGATCGCGAACCCTTGAGTAAATCTCATCAGCCCGTCGACATGGTATTCTTTGAAATATCCTGTTCGTGTTGCCGTGTAACCGGCGCCGATCACAAGAAAGACAGGAAGAATGACGTCAATCAGGCTTTGCAGCATTTGGCCCCCGTGCAACGGCCATGTTGCGATATCTTATGCAAAAGAAACAGGGGTCTGAAACGCGTGATGTATCACCATCCCGTCATAGGCGGGGGTGATATTGTCCGGCGTTTCCGCATCGACAGTCGCATAGTCGAGATCGATATGCATGTTGGTCAGTATCGCCTGATTTGGTTGCAGCTTCTCAATCCACTCAAGCGTTTTTTCCAGATGTGCATGTGTGGGATGTGGGCTTCGGCGTAGGGCGTCGATGATGAGATATTCCAACCCTTCCATTTCAGGCCATGCCTCGTCGTAAATTTCGGCAACATCCGGCAAATAGGCGAGCTGCCCCATTCGAAAGCCCAGAGAATCTATCGAGCCGTGATTGACCTTGAATGGACGAAACGGAATCGGTCCTCCGGGCCCTTCGATTTCGAACGGCCCGTCAATGGACTTGAGGTCGAGGATCGGAGGATAAGGTGACCCTTCGGGTTGTATGAAGGCGTATCCAAACCGCCCCAGCAGAGCGTTCTGGGTATCACCATCAGCCCAGACCGGAACGCGGGTTTTCATGTTGAACACGATCATGCGCAGGTCGTCGATCCCATGGACATGATCCGCGTGAGAGTGGGTATAGACCACACCATCAAGCCGCCCGGTGCCCGTGTCCAGCAACTGGCTGCGCATATCCGGGGTTGTGTCAATCAACACGGAGGTTCTGCCGCCGGGGCCGTCACGCTCAACAAGCAAGGAACAGCGCCGGCGAATGTTCCTGGGGTTTGCAGGATCGCAAGCACCCCAGTGACCACCCAACCGGGGTACACCGCCCGACGATCCGCAGCCCAGAATGGTAAATCGCAATTCGGTCATGCAGCGGCCCTGTACGTTGCCGCCTTGCTGAACAGCCGGTCAAAATTCGCCTGAGTTTGGGCGGCAAAAGCCGGATACTCCAGCCCGAACAGTTCGGCCCCTTTTCGGGCTGTATGCGCGGTATAAGCCGGTTCGTTTCGCTTGCCACGATAAGGGGGCGGCGCCAGATAGGGCGCGTCGGTTTCCACCAGAATGCGATCCACCGGCGCGCTTGCGAAAATGTCGCGCAACTCGTGGCTTTTTGGAAAGGCCGCAATGCCGGACATGGACAGATAAAATCCCAGATCCAGCGCGGCTTTGGCCAACTCGGCCGAGGACGAAAAACAGTGCATCACGCAGGAATAAGGCGCATTGCGATACTCTTCGGCCAGAATTCGGGCCATATCGTCGTCTGCGGCGCGGGCATGAATGATCAAAGGCAACCCAGTGCGCTGGGCAGCTTCGATATGAATGCGCAGGGATTGCATCTGAAGCTCAGCGCTGTCGGCAGTATAGTGGTAATCCAGACCGGATTCGCCGATGCCCACAAATTTCGGGTGCTGTGCCAACGCGACCAGTTCATCGACCGAGACCATAGGCTCGTCTGCGGCGCTCATCGGGTGGGTTCCTGCGGCGTAGAATACCGGTGCATGGGCTTCGGCAATTGCACGGACTGCGGGTTCATTGCGCAGTTTGGTGCAAATCGTCACCATCCGGGTCACGCCAGCGTCAGCCGCGCGCGAGATGATGTCGTCCAACTGACCGTCAAAATCCGGGAAGTCCAGATGGCAATGACTGTCGGTGATCTGGGGGATGTCGCTCATCTGACCTGGCCGGCGGTTTCCTGTATCTTGAACACCGTATCTAGGACCAGAGCGGCAGGGTCAAGGTTCACCGCCTGGCCATGTCGCGCGCGGGCTGTGATTGTCGCGGCGACTTCGGCCCAGCGACGGGCCTGATCCGAAGAATTTGACAGTCTGGCCAGCGTTTCCGCTTCATTCGGGGCGGCCTCAGAGGTCGGCGGTGCGCCGGTTGCCCCGGTCAGGGCCAGCCGAGACAAGGCAACATCGATCAGTGTCAGCAGCAGATCAAAGCGCTCGGCTGCGCCACGTTGGGCCGCAGCCTCGGCCAGGGCCAGTGCGCGCTGGCGGTCAAGGCGGGGCAGGGTACCCAGAATGGCAATCAGCTCGGCATAGATTTCAAGCCCACCAAGATTGATCAGGCGAACCGCGCCCCCGACCGAGCCAGCGGCCAAAGAAGCCAGATGTTCGGGTTGCGCTGGTAAGGTCGTCCCGGTTTGCGACAGCGCGTCCTGCATATCCCCGGCACTCAGGGGGCCCAGACGTAGGGTGCGGCAACGAGAACGGATAGTTGGCAGCAAGCGCGAGGGTTGGTGCGACACCAGCAAAAGGGTTGTACGCGCCGGAGGTTCTTCTAACATCTTCAGTAACGCGCTGGCGGCGCTGACATTCATCTCATCCGCTGAATCCACGATTACGACCCGGCGCCCACCATCGGCAGAGGACAGGCCAAAGAACTTTCCCAGTTTTCGGATGTCATCTACAATGATTTCGTTGCGCAGCCGCCCCTGATCATTCAGCGACCGGGCTATTGTGGCCAATCCCGGCTCGGCCCCGGCCAGTATGCGACGTGACACAGGGTGGTCGGGATCAATGTCGAGCGTCTCTGGCGGTGGCGGCGCGCCAAACAGCCCTCCGTCGTCTGCCAAAGGTGTTGCCAGCAAAAACCGCGCAATCCGCCAGGCCAACGTCGCCTTGCCGACGCCACGCGGCCCGGTCAGCAACCAGCCGTGGTGCAGGCGGTCCGAGTTATAGGCGGTCAGAAACGCCTGTTCTGCCGCATCCTGACCAAAAAGCCGGACGGTCTCGCGGGGATGCGGCGCACCGGGCACTTGATCCGGAGAGGGGATTTCGTCATTCATCGTCTATCGCAAAGCAGCCTGGACGATTTCTGTCACATCCTGTGCAACGCTGTCCATGTCCCGGTTGCCATCCACAATGCGGAAACGGTCGGAAAACTCATGGGCCAGTGCCAGAAAGCCCGCCCGCATCTTCTTTTGCAAGTCCGGGCCGAAATCTTCGAACCGTTCTTCCGCGCCTTGCCGTCCCTTGGCGCGGGACAGGCCGGTATCGGGGTCCATGTCGATCAGCAGAGTCAAGTCCGGCTCGCGCTTGATCATCAGGCTGTGCAGCTGATCAACAAGGCCGCGCAGGTCGCCCCGCGACAGGCCCTGATACATGCGTGTGCTGTCGGCAAAGCGGTCGCAGATTACCACTTGCCCTGCGGCAAGCGCGGGTTCGATCGTACGTTCCAGATGGTCGCGGCGGGCGGCCGTGAACAGCAGGATTTCCGTCTCGGCCGACCAGCGGTCGGGATCACCTTCCAAAACCAGGCTGCGGATTTCTTCCGCGCCAGGAGAGCCGCCCGGTTCACGCGTCAAAATGACCTCATGACCCTGCGCGCGCAGTTGATCCGCCAGCTTCCGCGCCTGAGTTGACTTGCCTGATCCGTCAATGCCTTCGAAAGTCAGAAATAACCCCGCCTTGGTCACATCGACTCCAGCGGGTTATTGATCACGTCTTTCAGAACAATGCCGCCAACAGTCAGCATACGCACGACAAATCCGCCAACTGCAACGTCTTCCGCCGCCACCAGCGGACGTCGTATTTCAGGCAATCCTTCAGGCTTGATGACAAGCTCGGCCAGTTGCTGGCCTTTCTTGACCGGCGCATTGACGGGACCCTGATACACAACTTCGGCCTTGACGTTCTGTGTCCCCAGAACCGGAAACAGAACCGTCAGATCGCCGTCAGGGACAAGACCTACGGTCTTTTTCTCGCCCATCCACAGCTTGGCTTCGGCTATCGGCGTTTCCGCGTTGGCAACTGTCCTCTCGACAAAATTTCGAAACGACCAGTTAACCACGGCCTCAGCCTCCTCTGCCCGTTGGCCGGTGCTGTCCAGCCCGCTGAGGACAAAGATGACACGCCGGTCGCCTTGTTTGGCGGAGCCGACCAGGCCGTATCCGGCCTCCTGCGTGTGGCCGGTTTTCAGGCCATCCGCGCCGATGCTCAGTTTCAGCAACGGGTTGCGGTTGCGGGCATTCGACGGCGCACGGCCATCGAATTCGAATACCTCTTCTGAAAACAGGGGGTAATATTCAGGGAAGTCGGTAATCAACCTGTCGGCCAGAACCGCCAGGTCATGAACCGACATCATATGTCCGGCGGCAGGCCACCCATTCGAATTCGCAAAGTTCGAGTTGTTCATACCCATCTGCTTGGCGCGTTGGGTCATATATCGGGCAAACCCGGCCTCTGTGCCGTCAGGGCTCAGCGCCTCGGCGAGCACCACGCAGGCGTCATTGCCTGACAGGACGATGATGCCGCGCAGCAGGTCTTCGACCCGAACCCGATCCTGCGTGTTCAGAAACATGGTCGAGCCGCCATAGCTCATCGCGTGTTCGGACACGGGCAGGGTTTCGTCCAGCGTCAATCTGCCGTCACGCAGCGCTTCGAAAGCTACATACAGCGTCATGAGCTTGGACATGGATGCAGGCGGCAAGGGCTGATCGGAGTCTTTTGCCAAAAGCACCGTACCGGTGGATTGATCGATCACATAAGCTGCGCGGGCAGATGTATCAAAAGCCTGAGCCGGAATTGCCAGCACGGTAAGCCCAATGGCCAGAACAGAAGTTCGCAATGAGGATAGCATCTTATGCCTCCTTGTATTTAGTCGGACACGGTGAACGCATCTTTGAAACCAAGATCCTTTACATCTTTTTGAATGGCTTTGCGTTCGGCCCGGGTTGCGGCAGGGCCAACCAGGACCCGCCATACTGTTTTGTTTTCGGTTTTCAGTTCCCGCACAACAGTCGACATGCCATTCCGGCGCACTTTCTCAGCAGCAGTATTCGCATTTGCTTCGACGCTGAATGTGCCGATCTGCACAAATGGTTTGCTCAGCGACGACGCAGCGCCTGTCGCTGCCGCTGCGGCCGGAACCGCTTCGGTCGCGTCAATCGCGGATGCTGCGCCTTCGATGGGGTCTAGTGGTGTTTCGGTGATTTCAGCGGGGTCTTTCTTTTGCCACCACTTCCGTTTTGCAGGCTTTTCAGCGGGGGCCTCGACGGGCGCATCTGACAACGCTGGTGCAGCTGCGGCTGCCGCAACATCTGCGGTCACATCAGCACCGCCTGTTGCTGCACCCGCCGCAGCCACGGTGGCTCCCGCAGCCGCTGCTGCTGCTGGCTCTTTTTTCTGCCACCACTTCCGCTTGGCCGGTTTCTTTTCAGCGGGCTCTGCCGGATCCTCAGCGGCTGCCGCCGCATCGGTGGTCGTTTCCGAACCTTCGGTCGCCTCGTTGGCAGAACTTTCCGCTTCCGCCGCGACTACTGCTGTACCGGCTGCTGCTGCTGGCGCCTTCTTTTGCCACCATTTCGGCTTGGCCGGTTTTTCGGTATTTGCCGCGGATGGGGCGTCGGTGGCCGCGGCGTCCGACACCGCAGCCGTATCCGTCGCCTCGTCTTCCGGTTTGGGCGCGTCCTCTGGTTGTGATTCCTTTACAGTTTCACGGCGTAGGGCGACGACACTGACCTTTGTCGGCGCGCCCGCCAGCATTTCGAGCTGTTCCGCAGCCGCAGATGAAACCTGAATCGCTGGGCCGGGCAGGTTGCGTTCACGTCGGAACAGGGCCCCTGTTACGGACTTGTTGTTTGCAGTGTTCGTAATCACGACACGCTCGGGCTGGGATACTTCCGGGTAGGCAACCCAGATACCGCCCAGCGAGGGCCTGCCATCCCAAAGCCCTGCTTCGGTGACCTGAAAAACCTCGGGGGCTTCGACGTCACGCTGCGAGCCCGAGGCCACCTCGGGAAGGAGTTCAGTTTTGTTTGAGTTTTCTTCAGGTTTTTCAGCCTCTTGAAGAATATCCTCACACCCGCTCAGAACTGTCAAAGTCAACGCCAGATACGCCAACCGTTTCGGTCCCGGGCGTGTCATGATCGCTCGCTTCATCTGCTTATCCCTTGCCTGAAGGGGTCTCGTTCTCGGAACCCCGCTGCCGGTCTGCTGGTTCTGCTTGCCAGCCTGTTTCGGTCTATTTCGGGGATCATAACGCGGCTGAAGAGTCATGGAAAGACCGCTGCGCGGGCTTCGGCAAGAAATCCCGATTTCGACTTGCCTCTGGCCGAACTTGCGCTTAGACCCTGCCTTCGACGGGGAGGTGGCAGAGTGGTCGAATGCGGCGGTCTTGAAAACCGTTGGGCGTGAGAGCGTCCCCAGGGTTCGAATCCCTGTCTCCCCGCCACTCATACCTGTCTCACTTCAGTTGTGTTTTCTGACCCGGATTTGTGTCGCAATTCCCGCGCATTGGCGCGTATGCTTTCAATCAGAGACGGAGCAGATCGCACACTCAGAGCGCAATTTCGGCCGCAGTCTAAGTGGCGCATGGTGGCGGGGTCGCTTTGGGCTGGATTTCCCTGATACCCTGCAATTTACAGGGAATTTTCGCGAAACAGGTCTGGAACCCGACACTTCACATGTCGCAACTCTATTTTTCCCAATGGCTTATGTTTCAGATTCCCTAAAAGGTGGAACAGGGAATTTTCTTGAGCGAACAGGGAAATGTTTTATCGGATCAGGGAGGGCGAACCCTGTATCAGGGGCACAGGATCTGAAGCTATCAAAAGCCGAACTGGCGTTCCTGTTCGGACCAATCAAGTGGGTGGGTAACGCTGACCAGACGCTTGAGTGTGAGTTCGGGCGGCTGGGTCCCGTCTAGAATCGCGGCCTGAATCTTCGGTGAGAGAAACGCGAGCTGGGCGCGGGTGCAGATGAAGGCACCGGGGACGCTTTCGCGGCGTACGATCTCCATCAGTTGAACTCCGGCTTTTAGATCACGGGCCCAGCAATGGGCGCGGATCAGCATGGACCGGAGGTGGGGATCGGGTTGGGGCGCCATGTCTCCGGCGATGACCCTGGCCTCGACGCCGCGGCGGCGCAGATCGAGTGATGCGGTGACGTGGGTGAGATCCGGGTGCAGTTGGTCCGCAGCAATGCCAACTGCGCTTGCCAGAGTTTTGGGGTTCAATTCGAGGTCGATCTGACCTCGTGCAATTTGGCCTTTGGCCAGAAGAGCAGCACCGACCTGACCGGCTTGGCGTTGAAGCCGGGTTACTAAATCCGCAAACGAAGTCTGAACCGCCTCCGCTGACCCGGCCTCCGGCTGCGCCAGTGCCTGATGCGCGGCAGCGGCGTCTTGCAGATGTCTGACGATGACATCAATAACTGCGTTTTCCAGCGCAGGGCCAGGCAGTCGCCAACCCAAGATATCCTTGCCGCCCGAGATCAGTCGATTGGAGACGTAATAGCGCAGCCGTCGGCCTTTGTGTGTGGTGTGGGTCGGCGTCAACCGATCACCAGTTTCGTCCTGCAGCAGACCGGTGAGCCAGGTGCCGGGGTCATTGGTGTGTTGGCGCGTGTCCGAGCCGCCGCGTGCCGGGAACGATTGGAGGCCTGCCGCATTTTCTGTTGCACCCGGTCCCAGATGCCCTTGCCGATGATCGCCGGGTGTTGCCCGTCCCAGATCTTATCCTTGTGTCGGATTTTCCGAGATAAACCGGGTTGCGCAGCGGGTAATAGATGTGACCCCGTGACAGCGGACAATGCCCTTTCACGCTGCCATCTGCCCGAACTACCCGTTTTGACCGCAACCTTTCTACTGTTGCCCGTTCTTCTACTTTGCGCAAGCAACCTAATTCCTCATAAAGACCAAAGAGAAGCCGGACCGTTCTGGCCTCCTCTTCATTCACCACAAGCGTTCTTGCTTTTGGATCGGGGGGGCGGTCATAACCAAGGGGCAGGTTACCACCCATCCAAAGCGCCTTTTTCTTCGACGCAGCAACCTTGTCGCGAATACGTTCCGCAGTGACTTCCCGTTCGAACTGGGCAAAGGACAACAGCACATTGAGAGTCAGTTGCCCCACGGAAGATGAGGTATTGAAGGCCTGTGTAACCGAAACAAAGGAACAGTTTGCCTGTTCCAGCCGTTCGACCAGCTTCGAGAAGTCGGCAAGCGACCGGGTCAGCCGGTCGATCTTGTAAACCACCACCATGTCAATACGCCCGGCATCGATCTCTTCAAGAAGGCGCTGAAGGGCAGGGCGCTCTAGGGTGCCGCCCGACAGGCCGCCGTCATCGTAGCGCCCGCGCAGCACGCGCCCACCAGCTTTAAGGACTGGGCAGGCAGGCCGAGTTTCTTCTCAAAACCCTTTCCCAGCGTGGCTTTGACCTGCCGGAGTAGCCCGCCTTGACGGCGGGACTGCATCTCAAAGGCGATAAAACGGCGCAGGAAGGGTTGGCTGAGCATGGCGGGGGCAGGCTGATCAAACAGCTGCTGCCAAAGCGTGACCAGATCCGATCGACCCATGGCGGCCAGATCGGCGACATCGCTCGTCTTCGTCATGACTCGCCGCCCTTGTTTGCTGTGAGGTGATATGTGGAAAAACCATGTGGCTTGTCGGATTTGCGCCGTTCAATCGTTGCGGCTGTCTTCCGCAGCCCACTCAATGCAGCTCGGACCGAATGAGGTTGCCACCCCGTTGCTTTGCAGAGCGCCTCAATGCTGGCGCCGCTCGGGCGGCGCAACAAGTGTTGCACCTTGTCAATTTTGGTTTGTTTGGATTTGGACATGTATTGTCTCCTCTAATCTGGGGTTGGCGGAACGCCAAACCCTGGTACCGAGGAGCGCCCGAATGGCTCGGGCGTGGGTTCAGTGATGCGTGGTTCACAGCAACAGTCCAGCTCTTTCTGGGGCAATCCCAATAGGGGTGAGTTTTGCAGGGGGTTGCTGCCGTACCCCCGATTATTCGTCAACAATCTTAATCGGTTACTTTTGGTTTTGGGGGGTGCGTCTCCTAATGATGGCACCTACACTTAACCCAATCGCCCGGACTATCAGGGCGGGAAACTGCTCCCGCAGGCAGCACTCATTGGAAACACAGGTTTACGCAGAGAGCAATCAAAGGAGCAACGTCTCGGATCGTTTGATCCGGGGAGTTGCGATTTGTGCTCTCTCCGATTTTCCTACGCGATCCCTCCACCTCGACGTCCTCGCGGCGTCACACAAAAGGAGGCGGTTATGCCTGCCAAGAAAACACAAAGCGACGTTCTGGCGTCCAATACGTCGATCTGGATGGCGGACAAAGTCATCCCATCCCCGATCAGCTAGATCAAACCCTACGCCAATAACAACCGCGTGCACGCGGCCAAAAATATCGACAAGCTCAAAACGTCGGTGGCGCAGTTTGGCTTTGTCACTCCGATCCTTTTGGATGCTAGCGGTACTATCATTGCGGGTCATGGCCGCTATGAAGCCGCCAAGGCTCTGGGGTTGACGACCGTGCCAACTCTTGTCGCGGATCACTTGTCAAACGCAGAAGTGCGCGCTCTGCACATTGCGGATAACAAGCTGGCGGAATTGTCCGACTGGAACGAAGCTACTTTGCAGATTGAATTTGCAGAGCTGATGGATCTCAACCTTGATGGAGAGTTGAGCTTTGATCTGGACATCACGGGATTTGAGACACCGGAGATTGACATCATCATCGACGGCACGGGCGAGGCCACGGAGACTGAAGCGGAATCTGTTGAGACGCCGAACCTTGCGGCACCCGCAATTGCGCAGCCGGGCGACCTCTGGGTTCTCGGAGATCATCGCATCTTCTGTGGGGATGCCCTTCAAGCTCAAAGCTACGACACCTTGCTGGATGGCGAGAGCCCGGAGATGGTCTTTACCGATCCTCCTTATAACGTGCCGGTCAATGGGCATGTCCGCTGTGGCACCAGTGGCGATCATCGCGAGTTTGCCATGGCGTCGGGAGAAATGTCGGACAGCGAGTTCCGTGGCTTTCTCTCGGATGTGATCAATCGGCTATTTCACTGCTTGCCGGACGGGGGCATCGCGATGATCTGCATGGACTGGCGTCACACTGAAGAGTTGATTGCGGTCGGCAAGGCAGGTGGGTTGGACCTCATCAATCTCTGTGTCTGGAACAAGACGAACGGAGGCATGGGCAGCCTTTACCGGTCCAAGCACGAGTTGGTTTGCATCTTCAAGAAACCAGGTGCTGCGCATATCAACAATGTTGAGCTGGGAAAGCATGGTCGCAACCGGACCAATGTCTGGGATTATGCTGGTGTGAATAGTTTTGGGGCAGGGCGCGAGGCGGATCTCTCAGATCATCCCACGGTGAAGCCGACAGCTTTGGTGGCAGATGCCATCATGGATGTGAGCCATCGCGGCGATGTCGTGCTGGACGTCTTTGGAGGGTCCGGCGCGAAGTTGCTGGCAGCTGAGAAAACCGGGCGCCAGGCGCGGCTCATTGAGCTCGATCCGGCCTATGTGGATATCGCCATCCGCCGTTGGCAGGAAATGACTGGCGAGCGCGCCGTGCATTCGGTGACAGGCCAGGCGTTCGATGCGCGTTCTGCGGCCAACGACACCACTTCAGAACAGGAGGTGGGTCATGTCCGACGATACGAAAGAAGAGTATGAGGTGGGCTACGACAAGCCGCCCAAAGCAACCCGGTTCAAAAAAGGCCGATCCGGCAATCCGAATGGGCGACCGAAAGGTGCTAAAGGCGTGAACGCCAGCTTGAAACGCGAACTGGAAACAAAGATTACAGTTCGCGAAGGCAGCCACGAAATCCGGATTTCCAAGGCTGAGGCAATTGCCAAGCGGCTCACGGCTGGCGCGTTGAATGGCGACACGAAATTGTTGATGGCGCTGCTGAAACTGGACACAGATCTGTTCAACACAAGAGACATGGACGCGCAAGAAAGCGTCCGTGCGGTTGAGCCGGACGCTGTCGACTACGAAATCCTCCGGGATTTCTTTTCCAGTCACCCGGATGGTGACGGCCGTCCTGATGATCAGGAGGCCAATGATGTCAGCTCCTGATCCCAAAATGGTCCGGCAGGTCGCGCGCGAGGTTTGCCGGGACAATTTCTTTCCCTTTGTGTGGCGCGTGTTTGACACGCTGCATCAAGGGACGGACCGCGGCTTTGATCCGGCCTGGCATGTGCGGGCCATGTGCCATGAGTTGGACAATGTCCGCCGAGGCGAAAACAAGCGGCTGATCATCAACATCCCGCCACGTTGCCTGAAATCAGTTACCGTGGCCGTTGCATATGTCGCTTATCTTCTGGGGCATAACCCCAGCGCCAAAATCATTGTTGCCAGCTACGGGCTGAATCTGGCGCGCAAGCATTCCGAAGATTGTCGTCGGATCATGTCCGCGCGCTGGTACCGGGAAATGTTCCCTGAAACGGTCTTGGCCAAAAAGGGCAACACCTCAGAAGAAATCCGCACCACAAAGGGAGGCAGTCGCAAGGCTGTCTCCATCGGAAGTTCTGTCACCGGTCATGGCGCTGATTACATCATCATCGATGACCTGCTGAAAGCTGGAGATGCGGGCTCCGAGGCCGAGCTGGTCAAGGCACAGGAGTTCATTGAGGGAAACTTGCTGTCGCGCTTTGACAACCCGGCCGAGGGGCGTGCTGTCATGGTTGCACAGCGGTTGCCCGAGATGGATTCGCCGGGCTACGTGCTGGAACGCGGTACCTATCGGCACCTGTATCTGTCTGCCATCGCCGAAGAACATGAGACGGTGCCTCTTGGGTTTGGAAGGGTCATGCACCACAAACCGGGTGATCTTCTTTGCCCGTCTCGTTTGGATCAGAACACGCTGGATACCAAGCGTCGCGAAATGGGCGCAGCTGTGTTCAATTGCCAGTATCAGCAGAACCCAGTTGCGCCAGACGGATCGCCGCTGCGCTGGGAATGGTTCGGGACCTACGAGACCGTCGAAGATCGCCAATGGTTCCAACTGGTTGTTCAAAGCTGGGATACGGGGATGTCTGCGGATCCCCGGTCCGACTTCTCGGCCTGTACAACCTGGGGGTTCCGCGAAAATGCGTGGTACCTTCTCGACGTCTGGCGCGGGCAGGTGGACTACCCAGACCTGAAAGCCAAGGCGCTGCAGCTTGTCGGCCGTTGGGATCCGGATCGCGTTCTGATCGAAGATGCGGCCTCCGGCAAACCGCTTCTGGACGAGTTGTTTCGTGATGACCGTCGGCGCTATGAACGCATTAGACCTGACAAGGACAAGGAAACCCGGTTCCAGTCCGCGTGCGGTCCTGTCGAAGAGGGCAAGGTGCATCTGCCTGCAGATGCACCCTGGCTGGCGGCGTTCAAACGGGAACTGCAGTCCTTTCCGCGCGGGCGAAACGACGATCAGGTCGACAGCTTTGCCCATTTTCCGAACTGGTCCAAGGGCCAGGGCTTCTACCGGGCGCTGGGTCGCGATAACCAGATCAACTTCGAACGTCGGGAGCGAAATCGTGAGCGGATAAGACGGCGGTAGAACAGAAAATAGAGTTCGAGGCCGGTATTCGGCCTTGAACCGCACAGCCAAACCTTGGTCATTGGGTCTGAAGGGCGGAAAACTGACACTTTCAGTAATCGCGCTCTGGCGGATTCAGGCTATAGCGAGTGGACATTCAGATCGCGTTAGATCGAGTTGTTTCCAAGGGAAACCGGCAAGATGCCTCTAGCCAACCACAAAGAAAACCCAAACCGCACACTCGCGTGCAAAACCCAGAGCTCAGCTCTCAAAAAGGCAGCTGTTCGATGCAAATTTGGAGAATCACGCAACCGTTGTGCTCAGTCTCCAACTGGCTGCTTGATCTAAACTCGGAGCCGCAAGGAACAAGCAACTAGGCTGGAAGGCAAAAGCTGGAGGACAGAGAGAATGCCAGAGTAATTGAGTGCACACAGTGCTTTGGTCGCGCCTAGTCACTGTGCTGTGCGTTGATCCGATAATTTGTGACTGCCACGAAACGATCGGATTTATCATGGTGCACCAGTAGCTCCATTATCTTACCTCGAGGTAATCCTTCCTTTTTTCATGTGATTTGAGAATTTTCTGCCGTTGGCGATTGGAGAAAAATGGCAGCGCTGCCAAGCAACCAAGAATTACAACCTCTAATCTAATCAGTCTATTTGCCAATTTTGAGGGTGGTCGATTTTGTTGCACGCTTTCCCGAGCCGATTGAGTTCCACTAGCTTGAATTTGCAATCCGGCGGCCACAGAAGACAAGCGAGCCTCTATAGAATCTAGCGCCGATCGTTGCATAGAATTCTGTAATCGAGAGAAATCATCTATCTGTTTCCGAACTTCGATTTTCATTGCGCCCAAAAGCACAATAGTCTGTCGTTCGATCAAATCTTGAAAAAACTCTTCCACTTCGGCTTTTGGTTTCTGTAAATTAGTGTTTCGTCCTAGTCCTATGGGCGCTCCAGAAATAAATTGATTGATGTAGTCAACGCTATCCTTGTGCTTCTGCCAAACCTGATTTGCGGCGCCTTCAGGCAATTGAAGGTTTGCGCCCTTGCGAGCCGGGTCTGAAACGATAAGCGCTTCGGAAATAGCGGCGCCTTCGTTTGGTGGTCGCAATTTTAACGCCGCATTTGCACTACGCATCAGCGCCAATTCACAGGTGTCCAAACTGCGATTCACTGAAGCCAAGTCAGTCTGTGGTAGAGCGTCGAAGTGATTGATATTCATAGGCTTTAGCAGGCCTTGCGCAACATTTTGCCGGATATCAGCATAGTTTAAAACCGTAAGAGTGAAGGCATCGGTCTCTTTTGCTGCTTTCGATATGGCAGCTATATTGCTTAGTTTGATCGGCAAATTCGGAGCGCAGCGTTCGAAATCATCGGTTCGGCCATGCTGCTTAACTTGCTGCCCATAAATCGAAGCCAACCACGGCAGCAGGTCCCGAACCGCGCAAATAAGGTGTAACCTAGTGTCCACCTGACGGCATTTCTCCGATAGGGCCAAAAAGTCTTCTGGGGAAAGATGAAATAGATCCTCTGAGCTAATCAAGAGCTTTCGACACTCATCTCCTCGCAAAAGGCTCATTGCAGCGTCAAGCTGTCGAAGACCCTCCTCGGAGGCGTCGATAGTATTCTTGTTTTCTCTTAGAAAAACACTGGCTATGAGTAATCCATTACCTGAGGTTATTCCACCACTAGCGGCAATATGGAAGTTGTTGGAAAGATCAGGGTATAAGAGACCATGTTTTTCGAATAAAATGTCAGAATGCTCGGCGCAATAAGTTTGAAACGCGGAGGTTCCGGTTTTCGGGGCCCCTATGTGCATAAATAGCGTTTTTTTATACATAAATTCATCTCTCATCGCATTCGTGGTGCGCACGTGGCTTTGCGTCTGGTTTTTCTCAGTACGTTTTGCTGTGGATCTCAACAACAATTGATGAGCCGTGCCAGTACCTAATCCTTAAATACCCAGCTTTCTATCTCAAGCAAACTACATGTGAAACCCGCTCCAACCTCAACAGTTGAAAGTGGGCCGTGATGATAAGAGCATGCTTGCGAACTTGCCTGAGGTTAAGTGACGTACCTATACACATGGCAACCACTTGGACATCAGGCAGGTGCGATATTATGCTTAACGGAGGCTAAGTCTGCACTGTGGAATTTGAGCTGGAGCAGAATCAAGCAGGTGCGGCGAACGGTGGAATTGATAGGCTGCGATGCAGATTTTCGATAGGCGCGTACCTTCGGAATTGGATTTTTACTATGCAGCTGAGTTGATCCTGGTTGGCTGCTCTGTCCCGCACTGCTCACATTCACGGGCCCAATAATTTGCGCTTGCAGCGAATGTCTCCTTTGGCGGGCCGCGCCACAGCGATTGGGGAGCATTGTCAAGGTCGGCTCTGGGCCGATTTCGCCCACAAGTTCGGACGTTCTGAGGACTCGGGTACTCAGACTTAGCTGCTTCAAATGACTAGGTTCCTTGGCCGCCCAAACACGTCGCCTAGTGTCTAAAGTCCAATGCTCAGGCGGGTTCTATACTTTGGCCATATCCCATAAACTGATCAACATGGTCAGGTTACGCCAACAAATTTTGAAGTGGAAAACTGAGGCAAGGCGAAGACTGGTTGCAAGTACTGGTGGACCCTTCGAGCAACGAGACAAACGAGCTCTTTCGGAGACTTGCCGAAGATAACCCATTGATGACGATTGCGTTCATCCTCGGGGGGTGTCGGCACGACACCTTGCGGTGGAGCACTGTATCGGCGATCGGGCCGGTTCGCCGCGCCCAAGAACGAAATTGTGAGCGGACTACGAGCTACATGGTTCGGTCGTCATTCCGCCGTCAAAGGCACACGTCAACCGCCAGAAGCCTCTGCAACACATCCATCTGCAATTTTCAGACCCCCAATCTGCGCTAACAAACTGACGATCGCGTCAACGCCCGTTCGGTGGCGTAGGGCCGAAAACACGAAAGGTCGGCCCTTTCGAATTTGCGTGGCGTCGCGCTCCATCACTTCGAGCGACGCGCCGACATGGGGGGCGAGATCTGTTTTGTTGATGATCAGAATGTCCGATTTCGTTATCGCAGGACCGCCCTTGCGCGGAATTTCCTCACCCGCTGCAACGTCGATCACGTAGAGTGTCAGGTCCGCCAGTTCCGGGCTGAATGTGGCCGACAAATTGTCGCCGCCGCTTTCGATCAGAACTATATCCAAGCCGGGGTGACGGGCCTGCATCTCTGCCACGGCGGCCAGATTGATCGAGGCATCCTCGCGGATCGCGGTATGCGGGCAACCGCCGGTTTCGACACCGATAATCCGGTCCCGGGGCAGAATCTGCATCCGCATCAACGCTTCGGCATCCTCTTGCGTATAAATGTCGTTGGTGATGACACCAATCGAAAAGGCCTCGCCCAGGGCCTCTGCCAAAGCGGCAGTCAGGGTCGTTTTACCAGCGCCAACCGGGCCGCCGATACCAACGCGCAGGGGGCCGTTCAAACTGCTCATGTTCGGAATATCCTTGAATATTGAGTTTCATGTTTCATCGACAAGATATCGGACAGGAATGCGGTTGAACCCAGTTCATCAAGGCCCGTGTGTTGTGCTGTTTCCGCAATCGAAGTGCAGAGCGGGGTCAGATCACGAATCAGCCGCTGAGCATCGGTCTGTCCCAAAGGGACAAGGCGGGTTGCGCAGGCCACAAGATTGCTCATGAAGGCCTGAAGGAACATCTGCGACACCAGCGGGCGCGGCAGATTCTGCATCCGCGCGGCACGGCCCACCGCGACCGGGTAGGTGAGGCGCCGCAGGTCGAGCCCCCAGATATCTCCGGTCACGGATCCGAAAGCCTGACCCAGAAGGTCGGCTTCCATCAGCCGTTCCGACCCGGCGCAAAAGGCGCGGGCGGAGGCATCGATTCGGGCCAACGCGGCCCTGTCATCGGCGTTATACGCGGCCACAAGAAATAGCGCGTCATTCCAGCCCGAGCCATGTTGCAGTATCGTGGCGACCCAGTCGCCTGTCTGGTTTGCGCTGGCGACCCGGCCCAGTTCAATCGCTGCCTCCAGCCCGTGGGAATAGGCGAAGCCCCCAACCGGATAGGCGGGGGACAACCATTGGGTCAGTGTCAGGATGTCAGAGCTAGTGGGCGTGACCATGGGTCCTGCCGTGGCCATAGGCCCCGCCTTCGGGGGTGAAGGGTTCGACGACTTCGCGAATATCGGCACCCAGTTTCATCAGCATGTCGCGAATGACGTGATCGCGCTGGATCAGCAGCCTGTCAGATTCGATTTGGCAGGGTGTGTGCCGGTTGCCGATATGCCAGGCAAGGCGCAGCAAGTGGTCGCCCTTTACCTCCAGCAGCTCTTCGGGGGCCGCGACGATTTCAATCTCACGACCGTCTTCCAATACCAGAACCCCGCCATGATCCAGCGATTTGGTGTTGGAGAGATCAACCAGAAACGCCTCGCCATCATCCGTGGCCAGCATCTTGCGGCGCAGGAAGCGGCCATCATAGTCCAGCGAGACCTGCGCATGAGCGGGTGCATGCGCATGGTCGTGGTAGATACGAGCGGTTTTGATCGCGGTGGTCATCTTGGTGCTCCTTGTATCTCAGAACATAAAGTATCGCTGCGCCATCGGCAGCACCTCGGCAGGTTGGCAGGTCAGCAATTCACCATCGGCGCGGACCTCGTAGGTTTCCGGGTCTACTTCGACATGGGGCGTCGCATCGTTTAGCAGCAAATTGCGTTTGCCAATCTCGCGTGTGTTCCGCACGGCGACTGTTTTCTTGGCCAGGCCTAGAGTTTCACCGATCCCGTCCGCCTGCGCTGCTGCCGAGACAAAGGTAATCGCCGAGTGCTCCACCGACCGCCCATAAGCCCCGAACATCGGACGGCTGTAAACAGGTTGCGGTGTCGGGATCGAGGCATTTGGGTCGCCCATCTGCGCGCAGGCAATTGTACCGCCCAGCAGAACCATCTCGGGTTTCACGCCGAAAAAGGCCGGGTTCCACAGGACAAGATCGGCGCGCTTGCCTACCTCGATGCTGCCGATTTCATGGCTCAGACCGTGGGCAATCGCCGGGTTGATGGTGTACTTGGCGATGTAACGGCGGACCCGCAGGTTGTCGTTTTCACCGGTTTCCTCGGTCAGACGCCCTCGCTGTTTCTTCATCTTGTCGGCGGTTTGCCATGTGCGGATCAGCACCTCTCCGACCCGGCCCATGGCCTGGCTGTCAGACGCGATGATCGAGAACGCACCCATGTCGTGCAGGATATCCTCGGCCGCGATGGTCTCGCACCGGATGCGGCTTTCGGCAAAGGCTACGTCCTCGGGGATGGACTTGTCGAGGTGATGGCAGACCATCAGCATATCCAGATGTTCCTCGACCGTGTTTACAGTGAAAGGTCGCGTCGGGTTGGTCGAGGAGGGAAGAACGTGATTCTCGCCACAAATCTTGATGATGTCAGGGGCATGGCCGCCACCTGCGCCTTCGGTGTGGAAGGCGTGGATGGTGCGTCCTTTCATGGCGGCGACAGTGTTTTCGACGAAACCGGATTCGTTCAGAGTATCGGTGTGGATCATCACCTGTACATCCATCGAATCGGCCACCGACAGGCAGCAGTCGATGGCGGCAGGGGTCGTGCCCCAATCCTCATGCAGTTTCAGAGCGCAGGCCCCGGCATTGACCTGTTCCTCGAGCGCAGCTGGCAATGAGGCGTTGCCCTTGCCCGCAAAGGCGAGGTTCATCGGGAAGGCATCCGCCGCCTGCAACATCCGTCCGATATGCCAGGGGCCGGGGGTGCAGGTGGTGGCCAGCGTGCCATGGGCCGGACCCGTGCCGCCGCCTAACATGGTGGTCAGGCCGGAATGCAGCGCGTCTTCGATCTGCTGAGGGCAAATGAAGTGGATATGGCTGTCGAACCCGCCTGCGGTCAGGATGCGCCCCTCGCCCGCGATGGCTTCGGTGCCGGGGCCGATGATAATGTCGACACCTGGCTGCGTGTCGGGGTTCCCCGCCTTGCCGATCCTGGCGATACGCCCGTCTTTCAGACCGACATCCGCCTTGTAGACACCCGAATGATCCACGATCAGCGCATTGGTGATGACTGTATCCACCGCCCCCTTGTCCCGTGTGACCTGAGACTGCCCCATCCCGTCGCGGATCACTTTCCCGCCGCCGAACTTGACCTCTTCGCCATAGATGGTCAGATCGTGTTCGACCTCGATGATCAGGTCGGTATCGGCCAGCCGCATTTTATCGCCGGTGGTGGGGCCGAACATGGCGGCATAGTCGGAGCGTTTGATTTTTGCTGGCATCACAACGCCCCCATGACCTTTTGATTGAACCCATAGACCTTGCGTGCGCCGCCGATCGGGATCAGCGAAACCTCGCGTTCCTGTCCCGGTTCGAACCGCACGGCGGTGCCGGGGGCGATGTCCAGACGCAGGCCATGGGCGGCAGCGCGGTCGAACTCCAGCGCCGGGTTGGTCTCGGCAAAATGATAGTGCGAGCCGACCTGAATCGGGCGGTCGCCAGTATTGGCGACCATCAGCGTCAACGGCTCGGCGCCCAGGTTGAACGTGATTTCTCCTTCAGCGGGGAAATGCTCGCCGGGGATCATTTGTTTAGCTTCACCATCAAGGCAACAGCAGCCAACGCGACAATCGCGAAGCCCACGGCCAGAGCGGCATAGTCCGTGCCATGCGCGTGGATATGCGTGCCGTTATGCGCGGCGGCGGGGCCAGCCAGGATCAGAACAGGGAAAAGCATGCGGGTCATATCAGTGTTCCTTTTTTTAGCGAATAGGGTTGTGAACGGTCACCAGCTTGGTGCCGTCGGGAAAGGTGGCCTCAACTTGAACCTCGTGAATCATCTCGGGGACGCCTTCCATGCATTGCGCGCGGGTGATCACCTCGGCCCCGGCTTGCATCATATCGGCGACCGACCGCCCGTCGCGTGCGCCTTCAACCACGGCGCTGGTGATAAGGGCAATCGCCTCGGGATGGTTCAGTTTGACACCACGGGCCAGTCGTTTGCGGGCAACTTCAGCGGCCATGGCGACCAGCAGTTTGTCTTTTTCACGGGGAGTCAGGTTCATGTCAGATTGTCCAGCATCTTGGAAGCGAGTCGTTGTTCAGTCGCCGAAGCACGGGCATCAGACTTCGGCGCAGGGCATACCCGTTCTTGGCCAGCAGTCGGACGACCAGCAGGTCAGGTTGAAACAGGCTGGCCCCGGCGGTATCGGGCAGCATCTGGCGGATTGCCTTCAGATGCCCTTCGGCCCTGGGCGAGGCAAATGCGACTAAGGCCATCGCGCCCGCGCCATCTGCAATGTGCTGACGGGCCAGATGCGCGCTAAGGTCGCCGGTGAACCGGGTGGCGTCCAGAAACACCATCCTTTCGTTGCGCCGAATCTCGATCCGATCGCTGAGGCGGATATCCGTCAGAGTTTCACCCATCGCGGTACGACCAAAGATCAAAGGTTCAACCATAAGGGCCGAGGCATCCTCGGCCAAATCAATACGCAAGCGCCGGTTTAATGCGCTGCCACTGTACAGGATCGTCTCTTGCGGAAGCCAGTTCAGCCTTGCCTGCGGACCGGCGGTTAAAGTGTTGACGATGCGTGCGGCCTGACCGGGTTGTGCTTTGTATGCCCGCTCACAAGCCTGCGTGGTCACTGTCAGTTCGGTGCCCCGGCCTGCGCGGCCTGAAAACCGGAAATCATCACCGCCAGTAACACCACCAGCCGTGTTCAAAAGCACGGCGTCCAATTGGCTGCCGTGTCCGCGTGGGAAGAGACATTTGAACGAACCCGCCGGCCGCAAGCGATCAATCACACTGCGCCCGTGGAACAGTTTGGCCGACAGCGTAATCCGGCCTTCAGCGCGTGGCGGTCTCGCATGTGACGCTGACGATATGGGCGTGAATTGAGTGATGGCAGCGGCTTTCGCGTCATGAACGTTTGGCGCTTTTTCACCTTTGGGATGTCGAAACTCTATCGACAGGTGCAGATTTTCGACCAAGTCCCGTCCCGTAAGTGCAATTTTTAATCACGCATGCAGCATGTAGATCAAAAATCGGGCATATCAGTCCACTTTGCCAGAATGCTATGGGGCCAGATTTGCCTATTTCGCTGCAATGCAGAATCGATGTGGGGCCTACCGGGCTAACGACCACCGGGGGTGTGTGACGGCTGCGCGAATTGGACCTCGGACACAACCGCCACACGTAACGCAACATACAGTTGCGGGGATCAGGTAGTAGAAGACAGCGTGTCAACGCAAGGCTTCTGTGCCCGCCCCGCCAGGAGAATTACATGACATCTCTCAAATCCACGCTCTTCGGATCGGTTGTCTTTGCCGCCATGGCAACGGCCGCTCTGTCTGCTGAAGACACGATCAAAGTCGGCGTACTGCACTCGTTGTCAGGCACTATGGCGATTTCGGAAACCACGCTGAAAGACACGATGTTGATGCTGATCGACCAGCAGAACGCCAAAGGCGGCCTGCTGGGCAAGCAGCTTGAGGCAGTTGTGGTTGATCCTGCATCCGACTGGCCGCTGTTTGCGGAAAAAGCGCGTGAGCTACTGACCGTGCATGAGGTGGATGTGATCTTTGGCAATTGGACGTCCGTCAGCCGCAAATCGGTGCTGCCGGTGATTGAGGAACTGAACGGCCTTCTGTTTTATCCGGTGCAGTATGAGGGTGAAGAAAGCTCGAAAAACGTCTTCTATACCGGTGCCGCGCCGAACCAACAAGCGATCCCGGCGACCGACTATTTCCTCGACGAGCTTGGCGTTGAGAAATTCGCGCTGCTTGGCACAGACTATGTCTATCCCCGCACTACCAACAATATCCTCGAAAGCTATCTGAAGCAAAAGGGCATCGCGGACGGTGATATCTTCGTCAACTACACGCCCTTTGGCCATTCCGACTGGTCCAAGATCGTGGCGGATGTGGTTGCGCTGGGTGCGGATGGTAAGAAGGTCGGAGTGATCTCAACCATCAATGGCGACGCCAACATCGGCTTCTACAAGGAACTGGCTGCGGCTGGCGTCTCGGCGGATGACATTCCGGTCGTTGCGTTCTCGGTCGGAGAGGAAGAACTGTCGGGCCTGGATACAACCAACCTTGTGGGCCATCTGGCTGCTTGGAATTACTTTCAGTCGGCGGATACCGACGCCAACACTGAATTTGTTGAAACATGGAAAGCTACCATGGGCGAAGACCGGGTGACCAACGACCCGATGGAGGCACATTACATCGGTTTCAACATGTGGGTTAACGCCGCGACCGAGGCCGGTTCGACCGACGTAGATGCCGTGCGCGCCGCGATGTACGGGCAGGAATTCCCGAACCTGACCGGTGGAACCGCTGTCATGCTGCCGAACCACCATTTGGCCAAGCCGGTTCTGATCGGTGAGATTCAGGAAGACGGCCAGTTCGACATCATCAGCGAAACCGACGTTGTGCCGGGCGACGCCTGGACCGACTTCCTACCGGAATCGGCGGTGCTGGTATCGGATTGGAAAGAGCTGGGCTGCGGTATGTACAACACCGAGACCGAGACCTGCGTTCAGACCCTGTCGAACTACTAACCGACACGCAAGGTGGGTGTGATGCCCGCCTTGCCCCCAAAGACACTCGGGTTTCACCACATGTTACGACTTTTCCTTGCGGGCCTCGCAATTCTATGCGCCCACCTGACCGCCAACGCGCAAGAGGCCGGTCTGCAACCGATCCTGCAAGAGCATCAGGAGATCATCGCCAAAAGCTCACGCAAGACAATCGGGCCCGCGATTGATGCGATTGCCAGCAGCGGGTTGCCGCAAGCGCAGGTGATGCTTGAGACATGGGCCGCCAAGGACGTGTGGATGCGCAAGTCGGACGGCCTGTTCTTTGCAGGCAAAAAGGTCGAAGGCCGGTCGTATGAGCTTACCGATTTCGATACTGGCGAGGTCGTTGGTATTTTCGAGAAATCCAACCTGAAGCAGTTGAAGCCCAATAGCGGCATCCGCGCGATGATTGGCACGGCTCTGGTGCAGTACCAGCTAACAGATCCGGACCGCGCTCGGCGGCTGGCCGCTTTGCAATCCATCCAACGTGACCCCGAACGTGCTTTGCTGGAGCCCCTACGCGCGTCGATTGCCGATGAAGCTGATGCTGATCTGAAAGCTCACAAACAACGACTCGAACGGTTGCTGACGATTGGATATGACGAAGATACCGCGGCGCGCGTGGCTGCGATTGAGCAGATGTCCGACGATCTGGGCGTGGACGTCCGTGGCGCATTAAATCCACTGATCGCGACGACGCGACAAGCAGCACCGGAACTTCCGTCTAATGTGAATATCGCCGCCGTTTTAGAACCGGGTTCGAGTGATTTGACGCGCGATGAGGCCTATGACTTGCTGGTCACTGGCAATCTGGCGCCCCCACGCTTGTCACGGGATGATATCCGGACAGCTCTTGCGGCCAATATTGACGGGGGTCGCGTTGGTGACATTCCGCTTGCGCAACTGAATACAGATGAAACGCGCGCTCGGGCATATGTAGCCTTGGCAGAGGCAAGGGTCGTTCCCGCCTTGGTAACCGAGGCCGACATAAACACGGCGCTGGCTGAACATGTGTTCATTGATACCTACACGGAACCCTCGCCCGAAGTGACCGCAGCTGCAGTGCAGGCACTTGAACAGATCGAGCTGAAGGTCGGCCTGAACCAGACGCTCGACCTGACACTGGACGCGATCTCATTGGCGTCGATCTATTTCTTGGCAGCCATCGGTCTGGCGATCACCTTCGGCGTGATGGGTGTGATCAACATGGCCCATGGTGAGTTCATCATGATGGGCGCCTATACCGGATACGTGGTGCAGCAGTTCATCCCCGACCACACGCTGTCGATAATCGTCGCCATCCCGATGGCCTTTGCCGTCACCTTCGCGATGGGCGTCGCGATGGAGCGGCTAGTTATCCGCTGGCTCTATGCCCGTCCGCTTGAGACGCTGCTGGCGACCTTTGGCATCTCAATCGCACTGCAACAGCTGGCCAAGAACATTTTTGGCACGCAGGCCCGCCCGCTGACCGCGCCCGGCTGGCTGGATGGGGCGTGGGTGCTGAACGATGTGGTTTCGATCAGTTATATCCGCATCGCGATCTTTGTGCTGGCGACGATCTTTTTTGGACTGTTCCTCTACATTATGAAGCGCACGCGGCTTGGGCTTGAGATGCGCGCGGTGACACAGAACCCACGCATGGCCGGGTCGATGGGTATCAATCCGGGGCGGGTGAATATGCTGACCTTCGGCTTGGGCTCGGGCATCGCCGGGATTGCCGGGGTTGCGATTGGTCTGTTCGCAAAGGTCACGTCCGATCTGGGCAGCGACTATATCGTGCAAAGCTTCATGACCGTGGTTGTTGGCGGCGTCGGAAACATCTGGGGCGCGCTGGCAGGTGCGGGCATGATCGGCTTCCTGCAAAAGGGGATCGAGTGGATGAACCCCTCGAACACCCTCGCCGCGCAAACATACATGATCATCTTCATCATCATTTTCATCCAGTTCCGGCCAAGGGGCATCATTGCCCTCAAAGGTCGTGCGGCGGGGGATTGAGCCATGGAACGCAGCTTTGTAGCCAAAAACCCATCGTTACTGGTCTTTCTGGCCATCCTCTCCCTGTTCACTTTGGGCGTCACCGTCCTGTCCGAAGGGTTCGGGATTGGCGTGATCTCGACCAGTTTTGTCAAAACGCTGGGCAAGACCCTGTGCCTTTGCCTGATCGCTGTGGCCATGGATTTGGTCTGGGGATTTACGGGTATCCTGTCCCTCGGCCATTTCGCGTTCTTCGGGCTGGGCGGCTACATGATCGGCATGTGGCTGATGTATGAACGTACCCGCCTGATCGTGGTGGAGTCGCTCTCCCAAGCCGACATTCCGCCAACATCGGCCGAGGTCGTGGATGCCATCGGCACGCAAATCTTCGGCATCGTCGGATCGTCCGAATTCCCGCTGATCTGGGCCTTTTCGGACAGCCTGTTCCTGCAACTGGCGCTGGTCGTGCTGGTGCCGGGCCTTCTGGCACTGATCTTTGGTTGGCTGGCGTTCCGCAGCCGGGTCACGGGTGTCTACCTGTCGATCCTGACCCAAGCCATGACATTGGCACTGGCGCTGTACCTGTTCCAGAACGACAGCGGTATGCGTGGCAACAACGGCCTGTCGGGCCTGCAGAACCTGCCGGGCGTCACGGCCTCGCAGGACTTGGTGTCAATCTGGTTCCTCTGGGCCTCAGCGCTGGCCCTGGGGCTGGGCTACATGCTGGCGGCATGGATCGTGGCGGGCAAGTTCGGCTCGGTTATCCGCGGCATCCGCGATAATGAGGCGCGAGTGCGGTTCCTTGGCTATTCGGTCGAGAATTACAAGCTGGCTGTCTTCACATTGACCGCCTGCATCGCCGCCATCGCGGGCGCGCTGTATTATCCGCAGGCGGGGATCATCAACCCCGAGGAGATGGCCCCCATTGCCTCGATATATCTTGCCGTCTGGGTCGCCATCGGCGGGCGTGGTCGCCTGTATGGAGCGGTCATCGGCGCGGCGTTTGTCAGCCTGCTCAGCACATGGTTCACAGGTGGACAAGCGCCGGACATCCCACTTGGGTTCTACACGATCAAATGGGTCGACTGGTGGCAGGTGCTGCTGGGCGTCTCATTCGTGCTGGTAACCCTGTTCGCACCAAAGGGTATTGGAGGGCTATTCGACCTCTGGACCAACCACCGCGCGCCGCAACGCTACGGTGCCCCGCTTGGACCCGATGAAAGCGCATTGCGCGAAATGGAGGCCTTGGAATGAGCACTCTGCTGGAGGTCAGCGGCGTTTCAGTCACCTTCGACGGGTTCCGCGCCATCAACAACCTGTCCTTCCAGATTGGCAAGGCCGAGCTTCGCGCGGTTATCGGGCCGAACGGGGCAGGTAAAACGACCTTCATGGATATTGTCACCGGCAAGACCCGGCCTGACGAGGGCCGGGTAACCTGGGGTGAGAAATCCGTTTCCCTGCTGCGAATGAGCGAGGCCAAGATCGCGCAAGCCGGCATCGGGCGTAAGTTCCAGAAACCCACCGTGTTCGAGGACCAGACCGTGCAGGAAAACCTGCTGATGGCGTTGAAGAATAAACGGGGCTGGCTGGGTGTGCTGTTCTATCGCCCTTCGACAGATCATCTGGAGAAGGTCGAGGAACTGGCCGCTGAGATTGGCCTGTATGGCGAACTGCTCCGCAAATCCGGCGAACTAAGCCACGGACAAAAGCAATGGTTGGAAATCGGGATGCTACTGGCGCAGGAACCACGTCTGTTGCTAGTGGACGAACCCGCCGCCGGGATGACCTCGCAAGAACGCGAACACACAACCGACCTGCTGGTACAGGCCGCCAAGACCCGCGCCGTCGTGGTTGTGGAACATGACATGGAGTTCGTCCGCCGCCTGAATTGTCGGGTCACGGTTCTGCATGAAGGCTCGGTTCTGGCCGAAGGTTCGCTGGATCATGTCACATCAAATCAGGATGTCATCGACGTTTATCTGGGGCGCTAAACAATGCTGAAACTGACCGATCTGACCCTGCATTACGGGCACTCGCAAATCCTCAACTGTATCTCGTTGGAGGCCGCGCGAGGAGAGGTGACTTGCGTGATGGGCACCAATGGTGTGGGCAAGACCAGCCTGATCAAGGCGATCTCGGGCACGCATCCGCGCTCGGGCGGCGATCTGATGCTGAATGACGAGGCCCTGCCGCCTCTGCCAGCCCATCGCATGGCGTGGAAAGGCGTGGCCTATGTGCCGCAGGGGCGCGAGATTTTCCCGTTGCTGACTGTGCGCGAAAATCTGGAAACCGGTTTTGCCTGCCTGGCAGCAAGCGAACATTTCGTTCCGGACGAGATCTTCGATATGTTCCCGGTGCTGAAGAAAATGCAGAACCGGCGCGGGGGTGATCTGTCGGGTGGCCAGCAACAGCAACTTGCCATCGCCCGGGCGCTGATCGCCAAGCCTCAACTTTTGCTGCTGGACGAACCAACCGAAGGCATTCAGCCCAACATCATCCAGCAGATCGGCGAAG
The DNA here is from genome assembly GCF_017872535.1 of Ruegeria sp. HKCCSP351. Classification (NCBI taxonomy): domain Bacteria; kingdom Pseudomonadati; phylum Pseudomonadota; class Alphaproteobacteria; order Rhodobacterales; family Roseobacteraceae; genus Ruegeria; species Ruegeria sp. HKCCSP351. The sequence goes on along the minus strand of NZ_JAEDOV010000003.1, from coordinate 14,886 downwards.
TAATTCGTCACCTCCGAACCAAAGGAGAGATGGCCATCATTCTGGTCGAGCAGTATTTCGATTTCGCCTATGATCTTGCCGACAAGTTCATCGTCCTGCGGCGCGGCGCGGTCCTGATGCAAGGCACGCGGGACGAGCTATCGCGGGAACAGGTTCTGCAAGGCGTAACGGTTTGACATTCATAAAGGAACCAGCCTATTGAGCGGCGAGAAGCTTCAGGGTTTAAGGGGCGCAATTTAGCACTCCAGCTAGGCTTTGTTGCGCGAAGAGCCTGAAGCCCGGACTTCCCTTTTCCCCGGACGTACTTATCCTGTGGGCTCTGTGACCGGTATGCCGAGCGCGGTGTAGCTGTTCAGGACGGCTGCACGGATTGGGAGTTCGGCGACTGGACGCTCGAAGTCGCGCGCCATGAGGCTCTGCCCCAACAGCTTCACGCAGTGCATCTTCGTTTCGGCGCGACTGCGGCGGTGGTATCCGCTCCAATTTCGCCGGATGGCACGGCCAAGGTATTTCGAGGCGCACAGCGCCTCGTTACGGGCGATAGCGCCTGCTGTCGATGGCTTTCGCGGTTTTGCGTTCTTGCGCGGCGGGATAACGGCGTGGGCACCCCGGTTTGCGATGGCATCGTGGCATTTGCGCGTGTCATACGCCCCGTCTGCGGTGACCGAGGCGATCTCGACATCGACCGGGATCTGGCTGAGTAGTTCAGGCAGCATGGGCGCATCACCGATGTTGTTACCGGTGATTTCGATGGCGCGGATCTCCAGCGTCTGTTCGTCAACGCCGATGTGGATCTTGCGCCAGAGACGGCGTTTCGCGCGGCCATGCTTGCGGGCATGCCATTCGCCTTGGCCCTCCGCCTTGAAGCCGGTGCTGTCGATCAGAAGGTTCAGGGAACCTTGCTAGCCGCGATAGGGTATGGAAACCGCCAGGGTCTTCTGGCGCCTGCTCAGCGTGCTGAAATCCGGCACCGACCAGTCGAGGCCGACCAGGCGCAGCAGGCTCTCCACGAAGTCCGTGGTCTGCCTGAGGGCCATGCCGACGAGGACCTTCATCGTCGTCAGGCATGTCTGAATCGCAGCGCCGCTATACTGCGGCTGCCGGCCTTGCTTACCGGTCGGCGGTGGCACCCAAACCATGTCCGGATAAAATCAGATCGCCAGGGAGCCACGTTGCTTGAGGGCTTCATTGTAGGCTGGCCAGTTCTTGGACTTGTAGCTCGGCGGGATAGGTCTGCTCATGCAGTCCAGCTACCACGCTGGATTCACGAGATGAATCCCTCACCCAACCTTTGCGCAACAAAGCCAATCAACAGCTAAAAGAATATCTGACGGCCTCTTTTGACAGTTTGAGGTACGAACCTCAAAAAAATCTGGACATGAGGTGCGTACCTCAAATAGCCTTGGAAGTATGCCGCGATTCGCACATCCTCGATTGACGGCGCAAAAAGGGAGGAATGGATGACTTACACAAAACTGGCCTCGGCCAGCGCAATAGTCCTTGCCGCTACTACTCTTTCTACCAAGGCAAATGCTGAAGATCTGACGCTATGTTGGGCTGCATGGGACCCGGCCAACGCGCTTGTCGAACTATCAAAAGAATTCGAAGCAGAATCCGGCCACACGATGAACTTCGAATTTATTCCCTGGCCAAATTTTGCGGACCGGATGCTGAATGAGCTGAATTCCGGTGGTAAGCTCTGCGATCTGCTTATTGGTGACAGCCAATGGATCGGCGGTGGCGCTGAAAATGGCCACTATGTCAAACTGAACGACTTCTTCGATGCTGAAGGCATCAGCATGGACGATTTCGCGCCGGCCACTGTCTACGCCTATTCAACTTGGCCCAAGGGCACACCCAATTACTATGCCCTGCCTGCGATGGGCGATGCGAATGGCTGGTTCTATCGCAAGGACTGGTTCGAAAATCCTGAAATCCAAGCCGCATACAAAGAAGCAACTGGTCAGGATTTACGTGAGCCTGAATCTCAGAAAGAACTATTACAGATCGCCCAGTTCTTTCAGGGTCGTGAGATCGACGGCAAGACAGTCTACGGCGCAGCTATCTTTACCGAGCGCGGCTCGGAAGGGATCACCATGGGTGTGACCGGAGCACTGTATCCTTGGGGCTTTAAATACGAAAACACCCCGGGCTCATATGACATGGAAGGCGCCGTAAACTCACCCGAAGCGGTAGAGGCGCTGGAATTCTATAAGGAATTCTACGAAACGGCGACGCCTCCGGGATATACCAACTCTTACATGGGTGAGAGCTTGGACGCCTTCAAGTCCGGTCAGGTCGCCATGGCCATGAACTGGTTTGCGTTCTTCCCAGGTCTCTATGCTGACCCCAATACCGGCGGTGACAAGATCGACTTCTTTGTGAACCCACCGCAAAATCAGGCAGGTTCGACACTGGGCGGACAAGGTATCTCTGTTGTCAGCTACTCTGACAAACAGGACGCTGCACTTGAGTACATCAAGTGGTTCGCACAGCCTGAAGTGCAGGCTAAGTGGTGGGAGCTAGGCGGCTACTCGGCGCATAACTCAGTGCTGGAAGATCCTGGTTTCGTGGACAGCCAACCGTTTGCCGGTGACTTCCTGGAAGCAATGGCTGGGGTTCAGGATTTCTGGCAAGAGCCTGCCTATGCAGAACTCCTGCTGGCCATGCAGAAACGCATCCACGACTACGTCGTTGCTGATCAAGGTACAGCTCAAGAAGCGCTTAATCTTTTGATCGAAGATTGGACTGAAGTCTTCGAAGACGAAGGCAAGCTGTAGTCCGGACACAGGCAGGAGCGGGCGCAATCCCGCTCCACCTTCACCCGTGAGTCCTAAACCAACAAGAACTGGCAAAGAGATGTCTGACCGGACCGTAGATCGCGTTGCCCAGGCAACGCCCGAGCGAGTTGCGCGAAAAATCCGAGGGTTATCCGACCGCGCGATCGCCTGGATATTCATCTCCCCGACGATTTTTCTATTGCTGGCGATCAACATCTTTCCGTTGATCTGGACCATCCAACTGAGCTTTACCAACTACAAGGCCAACCGGATCGGGCGCGAAGTCAAAGATGTCGGGCTCAGGAATTACGAGCGTATTCTGACAGACTCGGACACCTGGCTAAATATGCAGGCGACGGCGCACTTCCTGTTCTGGACGATCTTTTTCCAGGTCTTGATCGGGTTTACTTTGGCCTGGTTGATCAACAAGAAATTCAAGGGCAACGATCTTTGGACCACGATCATCGTGCTGCCGATGATGCTGTCTCCTGCAGTCGTCGGGAACTTCTGGAAGTTCCTGTATCAACCTCAAATCGGGCTGTTTAACTACATCGTGTCATGGTTCACAGGCAAAGACCCATCGAGCTTTGAAATGCTGGGATCCGTTACTTTGGCCCCTTGGGCGATCGTGATTGTCGACACCTGGATGTGGACCCCCTTCGTGATGCTAATCTGTCTGGCCGGGCTGCGCAGCATTCCCGATTACATCTACGAGGCGGCTGAGATCGACAGGGCCAGCAAGCTGCGGCAGTTCTTTACGATCACCATCCCGATGGTCCTGCCGTTCCTGATGCTTGCCGTGCTGTTTCGAGGGATCGAGAACTTCAAGATGTTCGACCTGGTGGTTCAGCTAACCGGCGGAGGGCCCGGTTCTGTAACGGAACTCACCTCAATCAATCTCAAGCGGGAGGCGTTTGAGAAGTGGCGTACGGGCTACGCCTCGGCCTATGCGATCATCCTTTTCGTCACCGTGTTCGGCCTTGCGTCGATCTACGTCAAAGCCTTGAACAAGGTGAAACAGAGATGAGCAGTTTTTCCGTAACCGAACCTTCGAACCGTTCCAAGTGGATCGCGGGTTTTCTGGTCATCACTTATGCGCTGATCACAATGATCCCGCTGGTTTGGATTTTACTGACAGGTTTCAAGTCTCCAGCCGATGCGATCAGCTACCCACCCAAAGTGGTCTTTGACCCAACGCTTGAAGGGTATGTAAATCTCTTCACCACGCGCACGCGGCAGACGCAGGAGTTTTTGGAAGCGAACCCGCCGCAGAACTGGGCCGATGAGATCGTCCGCCAATACGACATGGTGATTGTCGGGCCATCAAAGTTTGGCGAGCGCTTTATGAATTCGGTTATCATCGGATTTGGCTCGACGTTCTTGAGTATCTTCCTTGGTACGCTGGCCGCCTATGCGTTCAGCAGGTTCAAGGTCCCGCTCAAGGACGACCTTTTGTTCTTTATCCTGAGTACAAGGATGATGCCACCGGTCGCTGTCGCCATCCCAATCTTCCTGATGTTCAGAAACCTTGGATTAAGCGACACGCATCTGGGGATGATCCTGCTGTATACGGGCGTGAATATTTCCTTGGCGGTCTGGTTGCTAAAAGGCTTCATCGACGAAATCCCAAGAGAGTACGAAGAAGCCGCGCTCATAGATGGCTACACGAGGTTTCAGGCGTTTTACAAAGTGGTGCTGCCGCAAGCCGCGACCGGCATAGCCTCAACAGCTATCTTTTGCCTGATCTTCGCCTGGAATGAGTACGCGTTTGCCGTGCTGCTGACATCCGCGAACGCGCAGACTGCACCACCGTTCATCCCAACCATTATCGGTATTGGCGGCCTGGACTGGCCTGCAGTGGCGGCAGGTGCCACGATCTTCCTGATCCCTGTCATGATTTTCACCATCCTGATGCGCAAACACCTGCTGCGTGGGATCACATTCGGAGCCGTGCGCAAATGAGCGAGTTTCTTACCGGATTGATGCGTTTTCGCCGGGGCCCATGGGAGATGATCGCGACCATCCTCATCGCTCTGGGTGTCTTCATGCTTATGCAGCCCTTTGTCCTTTGGGCCTTCACATATTCTTTCATCGTCACGCTGATCGGAACCGTCATGTTCATCATCGTCAGCCATTTCCCGGAGTAGAAATGGCCCAGATCGTAGTTAAAAACGTAAAGAAGATGTTCGGCGATTTCACGGCTGTCCGCGAAAGCTCGTTCACGATTGAGGACGGTGAGTTCTTCATGTTGCTAGGGCCATCCGGCTGCGGAAAGACGACGACGCTGCGGATGATCGCAGGCTTGGAACTTCCGACGTCGGGTGAAATCTACCTGGACGGCGAGGAGATCAGCCAGCGCCCCCCATCGGAGCGAGACATTGCCTTCGTGTTCCAGATGTTTGCGCTGTATCCGCACATGAACGTGCGAAAAAATATCAGCTACCCCCTGATATCGCAGGGCATGCCGCGTGCTGCTGTCAAAGCCAAAGTAGAAGAAGTCGCGGGAATTCTGGGGATCAAGGACATCCTCGATAGCCCGGTAGGTGGGTTGTCAGGCGGCGATAGGCAGCGCGTGGCGCTTGGACGCGCGATTGTTCGCGAACCCAAGGCGTTCATGATGGACGAACCTCTTGGTGCCCTGGATGCCGAATTTCGTGAGCACATGGCCGAAGAACTGCGCGCGCTTCATGATCGCATGGGGGCGACCACTGTTTACGTCACACATGATCAGCTGGAAGCCATGCAAATGGGGGACAAGATCGTGGTGATGAACAACGCTGTGATCGAGCAATTCGGCACACCTCAGGAAATCTACGACAAACCAGCTACGATGTTCGTTGCAGATTTTATCGGGTCTCCTTCGATGAACTTCCTGCCGTTTCAGGGAAAGGTCGCGCCTGGCTCGGAAACGGTGCGACTGAATGGTCACGACGAAGCCGTACCCACACTGTTGGAAGGGGCGGAAGGTGACTTGGTTTTCGGTGTTCGCCCTGAGCATGTTTTTCTGTCGGATGCCAGCGCCTACCGAGCCAAGGTCCTGGCCGCAGAATATCTTGGAACCACCCAGATCGTGACGCTGCAAAGCCCGAACGGAGAGCTGAAAGCCCGCATTGATGCGCGCGAAACCGTTAACCCCGGCGAGACGGTTGGCTTGAAGTTCCGCTCATCCGCAGTGACCCTTTTCGAAAATTCTACCGGACGCGCGTTGAGGTCCGCTCTGAACGACGAGGTACTAAGCAATGGCTGAAGTCGTTCTGGAAAACATTTCGAAGTCATTCGGCGAAATCAAAGCGGTGGATGATATCTCAATGACGATCCCCAACGGTGCCTTTGTGGTTTTGTTGGGTCCGACGGGCGCGGGAAAAACAACGACGCTGAGATTGATATCCGGGCTTGAGAAACTGGATTCCGGAACGGTGCGCATTGCCGGGCGTGACGTTGGGATAGATACACCTGCCCAGCGTGATGTGGCGATGGTCTTCCAGCAATACTCGCTGTACCCCCATATGACGGTGCGTGAGAACCTGTCCTTCCCTCTGAGGTCACCGATCCTGAAGACGCCAGAGGATGAGATCGCCAGGAAGGTCAACGAAGTCTCGGAGATCCTGCAGATCCCGCACAAGCTGGACAACAAAGCCACTGAACTGTCTGGCGGCGAAATGCAGCGCGTTTCAATTGGACGGGCACTGGTGCGCGATCCCCAGATTTTCCTGATGGACGAGCCGCTCAGCTCTTTGGACGCCAAGCTTCGGGCGGATTTGCGGGTCGAACTGAAAAGGATTCAGGCCGATCTGGGATCAACCTTGCTTTACGTGACCCACGATCAGGTCGAAGCCATGACAATGGCTACGCATATCGGCGTTTTAGAGAACGGCCGGTTGGTTCAATACGGGACACCCCGGGATATCTACGAAAACCCGGGCAGTGTTTACGTTGCCAGCAGGTTGGGTCTGCCGCGAATCAACATCCTGCCGTCCGAGTTGTTCGGAGGCGATCACAAAGGACCACAGATTGGTCTTCGCCCGGAAAACATCATTGAAGGCGAGGGCAGTGAAGCGCGTGTCATACGTGCCGAACATCTGGGCGACCAAACACGGCTGCACCTGGACCTGAATGGCCACCCGGTTGTCACCCTGATTGATGTTCATCAGGATTACCCCTCTGGAAAAATTATAAAAATTCGCCCCCATAACCCGTTGTATTTTGACGCGTCTGGCGCGCGCGTGAATTAAGGAGCAAAAGCATGGCCCAGTTCCTCAACACAAAAGAAACCCTGGTAACCGAGGCGATAGATGGCCTTTTGGCTTCCTCAGGCGGGCAGCTTACACGGCTGGACGGATACCCGCATATCAAGGTTGTCTACCGGTCGGATTGGGACAAGTCGAAAGTCGCCTTGGTTTCTGGCGGAGGGTCTGGTCACGAGCCCGCCCATGCAGGTTTCGTTGGCGCCGGTATGTTGACAGCCGCGGTCTGCGGCGAAGTTTTCGCCTCACCCTCGGTCGAGGCAGTTCTGGCGGGCATTCTTGCGGTCACGGGTGAGGCCGGGTGCCTGCTTATCGTCAAAAATTACACCGGTGATCGATTGAATTTTGGACTGGCGGCTGAACGCGCCCGTGCATTGGGCCGCAAAGTAGAGATGGTCGTAGTTGATGATGACATCGCCTTGCCCGACCTTCCGCAACCACGTGGCGTGGCAGGTACGTTATTGGTGCACAAAATTGCCGGAGCGCTTGCTGAAGGGGGTGCCGATCTGGACACCGTTACCAAAGCAGCAAGAAGTACCATAGCAAAGGTTGTCAGCATCGGAATGAGCTTGGACACCTGCACTGTTCCGGGCTCTCCAAAAGAAGACCGGATTGCCCCTGGCAAAGCGGAACTCGGCTTGGGCATCCACGGCGAGCCCGGTGTACAACAAGTCGAATTTTCAAATGCTGTATCGGCCATGTCCACGGTGGTGGAGAAGCTGAAGCAAAGGGTGGGTGCCGGGCATTGTGTAGCGTTGGTCAACAACCTGGGCTCTACAACTCCTCTGGAAATGGCTGTCCTCACGCATGCGTTGTCCGAAACTGGTATTGCCCACCATATCATTGGCCCGGCACCGATGATGACGTCGCTGGATATGCACGGGTTTTCGGTATCCATTCTGCCTGTGGATCAGGACGAATTGTCAGCTCTTGAAGCACCTGTTGATCTGGCCGCATGGCCCGGCGTCAATTCCATCGACCCGATCAAAGTAGCCCCGTTGCCTGATGGCCTGACACCAATCGATCCAATCCCTTCGAACAATCCCACCACGAGGGAAACGATCACCCGCTTATCTGAGCTGCTCATCAACGCAGAGAAGTCTCTGAACGAGCTGGACGCGAAGTCCGGAGATGGCGATACAGGAAGCACACTGGCCACCGCCGCAAGAGCATTGCAAGGTAGCCTTGACCGCATGCCTCTTGCTGATCTGACGCAACTGTTTCCGGCGTTGGGCAATGAGTTAAGCCAGACAATGGGCGGGTCGTCCGGTGTGATACTCGCAATCTTCTTCAATGCAGCCGGAGATGCCTGTGCAAGCGGGGCTTCGGTATCGAAGTCTCTGGTCGAAGGCCTGAAACGCGTGAGCCAGGTTGGGGGTGCCAAGGTCGGTGACCGGACAATGATTGACGCTCTGGCACCTGCACTTGCCGCCCTCCCGTCTGGACTGACCGATGCGGCCGAGGCTGCCCGCGAAGGCGCGAACAACACCGCGAATATTCGTCGTGCGAAGGCAGGCCGCGCGGCCTATGTTCCCGAAGAAAACCTAGTTGGACATAACGATCCCGGTGCCGAGGCTGTTGCTTTGTTGTTTGAAGGCTTGGCGCGGGAGATTGAGGGCTGAAGAACACGTGGAAGACCAAAAACAAAAACTAGAATTGGTGAAAAAGCCAACCGTCAACGACCTCGCGCGCGTCGCCGGTGTCAGTCTGGCGACTGTTGACCGGGTCTTGAACAGACGCCCCGGTGTGCGGGCCGTTACCGTACAGAAAGTACAAAAGGCAATTGACGAGTTGGGGTATGTGCGCGACACCGCTGCGGCCAACCTTGCGCGAAACCGAGTTTACAACTTCCTCTTTGTTCTGCCGGACACGGACAACGAGTTTGTGAAGGCAATCAGCAGTCAGATCGCAGAACAGTCACGTGACCAATTTATCGAGCGAACTCGCATTGCGATAAAAAAGGTAGCTCCGTTTGAGCCGCAAGATATCGTCAATATTTTGGATGCTGTCGCCAGTTCGGATGTTGATGGCGTTGCCGTTTTTGGGCCCGAAACGCCTTCTGTTCGTGATGCTGTAAAAAGGCTCAGGGACAAAGGCGTTCCGGTGGTTGCGTTGGTGTCTGACTTGCCGAGTTCTGAGCGAGACCACTTTGTAGGAATTGATAACGTTTCGGCAGGGCGAACCGCAGCTCAGCTGATGGGACGATTTGTGCATCGTGACGGCAAGGTTTTGGTACTTACAGGATCCCGTTTGGCACGTGACCACCTAGAGCGCCGTCAAGGCTTTGATCTAGTTGTAGCTGAGGAATTTCCACACCTCGAAGTCGTAGCGTCTGTCGAGGGCCGGGATGACCCGGATCTGATTTACAAGATGATGCCCGAGATCTTTGAAACCTACCCGGATCTGGTTGGAATTTATTCCTCCGCAGCAGGCAATGCAGGACTGATTCAATTTCTTTCAGAAAACAAGCTCAGCAAAGATCTGGTGATCATAGCTCATGAGCTTACTCCGCTTAGTCGTGAGGCGCTTACGCTCGGTACATTTGACGCTCTTATCTCGCAAGACACTGGGCACATTGTTCGTTCAGCCGTCCGTCTGCTGCGTGCAACTTCAGACAAAGTGCCATTCAACAAAGCCCAGGAACGTATCCGTATCGACATCTATCTGAAGGAAAATTTACCGCCATAGAGACTCAGGTTTTGGGGAGGAAATTCAATGAAGACAATCAAAGGTCCAGCTTTGTTTCTTGCACAATTTGCCGGGGACGAAGCGCCGTTCAATTCGTGGGGCGCGATCACTAAATGGGCGGCTGACTGTGGATACAATGGCGTTCAGGTTCCCAGTTGGGATGGCCGGTTGTTCGACCTCGAACAGGCCGCATCCAGCGTCGGTTACTGCGATGAGTTCAAAGGCAAGGCCCAAGAAAATGGCGTCGAAGTCACCGAGCTTTCAACGCACCTTCAGGGTCAGCTTGTTGCCGTTCACCCAGCCTATGACAGTGCGTTTGATGGCTTTGCAGCGGAAAGCGTCAGAGGAAACCCTAAAGCCCGTCAAGAATGGGCCGTAGACCAGGTCAACAAAGCGCTATCCGCTTCGAAAAATTTAGGCATTTCGGCACATGCGACATTCTCAGGCGCGTTGGCATGGCCATATGTCTATCCTTGGCCGCAGCGCCCTGCCGGTTTGATTGAAACGGCATTTGATGAGCTTGCGCGCCGTTGGGTGCCCATCCTGAATCACGCCGATGAATGCGGTGTCGATGTCTGCTACGAAATCCACCCCGGAGAGGACCTCCACGATGGTGTGACCTACGAGATGTTTCTCGAGCGGACAGGCAATCACCCACGGGCCTGCATGCTATACGACCCGTCGCATTACGTGCTGCAATGCCTCGACTATCTGGACAACATCGACATCTACAAAGATCGAATTCGGATGTTCCATGTCAAAGATGCCGAGTTCAACCCGACTGGGCGGCAAGGTGTTTATTCCGGGTATCAAAGCTGGGTAGATCGGGCCGGGCGGTTCCGCTCACTGGGCGATGGTCAGGTGGATTTCGGTGCAGTTTTCTCAAAAATGGCCGCGAACGACTTTGATGGCTGGGCTGTGGTCGAATGGGAATGCTGCCTCAAACACCCCGAGGATGGAGCGCGTGAAGGTGCTCAATTTGTGTCAGATCACATCATCCGTGTGACCGAGAAAGCCTTTGATGATTTCGCCGACGGTGGCGCTGACGAAGCCGCCAATCGTAAAATGCTGGGGATTGAGTGATGGTCACAGGACGCAGTGAAGAAACCTCAGGACGCATTCGGCTTGGCATGGTTGGCGGCGGTAACGACGCCTTCATAGGGGGTGTTCATCGCATCGCCGCGCGATTGGACGACAAGTTCGAGTTGGTTGCCGGTGCTTTGTCTTCGACGCCAGAGAAATCTCTTGAAAGTGGTCAGGCATTGGGGCTCGAACGGGTCTATGAAGACTTCAAACAAATGGCGATTAGGGAAGCCCGACTGAAATCTGGGATCGAGGCAGTCTCAATTGTCACGCCAAATCACGTTCATTATGCAGCCGCACGTGAGTTCCTGAAACGCGGTATTCATGTAATTTGTGACAAGCCACTCACCTCGACCCTTGCCGATGCGAAAAAGCTGGTCAAAGCAACAGAAAGTGCGAATGCCCTATTCATTTTGACCCACAATTACACAGGCTATCCAATGGTTCGGCAGGCGCGTGAAATGGTTGCCAACGGCGACATTGGCAAGATCCGCGTGGTTCAGGTTGAATACCCACAGGATTGGCTGACCGAGCAGCAGGATTTCAAACAGGCGGAATGGCGAACCGATCCCGAACGCTCGGGCGCGGGTGGATCAACCGGTGACATCGGAACTCATGCATACAACCTTGCCTGCTTCGTGACCGGGCTAAAAGCGGAAAGCCTTGCGGCAGACTTGCAGGCCTTTGTGCTGGGGCGCAAAGTCGATGACAACGCCCACGTCTTACTTCGCTTCAAAGGCGGAGCGCGCGGTATGCTGTGGTCTTCTCAGGTGGCTCCCGGCAACGAAAACGCACTTCGTTTGCGCGTCTATGGCGAAAAAGGCGGGTTGGAGTGGGCTCAGGAAGATCCCAATTACCTGTGGTTCACGCCATACAACGAACCAAAGTGTCTAATCACACGAAATGGAGCTAGTGCTGCTGATGCAGCCAACCGGTTGAGTAGAGTTCCTCCGGGACATCCCGAGGGATATCTTGAGGGGTTCGCGAATATCTATGGAGAGGCTGCTGAAGCGATCCAAGCTTTCCGAAATGGTATTTCACCTGACGCTTCGGTTGTTTATCCAACAGTCTATGACGGGCTCAATGGCGTTAAATTTGTGGCCGCGTGCGTGCAAAGCTCTTCAAGGAATGCGGCTTGGATCGACTTAGCTTAGAATCTGGTTGTGGGCATAGGGCAGACGGGGGTTGTCACGTTAACTTGCCGTTTGATGAAAGTGTCGCAAACTCTTGGAACGACCAAAGGAAAATACGAGCGAAAAACTCTAACTACAAACGGCAGGAAAATCGGGTTTCAGAGCAGGCCCAAAACCGAAGTTTTTTATCCCGGCCATGCAAAAGTCTGCGAAAACCTCATCAGCGCATCGAGAGCCGGCGAGTATTTTCGGCCAGGGACTGTAAAGGCCGCGATAGTTCTTGAAACTTCTGGCTCCACAAGCGGGCGCTGCAACAAGCCCGGCAGAGTAACCGAATACTCAGGCATGAAAGCAAAACCAATGCCTGCAGCAACCATTGCTTGTACCCAATCTTCGCGCTCAGAACGGAAGCGAGCGTAAAGTTCCACTCCTTTTGACTGACAAACGGACATTACCATCTCGCGCAACTCGCAAGCCAAACGATCTACATAGTTTTCTCGAGATAAATCTTGGAGCGATATTGAGTTTAGTTGTCCAAGGCGGTGCTCCGGCGGAAAAACAACCACATATCTTTCGACGTAAAGTGGTCTAGCCCTAAACTCTTCTTCCAGTTCTTCAGTCAGCGTCATCAAAGCGACATCGATATCACCATCAGAAAGTTTTTTCTTGAGATCCGACGCGCTTGCTTCATTGACTGACAACTCCAAGCCGCTGTGGTTTTTCTCGAATTGAGCCAGAAACCGTGCAAGGCGAACGTGCCCAATTGTTGAAAGGACACCTAAGCGCAACGGCACCTTTTCAAGCAAACGAAAATTCTGAGCCAGCGCTTGTGTAGCTTCTGCTTCGTCAACGATGTGCTGTAGATGCGGCAGCATTGACTTTCCAAAGTCGCTGACCAAAATTTTCCGGCCTTCCCGATGAAAAACCTGTGCGCCAAGTTCGGTCTCTAATGACTTGACGCCCTTGGTAAGCGCTGGTTGGCTTACATTGCATTCTGCGGCAGCTTTGGTGAAATTCAGATGCTTTGCGGCAGATAAGACATATCTAATCTGAGACATCTCCATATTGGGGCACCTCGTCACTGATGGCGAAAGACAATCACAACGCAGGATACACCGTTTTATCCAAACCTGGAGTTATTAAGTCATAAGGTATCGATAGTTCCCCGAGCCGACGCTCCATAGTGTAATAGATGCACTGGTTTTGATTGTTCGGAAAGGGAACGAGATGTCTGTTTTTATGGTCGAAAGAAACCTCAAGGGTATCACCATGGATGACTTGGGTGCTGCTCAAAAAGCCGCGATAGCAACAGCACAGAAAATGACAGCAGATGGCGACAAAATCAGCTATGTTCGTTCAACATTTGCTCCCGAAGACGGGCGCTGCATGTGCTTGTTTGATGGTGAAAGTGCCGATCAAGTTCGTCGATTGAATGATACCGCCGGACTTCCTTACGACAAGGTCGTGGCGGCAATGGATCTTACCCCGTGACGACTTCTGAGCTTTGGAGTTGTGATTGGGCCCTGAGTACGTGCTCTAGGGCCCTCAGCAATGGTTGAACAGTTTGCAGAGAAATGCAGGTTCGTCCACAGAACGTGAGTTCAATCATCTCCAGATTTAGCACGCGCGGTGAATGGCCTGTCTGGCGAGCAGCGGCGCAGCATCCAGACCAGACGGCCAAGGGCAGCAAAGGGCCGTACTTGCATCGCATAGCGACCCCGATCGCGAACGTACTGCACCGCATCCGAGTTCAGCCTCGAGCCCTTTCCACCATTTGGTTGACGAGTAATCTCGCAGACGATAGCCAGTGTTCTATGGTAAACACTTTGATCATCGCAATGACTTGGCGGCTGGCCTCCTGACAGGGTGGCCGGATGACCAAACGTATTCCGAGGCCGCCGCATGGGCGGCCTTTTGTTTTCCGAGCTTCCCGATGCGCCGTATCCCGTTTCATGAGAAGACACAAATGAACAGACCAACCATTCTGACAGGTGACCGCACCACGGGACCGCTTCACATCGGGCACTATGCAGGCTCGTTTGCAAACCGGCTGCGCTATCAGGACAGCCATGAACAATTCCTGCTGCTGGCGGATACCCAAGCCCTGACCGACAACGCCCATGACCCGGAGAAGGTGCGGCGCAGCGTGATGGAGGTCGCACTGGACTATTTGGCCGTGGGCATTGATCCCTGTCGCACCACCATCTGCCTGCAATCGCATCTTCCGGCGTTGGCCGAGTTGTCGATGCTCTACCTGAACTTCGTCACGGTCGCGCGGCTGGAACGGAACCCGACGATCAAGGACGAAATTCGCGTGCGCGGGTTCGGACGGGATATTCCCGCCGGATTTCTGTGTTATCCGGCGGTACAGGCGGCGGACATCACAGCCTTCAAGGCGACGGTCGTGCCGGTCGGCGAGGATCAGGCCCCGCTGATCGAACAAACGAATGAGATCGTGCGGCGCATCAACGCAACCTCAGGCCGCGCCGTGTTGCCCGAGGCGCGGGCGATCATCCCTAGGGCGGGCCGGTTGCCCGGTATCGACGGCAAGACCAAGATGTCGAAATCCGGTGGCAACGCCATTGCGCTGTCCGCGTCGTCCGAGGAGATCCGAAATGCTGTCAAGGCGATGTTCACCGATCCGAACCACCTGCGTCTCGAAGACCCGGGCTGCATCGAGGGCAATGTCGTCTTTACCTATCTCGACGCCTTCGATCAGGACCAGGACGGGCTTGCCGAGCTCAAGGCTCAGTATCAGAGAGGCGGGCTTGGCGATAGCAAAATCAAGGCGCGTCTGGAAGCTATCCTTCAGGAGCTCATCGCCCCAATTCGCGAGCGTAGGGCACAGCTCTCCGAGGACCGGGGATACGTCCTTGAGGTAATCAAAGAGGGCACGGAACGGGCGTGTCGCGGTTTGATGCCGCTCCTTTGATAGCATTTATTGCAGCAAAGGAGATG
>NZ_JAEDOV010000029.1:0-1227 GCF_017872535.1 Ruegeria sp. HKCCSP351 | reverse complement strand
TGGACCTGTCCCATTTTTGTGCCGCCCCAAGTGCTCGTTTAGGCCACTTTCCGTTCGAATGCGACCGGACTTTTCCAACCCAATGCTGAGTGCCGTCGGCGCGGATTGTAGAAGCCGTTGATGTACTGGAAGATGGCCATTTCAACGTCTCGGCGTGTTGGCCATGACCTGCGCCAGATTAACTCGGCTTTGATTGTTTTGAAGAACGTCTCGACGGCGGAGTTGTCGTAACAATTGCCCTTGCCGCTCATCGATACCTGGAACCCATGCTGTCGCAGGAGCTTCTGATAATCGTGAGAACAGTATTGGCTGCCGCGATCCGTGTGATGAATGCATCCTTTGGGCGGTTGCCGCAGTGCCACGGCCATCTTCAATGCCCGGATTGCCAGATCACGCTTCATCCTGTTGCTGACCGCCCAGCCGATCACCCGGCGGGAATGTAGGTCAAGGATCACGGCGAGGTAGAGCCAGCCTTCGCGGGTCCAGACATAGCTGATGTCACCGACCCATTTCTGGTTGGGGCGATCTGCGCGGAAGTCCCGGTTCAACAGGTTGGGCGCAATATTGAAAGCGTGGTTGCTGTCGGTCGTCACCTTGTATCTCTTGGATCGTTCGACGCGGATGCCATTCTCTCGCATCAGCCGACCGACACGGCGGTGCCCAACATTCAGGCCCAGTTCTTTCAACTCTTCCGTCATTCTCGGCCGCCCATAGCTGCCCAGGCTGAGCCGGGATTGTTCCTTGATATGGGCCAGAACAACCATATCGCTTCTCTGCCTTTGGCTGGCAGGTCGGCTGCGATAGGCCCGCAGGCCGCGAGAACTGACATCCAAAACGGCACACATCCGATTGGCGCAAAAAATGTCACGATGTTCTTCGATGAACCTGAACCTCATGGCTTTTGGCTCGCGAAGAACTGCGTTGCCTTTTTTAAGATCTCCCTCTCCTCCTTGAGAATGCGGTTCTCCCGTCGAAGCCGTTCGTTCTCACGGGCAAGGTCAAGATCCTTATCGGACACAACATCCGTGTCGCGATGCGTCAAAATCCACTTATTCAAAGTCGATAGGCCAACGCCCAAATCAGATGCCACCTGTTTGCGTGTCAATCCGCTGGTCAGTGCGATCCGCACTGCATCAGCGCGAAACTCGTCCGTTCGTTTCGTTCCCATAGTTCATCTCCTTTGCTGCAATAAATGCTATCAAAGGAGCGGCATCAAACCGCGACACG
>NZ_JAEDOV010000028.1:0-1325 GCF_017872535.1 Ruegeria sp. HKCCSP351 | reverse complement strand
GATCGTCCTGGCGGGATTACGGGGCGAGGAGAGTATTGCTGCGCTATGCCGCCGCGAGGGTATCGCCGAGAGCCTGTATTACTCTTGGTCAAAGGAATTCCTTGAAGCTGGAAAGAACCGCCTGGCGGGTGACACGGCGCGACAAGCGACATCCCCTGAAGTTAAAGAGCTGCGGTCTGAATCTGCTGCCCTGAAGGAAGTGGTCGCCGAACTGACGCTGGAAAACCGGCTGCTCAAAAAAAGCATGATCGGGGATGGGGAGTTCGAAGAATGAGATACCCAGCCTCTGAGAAGCTTGAGATCATTCGCACGGTCGAGGCCTCGCATCTGCCGACACGGCAAACCCTGAAAATGCTCGGCATCCCCAGCAGCACATATTACGACTGGTATGCCCGGTGGAGCGACGGTGGCATCGATGCGCTCGCTGATAGGCCTCCCCGGCCAAGGTCGGTCTGGAACCGCATCCCAGACCAGGTCCGCAACGATGTTGTCGACTTTGCCCTGGAGCACGAGGACCTGACGCCCCGGGAACTGGCGGTCAAATACACCGACGAGAAGCGCTACTTCGTCTCGGAATCATCAGTTTATCGCATTCTGAGCGCTGAGGATCTGATCACGGCACCCGCCCATGTTGTGATCCGTGCAGCCGATGAGTTCCGGGACAAGACAACCAGGCCGAACGAGCTCTGGCAGACGGACTTCACCTATCTCAAGGTTATTGGCTGGGGCTGGTTCTATCTCAGCACCATCCTTGACGATTACAGCCGTTACATCATCGCCTGGAAGCTTTGCACCACGATGAAAGCGAAGGATGTCACCGACACGCTGGAAATGGCGTTGGTGGCCTCGGGCTGCGATCAGGCCATGGTCGTGCACAAGCCAAGGCTACTCAGCGATAACGGCTCGTCCTATGTCGCCGCCGACCTGGCTGACTATCTCGATGACAAGGGTATGGATCACGTTCGTGGTGCGCCACATCACCCGCAGACGCAGGGCAAGATCGAACGCTGGCATCAGACGATGAAGAACCGGGTTCTATTAGAGAATTACTTCTTACCCGGTGATCTTGAGAGACAGATCGATGCCTTCGTCAATCACTACAACAGCCACCGCTACCACGAGAGCCTGGCCAACCTGACCCCCGCCGACGTCTATCATGGACGAGGCGCAAAGATCCTGGAAATGAGAGAGGAGATCAAAAAACAGACAATCAGAAAACGCAGGTTGCAGCACCAATCCGCTGCCGCCTAAACTCGAACAGAAACTGAACCAGAGCCTCCGTTACGAAATCGCCTCAGCATTCCGAAAAACTCTGAAGACGGACA
>NZ_JAEDOV010000027.1:0-1361 GCF_017872535.1 Ruegeria sp. HKCCSP351 | reverse complement strand
GTCCTGTGTGGATGGCGTCTGCTTTGCAAGGACAAAATGCTCTGATTGCGCGGCTGGTCAGTACAGTCCTGTGTCCGGCCTTTGATTGCGGCATTTGCTTGAGCCGCTGGCCTTGATGGGTTCCGTGAACCTGGTCCCAATCGGCAAAGCGAACCTGAGAGTTCAGGACGAAGCTCGGGTTTTCCGGGTTCTCGGATGACCGCACGTGCCATCATGGCATTCGTCTTGCAATTCTTTTTTGTTCAGTGCCTCCGGTTATGCCGCTGATTGCCGGTAGTATGTTTCTTTGGTGAGGATCGCCCAGATGATCCGTGCGGCTTTGTTTGCCATCGCGATCGTGGCAAGTCGGACGGGTTTGCGCTCGAGGAGTTGCATGATCCAAGGATGCACGCGTTCTGGATAGCCGCGGGCGCGCTGTACTTGTGAGGTCATACCGATCACCAGAAGCCTTCTTATGTAACGGTCACCCTTCTTGCTAATCCGGCCGAGGCGTTCCTTGCCACCACTCGATCTGTTCAATGGGGTGAGACCAAGCCAAGCAGCAAACTCGCGCCCGTTCTTGAACTGTTTGCCGTCGCCGATGGTGGCGACGATGGCAGAGGCGGTGATTGGACCAACACCAGGGACGGTTCTGATCCGCTTGGCCCGTTCATCGATCCGCGAATGATACTCGATCAGTTTGTCGTAGAACACCACGCGCTCGTCGAGTGCAACAACCTGCTCGCAGAGGGTTTTGAGCATGCTCTTCGCAACGTCTGGCATGTCCGGGCAATCGTTGGTTTTGAACCCTTTGACGAAGCGCATCGCCGCCACCGGCCCGTTCCCGATCACATGACCAAACTCTCGAAGAAGACCCCGGATCACGTTCAGCATCTGAGTTTTCTGGCGCACGACAAGCTGGCGCACGCGATGCATTGTAAGAAGGGCTTGTTGTTCCTTCGATTTCACAGCGACGAACCGCATGGTCGGTCGCGTGACGGCCTCGCAGATTGCCTCGGCATCAACCGCATCCGTCTTTCCACGCTTCACGTAGGGCTTTACGTAAGTCGCCGGCATGAGGCGCACGTCATGGCCGATTTCAGTCAGCTCACGCGCCCAGTGATGTGCCGACCCACACGCCTCAATTCCGACGAGGCAGCTCGGCAGGGTCTCAAAGAACTTCAGCAATTGTCTGCGGCGGATCGAACGATTGAAGACAACCGTACCGTCATCAGCGATCCCGTGGACCTGAAAGACGTCTTTACCGAGATCCAATCCTATCGTCGTGACTTCCATGGTGGGGCTCCTTTCCTTGCAGAAGATGTCTTCTGCAGTTTGCCGCAAAGCGCGACGGTTGGCTGCAGACGCCATCCACCCCATCC
>NZ_JAEDOV010000026.1:0-1889 GCF_017872535.1 Ruegeria sp. HKCCSP351 | reverse complement strand
TCGCGGCGTGGCGAGGATGGTTTCGTTGAAGAAGACAGAATCCCGGTAGGTGCGCAGATCACTGACCAACGCGGGATCTCCGCCTTTGCTCTCCAGGGCATCTACCACCATCATGTAGAGCTCAAACGTGCCAGCCCGCTCTTCGGTCAGACGGGCTATTTCCTGATATGCGGCCTCGGTAGCGGCGT
The DNA here is from genome assembly GCF_017872535.1 of Ruegeria sp. HKCCSP351. NCBI lineage: Bacteria > Pseudomonadati > Pseudomonadota > Alphaproteobacteria > Rhodobacterales > Roseobacteraceae > Ruegeria > Ruegeria sp. HKCCSP351. Next base: position 1,701 of record NZ_JAEDOV010000026.1, on the reverse strand, counting down.
CTGGATTGCGGAGGAGGCTTATCTTTTTATCCGAAAGCGCCTCTGTCTCGGCTTGGACAATCCCTTGCCAGGCACGCGCTAGGGGGTCGAGCTGTTCTTTGGTGAGCGGAATAAGTTGGTAGGCGAGTTCTTCGCTCGGGATCCCCGAGTTCAACAGTTCGGCGGGAATGTCGGGCGACTCGACCTGCGCCAAGGCGGCGACAGCGATCAGGCCCCAAAGGATGGAGACAAAGACAACTTTCAGAATCTGCATAATCAGTCGCGTGCCATCAGGTATTCAGCGACAGCTTGGTATGCTGGCAGCGAAGTCGGGTCGATGAAACCGTTCTGCGCGCGCGGATAGGACGCAAGACGGACCAGCACCATTTCGGCAGTGGGATCGACGTAGATTGTCTGCCCGTGAACGCCGCGGGCGGCATACGCGCCATGGTCATTGTGCAGAACCCACCACTGGCTTGTGTAGCTACCGGGCCCAAAGGTCGGGAACCCGTCGCCAAACGTTGAGCGGTCGCCGCCACTGCTGATGTTCTTTACTACCTCGGCTGGGAACAAGCGCTCGCCGTTGATCTCGCCACCGTTCAACATCAGTTGGCCAAGTCGTCCGAGGTCGCGAAGTCCCGCCGTGACACCACCACCAGCGAAGGGCACGCCCTTGCCATCAACCGTTTGGTAGGCGTCCTGTTCAGCACCCATTCGGCTCCAGAGCCGCTCGGACGCAAGGTCCGTCACCGCCTTGCCGGTCACGCGGCTGATCATCCAACCCAACATGTCGGAGTTGATCGTCTTGTAGTGAAACTCCTCGCCGTGATTGCCCTCTGGCTTCACCTGCTGGAGGTATTCCCAGTACCCGTCGGGCCCCTTGTAGTCAGCCGGTTTCGGCAGCGGGCTGGCCGCGCGGGAATAGATCCAGATGTCGGCGTTGGGGTCGGAGTAGTTCTCGGAATACTGCACGCCGGTGGTCATATCCATGACCTCGCGCACGGTAGCTGTCGCGAACGCGCTGTCGCCGATCTCTGGGATGACGTCTGCGACCGTCAGCGTATCGTCAAGTACCCCTTCGACCACGAGGATCTCACCCAAGAGCCCAGTGATCGACTTCGTCATCGACATAATCGCGTGCTTGCCGTCCTCTTCGAGACAGCCGAAGTAGCGCTCGTAGACCACCTCACCCTTGTGCATGATCAGCATACCGTCGGTGTAGTTGGCGTAGAGGCTCTCCTCCCACGTCATCTGGTCTTCGCTGTTCTGGGGCGTAAAGGTCAACGCATCGATCTCTCGGGCGAGGTCAGCAAACTCGGCGGGAGACGGATAAGGCAATGGAACCGGCGCGCCAAGCCCGCGGCTTATTTCCTCTGTCGGCAGGAACTCTCGCAAATGGCAGACGGACCAGCGCAGTTTTGGAAAGCTGAAATAGTTGCTATCAGGCTGGGAAATCAACCTGGCGGGCGGCGGAGGAAACCCTTGCATCCATCCCATCACGTTAGGGTCTGACTCCCGTGCCGTAAGCTGTTCGGTCTGTGCTTGCACTGAAGTCGAGGCGATTGTCGCCAAGAGTGTCACGGCTCCAACTAACCCTAGATTCCGCGTCATTTACCTTGTCCTTCCGTCAACCGAGATGTTCGGCTTAAGATTTAGACCGATTGGCAAAAGAGTCTCGGACAATGTGAACGCTTTGGTTGCTTCTAGGGCGGCTTGGTCCGC
>NZ_JAEDOV010000025.1:0-1918 GCF_017872535.1 Ruegeria sp. HKCCSP351 | reverse complement strand
TGCGCGTTGAGGGCCCCTTTTGTGATGCGGGGGTCGTTGCCTTCGCTGAGGGCGATTATGGGACGGGTGGCCGGAGCGTTTTGCCGCAACAGCTCGACGGGTGTCAGGGTCATGTGCTCCGGCCTCGTCCTGGGGTTATGCGCCCTGCGCCTTCATGTCATCGGCGCTGATACCGGCGACGGCGACGGGTTTTTTCATTGCGTCGCGGCGGAAAGGCTCGCCAAGCTCCTGGTTGATCAGGGCCTCGATCAGCGTGGTGATGCCGTTCTTCTGGTCCTCGATCGCCTGGTTCAGCGCCGCGGTCAGCTCGTCCTGGGTGCGGGCGACAACGCCTTTCAGGCCACAGGCCTGCGCGATACCGGCATAAGACACCTTGGTGTCCAGCTCGGTGCCCACGAAGTTGTCGTCGAACCACAGGGTCGAGTTGCGCTTTTCCGCGCCCCACTGGTAGTTGCGGAACACGATCTGGGTCACGGCGGGCCATTCCTCGCGGCCGATGGCGGTCAGTTCGTTCACCGCGATGCCAAAGGCACCGTCACCGGCAAAGCCCACAACCGGAACATCCGGGCAGCCGATCTTGGCGCCAACGACGGCGGGCAGGCCATAGCCGCAGGGGCCGAACAGGCCCGGTGCCAGGTATTTGCGACCCTCTTCAAACGACGGATAGGCGTTGCCGATGGCGCAGTTGTTGCCGATGTCCGAGCTGATGATCGCCTCTTTCGGCAGCGCCGCCTGAATGGCGCGCCACGCCATGCGCGGGCTCATCCAGTCGGGCTTGGCCGCGCGGGCACGCTGGTTCCAGGTGGTGCCCGGATCGTCATCCTCGTGGGTCATCGAGGTCAGTTCCTGCGCCCAGGCCGATTTCTTCTGCGCGATGCGCTCTTTGCGCTCCTTGCGGCCTTCGTCACCGGCGGTGTCGCTCAGCTGGGCCAGAATGCCCTTTGCCACCTTGGCGGCGTCGCCGATGATGCCGACGCTGACCGCTTTGGTCAGGCCGATACGGTCGGGGTTGATGTCGACCTGGATGATCTTCGCATCCGCGGGCCAGTAGTTGATGCCATAGCCCGGCAGGGTCGAGAACGGGTTCAGACGGGTGCCGAGGCACAGGACAACATCCGCCTCGCTGATCAGCTCCATCCCTGCTTTCGAACCGTTATAGCCCAGCGGACCGGCAAACAGCGGGTGGCTGCCCGGGAAGGCGTCATTGTGCTGGTAGCCGACGCAGACCGGCGCATCCAGACGCTCGGCCAGTGCTTTCGACGCCTCGATGCCGCCCTCGGCCAGAACCACACCGGCCCCGTTCAGGATCACCGGGTTCCTGGCGTTCGACAGCAGCTCGGCCGCCTGGGCCACGGCGCTTTCGCCGCCCGAGGGGCGCTCGAACTCGACAATGGCGGGCAGGTCGATATCGACAACCTGGGTCCACATGTCGCGCGGGATGTTCAGCTGGGCCGGGGCGCTGGCGCGCTTGGCCTGCATGATCACACGGTTCAGAACCTCGCAGACGCGGGTCGGGTCGCGGACCTCTTCCTGATAGGCGACCATGTCCTCGAACAGCTTCATCTGCTCGACTTCCTGAAAGCCCCCCTGACCGATGGTCTTGTTGGCCGCCTGCGGGGTCACCAGCAGCAGCGGTGTGTGGTTCCAATAGGCGGTCTTGACGGCGGTCACGAAGTTGGTGATGCCCGGACCGTTCTGCGCGATCATCATCGACATCTTGCCGGTGGCCCGGGTGTAGCCATCCGCCATCATCCCCGCGCTGCCCTCATGCGCACAGTCCCAGAACATGATCCCAGCCTTCGGAAACAGATCCGAAATCGGCATCATCGCAGAGCCAATGATCCCAAACGCATGCTCAATACCATGCATCTGCAAAACCTTAACAAAGGCCTCTTCCGTCGTCATCTTCATAGGGGTG
>NZ_JAEDOV010000024.1:0-3393 GCF_017872535.1 Ruegeria sp. HKCCSP351 | reverse complement strand
CTATTGGTTCAGCAGGTTTTTGAGGTATTTTCCGTATTCGTTTTTGCCGAATTTGCGGGCGCGGGCTTCGAGGTCGTGGTCGTTGATCCAGCCCAGCGTATGGGCGATTTCGTCGGGTGATCCGGTTTGCAGGCCTTGCCTGTCCTGAAGCGTGCGCACGAAGTTTCCGGCGTCCAGCAGGCTTGCATGGGTTCCGGTATCCAGCCAGGCATAGCCGCGCCCCATGCGGTTGACGCTGAGCAACCCGGCCTCAAGGTACATTTCAAGCAAGGTGACAATCTCAAGCTCGCCGCGTGCAGACGGTTTTACGGCGCGGGCGCGTTCAGGGGCAGAGCCGTCCAGAAAATACAGCCCGGTCACGGCGTAGTTCGATGGCGGCACTTGGGGTTTCTCGACAATCTGGGTGACGGCGCCAGCCTCGTCATAGGCCACGACCCCGTAGCGTTCGGGATCAGCGACCCGATAGCCGAAGACGGTGCCTCCGGTCTCTTTGGCGTCTGCCGATTGCAGGATCTCGGGCAGGCCGTGCCCAAAGAAGATGTTGTCGCCCAGCACCATGGCCGAGGGGGCACCATCCAGAAAATCTTCGGCCAGAATATAGGCTTGCGCCAACCCGTCGGGAGAAGGTTGAACAACCCAGGTCAGGGACAGGCCCCATTGGCTTCCGTCACCCAACAGGCGCTGAAACTGCTCCTGATCCTGCGGCGTCGTGATCATCGCGATGTCGCGGATCCCGGCCAGCATCAGCACCGAAAGGGGGTAATAGATCATCGGCTTGTCATAGATGGGCAAAAGCTGTTTCGAGACGCCCATCGTGATCGGATAAAGACGGGTGCCTGACCCGCCTGCCAGAATGATACCTTTGCGTTTCTTGCCGTTCCGGGTCGTCATGTGCCGAGCTCTCCAAGGTCTTCAAGTATGCTGTGCAGGCCCGCCTTCCAATCCGGACGGGGCACGCCCAGGTCCGTTGTCAGTGTCGTGCAGTCCAGGCGGCTGTTCAGGGGGCGTTTCGCGGGGGTCGGGTATGCGCTGGACGGAATGTCTTCGACATTGCAGTCGATGCCGGCCTGATCGAAGATCTCGCGCGCAAAATCGGCCCAGCTGACATCAGGGCCACCGCTGCAATGGTAAATTCCGGTCTTTTCATCCGGGTTTGTCAAAAGGGCACGGGCCGCGCCCACACAGGCCCCGGCCAGTTCCGCCGCCGGGGTTGGCCCGCCAATCTGGTCTGCGACAATTGTCAGGCGGTCACGCTCTTTGCCGAGGCGCAGCATGGTTTTGACGAAGTTATGCCCATGTGACGACACCACCCACGAGGTTCGTATGATTGCATGGGGTCCGCCCGCCGCAATCACACCGGCCTCGCCTGCCAGCTTGGTGCGCCCATAGGCGCCCAGCGGGCCGGTCGCGTGGTCGGGCGGAAACGGGGCCGTGCCCGCCCCGTCAAACACATAATCTGTCGAGACCTGAACAAACGGCACCCCGCGCCCGGCCGCAGCTTTGGCCAGCGCCGTGGGCGTGGTTCCGTTGATCAGCAGGGCAAGGTCTTCCTCCGCTTCGGCCTTGTCGACGGCGGTATATGCGGCGGCGTTGATCACCGCATCCGCATCGGTGTTGCGAACCAGGGCCGCGCACCCTTCGGGATCGGTAAAATCCGCCTTGTCGCGCCCAAGCGCTTCAACCGAGATATCCCCGCCACACCGGATCAGTTCCCGGCCCAGCTGACCGGTCGCCCCGAAGACCAGAAGTTTCACGCGCTGACCCCCAGCCGTTCGCCAACGCCGGACCGGTTCTGTAAAGACCGCCACCAGTCTTCATTGTTCAGGTACCATTCAACCGTTCTGCGCAGACCTTCCTCTACCGTCACGGACGGGCGCCAGTTCATTTCGTTGCGCATCCGCGAGGGATCGATGGCGTAACGCGCATCATGCCCGGGGCGGTCTGTGACAAAGGTGATCTGGTCCGCATAGACCCCCTGCGGTTTCGGGCGCAGGTCGTCCAGGATCGCACACAGCGTCTGCACCAGTTCCAGATTGCTGCGCTCGTTCTCGCCACCGATGTTATAGGACCGGCCGACAGCCCCCTTTTGCACCACCAGCAAAAGCGCGTCGGCGTGATCCTCGACATACAGCCAGTCGCGGACATTCGAGCCGTCGCCATAGATCGGCAGCGCCTTGCCCGCGATTGCGTTCAGGATCACAACAGGGATCAGCTTTTCAGGGAAATGATAGGGCCCGTAATTGTTCGAACAGTTGGTCAGCACCACCGGCAGGCCATAGGTCTCGTGCCAGGCCCGGACCAGATGATCGCTGGAGGCTTTCGACGCGGAATAGGGAGACCGCGGATCATAGGGGGTATCCTCGGTGAACTGGCCGGTGGGGCCCAGGCTGCCAAAGACTTCATCGGTCGAGATATGGTGGAACCTGAAAGTGTCCGGTTTTCCCTGTCCGGCCCAATAGCTGCGCGCCGCCTCCAGCATGTTGTATGTGCCCAGGACATTGGTTTCGATGAAAGCCCCCGGCCCGTCGATGGACCGGTCAACATGGGATTCCGCCGCCAGGTGCATCACCGCATCAGGCGCATGTTCGGCAAACACCGCCTTCAGGGCCGCAGGGTCGCGGATATCTGCGTGAACAAAGGCATAGTTCGGGTTCTCTGCAACCTCGGCAACATTGTCGAGGCAGGCCGCATAGGTCAGCGCATCAAGGTTCACGACCTGATGTCCGTCCGCAATGGCACGCCGCACGACCGCGGACCCGATGAAACCCGCACCACCTGTCACCAACAGTTTCATATTCTATCCTTCGTAAACAAACGGGCTGTCAAAATCGGCCAGCGCAGGCGCAATCCTATCCTTGTCGCTCAGCACCGGGTTCCCCTGCAAGGGCCAATCAATACCACAGCTGTCCCAGCGCACACCCCCATCGGCATCCGCATTGTAAAAGCTGGTACATTTGTAGCAGATTTCGGTGTCGGGCTCTAACGTCACAAAACCATGGGCAAATCCCGCCGGCACCCAAAGCTGCCGCCCGTTCTCAAAGCTGAGCTCGATGCCGAAAGATTGCCCATAAGTTGGCGATCCCTTGCGGATATCGACGGCGACATCATAAAGCGCGCCCCGGCCCGCCCGCACCAATTTGCCCTGCGCATGCGGAGGCGCCTGAAAATGCAGGCCGCGCAATGTCCCCACCGCGGACGACAGCGAATGGTTGTCCTGCACAAATTCCGGCAACACAACCCCAGCCTCTTCCAGCCGCGCCTTGTTCCAGCTTTCAGAAAAAAATCCCCGCAAATCCCCATGCCGCTGCGGGCGAATAACCAACACACCCGACAAACCCGTCTGCTCAATCTCCATATCACCCAACCTCAACAACCTGTTGCCTGTATTTTGGC
>NZ_JAEDOV010000023.1:0-5316 GCF_017872535.1 Ruegeria sp. HKCCSP351 | reverse complement strand
AAATCCTCCGTTGCTCAAACCCCAAAATCTGTCCGATGGGTGCTGACGTTAGACACCCCAGGTTTCACATTAAACATCCGCTGCCATCAGTTTTGGCGACGAAAACAAACTCTCACAATTTACTACTTCCAAGTGGAGCACCGCATATGAACGATATCTGGGGAAATCTGGGGCAGAACCGAGCAGCTACCTGTGAGCGAAAAATAGTTTCTCTGTTCCAAGACACCGAGCGTTTTGATCGATTTTCGGCCGAAGCTGACGACATGCTTCTCGACTACTCCAAAACCAACATTGATGAACAAGCGCACAACCTTCTGATAAAATTGGCTGAATCAACGCAAGTTGCCGAAAAACGCGATGCTATGTTTGAAGGCCGCCCGATAAACTTGACTGAAACTCGTTCCGTCCTTCACACAGCCTTGCGTAGCAATGAAGTCGAGCCATTGTTCGTTCAAGGTGTCGATGTGCGGCCGGGTATCGTATCGACCTTAAAAAGAATGGAACAGTTTGCGAACGACATTCGATTTGGCAGGGTGACTGGAGCGAATGGTCAAGCATTCACGGATATTGTCAATATAGGTATCGGTGGGTCCGATCTTGGCCCTGCCATGTCCACGTTGGCGCTAAGACCCTATCACGATGGCCCACGATGCCATTTTGTCTCAAACGTAGATGGTGCGCATGTTTCAGATACTTTGCGCGCTCTGGATCCAAGCAAGACCCTGGTCATTATCGCTTCAAAGACATTCACCACAATCGAAACCATGACCAATGCAGAGACAGCAATCAACTGGCTGCGCAATAGCGTTGGAGAAGAAGCACATTTGCATCTAGCCGCGGTTTCTACTGCTCTGAATAAGACGTCGGAGATTGGTATCACACCTGAACGTGTCTTCGGGTTTGAAGACTGGGTGGGAGGTCGCTATTCGCTCTGGGGACCCGTGGGTTTGCCGATAATGTTGGCAATTGGTGCCAACCAATTCCGCCAGTTTCTTGCCGGCGGGTTCGCGATGGACCAACATTTCAAAAATGCTCCGTTGGCAAGAAACCTGCCGGTTTTATTGGGGCTGGTTGGAATATGGCACCGCAATATTTGTGATTATCAAACCCGAGCAGTTCTTCCATATGATCAACGTTTGCAACGCCTGCCAGCTTACCTTCAGCAGCTGGACATGGAAAGCAATGGAAAACGAGTGGCAATTGATGGGGCGACCCTTAATCGGAAATCCGGTCCGGTGGTATGGGGGGAGCCCGGTACCAACGGGCAACATGCGTTTTTTCAACTTTTGCATCAGGGAACCGAGGTTGTACCAGCTGAATTTCTGATCGCAGCCACCGGTCACGAGGGCGATTTGTCGAACCATCATGAGCTTCTCAAAGCCAATTGCTTGGCACAGTCCGAAGCATTGATGGTGGGACGTAGTTTCGAAGAAGCGGAAACAATCGCATCAAAGCTTGGATTTACCGGTGCGGAGTTACAGAAACAGGCGTCGCACCGAACTTTCCCGGGAAATCGTCCCTCCATCACCATCAGTTACCCCAAGCTGACACCGTTTACGCTTGGCCAGGTAATCGCTCTTTTCGAGCATAGAGTGTTTGTTGAAGGTGCGATCTGGGACATTAATCCCTTTGATCAATGGGGAGTGGAACTCGGAAAAGAGCTGGCAAATACACTTTTGCCAATGGTGAAGGGCGCATCCTGCAAAGGAAAAGACGGATCAACTCAAGGTCTAATCCGGCACTTGAGTAAGCTTGGAACTGTTTGAAAATTGATTTGATGACTTTTTTCGGATTTGTTTCACGAGATACGACCTCGAGTTGTACCTTTGGTTCAGTTTGAATGAGTGTTGAGAACGCTGAGAGCTTGTTCTTCTCTGGTCTGCTCACAGGCTCACAACGAAACCTCTTATCGGACTTTGAAGCTCGCTAAGGATCTGCAATGCCGATAAGCTAAATTATGCTAAATAGCCGGGCAAACTGATGTTGCTAAGTTCCTGGTTGTTGCCGCACTAAGTTCTTTCCAAAACCGTCACGCAACCACTGATTTCCTCAAAACCAGAAAAGTCATCATACCCAACGGTGGAAGAGGTTTTTGCTCTACGACAGCAAAGGCATCCTCTTGCAGAACCGATTCGATCTCGAAATCGGAATGCCAGCCGATTGTATTCGCCAGCGGGGCAAAAACCCGTTCCAGCGAGGAAAGCAGCCCCCGCTTTCGTTGGAAGTGGTTGGTAATTACCACTCTACCACCTGGTTTGCAGACCCTCGCAATTTCCGACATGACCCTTTCCGGTTCCGGAACCACCGACAGCACATGCATCGCCGCAATCGTGTCGAAATGGTTGTCTGGAAAGTCGAGCGTACGGGCATCCATTTGCCGCAGCTCGACGACATGGCTCAGCGAAAGATCTCTTACCTTGTTGCGCGCCTTTTGCAGCATGTCTTCGCTGAAATCGATCCCTGTCACCTGCATCTCGGGCTTGTAGTGTTCCAGTGACAGACCGGTGCCCACACCGACCTCCAGTACTTTGCCCGGGAATCTATTGATATAGTCAACCGCTTGCTGCCGCCCGCCACTGGTGACGGCCCCAAAAGTCTTGTCATAGACGGGCGCCCATCGAGCGTACGAAGTTTGAACGGCTTTGATGTCCATTTTGAGTCCTTAACGATTAGAATGTACTTCCTTGTCGAACCACGCCCAGGCAACCATTCCCACATACGCGAAACAAAGTAAGATCAGCGTGACCCACGGAAAGGTCAGCATCGCCGCGCCAACAACAGCGACCCCAATTAGAAAGAACTTTGCGTTCTCGCGTGAGATCCGAGTCGTCTTGAAAGACCAAGTCTGTATCCGGCTGATGAGCAGAAGACCGATGACCACCATGTAAAGACAAATCAATATGCCGGGCAGCAAAGGGGCGTCTGCAAAGGCAAAGGACAGATACATTGGTAACATGACCAGTACCGCCCCCGCAGGGGCCGGGACACCCTCAAAAAATGCACTGTTCTGATCGCAGGTTTCGGATTTGCTACCCACATTGAAACGGGCAAGACGCATGACGCAGCATGACGCAAAAAACAGGACAGCAAGCCAAGCCGCGCTTCGAATATCCTGCAGGGCCCAAAAATAGAGAACGAGCGGTGGGGCTACTCCGAAATTCAGAAAATCTGCGAGTGAATCAAGTTCTGCTCCGATTTTGCTGTCACTGCTGAGCAGGCGTGCGATACGGCCATCCAATCCATCCAGCACACAGGCGGCAATGATGAGCTGCACTGCTAGCACGTAGTTGCCCTGTACGCCAAATCTGATCGCGGACATGCCCGCACATATAGCTGTAATGGTTAGCGCGTTGGGCAACAAATTGATTAGCGCAAATCCGGTCTCGTCCTGTTCTGAAGGTTCTGCCACTGATCCAGCTACCTACGTTTCTTCAGATGAATTTAGTTTGGCGAGAATGGTCTCTCCAGCAATCATCGTCTGCCCAACACGCACTTGTGGGTCCACGCCTTCAGGAAGATAAACATCCAGCCGAGACCCGAAGCGGATCAAACCAAATCGTTCTCCGGTTTGCATCGCATCACCAGATTTCGTAAAGCAAACGATCCGTCTGGCCACAAGGCCGGCAATCTGGACGACAGCCAAATCCTGACCGTTCGTCATGCGAATTCGCAGACTGTTGCGCTCGTTATCGGCACTGGCCTTGTCCAAGGATGCATTGAAGAACTTTCCGGGGCGGTAGGCAACGTTAGTAATCTCACCTTCAATGGGAATCCGGTTCACGTGACAGTTGAAGACACTCATGAACACGCTGACACGGGTGAGAGGTGTGAGCGGCATCCCAAGTTCAGGTGGCGGTACGGCCGCTTCGATCAGCGAAACCACACCGTCCGCGGGGCTGACGATCAGCCCGTCTTCTAACGGAGGCACGCGTTCCGGGTCGCGAAAGAAATAGTAGCACCAAATCGTGAGGCCAACGCCAATCCAACCAAGAAAATCGGATAACAGAAACAGTCCGACTGTTATTGCAGCAAAGATTGCGACAAACCGAATACCTTCTGGATGCATCGGCTTGATGAACGTATCGCGCATGCGCATCGCAAACTTTCCCTTAGGTCAATTGACGCCACTTTCATAAGTGGATTACTCGGGAACGCAAGTACGACGAGTGAAGACGGTTCATTCATTGATATATCTGATCCACACGCTTTGATCCCGGTTGAGCCCGAGTTTTTCAATAATCTCTTCAGCGTTCAAATTGAAGTCCTTGGCAAGGTTTTGGACCTGAACCGCCCGAAAGCTATCCAAGTTCCGCGCTGTCCGACCTTCTTCGAAGGTGATCAACTCGTGTGATCTTCCAGACCAATGGACGATCCCGCCACAAAGGGTCTGTCGTTCGACATCAACCAGTTCGGCGACGGGATCAGCAAAAAAATCGGTCCATTTGAGGAGACCTGCACTGACCGCCCGAGCGACTGCTTGTTCGGTTGTCTGGCTTTTGAGCTTGGTTTCAATCGAAGCAATCAGCGCATCCACCGTTCCGGACGAGAAGCCCATCTGGCTGGCGATGACAGGCGGAATCAAGCCGGATGCAAGCATCTTCAACACACCCATCTCCTGATCAGAGAGCGCATCCGAACGAAAGTTGAAACTCGTGCCAATGACATCGAGCGCGAGCAGATGCAGGATCTGTGCTTCATGACGCAGGGCAGAGAGGATTCTTGCGACCAAAGCGTCCCACTCGAAGCGGGACAGATTGGACGTGATTGTAAAGACACCACGCTCGCCAAACGGGTTGATCACCGGAATGGAAAGACCGTTCTGACCCACACCAAACCTTCTGGCAGCATCGAATAGTGGCGCATGTTCGCTCTGCCTGTCGAACACATTCCAGTCGATAGGAGCGATCATGGTGACGCCAAACCGAATAACAGGATCAACCGTTACCAGGTTGTTATCAACGTAATGTCTGACCCACTCACCTGTGAACGTGGTACAACCGTGGACAATGTTGTGATGTTTGTCGATATGGGCATAGGACGCATTCTCCAGTCCGAACCTGGAGCAAATTCCTGAAGACGCGCCTCCCCGGTTTGCTTGAAATCCAGCTCAGACCTGCCAATATCCGCGATTTTCATTGATCGTCTTTCTATTCTGTCTTGTCGTCCGAGCGGAATAAACCTTCTGGTACAAGAGCAACATTGGGGAAATCCCTTAGCTAACGACAACGTGAGTATGTCTTTGTAAAAAAAACGAAATTGGACGTGTCGCGGTTTGATGCCGCTCCTTTGATAGCATTTATTGCAGCAAAGGAGATG
>NZ_JAEDOV010000022.1:0-5726 GCF_017872535.1 Ruegeria sp. HKCCSP351 | reverse complement strand
AACGGAAAGTGGCCTAAACGAGCACTTGGGGCGGCACAAAAATGGGACAGGTCCATGTTTTGAGTTTAGACGCCTCTCCTGAATTGAGATGGTGTCATTCCTGTGCTTCTGATGAAAGCTCGCGTGAAATGCGCCTGGTTGGAGTAACCCAAGGATTTCGATATCTCAAATATCGTTAACTCTGGCACCTTTAGCATGTCTATTGCGGCTTTTGTCCGTTCCCCGGACAGAATTTCAGAAAAGCTGGTCCCTTCTTTTTGAAGATCGCGCTGCAGGTGACGGTCACTCAGGCCAAGCAACCGCGCAATGAATTGCAGAGACAAGCGAGAATCGTGGAGGTAGGTGCAGACCAGCGCGGCAATGGCGCGCGTCGTGGGAACCATCTGATCATGCGTGGCAGGACCGGGCAAAACGACGGCCTCTGAAACCATTTCCCCGCGTTCGATGTGGATTTCCGTGACCGGCTGAGCAAACCGAAGTCTTGCTTCCGCGGATTGGGCAAGCCATTCGAGGTCGAGGTGATGATCCGACTGTAGGTTCAGCCTCTTCGGAGCCCAGGACGGCCCCAGTGCACTCCGGACGGTTTCTAGCATGAGTTGAAGAACATAAAGTTCAACCTGCCGGACCTGCTCGCGATCGCCAACAATGGCGTTGCGGCCGAAAACCAGACCATTCCAGACCGGGCGAACAAAGAAATCGGCTCTGCTGTATTCCAGCTTTGCCATATTGCAGAAGGTGACCAAGCGTTCGATAAGTGTTTTCTGATCATAAAGTTGCCGCAGGGTACCATGCATCTGCACGCTGGAAACGGATCCGGCATCAAAGCCGATGTCGAATTTTCCGGTACTCGTTGCGGCTTCGCTTGCGATTGTCCAGAGTTGGTGCTCCGCGATCATCAACTCCGGTTCTTGCATCATACGTTCGTCGATATCGACAGCTTGCAGGAGTTTCATTGGGTCACAGCCAGCGTCTTCGCAGGCAATTGCGAAGTTCAGCGCGTACCTAAGTTTTACGACTGCGACCAACACCTTCCACCATTATCGGAGCGCACACGACGCAGTATCGCAAGGCATTTACCATTTTGCGACCGCAAATTTACCATTTCATCCTAAAACCGGAATACTGTTAGGCGGCCTCTTTCGCACCTAGTACGCTTTTAGTGCGAGGAGCTAACATTGCCGCCTATGATTATTCTGTGCGCGAGGCACTCAAAAAAGTAATCGATGGTCGGCCGAGGCTCCCACATGCCGAAACAAGACCAGGGGAGTCCGACAAATCATGTCCAAGACAATAACCGCAACGGCGGTCGTTGCAGTGCTAGCGATCGCGTCACCTGCGGCTTCGCAGGATAATACGCCGCCGCCGATCCTGTTCACCAATGCGAACGTGTTCGACGGTTTCAGCCCCGATCTGATCGAAGGCGCGAACGTTCTAGTAGAAGGCAACGCGATCACGCAGGTTTCGACCGACCCCATCGATGCGCCGAACGCATTTGTCGTCGATGTCGGTGGCAAGACGATGACGCCCGGTTTCATCGATATGCACCAGCACGTGATGCTGAACCCGCCGGAGGGGACGGCCGCCTATCAGACCCGCTGGGACGATGCGGCGGGCGGCGCCATCGCGCTTCAGTACATGAACGATCACATGCTGATGAAGGGGATCACCACGGTTCGGGACATCGCCGGCGATCCTTTGGATATCGCCAAGGCCATCGACATGGGCCTGGTCCGGGGGCCGCGTGTCTACTCGTCGGGCGGCGCCATCGGCCAGACCGGTGGCCACAGCGACTGGGCGGGGCGCAACGTGCCGCCGGCCACGCTCGAGAACGGTCAGGACATGGGGCAGCTGACATCGAATACATGGGTGACCGATGGGGTCGATGATGTGACCCGGGCGGCGCGCCTGAACTTCCGGCGCGGCGCGGCGTTTCTCAAGGTCATGGGCGGCGGCGGCGTGGCCAGCGAATTCGATCCGCTCGAGATCCTCGGGCTTGCCGAGGACGAGGTCGCCCGGGCCGTTGAGATTGCAAGGGACAATGGCACTTATGTCGCCGTGCATGCCTATCATGACGAGAGCTACGACCGGCACCTGCGGCTCGGCACCCGCTCGTTCGAGCATGGCTTCCTGATCTCGGAGGACATGGTCAAGCGCATGGTGGCGAAATACAACGAAACGAAAGATATCGTCTGGAGTTTCCAGTGTTATGTCAGCGTGAATACCTTCGGCTCCTACGAGAGCATGCCGGCCTTCTTCACGCACGAGCAGAAACTCAAGGGCGTGGCGGTTGGCGAAGGCGTACGCGCCATGTCCAAATGGATGAACGACTATGGCATGTTCATCATCGGAGGCTCGGACATGTTCAGCCCCGGCCTGGTTGAGAAGATCAAGGAGGACATCGTGTGCCCCACGTCGGTCGGGTTCAGCCCGGCACAAGCGCTGAAGCACTACACGGGCAACGCGGGTATCGTGCTGAAATGGTCCGGGCCCAAAGATCCCTATCCGACCTATCACCTCGGCCGGATCGCGCCGGACAGCTATGCCGACATCCTGATCTGGGACGGCAACCCGCTGGAGGACATCAACCTGATCCTCGACGAGAGCAAACTGCAACTCGTTATGAAGGATGGCCGCGCCTACAAGAATACGATGGTCGAGAGCGACAGCATTATGTACCGACCGGCAGTTCGTGAACCAGCTGTTTATCCATAAACATTTGAATTGGGTGGTGTGATGTACACGAACACGCTGACCCGATGATCCTGCGGGGCGGTTTTCTACCTCGGCCGCCCCGCGAAACACTTTTGGAGAAAGAGATGCATCGTTTGCTGACTATGATCATTCTGACGCTGTTTGTTCCGCTCGCCGCGCCCGCTACGGCTGAGCAGATCGCCTGGCAGGATCTGATCGATCCGTCGGCACAAACCTATGAGGATCCTTTTGAGGATTTGAACTATCAACAGATCGAATCCTTGCGGGCGATCGTACGAAACAGGGAGCTGCTGAACGACGCCACTCTCAGCGAGGCTCAGATGGCCGACGGTGCCGCAAAAATCAATGCGGCACTTGAGGAACTGTCTGAAGACGGGATTGATGCAGATTGGCTGATCGACCAACGCTGGACCGTCGCCGACCGGCGCAAGAAAGCAGCAACAGCGGCTAATCCGAACCTTGATGGTCAAATCGTTACATTGGCGGGTTACGCTATCCCAGCGCCTTTCGAAGCGGACGGGACCACTGTCGTCTACCTCGTTCCCATACGCGGCATGTGCAGCCATACCCCACCGCCAAACGCCAATCAGATGATCCGGGCGCGAGTATTTGACGACTGGAGCCCCACTACTATGCACGAACCGGTGCGGCTGACAGGCAAACTGTCAATTGAAGAAACAAATTACACTTTCCGCATCGTAGACGGCAATGTGCCAATGAGCTCCAGCTATGTTTTGGAGGTCTCGCAGACTGAAACGATGCGAGATCTGATGACCAGCACGCCAACAACAAATGATTGGGCGGCATCGATTGCTGATCGCATCCTTGCAGCGGGTCATCGCAAGACCGGCGGGGCAAAGGCGTCTGAATGATAAGACTTCTCGTTGTCACATTGAGTGTTGCGGTTGCTGGCGCTGCCTCGGCACAAGGACTGTCTGGGCCTTCTTCGGTCGAGGCTGATCTACAGCCCGGAGATGGACTGACCGACCCACAGTACCGTTCCGATTTTCCACGCAACATCGCTCCGGGTTGGTTTCAGTGGAAAGACCGGCTGGCTGAGGGTGGGTTTCGGTTCAACGTGGATTACTTGGCACTGGGCCAAACCACGAATGCAGATTTGGGAACTGGTGAAGCCGCAAGTGGAATCGCTCGTTTCTACGGAAGTTGGCAGGCAACTGAACGGGGTTCCCTGACATTCAAGATTGAAAACCGGCACAGCTATACCGATGTTGCCCCACAGTTTCTCGGGCTGGATGGCGGAGCGCTTTCGATCACTGGGACGGCCTTCAACGATAATGGTTTGTTATTGACCAACCTGTTCTGGACCCAAAGGGCCGAGAACGGTTCGTGGACGCTGCAAGTCGGGCAGATTGATGTAACCGACTTTGTGGATATTTACGGGTTGGTAAGCCCCTACAGTGGTTTCCAAAACCTGTCCTTCAACACCAACCCGACGATTAACACGCCCAACCAAGGCATTGGCATTGCCGGTGGGGTAAAGCTGAGCGATAACCTTTACGCCGTCGCGAGCGTCTCAGACGCAAATGCCGACCCGTCTGATCCAAACTTTGATGTGTTCAGCGATGGTAATTTATTCAAATCACTCGAACTCGGCTACACTTCTGGCTTTGATCGCATCTACTTCGACAATATCCATCTGACCCTCTGGCATGCGGACGCGGCTGATGATGGTAGCCGTCCAGAAGATTACGGCGCCGCGTTTTCTGCTGCATGGTTTGTTGACAATAAGTGGATGCCATTCTTTCGGGCAGGCGCCTCAAAAGGGACAGCAGCACTCTATGATCGGTCCATTTCTGCCGGTATCGGCTATTACGGTCACAATACCGATTTGGCCGGGCTGGGTCTGAACTGGGCTGAGGCAAGAGGCAAAGACGGCGATCAGTTCACGCTTGAAGCATTCTATCGCTTTTCAATCTCACCCGGGCTGCAGATCACGCCGTCGATACAATTCATCTCCAACCCGCTTCTGAACCCTGACCAGGATAGCATTACTCTGTTTGGTTTAAGAACCCGGATTGTTTTCTAGCACGGGGTGATCGCACTCGGAAAAGATTTGTGTCAAAGGGCGATTGAGGTAGAACAACAGGACTTTGCAAAGTCTACTTTTTCTGCGCGTTGCAGTCAATCAGGCCATCTTCAGCGAATGACCGCAAAGAGCCCAGACTGACCACTCAATTTAGCTCTCAAATTTCGCGCTGGCTCGGACGGCTTTTGGTTCCCAGCACAACTCTCAGTACGCGTGCAATCTCCTGTTCAGGCGCTGCATAGATGCCATGTGATTTCTTGTTTCGCCCGATGAACAAAGTAAGCCCTTCAATTGCTGCAGTGACGTGAAGAGCTAGTGACTCGCAGTCTTCTGGTGGCCAGTCTGGACGGCTGGCTCCGATCAGCCCTGCAATCACCTGTCGCTCAAGCTCGTGGATTTTGTCCATCAGTTCTGCCGCAGCGCCGTCATGTAATGAACGCGCCCAGAGTTGCGGGAAGAACGCAATCTCCGGTCGGCGCAAGTCTTGAACTAGAAGTGTCACCACCCTTTCGAGTGCAGTCTGGGGTTTCGCTTCATTCATTTGCAGACACATCAGTATGTCATCCGCATAGTTCGCGAGTTGATCACGAACCAGGCTGTCGAGAAGTTCTGACTTGGTCTTGTAGTGATACGTCAGATTTCCAACGCGCATATCCAAGGCGTTTGCCAGATTGCGCATCGTGTAGTCTTCTGCTCGGGTGCCGATGAATAGGGCAAAAGCCGCATCAAGTATCCGCCGTTTGGTGCTGTCACCACTGGAAAGCCCGCGGGTTTCTTTTGGGACCGCATCTGTTCGGCCTCCTTGGTCAATCGTGGATTACAACGAAAATAGAGAAGACGGTGCACTAGCCTTTGACGCAAATCAATGATGGAGTCGTTCATTCGCTCGATCACGACGAATGTCCTATTTGCGGATGGGGTGGATGGCGTCTGCAGCCAACCGTCGCGCTTTGCGGCAAACTGCAGA
>NZ_JAEDOV010000021.1:0-2500 GCF_017872535.1 Ruegeria sp. HKCCSP351 | reverse complement strand
TGAGCTGTGCCTAGGGGTGAAAGGCCAATCAAACTCGGAGATAGCTGGTTCTCTGCGAAATCTATTTAGGTAGAGCGTCATCCGAATACCCCGGGGGGTAGAGCACTGGATGGGTAATGGGGCCCCACAGGCTTACTGATCCTAACCAAACTCCGAATACCCGGGAGTACTAGATGGCAGACACACTGCGGATGCTAACGTCCGTAGTGGAGAGGGAAACAACCCTGACCTACAGCTAAGGCCCCCAATTCATGGCTAAGTGGGAAAGCAGGTGGGACGACCAAAACAACCAGGAGGTTGGCTTAGAAGCAGCCATCCTTTAAAGATAGCGTAACAGCTCACTGGTCTAAACAAGTTGTCCTGCGGCGAAGATGTAACGGGGCTCAAGCCATGAGCCGAAGCTTAGGATGCCGTAAGGCATGGTAGCAGAGCGTAGTGTGACATAGAACTCATCCGTATTTGCATCTGTGTTGTGTAACAGCAGCGGGATGTAATGACGGATCGAGTTCTTTCGATGAAGCCGGCCTGTGAGGGATCCGGTGGAGAGATCACTAGTGAGAATGATGACATGAGTAGCGACAAAGAGTGTGAGAGACACTCTCGCCGAAAGTCCAAGGGTTCCTGCTTAAAGCTAATCTGAGCAGGGTAAGCCGGCCCCTAAGCCGAGGCCGAAAGGCGTAGGCGATGGGAACTAGGTTAATATTCCTAGGCCAGGAGGATGTGACGGATCACAGGTGTAGTTCAATCTTATCGGATTGATTGGGCTGCTGAGTGGTTCCTGGAAATAGCCCTCCATCAGACCGTACCCTAAACCGACACAGGTGGACTGGTAGAGCATACCAAGGCGCTTGAGAGAACGATGTTGAAGGAACTCGGCAAAATACCTCCGTAAGTTCGCGAGAAGGAGGCCCGGTTCCTAGGCAACTAGGGGCTGGGGGCACAAACCAGGGGGTGGCGACTGTTTATTAAAAACACAGGGCTCTGCGAAGTCGCAAGACGACGTATAGGGTCTGACGCCTGCCCGGTGCCTGAAGGTTAAAAGGAGAGGTGAGAGCCTTGAATTGAAGCCCAGGTAAACGGCGGCCGTAACTATAACGGTCCTAAGGTAGCGAAATTCCTTGTCGGGTAAGTTCCGACCTGCACGAATGGCGTAACGACTTCCCCGCTGTCTCCAACATCGACTCAGCGAAATTGAATTGCCTGTCAAGATGCAGGCTTCCCGCGGTTAGACGGAAAGACCCCGTGCACCTTTACTACAGCTTCGCACTGGCATCAGGATTGTGATGTGCAGGATAGGTGGTAGGCTTTGAAGCGGAAACGCAAGTATCCGTGGAGCCTCCCTTGAGATACCACCCTTCGCACTCTTGATGTCTAACCGCGGTCCGTTATCCGGATCCGGGACCCTGCGTGGCGGGTAGTTTGACTGGGGCGGTCGCCTCCTAAAGCGTAACGGAGGCGCGCGAAGGTTGGCTCAGAGCGGTCGGAAATCGCTCGTTGAGTGCAATGGCAGAAGCCAGCCTGACTGCAAGACTGACAAGTCGAGCAGAGTCGAAAGACGGCCATAGTGATCCGGTGGTCCCGAGTGGAAGGGCCATCGCTCAACGGATAAAAGGTACGCCGGGGATAACAGGCTGATACTGCCCAAGAGTCCATATCGACGGCAGTGTTTGGCACCTCGATGTCGGCTCATCTCATCCTGGGGCTGGAGCAGGTCCCAAGGGTACGGCTGTTCGCCGTTTAAAGAGGTACGTGAGCTGGGTTTAGAACGTCGTGAGACAGTTCGGTCCCTATCTGCCGTGGGTGTAGGAGACTTGAGAGGAGTTGCCCCTAGTACGAGAGGACCGGGGTGAACGATCCACTGGTGGACCAGTTGTCGTGCCAACGGCAGTGCTGGGTAGCTATGATCGGACAGGATAACCGCTGAAGGCATCTAAGCGGGAAGCCCCCCTCAAAACAAGGTCTCCCTGAGGGCCGTGGAAGACCACCACGTCAATAGGCCGGAGATGTAAGCGCAGTAATGCGTTCAGTTGACCGGTACTAATCGCCCGATAGGCTTGATTTGATCCAGTAATGGAAAGACAAATCAAAGACATACACACCCTGAGTTGGATGGCGCGTGACAATCCGCAACGCGGATTGCACGGTGTTGATTGATTACACAACCGAGTGGCACCGCGCATTTGCTTCACAAATACGCTGCCTGCCACCCGTCGCTTTTTTGCAAAGCAAAAACAGCGACGGGGGGATTTTCCTCGGTTTGGTGGTCATAGCGCAAGTGAAACACCCGGTCCCATCCCGAACCCGGAAGTTAAGCACTGCCGCGCCAATGGTACTTGGGCTTAAGCCCCGGGAGAGTAGGTCACCGCCAAACCTAGAAAAATCCCCAAATCTCTCTAAAACGATGAAAACAAATCTGACTCTGACGCGGGATGGAGCAGCCCGGTAGCTCGTCAGGCTCATAACCTGAAGGTCGCAGGTTCAAATCCTGCTCCCGCAACCA
>NZ_JAEDOV010000020.1:0-8119 GCF_017872535.1 Ruegeria sp. HKCCSP351 | reverse complement strand
AACGGAAAGTGGCCTAAACGAGCACTTGGGGCGGCACAAAAATGGGACAGGTCCAGTTCAGTTCCTGCGCCGCATGGGTAAAGCTCAGATGCCTGGCCGACGCTTCGAATGCGCGCAGCCAGGTCAGATGAGGCTGCTCAACGTGATCACGACCAGCCTGCTTTAAGTGCCAGCTAACGGAAAGACCAGCTTGACCTCCGCCCACAACCACAGTGTCAATCAGGGTGTACATAACAGCAAACCTCTCTATGAAACTCTATCGGCGGCAGCTAGTTGCTTCAACGTATCAATGTCCGCTTTCGTGTTCTGAGCGCGAGCCCCAACAAATTCTATCAGAGAAAATTCAAGTAAGCTTAGCCGCTCTTACGCTTAGAAGACGATGTGGTTTCAACCGATATTGGAGAAATTCAATTGTAGGGTGATCGTTGTGGGCGGATAACGATCTCGGTCGGGCACGCGGTAGGAGCGGATTGCAAGACATACTGGACGGCGTCAGAAACATCTTCTGGCTGGATCATCAAATCCGATTGAAGCCTCGGTGACGCTGACATGGATGTAGCGACAAAGCCAGGGTGTATCATACTTACCTTTGTTCCAAACTCGCGAACATCTTCGAAGAGTGCCTCGCAAAAGCCGGTGAGTGCCCGCTTGGCAGCATGATTCATCCCCGCACCGGCGTGGGCGTAAGGGATCGAACCTATGGCTATGATTGCGCCGCGTCCGGATGCATTGATAGGAACAATGCCCTTTCGGATTAGATGGACGAACGAACGAAAATTCACATCCAGCACGTGGTCCCAGCTTGGCAGGTCCGCTTCCGGTGTTCGAGCTCTTGCATGCGCGCCTGCGCAAAAAATAAAGGTGTCGAGACCTCCCATCAATGCGGCGGCCTCATGAATGCATTTGGCGCAGGCATCCATGTCACCGAGGTCCACGGTTAGAACTCCTGGCTTGCCGTGTCCATTGCCGATCCTATCAGCTACGGTAGACAGCTTCACGTGGTCCCGTCCGATCAAAGTAATGGCGTCGCCTTCTCGTGCCCGCCTAAGAGCTACAACGCTGCCTATGCCGCCAGTCGCACCCACGACCATCGTTTTTCTTCTCGCTTCATCAGTCATAAAGCCAAGCTCGGCTTTTTCATCATTGGACGCAAGTGTCGTCCGCTTTGCGCTCGAAGCAGCCTTGCGGCGATGCAGCGGTACGTGCTGTAGCCCAGCCCCGAAAGCAGACATAGAAAGAATTGAGACGATGTCTTGGTTTCAATGGCTTGGCCCAATGTGCCGACATTCGACTTTCGGAAGCTGTCTTTCGCACAATTCGGGCTGACCGTCGGCACTGAGCCCGTTGCAGATTTGACAGCGATCTGGACGAACGTCCGCTCCGAGCCGATACTCTGGACAAGAGGCCAGCATAGGTCCGAAGGAGAGAGGCCGGACTTCTCCGAGCTCAACCAGAGCAGCGAGGGGCGTGAAATGCTTCAATTCGGCGCCGTTGAAATGCCACTAAAAGGAAGGCGGGAAACCGCAAATGGGCGAGGGTAACTATATTGACCCGTCCGTCCGGCGCTGTAGAGTTCAGACGAGCACAGATAGCTTTCTTTCATAGGAGGTATCCATATGATAAAGATTGTTTTCCCAAGCTTTCCGATGATCATTCTTGCCGCGTTGCCAGCGCTCGCAACCGCTCAAACTACAATTGCCAATCCGGCATCTGTTTTCTGTGTCGAAAGCGGTGGGAAATCTGTGATCGAAACCGAAGCTGACGGACAGCGCGGGTATTGCATCCTTCCGGATGGCACCAAGGTCGATGAATGGGAGTATTTCCGCGAGAACTGGGACAAGGCCAAGGACGGAGGGTCCTGACCAACTGGACGACGCCTCGAGATCGAGTGCGGGTGGCGCCGTTTCGGCAGTTTCTGTTACGTTGATAGGGGCTTGTTGCGGACCAGAATATTAAATGACGGCAACCGATGTGACCAAGGCTCATACTGGTTTCTGCTCCCCGACGAATCCCGCCGCTATTGCTGATGAAGAGGAGAAACCATGCCGATGATTCAGAGACGACTTTTCCTCAAGGCCGCGCTTGCCAGTTCCACCGCGATGGCGCTTCCGGGAATGGGTTGGGCCGACGCAAGCTCGCTGTCAGATATCGGCGGCGCCATGCTGGATCTCGATACGGCAACCATTTTCACCGCCCGCGAGATCCTCACGCTCGACCCCGACCGCTCCATCGCACAGGCGGTGGCCGTCGTGAACGGCCGTATTCTCGCCATCGGCACGCTCGATGAGGTCGAGGCCGTGCTGGGAGACCAGCCCCATGATGTCGACCGCAGGTTCGAAAACCATGTAATCGTCCCCGGCTTCATCGCGCAGCATGACCACCCGGTCCTTGCCGGGCTGACCATGTCTTCGCATATCCTCGCCATAGAGGACTGGGACTTGCCTGGCGGCACCGTCCCCGCTGTGAAGGAAAAGGACGATTTCATGACCCGCCTCGCCGCTGCAGAGGCCGCGCTTGGCGATCCTGACGAGCCTTTGCTCACCTGGGGCTACCATGCGGCCTTCTACGGACCGCTGACCCGCGGCGATCTCGACAGGATCAGCACCACGCGCCCGATCTTCGCCTGGGCCCGATCCTGCCATGAATTCATCCTGAACACGGCGGCGATGGAGAAGGCCGGCGTGACCGAGGAGCTCATGGCGGGCTGGTCCCCATCTGCCAACGCCCAGTCGAGCTATCGGGACGGCCATTTCTGGGAGCAGGGATTGTTTGCCGTCCTGCCCCAGATCGCGCCGATGGTGGCGGATCCCGACAAGTTTCGCGCCGGGCTGGAGCTGATGCGCGACTACATGCATGCCAAGGGCGTGACTTATGGCAACGAGCCGGGCGGTATCCTCGCCAAGCCTGTGCAGGACGCAGTGAACGAGGTAATGTCGCCCCCCTCCATGCCCTTCCGCTGGAGCTTCATCGCCGACGGCAAGAGCCTTGTTGCCGCTAACAAGGACGATGACCAGGTGATCCCAGCCGCGCTGGCGCTGGAAGACTGGTATTCCGGCATGACCAGCATGAAAAAGAAGACCGTGAAACTCTTTGCCGATGGCGCGATCTACTCGCTCGCGATCCAGCTGCGCCAGCCGCCCATCGGCGATTATCGCGGCGAATGGATGATGGATCTTGACGCCTTCGAGCGCGCCTTCCGCATCTACTGGGATGCCGGTTACCAGGTGCATGTGCATGTTAACGGCGATGCCGGACTCGACCGGGTGCTGAACGCGTTGGAGGAGAACCTGCGTCGCAACCCGCGCTATGACCATCGTACGGTGATCGTGCATTTCGCCGTCAGCGCTCCGGACCAAATCGAGCGCATCCGCAAGCTCGGTGCGATTGTCAGCGCGAACCCATATTACGTCACGGCGCTTTCGGATCGCTACAGCGAAACCGGCCTAGGCCCGGAGCGTGCCGACCAGATGGTACGGCTGGCGGATTTGGAACGCGCAGGTATTTCCTGGTCACTGCATTCCGACATGCCGATGGCGCCGGGCGATCCGTTATTCCTGATGTGGTGCGCGGTGAATCGGGTGACGAGCTCTGGCCGGGTTGCTGGAGAGAACCAGCGTGTAAGTGCAGAGCAGGCGTTGCGAGGGGTGACCATCAACGCCGCCTGGTCGCACCGGCTTGAGGATGAGCGCGGAAGCATCGAGCCTGGCAAGCTCGCCAATTTCACCATTCTCACCGAGAACCCGATCACCGTCGACCCGATGACGATCAAGGATATCGGCGTCTGGGGCACAGTCATGGAGGGACGAGTGCTGAAGGTTTCAGATGCGTACCAAAAAGACGCGAGAGTTCCGACCAGGGCGACGCCTGAGGCGACCGATTTTGCCAATCGCGCCCTCCACCATGCCCTCTCGGTGGTCCATGCCCACCTCTGAGGAAAGAGAGGGCGAGTAGGCATTGATAGGTTGACGAAGCGGGAAAGCTGCAAGGTAGGGCTGCCCCTATATGTGCGACTTGTAGTGTCGGAGATCGGTATTTTCGCCAGTAGATTCCCGCTTTTTGGGGCTCGAAAACCGGCCGGAAAGTGGTTCTTCGAAATTGAAGAACCTGAAGCACGATGCTGCATTTTGTCCGAACGACCACTGTGGCGAAGCGAAGCATTGGCGCGGTTTGTGTGACCGCTTTGGGCCGGGGTCGTCTGGTAGGGCAACCATGGCGACGGTCCGGAAGGTCCGCAAGGCAGCCGTTCACTGAATTGCTCTGATTGTCCGCATCGAGCCCGGAGCCGCCTGTCAATTTAAGTTTCAAATTTTGCACTGGCTCGGACGGCGGGCGTTTCCAGCACAACTCTGAGTACCCGGACGATCTCCTGTTCGGGCGCTGCATAGATGCCATGTGATTTCTTGTTGCGCCCGATGAACAAGGTAAGCCCTTCAATTGCTGCAGTGACGTGAAGTGCTAGTGACTCGCAGTCGTCTTGCGGCCAGTCGGGACGGGTGGCTCCGATCAGCCCTGCAATCACCTGTCGCTCAAGCTCGTGGATTTTGTCCATCAGTTCGGCCGCAGCATCGTCATTCAATGAACGTGCCCAGAGTTGCGGAAAGAATGCGATCTCCGGTCGGCGCAAGTCCTGAACAAGGAGTGTTACCACCCTTTCGAGCGCAGCCTGTGGTGTGGCTTCGCTTACTTGCAGGCACATCAGAATGTCGTCCGCATAGTTCGCGAGTTGATCCCGAACGAGGCTGTCGAGGAGTTCTGACTTGGTTTTATAGTGATATGTCAAATTGCCGACGCGCATATCCAAGGCGTTCGCCAAATTGCGCATCGTGTAGTCTTCTGCTCGGGCGCCGATGAAGAGCGTAAAGGCCGCATCAAGTATCCGCCGCTTGGTGCTGTCACCACTGGAAAGCCCGTGGGTTTCTTTTGCTACCGGGCGCTGGACGACCAAATCCCGCAGCAGGAACGTTACCCTTTCGGGAATGTACCTTTCGATCTTCTTGTCCATCGATCCAGTTCGCTTTGCGTTTTGCCGGTGAGGAGCATCACCATAGGCATGTTCCAATTCTGACAGTGGTCGTAACGCAACGTTGACACAGATCGATCTGCTCGCCAAGATTAGGACGATAGTCCTAATAGCCTATGCGTGAGTCGATGACCTGCCGGAACGGTCGCTTCACGAATACTCGGACCTACACGGGGGAACCCAAATGAGAAATCCGCTCAAACCAATCCTGATGTCGATTGCAGCTTGTGCCTTGTGGGGCACCTCATCTGTGGCTCAGACCAATGAGCAGCCCAGTGTCGTGTTAATGATGGTCGACAACCTCGGCTGGGGCGAATTGGGCGTGTACGGCGGTGGAGAGCTACGGGGGGCCGCAACGCCTCGTCTCGATGCGCTGGCCGCAGAGGGCATGAGGCTGCTGAACTTCAATGTCGAACCGCAATGCACTCCAAGCCGTTCGGCATTGATGACTGGGAGGCGTCCAATCCGTTCTGCCACCACCAGGGTGGTTTGGGGCGTGCCTTACGGCATGGTGAACTGGGAAGTGACGATGGCCGAGTTGTTTTCGGATGCTGGCTACGCAACCGGCATGTTCGGCAAATGGCACCTTGGTGACATGCCTGGGCGTTTCCCCACTGATCAAGGTTTCGACGAGTGGTATGGCGTCGCGAACACGACAGACGAATCCGAGTATTCGTCCCAGTTTCAGTTTGATGCCTCGGTCAGTGGACAACCCATGATCCAGGAAGCGAAGCGCGACGAAACACCTCGAGACGTCAAACCCTACACCATCGAGTCCAGACGCGAGATTGACAGCGAACTGACCGCTCGCGCCATCGATTTCATGGAACGTTCCGTCTCAAGAGATAAGCCGTTTTTCGCGTTTGTGCCCTTTACGCAGCCTCATCTGCCAACGCTGCCACATCCCGATTTCGACGGGATCACGGGCAATGGCCATTATGCTGACGTGCTGGCCGAGATTGATTTCCGCTCCGGGCAAATCCTCGACGCGATTAGCGCGCTTGGGATTGAAGACAATACAATCGTCATTTGGCTGAGCGACAACGGGCCTGAGTACTTCCAACCATGGCATGGCACGGCCGGACCATGGCGCGGCAACTATTTCACTGCGTGGGAAGGATCGCTGCGTGTTCCATTCCTAATGCGGTGGCCAGGTCGCATCGAAGCGGGTTCTACCAGCAACGAAATCGTGCATCTGGTGGATATGCTGCCAACTCTGGGCCGCGCCGCTGGCTACGATGTTCCGGAAGATCGGATTATCGATGGCGTCGATCAACTCGACTTCTTTCTGGGGGAGCAGGACACTTCGAACCGGGAAGGCTTCATCATCTACAACAACGACGATGTGTACGGCTACAAGTGGCGCAATTGGAAGCTCCACCTGATCGAGTTGGAGAACATGAACAGCGAGCCACGCCCGCTTAATGTGCCTCGTGTCTTCAACCTCATCACTGACCCGAAAGAGGAATACGAGATTCAGGAGGAGTCCACGTGGATTCTGCCCGTCATCTTCGAGAAGATCGTGGAGTTTGAGAGGACCTTAGTTGAGGAACCGCCGGTCCCGTTCGGAGTGCTGGAACCCTACGAGCCGTCGAACTGAAACTAGAGGCCATCCGTTAGTTTTTGTGCTGACGTGACCGGCTGCATTGTCCTTCAGACCGAAGTTCCCCGGATCAAAGATCCAATTTTTTGCTGTTAATGAATCAGGTGCTTGAGGATCGCGAGACCTAAGCCGACAGACCCGGAGAAGAGGCCGCCAAGTATTGCCGGTAGGAGTTTCCCGTCGATGACCCAACCGACACGCACTCCCAGCACGGCTAGCAGCAGCACTGCGACAATCTGCGAAAGCGTCGATGCGAGATCTGCAGAAATCCATCCAAGACCCGCAAATATGAAGAAGAGTGTTGGCAGATTGGCGACCGCAAGAGTTGGTGAGCTGTGTCGCCAGGCATTCTTCCATGCGTCGCGCGTCATGCGTTCGCCTGTGTCGAGTGCATGCGCCATTAGCTCGGCGAACGCCTTTGCGAGCGTTATGGCAAAAACGGAGCCGAAAAGTACGGCAGCAGTCTCAAAGGGCGGTTGCGGGTGATGGCCTGCGGCGATCAGGATGCTCAGTACCATAATGGCGCCGTAGATAATGCCGAATGCGGCGCGATCGAGCCTTTGCCAGCCTGTCGCTGCGGTATGCATGCCGCCGTCTTTGGAATGTCCCGCCACTAGCCTACCTGCGTTTTGATATGAACATCCTGCTGCGGATAGGGGATGGATATCCCCGCCACGTCAAACGCCTCTTTCATCTGATGTGTGAGATCCCAGTAGACCGTCCAATAGTCCTCTGTTCTTGCCCATGGGCGGCAGATGAAGTTCACCGAACTGTCCGCCAATTGGTGCACGCGAATGTTGGGTTCGGGAGCCTTCAAAACTGCCGGGTGGTTTGTGACCACGCGCCGCAAGACCTCCATCGCTTCGGGGATAGAGTCCTCATACGATATGCCAAATACGAGATCGACACGCCGCGTATCACTGGCTGTGACATTGGTGATGACGTTGCCCCAAACGTTCTTGTTCGGGATCACGATCACTTGATTGTCTCCGGTGACCACGGTTGTAGCGACAATGCTCACTGACTTTACCGTTCCACCGACGCCGCCCACCTCGACATAATCGCCTTCGTCAAAGGGCTGATTAATCATGATCATCAGGCCACTTGCGAGATTGCCAAGCGTGTCCTGAAAGGCAAATGCCAGAATGAAGGAGGCACCACCGATCATGGCAAAGAGCGGGGTGATATTGACGCCAAGGCTCGCTAGAACCACCAGCAGGCCAATGACAACGACAAGCCAGAAGACCACTCCTTCAAGGAAAGCTTCCAGAAGATTCGAGATGGTTGGCACGCGTCCAATCCACCTTCGGGCGATGGAGCGCACGAACCGTGCAACGAAGAGTAGGGCCAGGAAGGACAGCGCTACAATCGCGAGGTCCATCAAGATGGCTAGTCCGCCATCTAGGCGCGTGGCCCAATTCAAGAAAGCAAAAAGGATCGCTCGCGGCGTGGCGAGGATGGTTTCGTTGAAGAAGACAGAATCCCGGTAGGTGCGC